>RYVZ01000064.1 GCA_003979345.1 Lachnospiraceae bacterium
ATCTGTTTTATACGGGACTTTCCGCGTGGGTGATCTGTTATGTGCGCCGTGAGGGAAGGGCAGTCTACAGAGGTCAGAATCTGTTTTTGCTCCGGCAGTTCGCCTCCAAGATCAAGACGATGCGGTTTACGATGGGGACGCTGACGGCGCTGTTTGTCGTGGCGTTTCTGGGGTGCTCGATCGCGATGATGTTCAATTTTTATCAGGATCATATGCTTGCGGAGAAGATGCCGTTTGACATACAGCTCCGCAGCAGTTATGTTGAAAATGATTTTGCGGCGGAGCTTGCGGTCATAGAGAAAAATGTGCCGGTTGAGGAGGTGTACGCGTACCGGATCTACACGAATGGAACAGACCAGATGAATGTTTATCTGTACACGCATCTGAGAGCGTTTGGCGATGAATACAGAAACAGGGACGGCAGCCCTGATATGGAAGCGATCGCGCACTACCACAATAATATATACTGCACGTACGATACGTATATGGGGCTGACGGATTATAACCATCTGCGGGAAATGCTCGGATATGGGACGGTATCCATGGCGGAGCATGAGTATGTCATTCACATGAAGGACAGGGTATTTCGGGAAACGGGAGACTTCTCCGACCAGATTTTTATAGAAGGCAGCAGCGGAAAGCTTGTGTGTGCGGGGTATTACACAGAACCGTTTTCGCAGGACGGGCAGAATGGCGGGGATTATGTGATCGTGGTGTCCGATGCCGAGATCGCGAAGATGCGGCCCTATTATGCGGAGCTGGCAGTGGACATCGCGGGGGAGGCGCCGGATCGTCTGAAAAACAGGATCGATGCGGTGTCAGAGACTTCCAGGAAATCGATGGCGCTCGATTTTGACCACTCGCGGACGCTTGATATCGGAGGGAATACCTGCATCGGATCGGACATGATCATGGTGTGGGGGTCGGACAATCTCGTCCGCGATAATCTGGTGAAAGAGATGAAGTGCATGCTGCTGCCGCTGATCTTTCCGCTGATCTACATCGGCATGGTCTTTCTGTGCGTCGCGCTGACCGTGCTGTCCGTACAGCAGCTCAGCGATTCCGCAAAGTACAGATTCCGCTACAGGGTGCTGAAACAGATCGGCATGGGGACGCGGGAGGTGGCAGGGCTTATAGGACGGCAGCTCGTGTTATTTTATCTGTGTCCTGCGCTGCTTGCAGTCGTGATCAGCGGGATCATCGCGGGGTATGTGGGCGGAAACTTTAATTTTTATTCGGGTGTGAAAACGCCGTCGTGGTTCTATTTCGGGATCTCGTTTCTGCTGTTTTTCGGGGTGTACTGTATCTATTTCGTGGTGACGTATGTCGGGTTTCTGCGGAATGTGGAGTCTGAACAGTTTTAAGGATCATTTTATGAACCGCGCCGCCGCCTGCTCCTGTCGCGCCATGCGTTGACAGGAGCATAGTGTATGACAACTTTGCACAAATTTTTTTACCTGCCTATCCAACAAATTATAGTAATGCCTGTTTCAACAATAAGGCGGATAACATGATGATGAATATGAATATTATTTTGCTTGAAACCATTCATGAATGTACCGGCAGAAATACTTAACATTCCAATGATCATGATCATTATAAAATTTTTGGACCATATCATGTTTGAAAACGTATATAAAAAGACGACTTTATGTCTTCTTTGGAAAACACTAAAATGCCGATTGCGATTAAAGATAGTATTACGATGACATTTGATACAATAAATCCCAACTTGAGTACGATGCGTATTTTCTTACTAATACGCATAATCTTTTCCTGGCTTGGTTTCATTTCCATTACCTCCTTTAGCCACCGATTTCAACAGTGATACCGCGTCATTCCTTGAGAAGATAAAAAAGAAACGGCGGATTTGATATTTCAAAACCGCCGATAGATTAGATATTGCGTAAAAAGGCATACAAAAACATCTGCTCCTCTAACGGTTTTTTATGTACAGTTCAAAAAAACTTTCCTCTAAAGAAACCTACTTCTTTAGTTGATAGAAGTCGTAAAATGCAGCGTGTTTAGTAATAAGTTCTTCAAATGTGCCATGTTCAATTATTTTGCCGTCTGCCATAAATACAATTTCGTCATAGAGTGTAAGAATATCGCTGCTCATATTATGAGTGATAGTAAGTAGCGTTAAATCAGATATTGCCAATAGACTGCTTTCAATATCATACGCGGTTTGCATATCAATAGCAGACGTGCCCTCGTCTAAAATCAACAGTGGCTTCTTACGAATTAAGGCTCTTGCTACGGCAATTCTTTGTTTCTGTCCGCCGGAAAGGTTATCTCCATTTTCTCCAACGTGATATTTAAGTCCGTTTGGTACTTGC
>RYVZ01000020.1 GCA_003979345.1 Lachnospiraceae bacterium
AGATGTGTATAAGAGACAGCTTCCCGTATAATACTAAAGAAGCGGTATTCAAATAGCCGCATCGAAAAAGGCGATCAGGAAAGCCGCTTTGCCGCGCAGGGCGGAACCTGAGATTTGAGAGAAAACGGAGGAAACATTCATGAAGCTGTATGAAGGCGGCGTGTATCTGGTCAACGGTACAGAACTGATTCCCGACAGTGCGGATGCGCTCGATATGGTAAAAAATAAGGCTGGAGACAGAGCGGCGGACGGTAGTGCGCTGACAAGGGAGAAGGCGAAAGAAGCAACGATCGCTTACGGGATATTAAAAGAACATAATACATCGGACAGTATGGACAAGCTGAAGATCAAATTTGATAAGCTGACTTCTCACGACATTACATTTGTGGGAATCATTCAGACAGCGCGCGCTTCAGGGCTTACGAAGTTCCCCGTGCCCTATGTGCTGACGAACTGTCACAATTCCCTGTGCGCGGTCGGCGGCACGATCAATGAAGACGACCATATGTACGGCTTATCCTGTGCAAAACGCTACGGCGGCGTTTATGTGCCTCCCCATCAGGCGGTCATTCACCAGTTTGCAAGGGAAATGCTTGCAGGCTGCGGGAAGATGATCTTAGGTTCCGATTCCCATACGCGCTATGGCGCGCTCGGTACTATGGCAGTCGGGGAAGGCGGACCGGAACTGGTCAAGCAGCTTTTGGGACAGACCTATGATATCAATATGCCGGGCGTGGTAGGCGTCTATCTGACCGGCGAGCCTGTCCGCGGCGTAGGACCTCAGGATGTGGCGCTCGCCATCATTGGTGAGGTGTTCGGAAACGGTTATGTGAAAAATAAGGTCATGGAATTTGTCGGTCCGGGTGTTTCTTCTTTGTCGCCGGATTTCAGGATCGGCATTGACGTGATGACGACCGAGACGACCTGTCTTTCTTCCATTTGGAGGACCGATGATCAGATCAGGGAATTTCTCGACATTCACGGGCGCAGCGAAGACTTTGCAGAATTAAATCCGGGGCAGGCGGCGTATTACGACGGCATGATCGAGATCGACTTAAGTGAGATCAGACCGATGATCGCGATGCCGTTCCATCCGAGCAATACCTATACGATCGAGGAATTAAACGCGAATCTGTCTGACATTTTGGAGGATGTGGAGCGCCGTGCGGCGGTCAGTCTTGACGGCGCGGTAGACTTTACGCTAAAAAATAAAGTCCGTAACGGCAGGTTTTATGTCGATCAGGGCATTATTGCAGGCTGTGCGGGCGGAGGTTTTGAAAATATCTGTGCGGCGGCGGATATCATGAAGGGCAGCAATATCGGAAGCGATGAATTTACACTGAGCGTCTATCCTGCCTCCATGCCGGTTTATATGGAACTGATCAGGAATGGCTGTGCTGCGGCATTGATGGAGACTGGAGCCGTGTTAAAGACCGCGTTCTGCGGACCGTGTTTTGGAGCGGGCGATACGCCTGCCAACAATGCGTTCAGTATCAGGCATTCAACCAGGAACTTCCCGAACAGAGAGGGAAGCAAGCTTCAGAACGGTCAGATCGCATCTGTCGCACTCATGGATGCGCGTTCGATCGCAGCGACTGCGGCGAACAAGGGCGTGCTGACAGCGGCTACCGATGTGCCTGCAGAAATCGGAAAGTACCGTTATCATTTTGACGCAAACATCTATGCGAACCGTGTGTTTGATTCCCACGGCGTGGCGGATGAGAGCGTGGAAGTCGTGTTCGGTCCCAATATCAAGGACTGGCCGAAGATGGTTCCGCTCACAGAGCATCTGGTATTGCGGGTCGTATCCGAGATCCACGATCCGGTCACGACGACCGACGAGCTGATTCCCTCGGGGGAGACGTCGTCCTATCGGTCTAATCCGCTCGGACTGGCGGAATTTACCTTATCGCGCAAAGACCCCGAATATGTCGGGCGTGCAAAAGAAGTACAGAAAGCGGAGAAGGCGCGCGAGGCGCTTCTTGCGGGAGAAGAGGGTATCAAGCCGTGCCAGACGGTGCCGGGGCTTCATGACGTGATGGGAAAGATCAAGGAACATTTTCCGGGAGTGAATCATACGAATTTTGGGATTGGTTCTACCATTTTTGCGGTCAAGCCGGGCGACGGTTCTGCAAGGGAGCAGGCGGCAAGCTGTCAGAAGGTATTGGGAGGCTGGGCGAATATTGCCAATGAATACGCGACCAAGCGTTATCGCAGCAATCTGATCAATTGGGGAATGCTGCCTTTTATCATCAAAGAGGGCGGGCTTCCGTTTGCAAATCTTGACTGGCTTTTCATCCCCGATATCCGCAAAGCGGTGGAGGAAAAGAGAGAGGAGATACCGGCATATGTCGTCAAAGACGACGGACTGCATGAATTTATGCTGGCACTTGGCGAGCTGACCGATGAGGAGCGCCAGATCATCTTAAAAGGCTGCCTGATCAATTATAACCGCGTATAAAGAACGAAATACCATCTTGTCATATGGCAGGATGGTATTTTTGTGCTCTATTTATCTTTTTTTCGGAAATAGGGGACGATATATAGAGTGTATCGCATTTGATGAAAATTTTCAGAGTCGCGGACTGAAAGTTTGACTGCGTTCAACGTTAATTCCTTTACATCAAAGAACAAGTTAGGAGGCAGGTATTTGCGAATTGATTCCAGTAAAATAGGAATGGAGTCCGCCAGAAGGTATTCTTCTGTCAAAGGGGCGGGAACGTCCGCCACGGCACAGGGAGGTGTCTTAGTAAAAAACGGTTCTTTTGGAAACTTTGTAAACAGCTGGTCATCCGGTTCGGGCATGACGAGAAGCAATTACGGCGGTATGACACAGTTTCTGAACAAAAAGGAGAGCATGACACAGCTTCGCTATACGCGGTCTGAGGTGTATTCGGCGCAGACGCTTAAAAGTGAGCGCAGGGCGCAGACCTATGAAGACATCCGGGTTTCCTCGATCATGCATCTGCTCAATCTTTTTTTCAGAAGAAAAGGCGGGACTGCGAGGGATGGTTCCGTGTACGGCGCACAGTCTTACCGCACGCAGGATTACAGTAAACAGCAGGAAGCGGGGATTCAGGAAATGTTCAATCTGCAGACGATTCAGGAAAGAATCCGGTATGCGCCCGCACAAACGAAACCGATCATGAACATGCTGACGGGCGCGGCAGGATCCTACGAGAGTGAGCAGACGTCTTTCTCCACGCAGGGAACGGTTGTGACAAAGGACGGCAGGGAGATCAAATTCGGCATAGAAATGAAAATGTCGAGAAGCTTTGCGGAATATTATGAGGCAAAGGCTCCGGTAAAAACGAAGGAACTCTGTGATCCGCTTGTCATCAATCTCGATACGGACATTGCGGAGCTGTCTGATCAAAAATTCTTATTTGATATTGACGGCGACGGCATTTTGGATGAAATTTCTAAACTTTCTTCGGGAAGCGGATTTCTTGCGCTTGATAAGAACGGGGACGGAAAGATCAATGACGGCAGCGAGCTGTTTGGCACAAAATCGGGCGACGGATTTGCAGATCTTTCGGCGTATGACGAGGACGGCAATGGCTGGATCGACGAAGATGATGAGATCTTTGACAAGCTTTTGATCTGGTCAAAGGATGAACATGGAAATGATAAGCTGTATCACCTGAAAGAGAAAGGGATCGGTGCGATCTGTCTTGCCTCTGCCGCAACGGATTTTTCGTTAAATAATATGCAGACAAATGAGACGAACGGCGTGATCCGGCGCACGGGCATGTTTTTATTTGAAAGAGGGGATGTCGGTATCCTGCAGCACATAGATCTGGCAAAATAAGGTCTGGATAGACAACGGGCGCCCCGTCTGCGCCCGTGAAGCAAAATGTGATGTGATCAGATTCAAAACAACAGGTATGTCCGTACCGGTCTCCGCATACAATAGTGCGGGGGTGTGGACATGGACCGATTTCGAAAAAAAAGAACCACATGGAGAACCCACATGGGAATCTGCCTTGTGGTTCTTTTTGTGCTACTTCTGATACCGCTTGCGGTCGTCCTTGTCATCGTCCGCCCTGAACAGGAAGTATCGCGGCGTGAGCAATATGAGGAGCAGGATCCGCCGGCTTATTATGTTGTGTGCGAAAAAGATGCGGGAAGCATCAGCGTGCCGCTTGAGACGGCACTGATCAGTGCGCTCGGCAGTGTGGCGGATGCGGATTCGCCGAAGGAAGAGCTCTGTGCGATGGCGATCCTTTTACGCACGCAGGCGGTGTTTGAAATCGAACAGACGGGAAGCTGTGTGATGAGGGAATATGCGGACGAGACGGAGCTGAGAGAACGGTGGGGAGAGCATTATGATACATACTATGCAGTCTTTGAAGAGGCGGTAGCGGAAACCGGCGGCATCATCATGACGTATGACGGAAAATCGATCGAAACAGCGTTTCATGCGGTCAGTGCAGGGAAGACACGCAGCCCGTCGCTGCTGGGGGACGGGCATGTGTATCACTGGAAGGCGGTGGAATGCGGGCAGGACCTTATGGCGCGGGACTACCGTACCGTGATAGACTGTCCGGCTGAAACGATGGATGCCTGCTTGAAAGCATTGACAGGGAGCGCTTCTATTGAGGGTGTCCACATCATGATCGAGGAGAGGGATGAGGCGGGATACGTATTGTCACTTTCCATAAGCGGAGAGGGCTTTGATGCTTTCCATATCGGGGGCGAGAGGTTCCGGAGCGTATTCGGGCTTCCGTCGTCAAATTTTTCGATGGAAAGCACGGAGAACGGCGTGCGTTTCATCTGCTTCGGGAACGGGCACGGGTATGGACTGAGTCTTTATCAGGCACGCGCGCTTGCGGAGGAGGGTAAAAACTGTATGGAGATATTGAACTATTTTTTTGACGAAATTGTATTTATGAGAATTGCATAAAAGAAAGATTACGGGAAAAACTAACCCCATAAACAGTGAAAAATTTAGAAACTGACAGGGGGTTATGACATGGGAAACAGATTTGATCTTGATAATGGTGATAAAAAACCGATCCGTGGCAGACGCATCGGCAAAAAGAAAATGAATAAGGAAAAAATCGTGATGCTCGGCGCTTCGGTTGCAGTGCTTGGCGCACTGACTTTTACAGGGGTGTATCTTGGGACACGGGGAAAAGACGAATCCGGGGAACAGAGAATTGATTTTTCAGAATTAGAAGATGCGGCAAGACAGCAGGAAAAACAGGAACAGGTACAGCAAAATAACGGCAATCTTTTTAATGACGGGTTCGTGGAGCATGATGATATGGATGTCGATCCTGATCTGTATGCACAATATAAGGAAGCAAACTCTGAGGATATTTTGAACCCGGGATTAGAGAGTGCACAAAATAACGAAGATGAGGATGGAGAAAACGAACAGGAGGCTGACGGGGAAGAAGGAGCGGGAACGGAAGCTCTTGCGGATAACGGAGAGGCAGATTCTTCCGGTTCTATGAGCTATTTAAGCGAAGAGGAACAGCAGGCGGCGGAAAGAGAGACATCCGCAGGGATGGACAGTGAAGCGATTTTGCAGAGTAAGATCGACACGGCTGCCGAAACGCTTCAGTTTGATGCCGGACAGACACTGGCGTGGCCGGTCGTGGGAAACGTGCTGATCAATTACAGTATGGATGGTTATGTTTATTTTACAACACTTGGGCAGTACCGCTACAGCCCTGCTATTGTGATCTCTGCGGCGCCGGGAGAGCATATCACGTCGGCAAGCGACGGCATTGTGAGCAATGTATTTTATGATGAAGAGATCGGAAACGCGGTGACGGTAACACTTGGGAGCGGCTATGAACTGACATATGGGCAGCTTGAGAATATTGCGGTGGAGCGCGGTGATTATATTGCCACGGGAGAACTGATCGGTGTGGTTGCGCAGCCAACGAAATACTATTCTATGGAAGGAAGTAATGTCTATTTTGCAATGACGAAGGACGGCGAACCGGTCAACCCGCTGACACAGCTTCAGTAAGCCGCAGAATCCGGATGCTTTGCTGCCGGTCTTACGGCAGGGCGCTTGAGCTTTGAGAGGAAGGACAAGGTGCAAAAAGGGGCGGCGGTGAATACAATAAAGCAGAACTGAAAACCTGTGATCGATCTTCCTACATTGTATCACCTGCCGCGGGCAAATGATCCCGCCAAAACGACAGTCCCGCAGGGCTGTTGTTTTTGTTAAAATACCAGTTTTATCGATTACTTCACTATAAAAAACGTACATCGGGAACGGCTGATCAAAGTTTTTCCTTCGGTGTACGTTTACATAATAATGATTTTGCGTTTCATAACACTTTTAGCTATGATGCTGTGGCTGTTTTTCAGGATATGCTTTCATGAAAGCATTGATCATGGCTCAAGTTTTTGTTCCTTTGCTTTACCAAAATAGCGTGAGGTAGTATAATGTCCTAAGGAAGCGACGATTTCATCAGAAATTTCATTGTGGATGAATGCAGAAAAACGTTCTACGGAGGCTGAGCTATTGGGAAGTACGGGATATAGGAAAACGATATGCCGCAGAAGGGCGTGCATGGAAAAAGTACAAAGAGCAGGCAGCTGCAGGGCATTTACGTTTTTTAACGGTATCACGGTGCCGCTCATTCCAATGTTGTGTGTTGTCCTTTTGTGCATTGTTATGCTGTGCGGCTGTGCACGGCAGCATACGCGGAAGGAGGATGCAGCCGGGGAAGAGATCGTGCAGACCGGGTATGTCGGTATGGAAGGGAACCGTGCGGAAATCCAGTATCAGGTGGCGCGTATGAGACCGTCCGTACTGGCGGATCAGATCGGATACGAAGCCTACAGCACGAAGACCGTATTTTTTATCGACGGACAGAGCGGGAAATCCTTTGAAGTGATCAATGCGGAAACAGGGGAGACCGTTTACAGCGGGAAGATGGAATTTGCGGGCAGGGACGAAAGCCGCCATAGCACAGTGTGCTATGGTACGTTTTCAGAGATGGTCGAGGAGGGAACCTATTATATCCGCGCGGGCGAACTGGGGGAATCCTATCCCTTTGAAATTGGGGACGTGCTCTATGATGAACTGTTCCGGCAGCTCTGCGCTTCGTATGATCAGCTGTGGGATCATGTTGCGTATGATGCGGAATGGCTGGAGGGAGATGCACGCACGATTTCCAATCTGCTGATCGCCTATGAGTATTATACGGGTATTTTCGGAGATGATACGGGTTGTCAGTACAGCGGCAACTCCATACCGGACCTGATCGAGCTTGTGGCAAAGCGGGTACAGCAGATCCTGACGCTGGATACCGCGGGACTATCCGCCGGAGAACTCGGTGCATATGCGGGCATACTGGCAAAGTTTGCACAGGATTACCGGGTCATTGATGCAGATATTTCGGCGCGGTGTCTGCGTGCCGCGCAGGATGCATACAGTATGATGACGGAAAAAAGGAACATGGCGGATACGGAACAGACTGATCACAATGAAAGCCTGTCGTTTTATGCTGCGGCAGAGCTGTTTCGGGCGACCGGATATACGCAGTATCATACGGCTGTGAAAGAATATTTGGTTAGGACCGGGCAGGAGACGGAGAGCAGTTCTGAGGGAAATATGGACTTTTATGGAGAGGTCGCGTATCTTTCAACAAAATATCGCGTGGATGCAGCTCTTTGCAGCAGACTGATCAGTGCGGTCATGAGTGAGGTCGAGACGCTTGCTGCAGACTATAACAGCGGGGTATATTTGACAGCTGCAGGGTATCCGGGAGGATTTTGCGAGGACATGGTGAAGTTTGCCGTGGTTAATTATGCGATCACGAATCATGAATATGTAACCGTGCAGGAGAATCAGCTGCATTATCTGCTGGGGCGCAATCCGCGCGGGGAAAGTTATCTGCCGTTCGGTGCGTCTTTTGCAGAGGAAATGATCACGGATGACGGAGAGCAGATGTCGGCACTGATTTTATTGATGTGTGAGATCATACAGGCGGAAACGGAGGAGAGAAATTGAAGATTGTTGTTTTGGCAGGGGGAACAAGCACGGAGAGGGACGTGTCGCTAATGTCGGGACGCATGATCTATCAGGCGCTTCGGAAGCATCATCAGGTCATGCTTCTGGATGCATATCTGGGATATGGGAAAGATGATTATGAGACAGTGTTTGAACAGGACTGCGACTGGTCGGAGGGAATCGGAGCCGTCGGTACGGTAAATCCTGACATATCGTCAGTCAAGGCGATGCGGAGCGGCGATCCGGAAGTGTTCTTCGGACCGCATGTCATTGATATATGCAGTATGGCGGATATTGTATTTTTGGCGCTGCACGGTGAAAACGGCGAAAACGGAAAAGTGCAGGCAGCGTTTGATCTGTTCCATATCCGCTATACCGGAACAGATTATGTGAGCAGTGCACTGGCGATGGATAAGATACTGACCAAAAAGCTGTTTCGCTATCATGACATCCCGACGCCGGGAGAAATCCTTGTACGGGAGAAAGAGACGGCGCCCAAAGTATCCTATCCCTGCGTTGTCAAGCTTGCGTGCAGCGGTTCAAGTGTGGGCGTTTATATGGTAAATAACGACAGGGAGTACGCGGAAGCGCTGAAAGATGCGGCGCGTTACGGCGGAGATCTTTTGATCGAGGATTATATCAAGGGCAGAGAGCTTACGGTCTGCGTGATGTGCGGCAGGGCGCTGCCGGTTGTGGAGATCGAGCCGAAGCAGGGCTTTTATGATTATAAAAATAAATATCAGGCGGGCAGCACGGTTGAGACGTGCCCTGCACGGATCAGCGCGGAGAAAACGAAAGAGGTTCAGGAAATTGCAGTCCGTGCTTACCATGCCCTGGGGATACAGACGTATGCGCGTTTTGACTTTATGATGGACGAAGAAGAAAGGCTGTACTGCCTGGAGGGAAATACGCTGCCGGGTATGACGCCCACTTCGCTCATTCCGCAGGAGGCGGCTGCGGAAGGCATGGATTTTGAGGCGCTGTGCGAACATATTATTCAGGTATCCATGAAGAAATATACAGCTTCATGAGAGCGGAACATCGCACACAGCAGTGACCAATATTTGAGCGGTAAGAGAGGGGTGTCTTTTCAGAAATGACATTACGTGAAATGGCGGCAGCGTGCAACGGAATTCTTCATTCGCGAGGATATGAAGAGCAGGTAGAAAAGAGGGCGGGAAGCGTTGTGATCGATTCCAGGGAGATCGAAAAGGACGGCGTCTTTATTGCGGTCAAGGGAGAGCGGACTGACGGTCACGGCTATATTGCACAGGTGTTTGAAAAGGGCGCTTTGGGCGTGATCTGTGAGCGTGTACCCGAGAATGCGGCGGGGCCGTTTATTCTCGTGAAAAACAGCCTGCAGGCATTGAAAGACATTGCGGAATGTTACCGGAGAGTGCTCCGGATCCCGTTTGTCGGAATCACCGGAAGCGTCGGAAAGACGAGCACAAAGGAGTTTATTGCGTCAGTGCTTTCCCAAAAGTTCCGCGTGCTGAAAACGGCAGGAAATTATAATAATGAGATCGGACTGCCGCTGACCATGATGAAGATCAGACCGCAGCATGAGGCGGCTGCGCTTGAAATGGGTATCAGCGAGTTTGGGGAGATGCACAGGTTAAGCAGGATCGCGAGACCTGACATTTGCGTCATAACTAATATCGGACAGTGCCATCTGGAAAATCTGCATACGCGCGACGGTATCTTAAAGGCAAAGTCGGAAATCTTTGATTATATGTCCCCGCAGGCTCATATTTTTTTGAACGGGGATGACGATAAGCTTAGCACGGTGCAGGAAGTCAAAGGGATACGTCCTGTTTTTTTCGGTCTTTCTTCGCGGAATGCTTATTATGCGGATGAGATTGAGAACCGGGGGCTGTTCGGAACCTGCTGCCGCATTCATACGCCGCAGGGGGATTTTGAGGCGCAGATACCGCTGCCGGGTTCCCATATGGTCTATAACGCGCTTGCTGCTACGGCAGTCGGCATGTCGATGGGAATCGGCATCGAACAGATTCAGGCGGGGATCGTTTCGGTGAAACCGGTGGGCGGCAGGAGCAATATCATCCGCTTAGAAGACCGCACGATCATTGACGACTGCTATAATGCAAATCCCGTTTCGGTGCGCGCTGCGCTTGATCTGCTTTCGAGTGCGGCTACAAGGCGGGTGGCGATCCTCGGCGATATGTTTGAGCTTGGAGATAAGGAACGTGAACTGCATCGTGAGATCGGCGTATATGCGGCGCAGGGAAAGTGTGATCTGCTGATCGGCGTCGGGAAGCTGACCGATGAAATGTGCGAAGCTGCGAGAGAAAGCCTGAAAGATGTGCCGCATTCAAGCGACCGTAAGCTCCGAATCGTTCACTTTGACACACTGGAGGAACTGGAGAATGGGCTTCCTTCCATCTTAAAGCCGGAGGATACGGTTTTGGTCAAGGCTTCCCACGGCATGGGACTCGCGCATGTGGTGGAGTTTTTGAGGGCGTGAAGAAAGAAAATCTGCTATGGCGGGGGAAATGGAAGTGGTTTTATATTCATCCTTCCGCCTTTCATATATGTGATATTGATGCGTTTGGAAATATTATTAGGTTTGTGATAGGGGCTTGACGCTGGGACAGCTCTTTTGCTATAACCACTGCAAAGCATATATTCTATAGCGAATCTGTTTTGGCATGCTTTTTGAGATGGAGGAGCGGACGTTGGAGAAAGGCATCCGGCGGGGACGGGCAGAAGGTATTCTGGACCTGCTCTGCGAACCGGGAGAAGTAAACCAAACTGTGCGGGAGCAGATCTATGCGCAAAAAGAGGACGAGGTTCTTCGGACATGGCTTAAGCTTGCCGCAAGGGCACAAAGCGTACAGGAGTTTGTGCAGAAAGCGTTCAAAAATTAGTGGTATAACTGTGCTTTAGGAGTTCCTTTTTAGATGGTTCAAAGGAGCTCCTTATTTTTTTCATACATCGAATGGATCAGCGCGCTCGTGTAAGCGCCGACCGCGCGCTGCTGTTCTTTCGGCAGATCCTTAATGTAGAACGGTTCTCCGTATTCAATGATAATATGTGCTTTTTTCAGCTTTGGGAAATGATTCTCAAAAATTTCAGCCGTGTTGTTTATGCAAATCGGAACGATCGCACATCCGGATTTCTGCGCAATCTTAAAGCTGCCCTCATGAAACTCCATAAAGGTATCGGGAGAAGGGTTTCTTGTTCCCTCCGGAAAAATGCAGATGGATGTGCCGGATTTGACAGCGTCAATACAGGAGAGGATGGTTTTTAAGCCTTCCTTAAGGTTGTCGCGGTCAAGAAACTGACACTTTAAGAAAATCATCCAGACATTCAGAAGCGGAATCTTCCGCATGATTTTTTTTGCAACATAACCGGTCGGGCGCGGTACGCGTACATAAGTCAGCACGATATCAAAATAGCTCTGATGGTTACCGATGTAGAGAACCGGCTCGTTCTTCGGAACACGTTCTTCACCGAGGATCGTCTGTTTCACGCCGCTTAGACGCGCGACCATGCGGAACGCCCAGTTGACGATCGCAAGGGAGCTGCGGTCTTTCAGACCGGGATTGAATTTACCGATGATCCACTCGATGAGCATGAGCGGCATGCTTAAAATTAAAAAAAGAACAACAAAAATGACAGTGATAATAAATCGAAGCATGACAGAAATTTTCCTTTTCACGTTGCCATATGAAGCTATGTATTCTATTCGATATCATAGCATAGGGGGACGCAGGAAGTCAACGTTGTTTGGGCGGCGCCTATTGCTGCCGGACATTGGAAAAACGGTACTGAGCACACCGAAGGCATGGAACAGCCCGTTTCATAATCTGCGGTCCGGACCCCCGCACGGGAAAACGAGAAAGCGGTACGGACAGGAACGAAACGCTGATGAAATCAGCGCTTCCTTGAAGTTCAAGAATATCTTCTGCATAGCGTCTGCGCGGTCGTCATAGAATGGAGATAAGAGTGAGAGATAGGCTGTGTGAAGATCATGCGTAAGGGAGGAAAAAGAAAACATAACAGATGGAAACTGATATTTTTGTCAGGAATATTGGCGGTGCTGTTGGCAGCAGGAGGCTGCGGCATGGTGCGCGACCACACGGAAAAAATGGGGGACTTGGAGTATACAGTGTTGTCGCCGGATGAATTTCCGCCGCAATTATCCCAGGCGATCGAGGAGAAAAAGGCAGAAATGTTCCGGATGACGTATACGGATGAGGGCTATTTGTATATTTGCGTTGGTTACGGGGAACAGGAGACGGGCGGGTACTCCATTACGGTCAAGGAGCTTTATGAGACGGCAAACGGTATCTATATCGATACAACACTGATCGGTCCGAAAGAGGGGGAGCAGATTTCGGAGGCGGTGTCGTATCCGTTTCTCGTGATCAAACTCGCGGATATCGGGAAAAGCGTGATTTTCAACTAAGGTGTAGCGGTGCAGTCTTTGGCGTCCCTGTTACGCGGGGGCATTTAAGATAACAGCGAAGGTTTCATTTGAGATAAAAGCGGGTAGAAAAAATGGTTACAGTAAGATATAATGTCTATAATACGGATATACAAAGGGGCGTACAATGCTGCTGATCAAAAACGGATATTATTGTAACCCGGCGACCGGCTTGGAAGGACATTATGATGTATGGGTACAGGACGGGAAGATACATCAACTGCATCCGGCGGGGGTTTTTTTACAGGAAAACATGAAGGAGGGCGCAGCCGGCTCTTCTGTAAGTGAAACGATGCGGGACGTGCCTTCGCCGGATGGCAGCTGCGACGTCATAGATGCGTCCGGCTGTATCGTGGCGCCCGGACTTGTGGATGTGCATGTCCATTTTCGCGATCCCGGTTTTACTTATAAAGAAGATATTGATACCGGCGCGGCAGCGGCGGCGGCGGGCGGCTACACGACAGTCGTGATGATGGCGAATACCAATCCGGTGATCGACAATACAGAAACACTGCATGATGTGTTGGAAAAAGGAGCCGGAACCGGAATCCATGTGGAGAGCTGCGCCAGTGTGACAAAAGGTCTGCAGGGAAAAGAGCTGACGGATATGGCAGCGCTGCGAAAGGCGGGTGCCGCAGGGTTTACTGACGACGGGATCCCGCTGATGGACGTTTCGCTTGTTAGAGAGGCGATGGAGCGGGCGGCGCGGCTGGGCGTTCCGCTCAGCTTTCATGAGGAGGACAAGCATTATATCACGAACAACGGCATCAATGAGGGGGCTGCTTCAGCACATTTTGAGGTCGGCGGTTCTCCGCGCGAGGCGGAGATCTCGCTGGTGGAGCGCGACTTAAAACTCGCGCTTGAGACGGGAGCAGTCGTGAATATTCAGCATATCAGCACGAAGGAGGCGGTCGCGCTCGTGCGGGAGGCAAAAAGGCAGTCTGCACGGATTCATGCGGAAGCGACGCCGCACCACATTGCCTTAACGGAGGATGCGCTGATCAAAAAAGGAAGCGCGGCGAAAATGAATCCGCCGCTGCGCACGGAAGCGGACAGGCAGGCAATTTTAGACGGCGTAAGCGACGGAACGATCGACCTGATCGCGACTGACCATGCACCGCACAGCGCGGAGGAGAAAGCGCGTCCGCTCACACAGGCGCCAAGCGGACTCATTGGCTTAGAGACGGCGTTATCGGTCTGCTATGAGCAGCTTGTAAAGAGCGGCAGGATGAGCATGATGGAGCTGATACGGCGCATGAGCACAAACCCGGCAAAGCTGTACGGACTGCCAGCCGGAGATATCCGCGAGGGTGCACCGGCGGATCTTATGATTTTTTCTCCTGAGGATACATGGACGGCGGAGCATTTTCGATCGCGTTCGCAGAACACGCCGTTTCTTGGAGAGCAGATGACCGGCAGGATCCGATACACAATCTGCGGCGGCAGGATTGTCTATGAGAGCGCCTTATCATAATTTGAAATGGCGGCAATTTTTGTGCGTCCGACAATTTATGACAGTTGCGTCATGAATGTCGGAGGGCGTCTAAGAAGAGAAGGGAGTATGTGTCGGAATGGCAAAAAAGAAAGTAACCGCTTCGGTTTTTAGTCAAAGGCAGCTTACCGAAAATATTTATGATATGTGGATAGAGACGGATCTGGCTAAGGAGGCGCTGCCCGGACAGTTTTTGATGGTATATCCGAAATGTGCGGCGACGCTTCTGCCGAGACCGATCAGTATCTGTGAGGCACAGCGTGATGTCGGCAGACTGCGCATCGTCTACCGTGTGGCAGGAAAAGGAACGGCGGAATTTGCCTCTTATCGGAAAGGAGATCCCATTTCTGTCATGGGAACGCTCGGAAACGGATTTCCGCTTCAGGAGGCGGCAGGAAAGCGCGTGTTCTTAATGGGCGGCGGAATCGGGATACCGCCCCTGTTAGGACTTGCACGGGCGCTTTCAGGAGCCGGACAGATCTCGGTAAAAGAAGCGGAGCGTGCGTCCGGTGAGTGTGCGGATATATCTGTGGGGGACGGGCGGACAGGAGATACGGCGCCGCTTTCCGTACATGCAATATTAGGCTATCGGGATAACAGATTATTTTTGAAAGAAGATTTTGATCACTATTCGAATGTGGTGATCGCGACGGAGGACGGTTCCGCCGGAACAAAGGGAAACATTTTGAATGCCGTGAATGCAAACGGACTTTCCGCCGATCTTATTTATGCCTGCGGACCGATGCCGATGCTTCGCGCAGTGAAACAATATGCGGCGAAAGAAGGCATTCCCGCCTATCTTTCGTTAGAAGAGCGTATGGCATGCGGCGTGGGAGCCTGCCTTGGCTGTGTGTGCAAAACAACGCATAAAGATGCGCATTCCCATGTGAACAATGCAAGGGTCTGCACCGAGGGGCCGGTTTTTTTGGCGGAGGATGTGGAGATCTGACGGGATACAGGGTAAAATGATTCGTCAGATGCGAAGCGGAGATCTGAGTAAGAAACCGGCGCGGAAATCATCGAGGGAAGCCAAAACAGAAAGCTGACATGAATGGCAGTGTGAGAGCTATTGCAGGATGTAAGAGCGGCATGCGTATGCCGTGGCAGAGAGGAAAATCAGAATGAATACAAGCGTAATGATTGCAGGCGTGGAATTAAAAAACCCGGTCATGACGGCGTCGGGGACATTCGGGTCCGGCATGGAGTATGGGGAATTTGTAGACTTAAATAAACTGGGTGCCGTTGTGACAAAGGGTGTTGCGAATGCGCCGTGGGAGGGAAATCCGACGCCGCGCGTGGCGGAAGTATATGGCGGAATGCTCAACGCGATCGGACTGCAGAATCCGGGCATAGATGTGTTTATGGAGCGGGACCTTCCTTTTTTACAGAAATATGATACAAAGATTATTGTCAATGTCTGTGGGAAAACCGTGGAAGATTATATTGAAGTTGTCGAAAAGCTTTCCGATTCGCCGGCGGATCTGCTGGAGATCAATGTATCCTGTCCGAACGTAAAAGAAGGAGCGATCGCATTCGGGCAGAAACCGGAGGCGCTTTCGGATATTACGAAGCAGATCAAGAGACACGCGAAGCAGCCTGTCATCATGAAGCTGAGTCCCAATGTAACGGACATCGCGGAAATGGCAAAGGTCGCGGAGGCGGCGGGCGCGGATGCGGTCTCACTGATCAATACGCTCACGGGTATGAAGATCGATATTGAGAAGCGCCGCTTTGTACTGGCAAATAAGACGGGAGGCATGTCAGGTCCGGCGATCAAACCGATTGCCGTGCGCATGGTCTATCAGGCGGCGCAGGCAGTAAAAATCCCGGTGATCGGCATGGGCGGGATCGCGACGGCGGAGGATGCTGTGGAATTTCTGCTCGCGGGCGCGACTGCTGTCAGTGTTGGGGCGATGAATTTTGTGAACCCCTATGTGACGCAGGAGATCATAAAGGGAATGGAAGACTATATGAAAAGAACCGGTGTTTCCGATGTGAAGGAGCTGATCGGCGCAGCAACGTAAAAAACATTAAGAAACACTAAGGCTGCAAAAAACACAGCCAAAGAGTTTCTAAATGTTTGGAGAAATGCCATAAAAACAGCATTTCTTACTCGAAAGTAGGAATCAGGAAATGCGGGCATTCTCCGCACGATTTCAGTCATACAAAACCTGCTTGCAGAATATCTTTTATAGAGTATTCGCGAGGAGGTTTTTTTATTGCAATGGAGCTGTTAAAAAAGAATATACATATGGATTACCGCAAATGCGGTACTCTGACGCAGATGACACTTGAGGATGATATGAATATACCGGATAAATGCCCTGATGTGTCAAAAATCCTGATGAATAAGGGGAATGTAAAACTTGAGGAGATCAAGGCAACGCAGGATCATGTAACGCTGCGCGGAAAGTTTTTGTTTCAGGTGCTGTACTGCTCGGATGAATGGAATAACCGGATGAGTAAAGTATGCGGCAGCATTCCGTTTGAGGAGCAGGTTTATCTGGAGGGTGTTTCCAGAGAGGATAACATCAGTGCGTCGGCGGTGATCGAAGACCTGACGGTCGGCATGATCAACAGCCGCAAGATCAACGTGCAGTCGGTCATTACCTGGAATGTGTGCGTCAATGAACTGACAGATCTGGAAACGCCGGTCGATGTGGCGTCGCAGAATCCGATTGAAGTATGCAAAGAGGAAATGAGGGTGACCGGCATCGGCATCTGTAAAAATGATATTTTCCGGATCAAAGAAGAACTGGAGCTTCCTTCGGATATGCCGAATGTCGAGGAGCTGATCTGGGAAAGCATCCGCCCTGAAAATGTGACGTTTAAGCCGATGGAGGAAAAGATCGGCATATCGGGTGAGCTGCGTGTATTCTTCATGTACATCGGGGAAAATGACGACATGCCTGTCAGATATTATGGAGCGGCGATCCCGTTTCATGGAGAGATCGACTGCCATGGAGCCAACAGTTCGATGATACCGGTCATCACCTATGAGATGGAGGGGCAGGAGACCGAGGTGCGTCCCGACTACGACGGGGAAAAACGGATCTTCGGTATGGATCTGGCGATGAACTTAAAGATCTGCATGTATCATGAAGATACGGTGTCGGTCATCACGGATATGTATGCAGTCGATCATGAATTGCAGTTAAAAATGCGTCCGGCAAAACTGCAGACGCTGTTGATGCAGAATGAGGCAAATTATAAGTTAAGCGGAAGGATTCGTGCAGGTACGCCGTCGTCCCATATCTTACAGCTTTTGTATACGGAGGCAGATGCGCGTGTGACGGGAAGCCGTATCACTCCTGCCGGCATTGAAGCGGACGGTATGCTTGAGGTAAAGGGCGTTTATATTACCGGTGATGATGAGATGCCCTACGGTGTTATCCATGGAAGCCTGCCGTTCCGCCAGACAATCGATGCGGAAAATCTGAGGGACGACTGCAACTATCAGTTGACATGCCAGTGTGATGATGTGAATGTCAGCATGGTGGACAGCGAGGAAATTGATGTGAAAGCAGCTGTGCGCATCCGCGCCGTCGTTTATGATCTGCGGGAAATGAATCTGATTGAGGACGCAACTCTTGCACCGCCCGATTACGAGAAGCTTGGCGGTCTGCCCGGAATGGCGATCCTTTTGTTTGAACAGGGGGATACTCTTTGGAATGTCGGCAAGCAGTATTGCCTGCCGGTACAGCGCCTGCGTGAATTGAACGGGATATCGGAAAAAAAAGAACCTGCGCCGGGCAGCAGGCTCCTGATCGTAAAATAGTACAGAAGTGGATCAGGATACGGGACATGGGAAGATAAGCGGGAATAAGCAGGGTTATTAAGACGGAGGCAGCAGACGGGACAGTGCAAGATGGTTTCGGCTGCTGCTTTTAAGTGACTGTGAGTTTTTGATTGTGTAAAGTATGGGTGCAGGGTAAAATACATATAAGAATGATGTTGCGAATTTGTAATCGTTTATAAGATTTGTGTGATTGACGAATCTGTCCGGATTGTATATAATTAAGTACAATCATGTATACAAAGTGCAATGAGACGACCGCCTTCTTTCCATATTGCAAATATCAGCGGGCATTTTGCGGCGCCGGATAGATTGTAATATCATGCTATATTGAAATATCATAATACCAAAAAACGTATGCAAAGAATGTGCGGAAAGCGGCGGCAATAAGAAGGAAATATCGGGGTGGCAAATGGAGCAGATTACCAAAAAAGCATATGCCAAAATAAACCTTACACTGGATGTACGGCATAAGCGGGAAGACGGTTATCATGAACTGCGGACGGTCATGCAGACAGTCAGCTTATATGATGAGCTGACATTTCAAAAAAGGGAGGATCAAGAGATCGTTCTAACGATAAGGGGCGCCTCTCCGGATGTGCCGTGCGATCGGAAGAATCTCGTCTACCGCGCCGTGAGTGCTGTGATGGAACGATTTGAAACCTGCGGCGGCATGGACATCCTGCTAAAAAAGCGGATACCGTCTGCTGCGGGCATGGCGGGAGGCAGTGCGGATGCTGCGGCTGCGATTCTGGCATGTAATGACTTGTATGAATTGCATATGGACGAACGGACGATGTGTGAGATTGCGGTGGGAATCGGTGCGGATGTGCCATACTGTCTGTTTGGAGGAACCGTGTTGTGCGAGGGGATCGGTGAGATCATGACACCGCTGACTGATCTGCCGGAAATGTATTTTGTTATGGTCAAACCTGATATTGCCGTGTCGACAGCCGAGGTCTATGAGGCGCTGGACCGGGAAGCGGCATCATGGCATCCCGATGTTGGCGGCATGATACGGGCGGTCAAAAGAAAGGATGCACGCGCAGTGGCGGAGTATCTGGGTAACCGGCTAGAAAGCGTGACGATCCCGCGGCATCCGGTTATCGAGGACAGAAAACAGGCGCTGTACGGATGTGGGGCAGAAGGCGTGCTCATGAGTGGAAGCGGACCGACTGTGTTTGGTATTTTCTTTGACAGGGAGCAGCAGAGTCTTGCCTATGAGGCGTTACGCGGCATGGAAGGGATTGGGCAGATCTATATGGCTGAGCCGGTTGCGGACATCCGGGACTGAACGGCGTGCAGGACAGATGCTTCACGGGACGGTGCTTTGCAAAGCAATATCTGCAGGACATGACAGAAAGGGAGGAATGATCTATGGGCTATGATTCTTTGGCAAATACACAATTTCAGCTCAGCATGGATGAGTATCTCCCGCTGCGCGATGTGGTGTTTAATACGCTGCGTCAGGCGATCTTAAGGGGGGAACTCAAGCCGGGAGAGCGGTTGATGGAGATCCATCTTGCAGAGAAGCTTGGCGTCAGCAGAACGCCGATCAGAGAAGCGATACGCAAGCTGGAGCTCGAGGGGCTTGTCACGATGATCCCGCGGCGCGGTGCGGAAGTGGCGCGCATTACCGAGAAAAATCTGCGGGATGTGCTGGAGGTACGCCGCGAGCTGGATGCGTTTTCCTGCGAGCTGGCGTGCGACAGGATCACGAAACAGGAAGGCGAGGAGCTGTACCGGGCATGTGAAGAGTTTGCCGCGGCGACAGCAACGCGGGATGCCACGGTGATTGCGGCAGCGGATGTGAAACTGCATGATATCATTGTGAATGCGGCAGGAAATGAACGCCTGACAGAGATCCTGAATAATCTTTCCGAGCAGATGTACCGCTATCGCTTTGAGTATATCAAGGATACGAGCAATTATGAGAAACTGGTGGAGGAACACCGGATCATCTATGAGAGCATCTTAAAAAAAGACAAACAGACGGCGGCACGGACCGCAAGGGTTCATATTGATAATCAGGAACGTTCGATTCTGAATCTGCTTCGGGGAGAATAGGATAAGATAGGGATTGTATATTTTCTTCGAAAAAGGTAAGACTCCGGGTATCATAACACGCGGAGGATATTATGAAGCAGATCAGGAGAAGAACAGCAATATTGGCAGCAGCGGCATTATGCTGGGCAATCATGTTCCCGGAATATGTATTTACATCAGACAGCTATACAGCGTTTGTGTATGAGGCGCAAGACCCGCTTTACTCAGAAGTGGCGGATGAGTCTGCAGGGGTATCGGCGCCGGACGGAGCGCAGGCTATGGAAAGCGTTCAGCGCGCGGGGGAGATACAGGAGCTGTATGAGGCAGTCAGGGAAGGAAGGGTACGCTATCGCATCGGATTCATAGAGTACTTAAGAAATTACTTATTCGGAACCTGAAAGGGGCATCGTTCATTTATGGAGCATACAAAACATGACAGGTATGCGCCGATCGGAGTATTCGATTCCGGAGTCGGCGGGCTGACTGTGGCGCGCGAGATCATGCGGCAGATACCGAATGAGCATATCGTGTATTTCGGGGATACTGCTCGCGTTCCTTACGGGAGTAAGTCAAGGGAGACTGTGACAAAGTACTCGGAACAGATCGTTCGTTTCTTACAAACGCAGCATGTAAAGGCGATCGTGATCGCCTGTAATACGGCAAGTGCATGTGCGCTTGAGACGATCGAGAAAGATATTGATATTCCGATCATCGGCGTTGTAAAGCCGGGCGCTAAGGCAGCGGTATCAGTGACGCGAAATGGAAAGATCGGCGTGATCGGAACAGCGGCGACGATAGACAGTCATATTTATAGTGATTACATACAGGAGCTGAACAGCTCTGCACAGGTGATCGGAAAAGCATGTCCTCTTTTTGTTCCGCTGGTTGAGGAGGGACTTTGGGAAGATCCTGTTACCGATGAGATCGCGATGCGCTACCTCTCAGAATTGATTGATGTCGAAATTGATACGCTGATCCTGGGCTGTACGCATTATCCACTGATCCGTAAAGCGATAGGCAGACTCGTCGGGGAAGGAGTAACGCTTGTCAACCCGGCATATGAGACGGCACTGGAACTGAGGGAACTGCTGGATGAGCACGACCTGCTCAATGATCGCAGGCCTGAGCTCGGGGTAAATCATTATCAGTTTTTTGTTTCGGATGCGGCAGAGAAGTTTAAGACGTTTGCCAATTCGATCATTAAGTATGGAATCCTGACAGCAAAGACAATACAAATAGAAGAATATTAGAGGATGAGTGCCATGACAAAGGAAGTGATCGCCGTAATCCGTGGACTGCATTTCTCCATGGAAGACGGCGCGGACAAGATAGAGACGATCACGCCGGCAGAATACTTCTTCCGGAGCGGATGCCATTATCTGGTTTATGAAGATCTGGACGAGGGAACCGGAAAGAAGACAAGGAACTTGTTGAAATGCCGTCCCCATTTTGCAGAACTTACCAGAAAAGGACTGATCGACGTACATATGGTTTTTGAGGAGCACAGAAAGAATGTGGCGCGTTATACGACTCCTTTTGGGTCGGTCATGATCGGAATCGACACGACACGGGTGGATATCGACGAGCAGCCGGATAAGATACGGCTTTCCATTGACTATGTGCTTGAGATCAATTATGAGCAGTTTGCAAACTGCAATATCCATGTGGAGATCAGTGAGAAGAATGCGGGAATCGATCTGGCGGGTTAAAAAAGACCTCTGCGTTTACGGAGGTCTTTTTTATGCGTATTCATCTGACTTGACATGGTAAATTATTTATGTGAAAATATTACTAAAAGCGTATTATGTGATCGATCGCAAGAACAGGAACGGAAGCGGGGAAGAAAATGGCTACAATTAAAGAGATTGCTGAGATCGTAGGCGTGTCAAGTGCCGCAGTGTCAAGAGTGCTGAATTATGACGAGAAAATTTCCGTCAGCAACGAGACGCGGGAAGCCATTTTTGCGGCGGCAGAGAAGATCGGATATAAAAAGAGAGTCATTTATCCGAAGATTGAAAATGTCGCGCTGTTGTATTTTACCGACAATGAAGACGAGCTGGAAGATGTTTTTTACAGCGGTGTGAAAGACGAGATCGTAAAGCAGGCAAAGAAAATGAATATCTGCTTAAGCATATACAACCGTCAGGACGGCATGAATGCGATCCCGCGCGATCTCAACGCGTTTATCGCAGTCGGGTGGCTGAACAGAAAAGAAATTGATAAGCTATACCGGATCTGTAAGCGAGGCGTATTTATCGGAACATCACCTGATGAAAAACTGTATGATGCAGTGCGGCCGAATATGGATTCTTTTATGACACAGATGGTGGATTACTTTATGGAGAAAGGGCATAAATCCATCGGTTTTATCGGGGGAAGCGACCGCAATATCGATACCGGTGCACCATCCATGGATATCAGGGAATGGTCGTTTCGGCAGAGCGCTGCTTACTATGGGTGCCTGAATGAAGAGTATATTCTGATCTCGGACAGCTTCACTGTTTCTGAGGGCTACCGGCTAGCCAGAAAGCTTGTGAAAAAAGGAAAATTCCCAACGGCACTCTGTATCGCGAGCGATACGCTTGCCGTCGGAGTTTTGCAGGCGCTCAATGAAGAAGGAATACAGGTGCCGGAGCAAATAGCATTATTCAGCATCAATGACGTCAATATCGCGAAATATCTGTCCCCCCCGCTCACAACGATCCATATCGACATACCGTGTATCTGTGAGACGGCGCTGGAATTGCTAAGAAACCGTGTATTGAACGGCGGGAAGGTTACGAAGTCCGTATTTGTAAATGGGATTCCGGTGTATCGAAAAAGCTGCTGAGATGGCCGGTATATGGTTTCTTTTATGCCTATCGTGTTTTCTGAAAAGAATCTGCATACGAGTATGCGGATTTTTTTATGCATATTTGCCAAAAAAAGTCGTGGCGTATTATGGATATGGTGGAAAATGCAGCTACTCATCTTGACAGAATCATGCAGTAATGTTAAGCTTTTATAAGTAAAACATTTACTTATAAAAAGATAAATGATTAACTGTTTGTCTGATAGGGAAAGGAGAAATACAATGAAAAAGAGATGGGTGGCAATTGTATTAGCGGTTGCAATGCTTATGACGGCTGCAGGCTGCGGTAAGAAGGAGGCGGCAAAAGCAGAACCGGATGCAAACGGAAATTATCTTGTAAATGGAAGCTTTGAAGAAGCAGATTTTACCGGATGGACAGTCACCAACATTGATGATGTGACGGAGGAGCTCAATATCTATGACCGTGAAACCGACTGCTATGAAGGCGTACAGTCGCTGCATTTTTATTCCGGAAGCAGCAATGTGAATTTTACGGCGGAGCAGACCGTTTCCGGACTGGAAGAGGGAACCTATAAGCTGACAGCACATATTCAGGGGGATGCGGCTGGTGACGAGAACGCTTCTGTTTATTTCTATGCGGTCGTGAACGGCGAGGAGATCAAAGTGGACGCCGGGCTGAACGGGTATGTGAACTGGTATACGGCAGAGCTTACCGGTCTTGCACCGACAAACGGCGAGATCACGGTGGGCGTCAGCGTAACGACCGCGCCGGGCGGCTGGGGAACGATTGACGATATCTCACTTGTAAGAGAATAAAGTTTGTTGCGAAGCGTTCAAATATGGATAAGCACGTGCGCTTAAAATGCGCAAAGGAGTAAACAGTGGAGATAATAAAAGGCGTGGATGTTTCCATGATCATGGAATTGGAGGCGCATGGGGCATCCTATTATCTAAATGGAAATAAAGAAGATTTGTTTCATTTATTAAAAACATGCGGCGTCAACATGGTACGGCTCAGGATCTGGACAGATCCCTATGATGAGAACGGAGATCCTTATGGCGGCGGCATGAACGACCTCGGGACAACTGCGGCGCTTGCCGGACGGACAGTGGAAAATGGAATGGAATTTATGGTAGATTTCCATTACAGTGATTTTTGGGCTGATCCGGGAAAGCAGGTAAAGCCAAAGGCATGGGGAAGCTTAAGCGGCAGCGCTCTTGAGACGGCAGTTTATCTGCATACGGTAGAAACGCTGAAGTCATTAAAAAATAGAAAGCTGGTTCCTGCAATGGTGCAGGTCGGAAATGAGATCACAAGGGGGCTGCTCTGGCCGGATGGATATGTCGATCAGACGGAAAGTATGGCGGCACTGCTGAAAGCGGGTATCAGGGGAGTGCGGGAGGAATGCCCGGATGCTAAAATCGTGCTGCACCTTGATTTTGGGACGGATAATCAGATGTATCGTAAATGGTTTGACGCGGTTCTGCCATATGAGCTTGATTTTGATGTGATCGGGATGTCCTATTATCCGCACTGGAACGGAAGCTTAGAACTGCTTTTGGAAAATATGAATGATATGTCAGGACGATATGCCAAAGAAGTGATCGTGGCGGAAACTTCGATCGGATATACGACGGACACGCTGGGCTGTAAGGGGATCGTATTTACCGAAGAACAGGAAAAGGCGACGGGCTATCCGGCGACTCCGGACGGGCAGGAAGCATTTTTGAGAGACTTATATGCGGCTGTCAGGAGTGTGCAGAATGAGAAGGGGATCGGTGTATTTTACTGGGAGCCTGCGTGGCTTCCGATTCCGGGCTGCACATGGGCAAATAAGAGCGGCAGCCTTTATATGAAGGATCAGACTGAGGCAGGAAATGCAATGGCTAATATGGCATTATTCGACGCGGCAGGAAACGCAAATCCTGCTCTGCTCAATCTGAAGTCGATGTGATGAAGGAAGCGTGGACGCAAGAGCAGCGTTCTTCATTCTTTATTTTAATGATTGTTTGCGCCGGCGAAACGGCATTCAAATTTTGACTGGGATGCCCGCCGTGGCGCGCAAAGGAGGCTAACAATGAAGAAAAAGATCGTGACAGTCATGTTTGGTGTATTGTTTGCAGCCGGGATCTTAAGCGGTTGTGGAAAGAGCGGAAAATCTGATACAAAACTTACCATTTGGACAAATATGAGCGTTGAGGCGGATACGATTCAGAAGTACGCTGACGAATGGGGGACGGCAAACGGCTATGAGGTCGAGATCGTTCACCAGTCGCCGTCCGTACAGCAGTTTGCACAGGCCGTAAAAAGCGATTCGGGGCCGGATGCAGTCATTGGGATCCCGAACGATCAGCTTGCCGACTATGTCAATGCTTCTCTTGCTGCAAAGGTGCCGGAAGGTTTGTATACAGACAGCGATTTTTCTGATGCGGCGATTCAGGCGTGCTATGTGAACGGGGAAAGATATGCGGCGCCGCTTTCCGTAGAGACGACGACATTGTTCTACAATACAGATCTGGTGACGGAGGTCCCCGCGACATGGGAGGAGCTTGTGGAACAGGCGGCGGTAAGTGGGGGAGTGCAGTTTGACGCAACGAGCATTTATTATGATCTGGGGTTTGTCAGGGCGTGCGGCGGTTATATTTTTCAATATCAGGGCGGCGCATATGACACATCGGATATCGGGCTTGCCAATGAGGGTGCGGTAGAGGCATATGGATTCATCAACGACCTGTATAGCAAATATCATGTCATTTCCAATGACGTGACGGCAGATATTGCGAGAAGTAATTTCCAAAACGGAAAGTGTGCTTATTACATCGGCGGACCCTGGGACATTGACGGATTTACATCGGCGGGTACACATTTTGCGGTCTGCGAAATGCCAACGTTCCACGGAGCACCGTTTGTAACACCTGTTGGAACGCAGATCAGTTTTGTAAGTAGTGAGAGTGACCGTCAGGATAAAGCATGGGAGCTGATCATGTACCTGATCGATCATGGCGCGCTGGATATGTATGAGGCGGGAGACCGCATTCCGGCAAAACTGTCCGATCAAAATATGGATGCGATTCAGAATAACGAGTATTCGCAGGCATTTATCACGCAGATCAATAACGGTGAGCCGATGCCGACTGTCTCTGAGATGGGGCAGCTATGGGGCATTTTTACGAATAACATCCGGTCGATGTGGGCGGGAGAGCTGACTGTCGAAGAGACAGCCGGGAATATCGTGCGGCAGCTTCAGGAAGCGATCGAATTGATGAACTCGGGTAAGTGATGCGGCGCGGAGAGATGTAAAGATACGTAAAGCAGATAGCAGCAATACCGGCGCAGCCGTTACAGCATATCATAACAGCGCCGCACACAGTGTCGGGTGAAACAGCAGAAATCGCGGAGGAATGGAAATTACTATGAGAAAGAAAAAGAATGGAAGGGCATATGCATATCTGGCGCCGGCGTTAATATCCATCCTGCTGGTTACATGCCTGCCGATCGTATACACGGTCATCCTGTCGTTTACAAACTATAATATGTATCATCTAAACGACTTCTCGTTTGTTGGTATCGCAAATTATATAACCGTATTTTCAGGGAGTATTAAAAATGTGTTTTTCCCTGTACTCGGATGGACGGTGTGCTTTGCACTGCTCAGTACGGCGGGCGCTTACGCGATGGGACTGATACTGGCAATTTTATTAAACAATCCACATATGAAAGAGTCTAAGATCTACAGGGCTGTGCTGATCGTGCCGTGGGCGCTGCCGTCCACGATCGCGATCCTGGCATGGCAGGGACTCTTAAATGAGCAATACGGCGGGATCAATAATCTGTTTCATGCTCTTGGAATTGCCCAAAATATTCCGTGGCTGACTGATCCGTTCTGGGCGCGCGCCGGAATCATCATCGTCAATATCTGGCTCGGCTTTCCGTATATGATGAATGTATGCTTAGGAGGTCTGCAGGCGATCTCAACCGAATATTATGAGGCTGCCAAAATGGACGGTGCGTCGCGTTTTCAGTGTTTTAAGAGCATTACGCTGCCGATGGTGACAAAGCTATCCGTTCCGCTTGTGATTTCTTCGTTTGCGTCTAATTTTAATAATTTTGGAAACATCTACATGATCACGCAGGGCGGACCGGCGAGAGTGGATAACCAGTTTGCGGGCTATACGGATATTCTGGCGAGCACGACCTATAAAATGACGACATGGTCGAACCGTTACGAGCTGTCGGCGACGTTCAGTGTATTGATCTTTCTCATTGTCGGCACATTTACGCTGATCAATATGCATTTGTCCGGCTCGTTCAAGGAGGTGGATTAAATGAAGCAGAAAGAGAAGATTTCGGGTTATGAGAGACGGACGCTGTGGGTGAGCCGTGCTGTGATATGGATGACGATCCTGATGGTCATGTTTCCGGTATTGTGGATCGTAATGTCCTCTTTTTCTGCAGGGGACAGTTTCTTCCTGTCATCGCTTTTTCCTGAAAAATTCAGCGTGGAGCATTATGTGGAGCTGTTTCGGGAAACGGATTTTATGGTGTGGGTCTTTAATTCGCTGAAATTCTGTTTTATTGTCGCCCTGATCCAGCTTGTGCTGACGTCCCTTGCCGCTTATGCATTTGCCAGGCTTCGGTTTACGGGAAGAAAATACGGATTGATGGCATTGCTGGTACTGCAGGTATTTCCAAACAGTATGGCGGTAGCGGGATATTATATTTTGATCTATCAGTTTGGATTGGTTGACAGCAGTATGGCGCTGATCTTTGTACTGGCGGGAGGGAGCGCATTTAATATCTGGCTGCTGAAGTCCTATATAGATGGCCTGCCGGTGGAATTGGACGAGGCGGCAATGATGGACGGAGCGAATCAGTTTCAGGTGCTTTATAAGATCATCATGCCGCTGGCGGCGCCGCAGCTTGCCGTGATCTTTTTATTCTCGTTCATTGCGACTTACAGTGAATACGTGATCACATCCATCTTTTTGCAGACGCCCGGAAAAATGACGCTTGCACTCGGCTTGCAGTCGTTTATCAGCGATCAGTTCGCGGCGCATTGGACGTTGTTCTCGGCGGCTGCGGTCATTTCGTCGCTGCCGATCATGATCGTGTTCATGTGCCTGCAGCGGTTTATCCAGAACGGACTGGTTGCCGGCGGCGTGAAAGGATGACGGGAGAGGGACGGATGAGAAACGGCGCAGACGATCGTTTTTCATCCCTTCCTATGGAGTTTATAAAACATGAAACATCGATAAAAAAGGACTTCTGCGCCGGCAGAAGTCCTTTTTTATAACACGTCCCGTTCTGTGTCCATACAGACGATTGCTACGGGAAGTTTTCTGATCGGGAAACGTTTTACAGATCACAGTTTCCGACGGTTCTGGGGAACGGAACAACATCGCGGATATTGGACATGCCGGTCAGATACATGACGCAGCGCTCAAAACCGAGCCCGAAGCCGGCGTGTCTTGCCGTGCCGTATTTGCGCAAATCAAGATAGAACTGGTAATCCTCTTTATTCAGACCAAGCTCATCCATACGCTTTGAGAGAAGTTCAAGGTCATCTTCGCGCTGGCTGCCCCCGATGATCTCACCAATTCCGGGTACAAGGCAGTCCATCGCGGCAACGGTTTTTCCGTCGTCGTTCAGCTTCATGTAGAAGGCTTTGATCTCCTTCGGGTAATCCGTTACGAATACCGGACGCTGGAACTCTTTCTCGGTCAGATAACGTTCATGTTCGGTCTGTAAGTCGCAGCCCCATGATACTTTATAATCGAATTCGTCGTTGTGTTTTTCAAGAATTTCGATCGCCTCGGTGTAGGTCACATGACCGAAGTCAGAGTTTAATACGTGATGTAACCGGTCTAACAATCCTTTGTCTATAAAATTGTTGAAGAACTGCATCTCTTCCGGACACTGCTCAAGCGTGTAGCGGATGATATATTTGATCATGCTTTCGGCGAGCATCATGTCATCGGTCAGATCGGCAAAGCAAATCTCCGGCTCGATCATCCAAAACTCCGCCGCATGGCGCGTTGTGTTGGAATTTTCGGCGCGGAAGGTCGGACCGAAGGTGTAGACGTTCTTAAACGCAAACGCATAAGTCTCGACGTTCAACTGTCCGCTGACTGTTAAATTGGTCGGCTTATTAAAGAAGTCTTTCGTGTAATCGATGCTGCCGTCCTCATTTTTCGGCGGCTGCGCCATGTCGAGCGTTGTCACCTGAAACATTTCACCCGCGCCCTCGCAGTCGCTTGCCGTAATGATCGGCGTATGCACATAGACAAAGCCCCTCTCCTGAAAGAAGCGGTGGATTGCATATGCGATGACGGAACGCACGCGGAACACTGCCTGAAAGGTGTTTGTACGCGGGCGTAAGTGAGGGATCGTGCGCAGGTATTCAAAGGAATGCCTCTTTTTCTGAAGCGGATAATCGGGCGTGGAGACGCCCTCGACCAGAATTTCCTCCGCCTGCATCTCAAACGGCTGTTTTGCATCAGGCGTTGCAACGATCGTTCCGGTTACGACGACTGCGCTTCCGACTCCCAATTTTGCCGCCTCCGCAAAATTGGAAAGCTTGTCACTGTAAACAACCTGAAGCGTTTCAAAAAAGGTGCCGTCATTGATGACCAAAAATCCGAACGTTTTAGAATCACGGTTGCTGCGCACCCATCCGCCTACGGTTACTTTTTCCCCTGTATATTGCTCGCGATCACGATATAATGCTTTGATATCTGTAAGCTTCATGATCAAATCCCTCCCTCATCGTTCTTTTTTTATCCCTTTGTCGGTTCGATTAATTGATCTCGACCGTGTTGTTTTCGGCAAGCCATTCGCCGACGCGCACGCTGATCACATAGCTGCGGAAGGTATCCCGTCCCACGTCCTCATACAGAGCGTCGATCGTTTCGTAATAGCCGTTGGAATCCGCAATATAGCTTTCCGCTTCCGCATCAAGATCCTGCTGTGAAATATCGCTGATGCCTGCGGCTCTGGCGACTGCTTCGATCGCGAGCGTCTCCTGCGCGGCCGTCCGCGCGATCAGCTTTACCTGCTCATTAAACTGATCCTCCGTCATCCCGTATGCAGCCTGCACAAATGCGGTCATATCCGTGTAACCGTACATGGTGGCAATGGAGAGGATGCTTTCCTTAAAGGCTTCCTCATTCTGTTTAACGAGAAATGCGGGAGGATCTGCCGGAAATTCGCATTTGCTGAGAAATGCCGAGAGCAGGGCGTTTCTGACATTGTCCTCATAAGCCGCCTGCGCGTCATTCTCTAACAGCGTGCGGATTGCCGCTCTTGCCTCATCCGGAGTTGTATAGGAAGAATTGATCTCTGCAAGCAGTTCTTCTGTCAGCTCAGGATAGGTTGATGCCTGAATGGAACGCAGCGTGATCGTAAATACTGCATCTTTTCCGGACAGATCCGGATTATTCTGATACGGGTCGGGGAAGGTGCAGGGCACATCGCGCACTTCGCCGATCTCCATCCCAATGATGCCGTCCTCAAAGCCGGGAATCATCCCGCCGGCGCCGATCACGGTGTTCCACTGTTCGCCCTCCGGAGTCGAGCCGCCGTTAAACACCTCGCCGTCCACGCGTCCGACGCATTCATAGTAAACGGTATCGCCGCTTTGTACCGGACGGTCTGTTACGTCCACCGTGACCATATGGGAGGCGAGCAGCCTGGTGTTCAGGTAATTTAATACCATCTCGTCCGTGACTTCCTGTTTTGCATCAACATTGACTGTCATGCCGCTGTACTCGCCGAGCGTCACGTATTTAGAAGTGTCGAGCGCTTCCACTGTTTCGTCCTTTTTGCCGCAGGCTGCAAATACCGTAATTCCTGCTAATAGCACTGCCGCCATTCTTATTCTGGGGTTCCATGTCTTTGTTTTCATGTATGATTGTACCTTTCTATTGACGCATCTGTCAGCGTACAATATCTTTTTTATACCACAAAATTATGGTTAATTAAAGTCTTTCCATGAAATTCACATAAGTTTCACTTTTAGGGAAACATTTCATTGCACGCCGTCATAAAAGATGATACAATTTCTAAGAAAAAGGAAGCGCTTTCATCGGCGTTTTCCTAAAGTGATAAGCTTTTGGGAGGTATGAATCGAATGAATCCGGTGTTACTTACGATTTTGATCATTGTTGCCGTACTGCTGGTGATCCTCGTGATTCTCTATTTTGCAGGGAGAAAGCTGCAGAAGAAGCAGGCTGCACAGGAGTCGCAGATGGAGGCCGTGAAGCAGACGGTTCATATTCTTGTGATAGATAAGAAAAAGATGAGGCTGAGGGATGCGGGGCTTCCTGCCGCAGTTCTTGAACAGACGCCGAAGATCATGCGCCGTGCCAAGCTTCCGATCGTCAAGGCAAAAGTCGGTCCCCAGATCATGTCCCTCGTGTGTGATGCAAAGATCTTTGACCTGATACCGGTAAAAAAAGAAGTCAAGGTGACGGTCAGCGGGATCTATATCAGTGATGTAAAGCCGGTCCGCGGGCAGGCACTGTTGAGACCCTCGAAGAAGAAAGGAAGGTTTAAGCGCTTCACTGAAAAAATGCAGGAAAAAGCGGGTGCAAAGCCGCTGAAATAAACAGATAGCGGAGAGCAATGAGTCAAAGTCCGAAGATTCTTGAATGCCGGAAGGATTAGGAATTGTATTGCTTTCCCTGCTCATAGGATTCCACGGATTCACGCTCACTGTAATGATATTTAACGCCGCGGATTTCCTGATAGTCCTCATGTCCTTTGCCGAGTAAAATGATGATGTCATTTTCCTCGGCAATATTCATTGCATGCCAGATTGCTTCCTTGCGGTCCTCAATCTCAATATATTTTCCGTTGCTTTTGGCAAGTCCGACTTTAATATCCGCGTTAATGGAAGAGATATCTTCATTGCGCGGATTGTCGCAGGTCAAGATCGAAAGATCTGCCATCCTGCCGCACAGTTCGCCCATTGCATACCGTCTCATGCGGTCGCGGTTTCCGCCGCCGCCGTAGACACAGATGATGCGGTGCGGCTGATAGGTGAGGATCGTGGAGAGCAGGCTTTCCACGCTTAACTCGTTGTGGGCATAATCGATCATGACCGTATAATTTCCCTTGGTAGGTACGATTTCGAGACGCCCTTTTACGTGGATCGTAGAAAGCGCGCGCAGCATAATATCATTAGAAATGCCGACGCTGTGACCGATCATCAGTGCGCAGAGCGCATTGTAAGCGCTGAATTTACCGGGAACAGGTACGGTTACCTTTGCATTCAGGATGCCGGATGCGTAAAAACGAATGCCGATCTCACTGCCGTTTCGTGTGGATTCAAAATCCTGCGCCCGTAGATCGGCATGCTCGTGAAAACCAAAAGTATGAATACTGCAGGTGTGTCCCTTGATCATGTCCTCATAGGCGTCGTCATCACAATTTAAGAGACCGACGCGGCACTGGCGGAAGAGCAGGGATTTGCAATAAAGGTACTCGTCCATTGTCGCATGCTCGTTTGGTCCGATATGATCTGCGGAAAAATTTGTGAAGACACCGATATCAAAGACAAAGCCGTCCACGCGGTTCAATTTTAGCCCCTGCGAGGAGACTTCCATAACGCAGTATTCGCAGCCTGCTTCTACCATGAGGGAAAGCAGGCGCTGTAATTCAAAGCTTTCGGGAGTCGTGTTGATGGTTTTATATTTTTGACCGTTGATCACGCATCCGATCGTGCCGATCACGCCGACTTTTTTACCGGCATGCTCTAAAATGGACTGAACCATATAGGAGGTCGTCGTTTTTCCCTTGGTTCCTGTGATGCCGATCGTAGTAAGTCTGGAGGCGGGATGCCCATACTGGGCTGCCGCTGCGTAGGCGAGCGCTTTTCTTGTATTTTCCGTGGAAACGACGGTGACATGCTCTTTTCCGGATGCGGAGACCATGACTTTGGCGGAAGCAATATGACCTGAATCGATGATGAGGGCGGAGGCACCTTTTTCCAGTACTTCCGGAATAAATTTGTGTGCGTCGCGCGCAGTTCCTGCAATGCAGACAAACAGACAGCCTTTGCTGACCTTTCGCGAATCATAAACGACTTCCGAGACTTCGTCCAGAATGTTTCCGGTTTGTATTTCGTAATCTAAGCCTTCCAGCAGAGTCTGTATTTTCATGAAACAAGAATCCTCCCGTATGTAGTATAGCCATAGGATTTCTATCTAACGCGGAAATATGCAGTCGTGTGCCGCGTGAAAATCAGAATATGGTCTAAATGCCATGCCGCTGAGACTGGTCTGCTGACAGACATTAGAATGAACGTAACGTGAATGGCAGTAACGTAAATGACGGCAGTGTGAATGGCAGTAACAGTTATGCCATAATATGTCCAACTTCAATATCCGATTCAAAAACGGTGTGAGAAGGTCCGGTCATCAGGACATGTCCGCTCTGCTCGTCCCATTCGACATCCAGCGGACCGCCGATCTGGGAGACGGTCACGTTCCGACTGCACATGCCAAGACGCACGGCTGCCACGACTGCCGTACAGCAGCCTGTGCCGCATCCGATCGTTTCTCCCGTACCGCGCTCCCATTCGCGCATTTTTAAGTGGCTGTGGTCGACAAATTCTGCAAACGTGACATTTGTTTTTTGCGGAAATAAGGATGTCAGATGTTCGAACGCATAACCGTATGCATTGACATCAAGGGTCGATACGTCATCCACAAATGTGACCATATGAGGATTTCCCCAGCTTAGCGCGGTCACATGAAAATCACGGTCAAGCACATGCACGGGCTGATCGACAAATTCCGGAAGAGTCGTGTTGACCGGTATGCGCGCAGGCTCCATGACGGGGGCGCCGATATCTGCGCGGATGTTGATGACCTGACCGTTATCCACAAAAAGAGTCAGGTGTTTGATGCCGCCCAGCGTTTCAAGCGTAAGTTCTGTTTTGTCCGTAAACCCGTGATCATAGACAAATTTGCCGACGCTGCGGCTCGCGTTTCCGCACATTTCAGCTTCGGTACCGTCAGGATTGAAAATACGCATACGGAAATCGGCGGTTTCAGACGGGCAGATCAGTACCATGCCGTCGGAGCCGACACCGAAATGCCGGTCGCTTACAAAGCGCGCAAGCGCGGAAAGATTATTTAATTGCTGATGAATGGCGTCGATATAGACGTAATCGTTGCCATATGCCTGCATTTTAGCAAAGCGGATTCTCATAGCTTTGGTCGTACTCCTTCCTGAAAAAAGAAAGCGCTGCCGCATATGGCAGCGCTTTTGTGTAATCGATATAAGAAGTTCTCCGATCTTCTCAATTTAGATGGAGTTTGCGGAACGAAAACTCCTAAGCGAGTTTGTGGAACGAAAACTCCTAAGCGAGTTTGCGGAACGCAAACTCGTATTTAGTCCTCGCCGTTCAGCGCCTGATCAAAGTCTGCGATAATATCGTCCGCATGCTCCAGTCCGACGGAAATTCGAAGAAAGCTGTCGGTGATGCCAAGGCGCTGGCGGTTTTCCTCGGTCAGGGATTCGTGCGTCTGTGTCCGCGGGTATGTAATGAGCGTTTCGGTTCCGCCGAGACTTTCCGCAAACATGATGAGATCGACGCGCCGGAGAATCTTTTTGACGGTTTCAAACGAATCGACGTTGATCGAGATCATTGCGCCGAAGCCGGAGCATTGTTTTTTCATAATATCATGTCCCGGATGATCTTCAAAGCCGACATAAAAGATTTTCTTGATCTTTTCCTGCGCGCGGAGCCACGTAGCGACCTTCATTGTGTTATCGGCGTGGCGTTCCATGCGGACCGGCAGTGTCTTGATGCCGCGCAGCAGAAGCCAGCTGTCCATCGGAGCGAGCTGATTGCCGTGTGTTTTGATCTGACCATGCATATAGGTTGCAAGTTCTTCGGAGTTGACGACGACGATGCCCGCAAGCACGTCGTTATGCCCGCAGATAAATTTGGTTGCACTGTGGACGACGATGTCTGCGCCGAGTGTGATCGGTTTCTGGAAATAGGGTGACATCAGCGTGTTGTCCACGACAAGCAGGCACCCGTGATCATGCGCCATCTGCGCGATCGCCGCAATGTCGGCAACCTTCATCATCGGATTGGTCGGCGTTTCGAGATAGACCATTTTCGTGTTCTCGTGGAAGCTGTTTTCCAGAAGCGTCAGATCGCACATGTCGATGTAAGTAAACGAGGCGCCGTAGCGTGTGAAAATATCGTTGCCGATACGGAAAGTGCCGCCGTAGATATCGTCGGACAAGAGCACTTCGTCGCCGGGATTCAGCATCGTAAACACCGCCATATTTGCCGCCTGACCGCTTGTGAAAGCAAAGCCTTCCACGCCTTCCTCCAAAATCGCCATTGTCCGTTCGAGTTCCAGTCTTGTCGGATTGGAAAGACGGGAGTAATCAAAACCTGTCGAATCAAACAGCGCTCTGTGACGGAATGTGGAAGTCTGGTAGATTGGCATGCTGACCGCACCGGAAAACGGGTCATGTCCAAGCGCGCCGTGAACTGCCTTGGATTCAAAATGTAAATCTTCTTTTCTGCTGTAATCTGTAAAATTGCTGAAATTCTTCATGCTGAGTTCCTTTCAGAAATTTGTGATGTCCGCCTGCGGAAGGTGTCGTGCAGCCGCTTATTTTCTCTTTGCGGTTATTCTTTTCATAGAACTCGCATAAAACTCGCAAATCCGCGCTTTCAGCGCTTCCTGTCCGATTTCATCGGATATTTGCTCGTTAATAACCGCAAGAAAACAAATGTCTGCTTCGCCGCCGCTTGTTTTCTTTTTGCGGTTATTATATCATGTAAAAAGAGTGAGGGCAAGTATAGGCGGCGGGAAGTTTTTGTGATAGACTGAAAGCCGGACGGCGCTGAATATGGCGCAATATAACTGCGGAGAACCGCCGTGCAAATAGCTGCGGCAGAGGTTATGCTGCCGGCTGCGCGGAGAAAGGGCGGATGGAACAGGATGGGAAAAGAACAGACAAAAAAGATTATATGGCTCATGTGCGTTGGAGCCGCACTGCTTGCGGCAGCGCTTCATGTGGAGCAGATCGGCGGACTGCTGTTTCATCTGTGGGGCATGATTCTTCCGGTCGTGGTCGGTGCGGTCATGGCGTTCGTGCTAAATGTGCCGATGCGTGGTTTTGAGGGGCTGTTAGCCAGACTGAACCGCAAAAAGCAACGACTGTCGGAAAACAGGATCCGGTTTATCAGCATGTGGCTTACACTGATCAGCCTTTTGCTTGTGATCGTATTTGTTGCGATCCTGGCAATCCCGGAAGTGATCGCGTCTTTGAAGAGTCTGTTTACGGGTATCCAGCAGGCGATTCCCGGGATCATTGCCTTTGCCGAGGAGCATATCGATTCCGATTGGCTGACAGAAGAGGTCTTTAACCTTGACGCATTGCAGGAGGCGCTTTCCGATGAAAATATAAAAAATATGATCGTGAGCATCACGAACGGCGCTTATGACATTGCGGGAAAGGCGCTGACGATCGCGACTACCACGCTTGGAAATGTGTTATCGGTCAGCATGAGTCTGATCGTTGCGATCTACATGATGCTCAGCAAGAAAAAGCTTGGCATGCAGGCGAGGAAACTTCTTTATGCATATTTGAAGGAGGAACACGCGGATAAAGTATGCGAAGTCGGCAGACTGGTCAATGCAACCTATGCGAAATTCCTTTCGGGACAGTGTGTGGAGGCATTCATTGTCGCAGTTTTGCTATTTATCGCATTTACGGTCTTTCAGCTGCCCTATGCGAGTCTGATCGGCGTGCTTGCGGCGGTGTTGTCATTTATTCCCTATATCGGCTCGTGGATCGCCTGCGCGGTCGGGGCGCTGCTTATCTGTATCATCAGTCCGTGGAAGGCTGTTTTATCCGTGGCCGTGTATCAGGTCGTTCAGTTCTTGGAGGGAAAGCTGATCTATCCGCGCGTGGTAGGCAGGTCGGTCGGGCTGCCACCCATTTATACGCTGCTTGCAGCACTGCTCGGCGGCAGCCTGTTCGGGATCGTGGGGATCATCTTTTTTATCCCGTTTGTGGCGGTCGTCTATGCGCTTGTGAGGGATCATGCGGACAGCCGGTTAGAGAAGAAAGGAAAAAAGATAGAGGAATAGGCGGGTGCGCTTATTCCTCTTTTTTATGAATCAGTATTTTGGTACTTGAAAGGATTCCATAGGAATCCTTTGATTCCATAGGAATTTTTTTTGTGTGCCTTTTTTAGAAAAAAGATAACTCTGCAAGGATTTTATCGGCAAGCTTGTCAATGGTGATGTCAGGTGTGCGGGTGACAAATTCTTCTGCGAGTTCAATGATTGGAATCAGGTAAAGGAAGCAGCCTCCACGGAAGCTGCTTTCGTGTTTCCATAGTTTTTTCAGAAGTTGATATAACAGTCGGTAAGAAAGAACTTCGGGTACGATTCCTGAGATGAGAGCAGGGTATTCCGTGCCGAGATTTTGTGTGATCCTGCAGACAAGGTCGCGGTTCAGGATGACATCATAATGTTCGGACACGGTTTGGTAAAGGCATTTCATCATATGGGGGATGGTCCGTTCGTCCGCATATTCAAGACATTCGCTGTAAAGAACACGGTGGTAGGAAAGAATTTGAAATTCGTTGGGGGAAAGACTGCAATCATCACGGAGCCGTACGACGGGCATAAGGATGCCCGTTTGCGAAAGCTTTAGGCGGCAGTCGTCGATGAGAGTGCAGTAATTTTGATCGGTATCGTTCAGAAATGCCTGTGTGAGATCAAGCCCGAATGTGAGGGACAAGGGTTCCTGAGAAACGCAGAGCTGTTTCATGACTTCCTGATTGACCGTCTGACTGTGCGGGGACGGTGTTTCCTGATTTTGTATGCCAAGCAGCGAATCTGCACTGCAATGAAGAATCCGGCAGAGCGACTGTAAAAAGGTTGCATCCGGCAGGCTTAAGCCGCGCTCCCATTTGGAGACCGCCTGTGCCGTGATGCCCAGTCTGTCCGCAAGTTCTTCCTGCGTCATGTTTTGATTTTGTCTGAAAAAAGAAATCTGATTGCCCAGTGCATTCATTAAGGTGCCCTCCATTACTGTTTTTGGCTATATGGCATTGATGACTGCCTGTGTCAGTTACAGTATAAGAGGATTCTGCCTGTTTGTAAAACAACGTATCGTTTGGGTGCGGCTCAACGGGGAAGCAAGAGTTTACGGTTTCCCGAAAACGTCATGGTATCTTATGCACATTATTTGTAGAATATAGTATTATAGAACAAATGAAAGGGTTCTATAAAGAGGCATTCAAAAGATAAAAGCCAGTCATTATAATGACGGGGCAGGGTGATGATAACTTCTAAACATATACTTTATGATTCGAGAGGAGGGACAAATCATATGAAGAAGAGTGCAAAAGTAATAATCATGGCATTGTTGTCTGCAAGTATGCTGCTGGGTACGGTACAAACCGGTCTTGCACAACAGCTAAATGAAGATAATGCTGAAATCCGGACAGCAGAAGTTGAGAGCGAGATTGAATATGCGGTAACAGATAAATTTTCTGAATATTATATGATCGATGATGCCTTGTTAACGTTATGCGGCGTTCATACTGCCCAAGGACGGACTGAATATTACTACAAGGTGCAATTATCAGCGACGCTCCGCTATACAGCGGTAGAAGAAATGGATTATTTTCAGGGACTGGCTGATGCAGCAGGAATTGATTTAGAAGGGGCAGGAACGTTTTCGTGCATTAGCAGATCAGCGGACGATATAAGTGCGGGACTACAGCCGTACGCGTCAGCTGTTTTCAATTATCTTGATGAGGAGTATGAGAAATTAGACGCTTATATAGGAAAACAGCAGATGATTCCGATTTATATGAAAGCAGTTGTCAATGAGTATGATTATGTAGAGTTGTTTAGGATGCAGGGGATGAATATGCTCCTTTTGAAGAATTTTCCCTTGGTACAAGAGATGAATTGAAATCAGTTGGCACATCATGCATGACAGAAGAAATGGAAGAAACTGCTTTGGCTTGTAACAATGACATCATGTTGGCGGAGGCGAATGCCGCGAGAGCGAGCAGCGAGGCGAATGCCGTGTTTTATATGATTGGATATTCATCCAATCCGACAGTATGTGATTATTGCGGCGGGGCATGTAATGCAATCAGGGACCGCTCAAAGTGGAATACATCTGCCTATCCGATAGATTACGGTCATAATGATTGTGCTGATTATGTATCACAGGCATTAAAGCACGCAGGGTTCGCTACGGATGATAATTGGGCGTATAATAATGGAAAAAATACATGGACAAGTGTTAATGCACTGATAAATTATATGCTTTCTAAAGGGCGCATTGGCATGGCACCGTCGGGAGTGATCAAAGTAGGTTATTTAGCGGCAAATTCCGGTCATATTATGATGGTTACGGCTTTTGACGGAGTGAGTTATCGCTATAGCGCCCATACGAGAGACCGGCGGGATGCGGCGATGACGCTGGGAAGTGATTACAAATATTACAATGTCAACTATCAGTGAAGGAGAAGGTATTTATGAAAAGATTATATTGGAAGTATGGCGTTTTTTTGCTTGCGGTGCTCTTTCTGACTGCCTGCGGCAAAAAAGAACCGGAATCAACCGCAAATATGCAGACGCCTGCGGCTGTAGCTCCGGATGATAGCAGCAGCGAAACAAAAGAAAATGGAAATACGGCGGGCGAAGGCGCAGAGACGGGAAAACCGGAACAGTCTGATGAAGAATCTGTGGAACCAACCGCAGAAGCGGGCGGGGAGATACCGGGACAGTCGACAGAGACACCCGAAGGGGGCGAATCGGAGCCTCCTGTAGAAGGCGCGGGACAGGGAGGTAATCGGGTCATCAACGATTTGTCGTCCGGAGAATGGGAACAGATCGAACAGAACGAGGCGGTTCTAAAATTCCGTGACGGAGACGGGGGATATTTGTATGTCGATCCGGAGGCAGGACTGGTGTATCATCAGGAGATCTATGCGCACGAGAGGGAGGAAGGTTCGGAGGTTCCCTATTTTCATCCGCAGTACAGCTCCAAGAGTGATGATACGATGTTCGCGGAAAGCGCGGACGAAGGCGGGGGACAGCGGTATGATGTGTATGTCGGAAAAGAGTTGATGATCAGGAATCTGTCGATCGACGCGGAAGAAATGCACAACGCTGAGAATGAATACGGCGATGACGTCACATTAGATGTATGTTATGATGCGGACGCACAGGAGGTTCTTCTGATGACATGGCATGAGGATTCTGAGAAAAAAGAAAAAGGATTTATGATTTACCATGCATCCGTTCGTGACGACTGTATGCAACCGTTCCGGTTTTATCCGGTTCTGACAGGGGAAGCATATCAGGAGCTTGTTGTCCCAGACTGGATATGGTCGGCGCTCCTGACCCCGGAGGCGATTTATTATGACATTCTGCCTGTGCTGCGGATCGACAGGGAGACAGGGAATGTTACTGAGTGGGGGCTTACGGAAGAGGCATATACGCAAATGGATGAAACGAATCATCCGATACGTCATCTGGGAAGGACCGTGGCAGGAGACGGGTATATAATGACGATCGTGCCGAACCCCGATCCGGCGTTTGAAGATATGCCGGAAAATACGGTCGACACCTATTTGGTCTATACAGAGGTTGGAGAACTTGTGTGCATGATACCGAATATGCATTAGGTCTGCAGGTGGCTGTGTATTGGGTTTCAATTTTTTATTTGCGCAGGCAAGTGTGAAAACTTCGTATTTATTGCTTGTACCGCCATAAGCGGCATAACTGGAAGGCGAAAAATGAGTAAAACGGCAGGATGAATCTCATAGAGGTTCTCCTGCCGTTTTTTATCAGTTGCTTGTGAAAAGCGACTTGTTTGGACGTGACTCAACGAAAGGTATCTTCTAGTGTATATGTATGGGTATGACAAAGCTTGTTAGGATTATGATTTAATAGTACAACAGAAAAGCGAGAGTTCTTAATTTTCCGAAAACGTCATGTTATTTTTTGCGTGCTTAATATATAAAAATCATAGGGAAAAATGAAAACATGCTGAAAACCTAGCGATTTTTAAGACATTAAATGAATATGAACGTTCGGGTTGAAAAATTTCGTTGTTGAAATAGCTACAGTTGACTGTTTATATAGAATGTTCTTTTGCTTTTAGGGTTGTTTCATAGATGTTGGAATTTGAAAATTATAGCAATAAATGGATACATAAAAAGAAGAAACGAAGGCATGAGAAAAATGGGAAAAATTGTGTTGGTAAATGCCGTTTATTTTAATGCATTTGATAACTTTCATATTGGACAATTTATATTAAGGGACATACTGAAAAAAGAATATGATGTGTCTTGTATAAACTTTGATTATCTAAATAAAGCTGGTGAAATTACTTATACGGAAGAACTCGCCCAAAATATAACTATAATGGGAGATTATATCTTAAACCTTGAGCCAGATATTGTTGGATTTTATACAATATGTAATGCATTCATTGTTGCTATAAAATTGGGTGAGTATATTAAAAGCAAGAATCGGGATATTAGTGTGTTTTTTGGTGGACCGCAGGCAACCGTTACATATAAGGAATGTTTGGAAGCGTTTTCGTTTTTGGATGCAGTATGTCTTGGCGAATCAGAATACACGATTGAGCCTTTTATTGATGCACTATTACATGGAGAGAGTTTAGATGACATCAAGGGAATTGCGTATAAAGATGAAGGCAGAAATAAAGTAGTTGTTAATGCATGTAATCAGATGATTGAGAGGAAGGATTTAGAAAAATTTATTGTATATGACTATAGACCATTTGAAGTGAACAGTGAAGATTTTTTAAGTATAGAAGGTGGACGGGGATGTCCGTTTGCGTGTGCTTTTTGTACGACGAGCGAATTTTGGGGAAGATCTTATCGGGTTAAGCCAACAGATGTTATTGTTGCAGAGATGAAAAAGGATTTTGAAATATATGGTGTACATAAATTTGGAATACAACATGATATGTTTACGGCAGATAGAAATTTTATGATTGAGTTTTGCGAGAAATTAATTGAAAATAAAAATATGTTTGAGTGGACATGTTCGTCTAGAATTGATGTACTTGATTTTGAGCTTATAGACATTATGAAAATGGCAAATTGTACTGGCATATATATGGGAATTGAAACCGGGTCTCCACGAATGCAAAAAATAATTAATAAAAACTTAGTGTTAGATCATAGCATGGAAATTATAGAATATATTAAGAATACGGCGACAATAGGTATGACACTATCTTTTATTTATTGCTTTCCGGACGAGCAGATTTTAGATTTTAGAGAGACTATAGATTTTATCGAAAAATTACTGATGATGGGTGTGACAGATGTTCAATTGCATCGATTTATGCCACTGCCGGGCACACCAGAAACAAAGAAAGTGATTAATAGGTTGTACTTTGATAAGAGTACGGTTGAAGCTACACTAAATAATATTCATTTTAATGAAATTGAGTCATTGATCTTAAAATATCCGGGTATGTTTAGTCAATATTATACGTTTGATTCAGAAGTAAGAACGAAATATAAACGGTTTGACTATTTAATAGAAATTATCACGGCTACAAGTGATTTTTATTTTACATCTTTTAGGTATTTGATAATGAAAGATGGGTTAGAAGGTCTTTATATTAAGATGAGTTCTGTTTTGGAAATATTATATGTTGAATTGCAAGAGCGCAATATCGCAGAAAGAATGAAAAACGAAGCATATCATTTACTGAAACGTATAGATAAAGTACTTTCACCGTTTCTAAAAAGGGAAATGGTGTACAAAAAAGAACCATTGCTGGTGGAAATCTATCGATATGAAAGTATGAAAGTGACATATTTTCTAAACAGTGGTGACAAGCCGATTATTTTGAGATTCTCTGTTAATATAGATATGGCGATATCAGACTTGATGTTGAGTGAGGAAGAGTATTATATAAAATATTGGAAAAAAGGAGACCGCGTAATTACGACCCATGTATTACCATCAAGGAGAAAAACAAAGATTATTATGGGAGGAGATAAATGCACTATACAGAGATAGCAGTTGCCTTGGGAAATAAATGTAACGCAGAATGCCGAATGTGCTGTTTTTCTGCAAATAATTTAGGCAACAAGCAGTTGAATTTATCCGTAATAAGTGATTTTCTAAAAACGGCGGAAAAGGTAGAGGAGATTTCAACAATTCATTTCACAGGCGGAGAGGCTTTTTTATACTATGACATGCTTTTGATATTGGTAGAACTATGCAATAAAATAGGGAAAAAAGCAACGGTTATAACAAATGCTTTTTGGGCCAAAGATGAATATACGTCATGTCAGAAGCTGTATCAATTAAAGGAAGCTGGATTATACGCAATTGGTGTTAGTTATGATCAATATCATGCAGAATTTGTACCGGCAGAATATATTAGAAATGTGATACGTGTTGCAAAAAAAGTTGGATTAAAACCTTCAATACAAGTCACGATTGCAGAAAAATCAAAAAATGGATATTGGTTGGATGAATTAGGATGTGATTTGGTCGATGTGATTGTCAATTTTATTGCATGTGATAATGTTGGGAGAGCGCTGGATTATATTAGTGAGGATGCGTATATCAGACGTACCAAGCCGCATGGATGTGTTTGTAGAAAGGGGGGAGTTTTTAGTGTTTTGTTTGATGGTACAGTTTGGCCATGTTGCTCGCCTGTTGTATATCATACGGATCTATGTATAGGTAATATTTATAATGAATTGCATACTGTTAACGATGCGTTGGAAGGAATGCAAAAAAATCCTGTTTTAAAAGTATTAAGAAATAAGGGCTTTGATTACTTTTTAGATATTATTAAGAAAAATAGACTATTTGAGATACCAAATGAAATTATTTCCTCATGTGAATTGTGTCGGATGTTATTTTCTAATAATCAATTAAAAGTGTTAGAACCTTTTCTATACGAGAAACTAGTGAACGACAACGAGTGCGTAAAATATGAATTATAATACGATAGGGATATCACTAAATAAACGCTGCACAGCCCAATGTAAAATTTGTTGTGTTTCAGCACGCAAATACGAAACTAATGAATTATCTGTGGAATTGATAGAACGATATCTTCAAGATTTGAAAAATATTGATGTAATTAAAATGGTTTGTTTTTCAGGGGGAGAGGTATTTTTAGATTATCCAAAGCTGTTGCGGCTAGTAAAGTATGTTCATGGTTGCTTGAAGCAGACATCTTTGGTGACGAACTGTTTTTGGGCAAATACCTATACATTTACTTTTAACAGATTAAAGGAACTTGCAGATAATGGATTGGATGAGTTAACAATTAGTTATGACAGATTCCATGGGGAATTTATTAAGCTATCGAATATTAAGAATGTATTAAAAGCGTGTCATAAACTTTGTATGCCGGTAACAATTCAGTCTGTTATGATGATGCATTCAAAAAATGCGGAATGGATCAATGATTTAACGTCTTATTTGCAAGATGTTAGTATTCAATATGTTCCCGCTTATCCGGTAGGGGAAGCAGAGAAACATTTTGCTCATGAATGTTTTATTCGCGACGTAGGTAAGAGGGGGCGTTTTTGTAGAAAAAATGGAGCGTTTTCCGTTGAGAATGACGGAACAATTTATCCATGTTGTTCGCCATACATTGTAAAGACAGACCTCAAAATAGGAAGTATAGAGGATATGACATTAGGTGATACCTATAGAAAGTTGGAAAGGAATATGATATTGTATGTGCTCAGAAATTATGGCTTTGATTTTTTTATATCTGCGGCTGAGGATTTAGGCATAAAAATACCCGATAAATTGATATCATCTTGTGAACTATGCGCAATACTTTTCAACAAGAACCATGTTAGAAGATTTATTCCTTATGTAAAACGTTTTTGTGAGCAATAAAATATTATTTAGCAATCTAAATACGCAGAATAAGAAGGGAGACATGGCAATGAATGAAAAGGAAATGGATATGTTGAGCAGAGAGCTTGATTTGAGTGATTTGGATTTTGAATTTGTAGAAGACAAGGATTTGGAAGAAGTTGCCGGAGGTATAAAATTGGGTTCAATTTATATTGAAACAACGAAGTAAGAGCTTTAGACGTTGTAGTTGCTGATGTGCGTATGACTTGCTAAATAGTATGAAATATACCAGAAATGCAGATGAAAGAGAGCTGCATTTCTGGTACATCTTATATATTTGCATTACAAAGAATGAAGATGAGTAGACGATTGCCTAAGGTGCCTGTTATTTTGCAAACAAAAAGGAATGAATGTGGGCTGAAAGCGTTACAGATGCTTTTTTTGTATTATGGGGACATATTTCTTGATAATGAAACTCAAAGCAGGAAAAATTTACAAGATGAGTATACTGCGAAAGAACTTATAGAGATTGCAAGAAAACATGGTTATTTAGCAGGATGTCTTAAGATGAAACCAAAAGAACTGTTGAAAGTTGAATTTCCGTGTATTGCATTTTTCAGGGGAAATCATTTTGTTGTTTATTTAGGGGTAAAAAAGGGACATATTTATATTATAGATCCTGCATATGGGAAACGTAGACTAAGTGTGGAAGATTTTAGTAAGCGTTATCGTGAGATAGTGATTATTGCCAAGCCTTTGAATAAGGACTCGGTAAAAACAAAATTTTTAAGTATTTATAAGTGTGTATTTCCGGTTTTTCTTATGCTTAGTAATGCTTTAATAACATTGGTGCTTGTAATCTTGCTAAAAGTAAGAGAACTATATGTATATGTGCTGGTACTGCCTTTAATAGAAACTGAAAAACTATATTTGACTCGGAAGAACATTGCGTCAAAGATAAAATATTACAAAAATGACTTGATTGGACATCCTATTTTGTTTTTTGCTTATGAGGATAACGGTTTAGATACAAAAATATTACTGGATGAGTATACTCAGTTCATTATTAATATTTCATATGCTGTAAGTATTTTTGAAATTGAGATTTCATGTGGTCATTTTGCTAATGGATGTCAGGTTCTTATATTGATGTTTTTGCAAATGTTTGTCAAAAGGACAAATTATAAATATAGATTTGTACTCATAGCACTATCGCTGCTAATTATTGTAAGTATCAATGTGCTATGTGTTCGCGGAATTCATTTGGTATATTCGGTTCTAACAATCTATTTATTTTATGTAGTGTATGAATACCGGTTTAGAACCGAAAGGCGCAAGGCAATGATAGATGAGGAAAATATAAATCGTTAGCAGGTAGTAAAATGTCGAACATAAATAACTCTAAAGGATGATAGTATGAGAATATTGTATGAAACAGAGAGGGGGAACTGGTAATGGAAAAAGAGTTGTATGCATCATTTTATCGAAAAAACAGATTCAGGTATATAGCGGGCATGTTTTTAGTAGCAGTGGTCACGATCCTGACATTGGTTTATGCCTATTTACTGCAGGTAGTGTTAGATGCAGCTAATCAGGGTCAAATGGAACGGATCATATATGCAATCATTGTCATGACAGGATTGTTTCTTGTATTATTTTTATTGCAAATGCTGTTAAAAAGGATTCGCTGCGCGTTCGTGAGGATTGCGATGTCACAGTATAAAAGCAGGGCATTTGAGGAAATTACCAAGAAAGGGATCACGACGTTTCTGAGTGAGAATACGGGTTCTTATTTGTCCGTGCTGACGAACGATGCCGCTTATATTGAAGAGCATTATCTGCATGTGTTTTTCCAGATCATTTCGATGTGCGTTTCTTTCTTGGGCGCAATTGCACTGATGCTGTGGTACAACTGGGTCATGTCGCTCGTTTCAATTGCGGTATGTGTATTGCCAATTATTCTGTCAATTTTATTTGGTGAAAAAATGGCGAGGGCAGAAAAAAATATCAGTGATAAAAATGAGAACTATGTCGGGATGATCAAAGATCTGCTGGGCGGTTTTTCGGTCATTAAAAGTTTTCAGGCGGAAAAACAGGCTGTCGCATTGTTTGAAAAAGAGAATAATGAGCTGGAATTGTTGAAAGAGAAGAGTAAAAATACGAAAGGGACAATCACGATCATTTCTACGGAGATTGGTTCTGTCATGCAGATCGTTGTTTTTGCTGTCGGCGCGCTGTTGTCAATCAAAGGGATGATCACGGTGGGCGTTGTGATCGCTTTTGTTCAGCTGATGAATAATATCATGGAGCCGATACAAGCGTTGCCTTCTCTGTATGCAGACAGAAAGGCGGCGAAAGCGCTTATCCGTAAGCAGAGCGATTTCTTTGCCGGGAAAGAAAAAGACGAAGGGACATGTGAAATCAGCAGGTTGGAAAGGGCGATTACCCTTAACGATGTGTCATTTTCTTATGAAGAGGGAAGCCGGGTGTTAAAAAATATCCGGTATACATTTGAAAAAGGGAAGACATACGCGATTGTCGGAGAAAGCGGAAGCGGGAAATCCACGCTGATGAATCTGCTTCTAAAAGGGTATGAGGATTATCAGGGAGAAATCTATTTTGATGATGTGAATCTAAAGCAGTTAAGCGGCAGCGCGTTGTACCGCATGGTCTCTGTGGTCCAGCAAAATGTCTTTATTTTTAACAGTTCCGTGCAGGAAAATATCACGATGTTTCATGCATGCGAAAAAGAACGTTTTGAAGATGCGGTTCATAAAGCGGGATTGGATAAGCTGGTTCATGAGAGGGGATATAAGTATTTATGCGGGGAAGGCGGAGCGAATCTGTCCGGCGGTGAGCGACAGCGGATTTCCATTGCCAGAAGCCTGCTGAAAGATACGTCGGTTCTGATCATGGACGAGGCGACAGCTGCGTTGGATGCCGAGACCTCCAATAACATATTAAATCAGATATTGTCTTTGGAGGGGATGACGAAAATTGTGATAACACACCGACTGGAGAAAAATGTATTGAAACAGTTTGATCATATCATGGTTTTGCGCAGCGGAAATATAACGGAAAGTGGAACTTTCGACGAGCTGATGGAAAGGCAGCAGTATTTCTATTCGCTGTATCAAATTTCGGCGGGAGAGTAGTAGATGGCAGGACGAACCTCGTAAAGGTTCTCCTGCCGTTTTTTATGCGCATGGAAATATGCCGCTTAAGCGGCGCATGGGGCGCGCGACGATACTCGATTTTGATGGAAATATGGTCGGTGGGAAATCATGATCCGCTTGTCAGATAAAGATACGCATCCTCCAGCGTCGCTGTCTGGGGAAAACAGTCCGTGTCCGGCTTTGTCCGGTTCAAAATTCTGAGCTGGATGCCGTTTTGTACATATTGTTTGGAAGAGACATGATACCGTACTTCCAGCTCCCGCGCTTTCATGGCGTCATTCGTCACGCAGTCCCAGACGCAGCCTCTTGCCTGATCAAGCAGTTCCTGTACGCTGCCTGCATAAAGAAAACGTCCCTTTTTCATGACCGCGAGCTGATTGCAGGTTGCCGACAGGTCTTCCACGACATGGGTGGAAAAAAGAACGGTGCGGTCTGCAGAAAAATCGACGAGCAGATTGCGGATGCGGATGCGTTCCTCCGGGTCTAAACCGGTTGTGGGTTCGTCGATGATCAGAAAGGCAGGGTCGTTTAAGAGCGCCTGAATCAGTCCGACCCTCCGTTTCATGCCGCCTGAGAGCTGACGCATTTTCTTTTTGCGGTGGCCTGTTAAATTTGTTTTTTCCAAATAATCAGAGATGCGGTCTTTGCAGAGTTTTTTGGGGACACCGGCAAGGTCGCCCATATACTCTAAGCATTCCTGAACGGTGAGATTCGGATACAGGTCGATTTCCTGCGGAAGATAGCCGATCCGTTTTTGGATGGAGGTGTAATTTTTTTCGTGGTAAAACATGCCGTCCAGTGAGACGGTGCCGGAGTCGGGCGTAAGCGTGGTCGTCAGCACTCGCATCAGCGTTGTCTTTCCGGCGCCGTTTTCACCGAGCAGTCCGAAAATGCCGGTCGGGATTTCGAGGCTTGCATGGTCGATCGCTGTAACATGGTTCTTAAATGTGACGGTCAGGTCATTGATCTGAATACTCATAGGATATCATTTCTCCTTTTCTTGATTTTTTCTGGTTTTGTATCTGCGTGTTTCTGACAGGCTGTTTTTTGAGATATCTGCGCATTTGTGGAGGGATGCTTTTTCTGACGCCGCATTTGCCTGACTTTGCTCAGGATTTCAATCATGAGAATGAAGCATCAGTTATGATATTTGCGTAACATGCCTGATCATGCCTATCTCTTTTTCAGCAGGCGCGGAAGAGCCGCCGTCATTGCAAGGCAGAGCACGGTGCAGACTGCCTTTCCGCACAGCCAGCTAAGATCGCGTCCGCCGTTGATATCACGGAAGGAATAGGAAAATAAATTCCATGAACCGAGCAGCCGGTTTGCGGAGCCGGAATTGGTGAGAAGCCATAGGATGAGGCTTACGCCGATGCCCGCCCACGGATTGCGGAACAGGCAGGCAAACGTGTTCGACAGGGTTCCCCAAAAAGCGATCGTTACCGCGGCGGCAGTCAGAAATAAGAAAAACTGCGCGGCTTCGCCGATGGCTCCCGGCTGCATGACGCTGAAAAGCAGCGGCTTTTGAAATAGAAAAAACAATCCGTAGCCTGCGGCGCCAAGCATAAGGAGAAACAATCCCTGTAGGATCATGCGTTTTATGACAAAACAGGTTCTGTTTTTGACTGGAAAGAGCCGCAGCACTTCCGAACGTCCGCTTGTGATTTCCTGTGTGTAAGTGTCCGAACAGAACGCCGCTGCGAGCATGGCGAGCATGGGTTCTGTGGCGATTCCTACTTCATAACTGATACTCACACCGCGAATCAGGCATAAGATCACGATGAAAAATATGGCGTAAGCGATCTTGTAGAGCGGCAGAATAATTTTGTGTTCTTTCTTTATATTCATGGATTGATGAAAACTCCTTTCAAGGTTGGAATGCTTTGGGCAGACGTTATCCGGAATCCTTTTATATCCGCCGGCGTTTCCACAGCGCGGCGCAAAGCAGGAGGATGCACGCGGATGCCGCGATCAGGAACGTCTGATTGAACAGAACCATCGGCGGCTGAGCCGTATCGAAAAACGTACCGGGGAAGCGCACCATGATCGCCATTGCCCGTCCGTAATAGCCGAAGCGTCCTTCCGCGTTTCGCGAACCCATATTGGAATACACGATGAGGAGAAACAGGATCGGCGCCGCGGGGAGCGGGTTCTTGAACAATAGGGAGATCAGTGCGTAAATGCATATGATCGCGAGCATGTTCGGTAAAATATACAGAAAGGCTGCCACTATGAAATCAAGGAGTCGTATTTCAAATCCGTTGCCCTTTGTACCCGCCAGGCAGAGTATCCAGAACACGAGACACAGGATACCGAGCGTGATCAGGCAGACCCCAAAACCGCCGAGCACTTTTCCAAGCACATAATTTCCTGCGCGGACTGGCTTGGTATGGAGCAGTTCATAGGTATGCTTTCTCGTATCCTGAAGAAAGAGCACCGAAAGCAGGATCGTTGCAAAAAATCCCATGAACAAGCCCGCAAAATCCGCAAATCTTCTGGAAAAATAATAAGAAAACGGATGATCCTCAAGCATTTCGGTAAGATAGGCGTTGAGCTCGTCGTTTGTGCCTTTTTGATACGCCGTCATATCATAGAAATAATCTGCGCCAAAGTAATTGTAATGGTCCTCAAAATAGACGCAGGCGTCGGCGATATTCAGTTTTTTCACGCTGTTGACCGCGGTGTCTGCTTCCGCAGCGCTCATTTTATAATCCGAAATCAGGGATTCCCGCATAGATTGTTCCCAAAGCCCCCGCCGCTCGCTTTCCGGCGTTGGGATATAACCCTCGTAAAGCTCGGCGGAGTGGACGGTCTGCGGGTAGTTGTTTTGGATTTGGTCCTCCGGTGATAGATAACGGATCGTAAGACAGGGGGAAAGTTGTTGATAAACACCCAAAATGACGATCGCGAAACCGATCCAGAACAGAGGGTGCTTTAGGTAATTTTTGATTGCCCGTTTTGCAATTGGTAACATGTGTTGATACCTCCTTATGCCGATGACAATAAGCAATTGCTTACTGATGACAGGACAGAGGGCGGAATGCCCCTGCCGTCTGTTCATAAGATCAGCATATGGGGGAAATCACAATAGAAAAGCAACGGATAAAAAATTTACAAGAAAAATAATAATGCGGAAGGGGCAAGCCGATAGATTATGAAATCCGCCGAAATACGGCAGTAACGGAAGCGCCGCCCTGCGCTGCGTTTTCTAATAATAAGGCGCCGCCGTGTTTTTCGCAGTAGAGCCGGCTGATATACATCCCCATTCCGGCATGCTTCAAGCTGTCTTTTGCGTTTTGGCTGTAAAAAGCTTCCGTCAGGTTTTCCATGCTTTTGGGGAAACCGGAGCCGTCGTCCGCTATGGAGATGCGGCATTCGGAATGTGTTACGCTGAGTGTGACTGTTACCTCGTTTCTGGCATAGCGCAGCGCGTTAGACAACAAATTTTCGACAACTTCCAAAATGAGTTCTTTATCGCCGCAGAACACCCCTTGTACCAGTACAGTATGCAGGAGGATCTGTCTGCCTGAGTCCTTTTGCAGAATCACCGACTCTGAGCCGATCTCCGAAGCAAGCATGTCTGCCGTGATCTCATCCGGCTTTAGTGCGCGGCTTTCAAGACTGTTCATTTTTCGCATGGTATCCACAAACACATCCATACGGTCTAGCTGTTTTCCGCATTCCGCCAGCATTTTCATGGCGTGATCCTTATCAATATTTTCAGCTGGAAGATAATCGGTCAGCATTTCGTGATACCCTTTTAATACAGAAAGCGGGGAGCGGATATCGTGGGAGATCGCCGCGCGGAGCGCGCGTTCCTCTTCAATGGTTTTCCAAAGGGCAAGGTTATTCTCGGCAAGCTGCGCGCGCATATGTTCAAATTCCCTGCACAGCGTTCCCATTTCATCCTGATTCTCATAAGTGACATGAAAATCCAGATTGTTTTCCGAGATGGTTTTGGACGCGAGCGCAAGCTCCGCGATCGGGTGTTTCAATTTGTTTTTATAAAAGAGAAATACTGCGGCGCAGCTTCCGGTCATGGACAAAACAAGCACGGCATAGGTCTGCAAAAAGTCGCAGAGTTCGGAGATAAAGCGGTCCGAAGGCGTCATTTTGTAAGCGGACGGTCTCAACCCGTTTATTACATATTGGGTTCCGTAATGCTCCAAGAGCTCTAACAATTCGTTCTCATCCCAATATTTGCGCCAGACGGCTGTCTGCATATGCCCTGCAAGAATGGCAATCTCCGCGGAAAGAAAGAAGCTGATGATCAGGGCAGTCGCCATATACAGAAGAATCGTTTTTCTGATCGAAAGATTTCTTATTTTTTTACCCATCGGTATCCCATCCCCCATACGGTTTCAATGTATTCGCTGTCCGTAACGAGCGAAAGTTTCTTTCGGATCCTGCGGACAAGCTCGGTGACGGTGCGGCTGTCGCCCTCCGCGTCAAAGCCGCAGATCTTCTCATAGATCCGTTCTTTATCAAACACGATCCCCGGATTCATCGACAGAAATTCAATGATCAGATATTCCGTTCTCGTCAGGGCTAATTCCCTGCCGTCTGCCTGTACGGTCTTTGCTGCGTAATCAATGACAAGCCCGCCTTGAAAAGAGCAGTCTGCGGCAATGCCGCGCCGCTGTTCTCTTTTTAGGTGAGCAGTGATTCTTGCGTCCAGTTCCTTTAAGCTGAACGGTTTTAAGATATAATCGTCGCCTCCGGAAAGCAGTCCGTTCACGCGGTCGCCTTCCTCCACTCTTGCGGTCAGAAACAGAATCGGGCATGATACCTTATCCCGGATCAGCCGGCACAGCGTGAGCCCGTCCATCTGCGGCATGTTGACGTCGAGCAGAATGAGATCGGGGTTTCGCTTCAGCATTTCCAGAGCGTCCGCTCCGTTTTCGGCAGCCATCACCTCATAAGATTTCATTGTAAAATAGCTTTGGAGCATGTTCAGAAGCTCCCTGTCGTCATCGATCATCAATAGTTTATTCATTGCTTATTATCTCCCGAATAGCTTGAAAAGTGCGCTTTAAGGCGGCAGGTCAAGGCGTATGCTTCAACCATATATTATATCGGAAAAGACAATAAATTCACAACAAAAATACAATCAGACCTCCTTGACCTTGCCCTGGGGGCATGGTTTATACTCCGCTTAAAAGGAGAGGGGAAGAATATTATGGGCGTGATAAAAAAACTGATCAGGCAGCATAAGCCTTTGTTTGGCGTGGCTGTTTTTCTCACGGTTGCATCGGTATTTCTGAGTTTGATTTGGAACAGATTTCTGATGGAGCTTTTAGACCGGCTTGCGGACTTCAGCGCCTTTTCGGACCGGAGCGGGGCTGCCGGTTTTCTGGCAGGGGGGATCGGGATCGTTCTGATACTTGCCTTTGCCGAATTTGCATCGTACTGCATGGCGGCCTTTGTCTGCGAAAGCTTTGCCCATGATCTGAGGATGGGATATGTCAGGTATTATGTGCGGAGCGATGTTCGTCTGCTGTCCGGGCTGAGGGCGGGGGAGGAGCAGTCTGCCATGCAAAATGAGCTTTCGGATATTTCGAATTATTTCCGGGAAAATCTTTTTTCTTTTCTAAAGCAATTCGTCACATTTGCAGTTACGTTCCTGTTCCTGCTTCATCGAAATTGGAAATTGACGCTGCTCTCGACCGTTCCCGTTTTTCCGCTCATAGCCTATTGCTTTTTTAGCGGAAAAACGATCAAAGGATATACGGACCGCTGTCAGGGATACCAAAGGCAGATAAACGGATTGGCAGATATGATTCTTGAATTGTTTCCGGTGATATGGGTATATGACGCTTTCGGGCTGATACGGGACAGCATGGAGGAGCGCATCAGAAATTGGAGGGATGCGAATATCAGGAAAGAAAAAATTTCCGCCAGACTCATGTCTCTGTCAGGGCTGCTTTCTTTTGTTCCGCTGTTGCTGCTGCTTGGATTTGGGGGGACGATGACGGCGAGGGGGGAGATCAGCGTAGGGACCTTCTATATTTTTATCAATCTTTCGGGGAATGTTTCGGGATTTTTGCAGAACATGCCAAATATCTATGCCGGTTTTAGGAAGTTTGAGGCGTCCGTCGACCGTCTGGCGGGCAGACTTGTGTTGGAAAGGCAGGGGGAGGATGTATGTGCCGATATGCGATCGAGCTGAGTCATATTTCATTTTCATATGAGCAAAATAAAATATTGGAGGATCTGTCTTTGAAAGTCAGACAGGGGGAACATGTGGGCATATTGGGAGACAGCGGATGCGGCAAGAGCACTCTGCTGAAGCTCCTTGCGGGACTTTATGAAGCGGACGGTGGAACGGTTTTGATAGCCGGAAAGAAAGAGCCCCGGAGAATCAGGGAACAGGTAGCGTTGGTCATGCAGCAAAACAGCCTTTTTCCACTATCCGTCAGGGACAATATTTCGTGCGGTCATACGATTTCCGAGAAGCAATTGTGGGAAGCATGCGAGGGCGCCAGTATTGCCGGGTGGATCGCTTCTCTTCCGGACGGTTTGGACACCTGTGTGGGAGAGCGCGGAAATCAGGTGTCCGGCGGTCAGGCACAGCGGATACAGATTGCGAGGGCAATCTGCAAGGATGCCCCGGTCATCCTGTTGGACGAACCGGTTTCCGCGCTGGATCAGGAAACCGGGCAATCGGTCTTACGCGCGCTTCATAAGCTGACAGCCGGTAAAACGGTGGTTCATGTAACGCACCATCCGGAGACACTGGGAGATATGTATACCCTCTACCACATGGAAGGGGGGCGGCTTACACGTGCATGAGTTTTTGAAGCTGATCAGACGTTTGAAGGTCGGGCGCCGATATATGACACTCCTGCTGCTGAGGTCTCCGTTTGACGTCGTCTGGACCTATATGCAGGCATCGCTGCTTAGATCGGTATTTTCCTGTCTGGAAACAGGGAGTGCGGGCAGGCTTGCGGCGATATGCGCGGGGTGGGGATTGCTGTGCGCCATGCTCTTTTTATATAATGGAACCGTATGGAGCGTGTATGCGGCCTTTTCTGCTAAGACAGAGGCCCGTCTTCAAACAGATATGACGAATAAAATTTTGTCTCTGCCCTACCGGACGGTACAGGGCAGATATAGCGGGGAATGGCTGACCATGCGCAATAACGATATACAGGCGGTGATCACCATGATGAACGGTCCGTTGAACATTCCTCATTGGGTGACGGCATTGCTCAATACGGTGCTGTCGTCTGCTTTGATGTTACGGTGCAGTCCGGTCTTGTTTTTCGTGACATTGGCTTTCATACTGCCATATTTGCTGGTCAGTCATGGCATGGTCTTAAGGAGGCTTCCCCTGTTAAAGGAGGAGAGCCGCAGCGCCATGACGCATATCACCACGTACATAGAACCTTTGGTCACGGAGGCAGAGGCCATTGCGGTCTATGACGCGGGAGATATGATGCTGAGAAAATGTGAACAGGAAAGCCGCAGGCTGCTGAGAACCAACATGAAAATGCATCTGCGCCGCGGGCTGGGAGATGCTGTTTCACGCCTGTTCGGGATCGGCGGCTATCTTGCCGTTTTGTTTACGGGGTTTACGATGATATCCGGCGGGACGATGACGTTTTCTGAGCTGGTGTATTGTCTGCAGATGAGGGGAGCTGTTTTGTCGGGGCCGCTCATGCTCATTACCTGCATGTCCAACATCAAAGTTCATGCGGTCTGTGCAAAAAAGGTAAACGAGGCGCTTGAAGAATCGTTTGAAGCATAAGGAATGATCCTGTTTTTGGATGGAGGAGGCAGCTATGAAAGATCAATTAATGCTGATCGGGGAGATCGCGGATTTTTTTGGCGTATCCAGAAAAGCCATACGTTTATATGAGAAAAAAGGGATCCTGAAACCGGTGAAGGTGGACCCCCAAAACGGATACCGGTATTACAGCGCCGCGCAGGTGCAGCAGCTCAATGCGCTTCTGGAGCTTAAGTCTCTGGGCTTTTCCTTAGAAGAAATCAAATCGGTTTTGGACGGCGCGACAACGAAGGCGAAGCTGTCGGATATGCTCGAAAAAAAGAGGAGGGCATGGCTGGAAACGATGGAGGCTGCCAGATACCGGTCGGAGTGTCTTGAACAGATCCTTCAGAACCTGAGCGGCATTCCGGGGGCGGAGCATATGAAAGAAATGACGGATGACGAGCGGGCATGGATGCTGGTAAAAATGGTATGTATCGAAGAAGTCAGGGCGCAGAAAGCTTTAAGCGAGGCTCTGTGGCTGTAGAGATCCGGCGCTTTGGGTAAATCCGGTCAGAACCCTCATTCCGGGCGCATAACTCGTTCAAACCTCTCATACACTGTAAAAAAGTATTGCAGGGGGGCTTCTTGCTTGAAGGATTATATTGAGGAGCGTGCGATGGAGATTGCGGGCTATATCATTGATACGAATGCGACTGTCAGGCAGGCTGCAAAGCAGTTCGGCATTTCGAAATCGACGGTACATAAGGACCTAACAGAACGTCTGCCGCAAGTGCATCCGCAGCTTGCATCCGAAGTCAGGAAGGTGCTCGACGTCAACAAATTAGAGAGGCATATCCGGGGAGGACTGGCTACAAAGGATAAATATCTCAAGGAGAAAAAAGTTACTGCAATTTCGGAAAAATAAGAGTATAGTATAGGGAGGATATTGCGCACGAAAAAGGAGTGAAGATTACGATGCATATTTCAAAAGATACAGATGGACTGCGCATCATTATCGTTGGCTGCGGCAAGGTCGGCACGACACTGATCGAACAGCTTGGCAGGGAGGGGCATGATATCACTGTCATTGATAAGAGTGCCGTAAAAATACAGGAGATCACAAATCTCTATGATGTCATGGGGATCGTCGGAAACGGCGCAAGCTACAGCACACAGATGGAGGCAGGAATTGAGGAGAGCGATCTCATCATTGCCGTGACGGATTCGGATGAACTGAATCTGCTCTGCTGTACGGTGGCAAAGCGTGTCGGCGACTGCGCCGCCATCGCGAGAGTCCGCACGCCGGATTATAGTAAAGAAGTAGGCTATCTCAGAGAAAAACTGGGGCTTGCCATGATCATTAATCCCGAGCTCGAGGCGGCGAAAGAGGCAGCGCGTATTCTTTATCTGCCGACTGCGCTGGAAGTGAATTCATTCGCGCACGGACAGGCGGAATTGATCAAATTTAAGATTCCCGACGGAAACGTGCTTGACGGTGTCACGATCGCTTCCCTCGGGAAAAATATTGTGTCCAAAGCACTGATCTGCGCGGTGGAACGCGACGGCGATGTCTATATACCGTCGGGCAACACAAAGCTCTATCACGGGGACGTCATATCTGTTGTCGCATCAAGAAAAGACGTGAAATCCTTTCTGCTCGGAATCGGCGTGAAAACAAAGCAGGTCAAAGATACGATGATCATCGGCGGCGGCAAGGCGGCATATTATCTTGCTCAGCAGCTTGTTCATATGGGAATATCCGTAAAGATCATCGAGCGGAGTCAGGAGCGCTGTGAGGAATTAAGCGTGCTTCTTCCGAAGGCAGTCATTATCAACGGCGACGGCACGGACGAAGAGCTGCTGCGTGAGGAAGGGATTCATACGGTCCAGTCGTTTGTGCCGCTGACCGGTATCGACGAGGAAAATATCATGCTGACGCTGCATGCAAGGCAGGTCTCCGACGCGAAGGTCATTACGAAGATCAACCGTATTCAGTTTAAGGACGTGATCAGCAGACTTGATTTAGGAAGCGTGATCTATCCGAGATATATCACGTCGGAGGCGATCATTGCCTATGTCCGTGCAAAGAAAGACTCGATGAACAGCAATATCGAGACGCTGTACCATATGTTCGACCATCGCGTGGAAGCGATCGAATTCCGGGTGGAAAAAGCATCGGAAGTGACGGATATTCCGCTCATGGAGCTTTCGCTAAAAAAGAATCTTTTGATCTCTTTTATCAACCGCAACGGTTCGATCATCATTCCGGGTGGACACGACTGTATCAAGGCGGGCGACACGGTCATGATCGTAACGACACACACCGGTTTTCATGGTATCCGGGATATTCTCAAATAGGAGGAGAAGGGTAACATGAACGGTTCAATCATTCGGTATATTCTTGGAAGTGTTTTGAAAATAGAAGCGGTCCTCATGCTGCTGCCATGCGCTGTATCCCTTTTTTACGGGGAAAAAGAAGGGCTTTGCTATTTGGCTGTGGCGGGCGTCAGCCTGCTGGCCGGTCTGCTTGCTACAAGAAAAAAGCCGCTGAATGCGGTTTTTTATCTGAAAGAAGGCTGCGTGGCGACGGCGTTAAGCTGGATCGTCATGAGTCTGTGCGGGTGTATCCCGTTTTGGCTGACGGGCGAGATCCCGAATTTTACGGATGCACTTTTTGAGACGATTTCCGGATTTACGACAACCGGGGCAAGCATTTTGAGCGACGTGGAGGCGCTGTCTTATACGTCGTTGTTTTGGCGCAGTTTTACACACTGGATCGGCGGTATGGGCGTTCTCGTTTTTCTGCTCGCTGTCGTCCCGATGAGCGGCGGTTCAAATATGAATCTGATGCGTGCGGAAAGCCCGGGACCTTCGGTCGGAAAACTGGTGCCGAAGGTTCGCTACACGGCGCGTATTTTATATCTGATCTACTTTGCACTCACAATCGTGGAGATTGTGCTCCTGCTTGTGGGCAGAATGCCGTTGTTTGACGCGGTCACGACGAGTTTCGGCACGGCAGGAACGGGCGGATTCGGTATCAAAAATGACAGTATCACGGGTTACTCCGCGTATAATCAGTGGATTATCACGATTTTTATGATCTTATTCGGCGTAAATTTTAACGCCTATTATTTAATACTGTTCGGGCGCTTGAAAAAAGCACTCTGTATGGAGGAAGTGCGATATTATTTTCTGATCATCTTAGCATCGGTCGGGCTTATTTTTGCGAGTCTCGTGCAGACGACCGGGCATGTATTTGCATCGCTCAGGCATGCGTCCTTCCAGGTGGCGTCGATCATCACGACGACCGGATTTTCGACGGTTGATTTTGATATGTGGTCGCAGACGTGTAAGACCGTGCTTGTGCTTTTGATGTTTGTCGGGGCGTGTGCGGGCAGTACCGGCGGCGGCATTAAGGTGTCCCGCTTCGTGATTCTTTTTAAGACTGTGACGAAGGAAATTCATTCTTATATTCATCCGAAAAGCATCCGCAAGATCAAATTTGAGGGAAAACCCGTAGAGCATGAAGTCGTGCGCGCAACGAATGTGTATTTCATCACGTTCGTGCTCCTGTTTGCACTGTCCATGCTGATCGTGTCTTTTGAGGGCAGGGACATGCTGACGAATTTTACCGCGGTTGCAGCGACGATCAACAACATCGGTCCCGGACTGGAGCTGGTCGGACCGACGCAGAACTTTGGCTTTTTCTCCCCGCTTACAAAATGGGTGCTGATGTTTGATATGCTGGCGGGAAGGCTCGAATTGTTCCCGCTGCTTCTGCTGTTCCATCCGGCAGCGTGGAGGGATATGCTGCCAAGGAGGAAAAAGAAGGGCGAGGAGTGAGAGCGCCGGAAACAACTAAAATAGGCTTTGACAAGTGTTTTGGGGCTAACGTATAATAGGGCGTAACAGAACATACGACAGTGAGGATGAAGGGAGAACGGAGAAGCATGGAAAGAGAAACTGTGATCGTGATCGACTTCGGCGGGCAGTACAATCAGCTTGTGGCACGGCGTGTCAGGGAATGTAATGTGTACTGTGAAATCTATTCTTACAAGACCGACTTGGATAAGATCAGAGCGATGAAGCCGAAGGGAATCATCTTAACGGGCGGACCGGACAGCTGTTATGCCGAAGGAGCGCCGTCATACAGTAAAGAATTGTTTTCAATAGGAATCCCGGTGCTTGGTTTATGCTACGGGGCGCAGATGATGCAGTTTCTTCTCGGAGGAAAAGTCGAACGTGCGGCCGTGCGTGAATACGGTAAAACAAAAGTGCATGTCGATACGTCATCCCCTCTGTTTGCAGACGTGTCGGAGGATACGATCTGCTGGATGAGTCATTCCGATTATATTTCCCAGGCAGCGCCGGGCTTTCAGATTGTGGCAACGACCGCGGACTGCCCCGTGGCGGCGGCGCAGCGTGTGGAAGACAAGCTGTATGCGATCCAGTTCCATCCCGAGGTACTTCATACACAGGAAGGCAAAAAGATGCTGCATAACTTTGTGTATGATGTATGTGGCTGTATCGGCGACTGGCATATGGATTCGTTCGTCGAGGACACGATTAAACAGATTCGCGAACGCGTCGGAAGCGGCAGGGTGCTCTGCGCGCTGTCCGGCGGCGTGGATTCTTCGGTAGCGGCAGTACTGCTTTCAAAAGCGGTCGGCGGGCAGCTTACCTGCGTGTTTTTAGATCATGGTCTTTTAAGAAAAAACGAGGGCGATGAGGTAGAAGCCGTATTCGGTCCCAACGGTAATTATCAGCTCAATTTTATCCGTGTGAATGCGCAGGAGCGTTTCTATGAGAAACTGAAGGGCGTGACGGAACCGGAACGGAAGCGCAAGATCATCGGCGAGGAATTTATCCGCGTATTTGAGGAAGAAGCAAAGAAGATCGGCGCGGTTGAATTTTTGGTGCAGGGAACGATCTATCCCGACGTGGTGGAGAGCGGTCTCGGCGGCGAATCGGCAGTGATCAAGTCGCATCATAATGTCGGCGGTCTGCCGGATCATGTGGATTTTAAGGAGATCATTGAACCGCTTCGGAATCTGTTTAAGGATGAGGTACGAAAGGCGGGCCTTGAGCTTGGTATTCCCGAGCATCTGGTGTTCCGTCAGCCGTTCCCGGGACCGGGACTCGGCATCCGCATCATCGGAGAGGTAACAGCCGAGAAGGTGCGCATTGTGCAGGATGCGGACGCGATCTACCGCGAGGAGATCGGCAAAGCCGGACTAAGCAGAGAGATCGGACAGTATTTTGCCGCGCTGACCAACATGCGTTCGGTTGGCGTCATGGGCGACGAACGCACTTACGATTATGCGGTCGCGCTGCGCGCAGTTAATACGATCGACTTTATGACAGCGGAATGTGCGCAGGTTCCGTTCGAGGTGCTTCAGACGGTCATGAGCCGCATTATTAACGAGGTGAAGGGAGTAAACCGGGTAATGTATGATTTGACGAGCAAGCCGCCCGGGACGATTGAGTTCGAATAGTAAACAGAGAGCCGGGAAGCCGCATAAACAGCGGACCTTCCGGCTTTTTAGGTGGGGCGTGATACCTTTTTGATACCTATATTTACTTTATAATTTTTTTGAGATGTTCAACTTGTTGCATGATTTTTGCATCTTCCTTTAAACGGTATAAAGGCTGTGAAAAGTCTTTAATCATATTAATAAAGTCCAGTAGCTTTGGTGCAGTAACACTATCTTCTGCTTTGGTAAGTAAAGATTTATACTGATTTAAGCATAAGGGAAATTGCAATTTGCTTGCAATTTTGTCATGTGTAAATGAAGTTATTGCAAGCATGAACTGAACCTGTGTAAAATTGCCAATCAATTCATTGTATATATCCTCTGCTCCCCAACATCTTCCATTTCCATTAGTAAGATATGCATCGATAATAACCATAGTATAGTAAGCGTTAATTTGAGTAGGAACGCCATTTGAACCAATTAAGCGCTGGACTTGTTTAGCATAAGGCGGTTCCAAATAAAAATTATTCATAGAAGCATTATGAGCATTGTATAGATGTTCTAATTCGATTTTTAGTTCAGCACTTCGTACTGATTCGGGGAGATATGATTCAGCATCAACAATTTGAAGAAATTCTCTTGCAAGTTTTGCTTCCGCTTGATCGTTGTTAATTTGGAATTTACTAAATTTTATCCCACAATTCCATTTTATATCTTCATCTACCAAATCCCATAATTCTGGTAATAGAAGTTTTATATTTCTTTTAGTATCACTTGTTGTATCAGGTCTACAATAAATTCCAAAGAACCCATTACAAAGAGAATTAGCTTTTTCAGAAGTTAATTCACAAAAGAAGTTACTTATTGTTTGAGCTTCGGCTTCGTCCAAAATATTTGCCTTAATATTGCGCAACAGTTTTCCGATTTGAATGGTTAAATTTGATAATGGAAGTGATATAACTTCTCGAATACATGTTTCTAACCATTCAATTAGTTGTAGTCCTGTTAATTCATTTTGATTAGGATGAGCAGCACTAGCCCAATTGCGCATAAACTTTATATTGTCAAGAAGTCGATAGCCAATATCTGAAATCAAACCAATTTCTTTCGCACCTTGAATAAGTTCACTATCATCAATTTTAACTAAATCTTCTTCGGTGGAAAGTTTATTTCTTTTATCTGATGTAACAGCTAAATCATAGAAATATTGAATATCATATTGCGAAACCCGAAAACGTAATTGACTTACAGTTTCGTCCCAAAGATAATTTAATGCAGCATCAAACAAACCAGCGCTTACAGCAGATAAGAACTTAGAAATATAAATTGAATTTGCTAAAGTGTCAGAGGATAATAATTCTAAAACATCTTCTATATTTTTAAATACTTTACGACGTTCATCTACCTTTACTAAAATATTGTCGGTAGGCAAGCCTAAATATTCAAATACTCCTAACATTTTTGTGTCATAAGAAGTCAATTCTGTAGCCAACTCGCGGCTATTTGCAGTTATCAGTTCGTTTTCCATAAAAATTCCTCCTTAATGTTTTTTCCATTGATAACTATTGTTTTTCTTGTCATTCCCTTTTTCATCAACACTGCTACTCGTAGCAGGCCAGTTGATTTTCCACTCAAAATACTCGTCCTCTGAAATCTCTCCATTCTTCAACTGCTCTTTCCGCAGACACCACTCTCGCATGAAATCATTGACTAAACCGTACTCTAGCCACATACCCACCGGGGCATGAGCAGGCCAATCGTCATTGTCGTAGTAACGCACCGATTTATCATCAGAAGCGTTGCATTTGCCGGGATTGCGTACAAGCTGAAATAAATGGATTGTGCTGCGGTCATCTTCATCAAGCCAAAGGAATGTGAGCATAATATCTTCGGCGCAGCCGGGTGTAACACCAATAAAATGAATATAATTGACGTTCAATATCTTTGCCATTTCCATTAGAGTGTTGTTTTTGGGAACACGATAGCCGGATTCATACTGTGCGATACGAACATCAGCATTGCGTTCCTCATATCCCAATTTCAAGCCTAGTTCACGCTGTGTCAAGCCCCGGAACGTGCGTATTCTCTTTATCCGTTCTCCTAATACCATAGTCATGTTTCCTTTCTGAAAATTAGAATGATTGTTTTGAAATTATCATGTTACATCTGCTCCACAACTCGTCTTTATATGCAAATACATCTTTATCAATCTTTCTTTCAACAAAGCCAACTTTTTCATAACATTGCTTTGCTAATACGTTTTCGCTGAAAATATTTAGTTGAACTGCTTTTGCGCCAGTTATCTGAAAAGCGAATTGCAGAGCCAAATTCAGCATTTCTTTTCCGTAACCTTTTCCACGTTTGGTTTTATCAACAATAATAAATTTAAGAAAACCGATATTGTCTGCTGTATTGACAGAATAACAGAAGAAGCCTACTGCCTGTCCGCTGTTTTCTGTTGCGACATAAGCACTGTCCGTCCAGTCCATTGCATTTTTCTCTAATAAATCATGGAAAGATTTTTGTGTCATGGGGTAGGGCAAAAGATTTGCACACCAAAAAGCATGAGTTCTTTCGTCATCAATCCATTTTGATACATATTCGTAATCTTTGCTTGGTATATACGGTCGGATTCTCATAAATGGAATGTCCTTTCTCCAATTTATTTATAAATTTGTTATAGGTAGTACACCATAATATATTCTTCCTCATTCTCCTTTACAATCTCAAAACCAATCTTTAAATACATCTTTGTCGCATAATTGGCTTTCTGAACAGAAAGAGAAACCCGACTGTACCCATGTGATTTAAGCAGGGTAAGAATTTCTTTCATCATAGCCGTTCCAATGCCAAAGCCCCGGTATTCTTTATAAAGAGA
>RYVZ01000065.1 GCA_003979345.1 Lachnospiraceae bacterium
AATTTGTAAACACAAATTACGGTCCGGTTGAAAGATATTAGAATGACACTGGCGGAATACCTTAACGTTACCACTCATATCATTAAATGTAATTGATGCATTTGACTTCATGAGGGGAAAGCTGATATGAATTTTGCCGATGTACTTGCAAACGTTTCTAATATCATCATACCGGCCGTCATTTTTTATGTCGTGGCGATGGGACTCGTTGCAAAGAAAAAAGTTTATGAGGATTTTGTAAAAGGCGCAACGGACGGCTTTCATACGGTCATCCGCATCATGCCGACCTTAATCGGTCTGATGGTGGCAGTCGGGATTTTGCGTGCGTCGGGCTTTTTAGACCTGATCAGTATGCTTTTTCGGGGATTTACTGATAAAATGGGACTCCCTGCGCAGCTCATGCCGCTTATTTTCATCAGAATGTTTTCTTCCTCGGCGGCAACCGGATTTGCCCTTGATATGTTTCAGGAATATGGGACTGACAGTTATATCGGTACATTAACGTCCCTGCTTTTATCCTGTACGGAGACTATTTTTTATACCATGTCAGTTTATTTTATTGCGGCAAAAGTAACAAAGACGCGTTGGACGTTATCGGGAGCCCTCATTGCCACGCTTGCCGGTATTGCAGCAAGCGTGGTGCTGGCGGGGGTGCTCACGTGACGTTTTTTCTTTTAATACCAATAGTGCTGCTCCATTTCTGCTGTCCGGCGGTCATACTCGGAATCGCCCTCATGGAGAGCGGTGATACCGGTTATGTATCCGAGGCGGTCGCGAATGACTGTCACATCGACAGAGCCGGGTTGTGACTGCCAGTGTCCGAGCATTTTATCGGAAAATCTGCGGATGGTCTCGCCGTGATACAAAAGCTCTGTATCATATGAGGTCTTCGTGTGATCCAGGGAATTTGCGCGAACAATTCCCCATTTTTCATACTCCGCATAAAGCTCTTCTTCATCCAAAAGAAGCGAGAAATCTGCTTCAAAAGCGCCCGGTTCTACATGAAACTCTTCCGACAACGCCTGCCTGATCAAATCATCGAGGATATCTGGGTCGTCCGAGAGATCCTCGCGCATGATATCGAAAACGATTTGTTCTGCCCGGCGCTGGGAATCGTTTCCAAGAGAGACATTTCGCGTCACATTGACTTCAACAGCAAAACGACATGCATCGGAATAAAGAAAACTTGTCAAGCGCGGTTCAAATGGAGCCTGCCCGCCTGTCGCAAAAACGACGGAACTGCAAAGCACAAAGCAGGCGGAAAGCGTGAGCAGAAATGTCGATGCTTTTTTATAGCGCAGAACGTTCCTCACGCGGCGTTCCACTTCTGTTTTGGAGAATGCACTGTAAAGCAGTGACTGACGGTTCCCGGTGACTGCCATCGTAAGCAGGCTTAACGCGTAACTTTTCTTTGCCTCGTCATCGTGATACCGGCGAAGGACCGCTTCGTCACATGCGGCCTCTATATCGGACGAGAAGTACTTGGACATGATCCATACCAAGGGATTGAACCAATGTACGCAGAGAGCGATAAGCATGACGAATTTCAGACGATTGTCGCCGCGGCGTATATGCATGGTCTCGTGGCTGAGGATATGGCGCAGCAGCTCTGTCTGGTCAAAACTCATACGTGTCGGCAGATATATTTTGGGCGCGATCAGACCGCAGACTAGCGGGGAGGCGATCTCATCATTGGTGAAGACCAGAATATGTCCCATATCCATTTCGCGCAGAAGTGCATTGACCGTTTCATTGTGCTCGACCAAAAGAGAATCTTTCAGGCGCACCGTGCAGCGGAATTTGTGATAAAGCAAGACGCCGGCAGTGACAGCTAGTCCTGTAAAATAAAGGAACAAAATAACCCGATATGGAACAGGCCCATGTTCGTTAAAGTCACTAAGATAAGAGTAACCAGAGGAGCTGCCATTTGCGACAACTGTCTGTTCTATCACGGATGATTCGTGATCGTAGGATGACGCGGCGGGAGCGCTTTGCGGTTCGGCGGCAGGAACGGACGGGGAATCCTCCGAAAGATTGCCGGAAACCGCCTCGTCTGCCGTAGCGATGAGTCGTTCGGTTTCCCCAAAATAGGATTCATCGGGGAAAAAGGAAAAAGAAGGAACTTTCATACTCAGCGGACTGCCCAAGGAAAACGGGATCAGCAGGCGTATGAGGATCACCGACCAGAGTACGGGAAATACGAATTTCGGAAGTCTGTTTCTTAACAGCGCTCGCAGTAATAAAACAATTATGATCATGATGCTTCCGTAAAAAATTCATACATCCATTAAAT
>RYVZ01000047.1 GCA_003979345.1 Lachnospiraceae bacterium
GGTAAGAAATGGATGGGAGAGATACGTTGATAAAATGTGTCTCTCTCATTTTTATTATGTCTTTCATAAAATTCAGAGTGTATTTTCATAAAAAGCTTGCACGATATGTTTTTCTCATGTAAAATAGCCTTGTAAGTGGAGAAAAGTGGTTTCTAGTGGATGAAAGTGGCAGATTTGAACCCGAAACGGGGGAGAACGCGTCCGCAAGGAACCACAGTGGCAGCTCCACGGGGCGGTGACGTATGATGTTTACGGGTGAGTACAACCACACAGTGGACATCAAAGGCAGGCTGACATTCCCGGCAAAATTCAGAGAAAGTCTCGGTGAGAAGTTTGTTGTGACAAAGGGATTGGACGGCTGTCTGTTTGTGTTTGACGAAAATGAGTGGACGGCATTGACCGAAAAACTTGCAGCGTTGCCGATGACGGATAAAGGAGCAAGACAATTTACGAGGTTCTTTCTTGCGGGAGCGGCGGACGCGGAAGTGGATAAGCAGGGCAGGATTCTGCTGCCTCAGAATCTGCGTCAGTTTGCGGCAATTGAGAAAGATGTTGTACTGATCGGAGTCGGCAGGCGCGCCGAGATCTGGTCGAAGGAGCGCTATGACGGCGCGGTCGATTATGAGGATATGGAAGAATTTGCACAGAGCCTCACGTCGTACGGCATTTTATAAAAAGGGTTGCGTGGCGCAGGCATTAATGACGACGATTCACATTTGAAAAGAATGCTTTGTGTTCTTTTCGGTCAGGAAGAACGAAAGGAATATACGGATGGAATTTGAACACAGGTCCGTCCTGCTTCGCGAGACGGTGGATGCGCTTTTGGTGAAACCGGGCGGCGTTTATATGGACGGTACTTTGGGCGGAGGCGGGCATTCCTATGAGATCCTAAAAAGACTTGACGGAAGCGGTACATTATATGGGATCGACCAGGATGCGGATGCGATTCATGCCGCATCAGAACGACTTTCGGTGTTTGGAGATATGGTTTTTATCCTGCGCGATAATTATTGCAATGCAGTCGCAAGGCTGCGCTCCATGGGCGTAGACGCGGTGGACGGGATCGTTTTGGATCTCGGGGTGTCTTCTTATCAGTTAGATAAGGCGGAACGGGGATTTACCTATAAGCAGGACGCGCCGCTTGATATGCGGATGGATGACCGTCAGTCTATGTCTGCCAAAGAGATCGTCAATACCTGTTCCGAGTCGGAGTTATACCGTATGATCCGCGATTATGGAGAGGAGCAGTTTGCTAAAAATATAGCAAAACATATTGTCGAGGCCAGAAGGGACAAGCCGGTGGAGACGACCGGCGAGCTGTGTGAGATCATTAAGGCATCCATTCCGGCAAAATGCAGGATAAACGGGCATCCCGCCAAAAAGACATTTCAGGCGATCCGCATTGCGTGCAATCGCGAGTTAGATGTGCTGGAAGATTCTTTGGATGATATGATCGCGTTCTTAAAGCCCGGAGGAAGGCTTGCGATCATTACATTTCATTCGCTGGAGGACAGAATCGTAAAAACGGCATTTAAGCGAAATGAAAATCCTTGTACCTGTCCGCCGAATTTCCCGGTGTGTGTGTGCGGAAAAGTATCGATGGGGCGGCAGATAAATCGAAAGCCGATAGTACCGGATGGCGAGGAGCTAGAACAAAATAAGAGATCCAAGAGTGCAAAGCTCAGGATTTTTGAAAGAAGTGGAAAATAAGTCGAACCGGAAAAGAAGACAGGTCTGCGCGTTGTCTGTGTGGAAGAAGACTGAGGGCAAAAGGCAGATCCGGTTTGATGATGGAAAGGTGTGATGCAGAGTGAGCAGACAGATGCAGGGCCATACAAGGGCGGGCGGACAGGGACGCGACGCTTATTTATGGGATGAAGAAGGACAAAATGTGCGGATGCGGAGACGTGAGGGCAGAAGTGCATATGGGAAAAATATACAGGACAGACCGGGAGCTTCCGTCAGGAGGGGACATGCCGGATATCAGCATGGAGCGGCGGCAAAGGAGCTTGATTTTGAGGAGCTGCTTGAGACGGCGCCGGTCAAAAAGCCAAATCATACCGCGCGCAAAAATCGGGAAAAGGCAGTTCAGATGAATCTGGGCTATGTTACATTTTTAATTGCCGCACTTACATTTGCGGCTGTCGTGTTGATCGGATATATCAATCTGCAGTCTGAAATCACGAACAGCGTGAAGCGGGTCTCGCGCATGGAGAGCGAACTTCATGCATTAAAACAGGACAATGACGAGTACGAGACGAGGATCAACAGTTCCATAGATCTTGAAGAGGTCAAGAGAATCGCAATCTGTGAACTTGGCATGAAATATGCGTCGGAAGGACAGATCATACGAGTGGAAGGCGGCGGTGACGATTATGCGCGTAAATATGCGGAGATTCCACAGGAATAAAAAAGTAAAATCGTGTTTTATTTCAGTGGGAGTTGTTTATATCAACATATGTTTAATGAATATTTAATTTTTGAAAACGCAGGGAGACCCAAAAGCGGGGCAATACGTCAAACAAATTAAGAATCGGGGTAATCAGGTGGCTTTACGCAGGCAGGGCGGAGAACGCCGGAATCTGAAAAACGGCAAAGATAAAAAAAATAAATTTACAATGAAGATGCAGAAGAAGCTGGTGGTGCTGGTGGTGGCAGTAGTACTGGCTTTTGCTGCGCTTGGCGTCCGTCTTTATCTGCTTGTGCGCGATCACGGGGACAGCTATAAAAGACAGGTGTTATCTCAACAGGAATATAGCAGCACCACCATTCCGTTCAAAAGGGGAAATATCGTTGACTGTAACGGGACGGTGCTGGCAACGAGCAGAAAAGTCTACAATCTGATCATCGATAGCAAAGAGATCCTGTCGGATGAAGATTACATGGAACCGACACTTTCGGCGTTGGATGCATGTTTTGATGTGGATATTGCATCGCTCAGACAGTATATCATAGACCATCCGGCCTCGCAGTATTATGTTCTTTTACGCAGAATGCCCTATGAGGATATCAGTGATTTTTTGGAGATCAAGAATAATTCTAAAGAATATCCGGATGTGGCGGGGGTGTGGTTTGAGGAGGAATATCAGAGGAATTACCCGAACGGCTCCCTTGCCTGCGATGTGATCGGTTTTACCGGAAATGACAATACGGGCATGTATGGTCTGGAACAGTATTATAACTCGGAATTATGCGGGACAAACGGGAGAGAGTACGGGTACTTAAACGACGACGCGGATTTGGAGCGTACGACCGTGCCGGCACAGGATGGATGCACGATCGTATCGACGATCGACGCACATATCCAAAGTATTGTCGAGCGGAAACTGAAAGCGTTTAACGATGCGCATGAGAATGAGTTCAGGGAGGGGCTTGGCGCTTATAATACGGGCTGCATCGTGATGAATCCGAATAACGGGGAAATTCTTGCGATGGCTAGCTATCCCACATTCGACTGTAATAATCCGTACGATATCAGCGCACTTTATACAGAAGAAGAAATAGACGCCATGACACAGGAAGAATATACGTCGATCGTAAACCAGCTATGGCAGAATTTTTGTATATCGAGCACTTATGAGCCGGGCTCTACCATGAAACCTTTTACAGTGGCAACAGGATTAGAGACAGGGGCGCTGACAGGAAACGAGCATTATTTCTGCAATGGTTTTTTACATGTGGCAAATTACGATATCCACTGCCACAACAGGCAGGGACACGGCGAGGTCACGGTTCAGGGAGCTATGGAAAGTTCCTGCAACGTTGCACTGATGCATATGGGCGCAACGATCGGAAAAGCGGATATGCTCAAATATGAGGCAGTTTTTAACTTTGGGCTGCGGACCAACATTGACCTTGCCGGAGAGGCACGGACAGATGCGCTCGTCTATACCGAAAAGACCATGAATGAAACGGAGCTTGCGACATCGAGCTTCGGACAGGGCTTTAATGTGACGATGATTCAGCTGATGACGGCGTATTGTTCTTTGATCAATGGCGGATACTACTATGAGCCGCATATGGTAAGCCGCATTTTGAATGCGGACGGCGCGACGGTGCGCAATATTGAGCCGCGCATTTTGAAGCAGACCGTTTCTACTGCAGTATCAGACACCATCGTTGAGTATTGTAATGCGGTCGTACAGACCGGTACCGGACGCGCGGCGCGTCCTGCGGGTTATACGATGGGCGGAAAGACCGGTACGGCGGAAGTTGTTCCGCGTGACGGCATCAATTACGTGGTTTCCTTTATCGGCTATGTGCCGGCTAATGACCCGCAGATTGCCATTTATGTCGTTGTTGACCGTGCGAATCAGTCCAAACAGGATAATTCCAGACTGGCGAGTGAGATCGTGCGGGAGATTCTGACCGAAGTCCTTCCCTATCTGGGCATTCCAATGACAGAGGAATTATCGGATCAGGAGCGCGAGGAACTGGATCATCTGGAGATGGATTCAATCACGCTGCCTGAACCTTCCGGTGAGGACGGAGACGGGACCGGAACAGGGGACGGACAAGGCGGAGACGGAACCGGAACAGGGGACGGACAAGGCGGAGACGGAACCGGAACGGGGGACGGACAAGGCGGAGACGGGACCGGAACGGGAGACGGACAAGGTGGAGACGGGACCGGAACGGGGGACGGACAAGGCGGAGAGGGGACCGGAGCGGGGGACGGTTAAGCGGAGCAGGACACAACGCAGTAAAAGGAATAACAGGCGCGGGGATGAATAACCTTGCAAAAGCGGAATACAATGATAAAGAGGCTTTTGTGGGGTTTCTTCCTAAATGAGAAGTGGCAGAATAAGAATGACGGGAGGCATATCCCGCAGAAATAAGACTGCAAACAGAAAAAAACTTGTGATCTATACGGTCTGCTGCATGCTGCTGTTTACGGCATTATGCGGCCGTGTGACATATCTGATGGTCTTTTGCTCCGATTACTATACGGCGGTCGCACAGGAGCTTCACGAGCGTGAACGGGTGATCAAGGCAGCGCGCGGATGCATCTATGACAGAAACGGCCAGCTTCTTGCAACCAATCGCTCTGTGTGTACGGTCTCGGTTATCCACAGCCAGATCACGGATCCGGACGAGGTGATCCGTGTACTGAGCGAGGAGCTTGGACTGAGCGAAGAATATGTGCGGCGCAGGGTAGAAAAGGTTACTTCCATTGAAAAGATAAAGAGCAATGTGTCTAAAGAGACAGGGGATCGTATCAGAAACTGTCATCTTAACGGCGTGAAGGTGGATGAGGATTATCAACGTTTTTATCCGTATGGGGATCTTGCATCGAAAGTGCTTGGTTTTACAGGAGGGGATAATCAGGGCATTATCGGTCTTGAAGTAGAATATGAGCGATATCTGAAAGGGACGGATGGACTGATTCTTGCAGTGACGGATGCGCGCGGAGTGGAAGTGCAGGACGCCGGTGAAAACCGGAGGGAACCGGTTGCCGGGCAGGATCTGTATCTGACACTTGACATCAATATCCAGTCCTATGCGACACAGCTTGCAAGGCAGGTCATGGCGACGAAGCAGGCAGAGCGTGTATCCATTATCGTGATGAATCCGCAGAACGGTGAGATCTATGCAATGGCAGATGTTCCGGAGTTCGACTTAAACAGTCCGTTTACGCTTCCGGAGGATGTTGATACCGGTCTGATGACGGAAGAGGAAAAGCAAAACGCCTTAAATCAGATGTGGCGCAATACCTGCATCAGTGATACGTATGAGCCGGGCTCTACGTTTAAGATCATTACGGCGGCGGCCGGGCTTGAGGAAGGCGTTGTCTCGCTGGAGGATCATTTTCACTGTCCGGGTTATATTACCGTAGAAGATCGCAGGATACGGTGCCATAAAGTGGCGGGGCACGGTTCCGAGACATTTGTACAGGGTATCATGAACTCGTGTAATCCGGTGTTTATCACGGTCGGGCTGCGTCTTGGCGTAGAAAACTATTATCGCTATTTTGAACAGTTCGGGCTGCTGCAAAAAACAGGGATCGACGTGCCTGGAGAGGCCGGTACGATCATGCACAAACCGGAAAATATGGGTTTGGTTGAACTTGCCACGGTCTCGTTTGGACAATCGTTTCAGATCACGCCGATCAAGCTGGCGGCGACCGCAGCCTCTTTGGTGAATGGAGGAAAAAGGATCACGCCCCATTTCGCCATGTATACGCAGAGCGCGGATACGGGCGCGCAGAACCTTTTTGCAAACAATGAAGGGGAACAGATCGTATCAGAGGAGACATCGGCAACGCTTCGCTACCTTTTAGAGCAGGTGGTGGCGGAAGGAAGCGGAAAAAATGCCTATGTGGAGGGACAGCGCGTTGGAGGAAAGACTGCGACAAGCCAGACGCTTCCGCGTGGAAGCGGCAGATACATCGCTTCCTTTTTAGGTATCGCACCGGCAGACGATCCGCAGGTGCTTGCACTTGTGATCATCCATAATCCTCAGGGTGTTTATTACGGCGGGCAGATTGCCGCGCCTGTTGCACGGGTACTGTTTGAAAATATTCTTCCGTATATGGAGGAATAGTCCATACATGGATTTGCATTCAAACAAGAAACGTGATATGATGAAATTTGTTTTGAAAGATTGGTAATATACTGGAAATTTAGAAAATCGGGAGCGGCATAGATCATGGTGGACGTAAGCATTTTATTGCCAATATTGATTTCATTTGGAGTCAGCGCAGTCTGCGCACCGATTCTGATACCTTTTTTAAGAAGGCTGAAAGTGGGACAGACGGAGAGGGACGAAGGTCCGAAGTCACACTTAAAGAAATCCGGAACGCCGACGATGGGCGGTATCGTCATCCTGTTGTCCGTGACAGTCACGGCGCTGATCTATGTAAAAGATTATCCGAAGATCGTGCCCGTGCTGTTTCTTACACTGGGCTTCGGGCTTGTCGGGTTTGTTGACGACTATATCAAAGTTGTGCTGAAGCGCTCAATGGGATTAAAAGCATGGCAGAAAATGCTTGGGCAGATCGTTGTGGCGAGCGTCTTCGTATTTTATATCATGCGGTATACGGATGTCCGGCTTGATATGAAGATCCCGTTTTGGACAGGGCACTATTTGGAACTCGGCATATTTACGATTCCTGCGATGTATTTTATTGTGATAGCAACCGTAAACGGAACGAATCTGACAGATGGTCTGGATGGACTTGCCAGCAGTGTGACAGTCATGGTAGCTACGTTCTTTACGGTTGTGAGTATTGGGATGGCGAATGGTCTTTCTCCGATCTCCTGCGCGGTTGCGGGCGCTCTGCTCGGCTTTTTGCTGTTTAATGTGTATCCGGCCAAGGTTTTTATGGGTGATACGGGTTCTCTTGCACTCGGCGGTTTTGTGGCGGGGATGGCATATATGACCCAGATGCCCCTGTTTATTCCAATCGTTGGATTTATTTATATGCTGGAGACAGTTTCTGATATTTTGCAGGTCACCTATTTTAAGGCTACACATGGGAAACGGATCTTTAAGATGGCACCGATCCATCATCATTTTGAATTGTGCGGATGGTCTGAAACCCGTGTTGTAACTGTTTTTTCCATTGTGACTGCACTGTTGTGCCTGCTTGCACTGCAGGGCGTCTGGTAAAAAATGAGTCAGCCGGAAGCGGATTCGTTGGAAGGGCAATGGCATTTCCTTTTGGATGGAAATAGAAAGGTATCGTTACATGGAGCGAAAGAGCAGTATGGAATGGATGGGGCGCCGGGTGCTTGTCGTAGGCGCCGGAAAGAGCGGGATCGGCGCGGCGAAAATGCTTGCGGCATGCGGTGCGTCCCCTGTTTTGTTTGATGAGAATGAGAATGTTTCCGTTTGTGAACTGGCAGACCAGCTTTCCGATTGTCCGGAAGTCAAGATTTGCACGAAAGAGCTTCCGGAAGCAGTCAGAAGAGAGGTCACGCTTGCGGTTTTGAGTCCGGGAGTACCGGTGGATACGCCTTTTGTGGAAATGCTCAGGGACTCGTCGATTCCAATTTGGGGAGAGATCGAGCTTGCGTATTCTGCTGAAAAAGGGACGGTGGCAGCCATTACCGGAACGAATGGGAAGACTACGACAACAACGCTTGTCGGGCAGATCCTGCGGGAATATTTTAATAATATATTTGTGGTGGGAAATATTGGCGCACCCTACACCGGAGCGGCGCTGTTGACGAATAGAGAGAGTTATACGGTTGCGGAGATCAGCAGCTTTCAGCTGGAGACAATCTGTTCGTTTCATCCTCACGTATCCGCGATCTTAAATATCACGCCCGATCACTTAAACAGACATAAGACCATGGAGAATTACATAAGGGCAAAAGAAAATATTACGAAGAATCAGACAAAAAAGGATGTGTGCGTCTTAAATTACGACAATCCCCATACACGTGCGTTTGCCGGGCGCTGTCCGGCGCGGGTCGTGTTTTTTTCGTCAAAGGAGCGACTTACGGATGGTTATTATCTTGAGGGAGAAGAAATCTTCCGCGCGCGGGAAGGACGCAGCGACCGGCTGATGGATGTGAGAGAAGCAAAGCTTGTCGGCGTCTGCAATTATGAGAATATCATGGCGGCAATGGCGGTCGCGGAATCGCTTCATGTGCCGATGGAACGTATTTTGCATACGGTCCGTCAGTTTCAGGCTGTCGAGCACCGCATAGAATTTGTGGATACCAAAAACGGCGTAGATTATTATAATGATTCCAAAGGGACGAATCCCGATGCCGCGATACAGGGAATCCGCGCGATGAGAAAGCCGACGGTTCTGATTGGCGGCGGTTATGATAAACAGAGTGAATATGACGAGTGGATCGAGGCGTTTGACGGTAAAGTAAAGTGCCTTGTCCTGATCGGACAGACGAGGGATAAGATTGCCGAATGTGCAAGAGCGCACGGATTTACGGACATTATCATGGCGGACGATCTGAAGGAAGCAGTGGCGGTCTGCGCGCAGCAGGCAGAGCCGGGCGACGCGGTGCTGCTTTCTCCCGCGTGCGCAAGCTGGGGAATGTTTCCCAATTATGAGGTCCGGGGCAGGATGTTTAAGGAGTTGGTCGCACAGATGCCGTAGGCTTGGATAGGAAAGGGATGGTCGATTGGAACAGCGGGTAAGAACAAGGTCACGATTTCATATCAAAAGTGAATACTATTTTGATTACAGTTTATTGTTTGTCGTCCTGTTCCTGCTGGGTTTCGGGCTGATCATGATTTATTCGACCAGTTCCTACGAAGCGGGAATATCAGCGGGATGCAATTACGATTCAGCATATTACTTAAAAAAACAGGCGGTTTCAACGGCGCTCGGACTTGCGGCAATGTTCTTGTTTGCACGGGTCGATTATCATAAGTGGGAGAAGTTCGCAACGCTTGCGTATATTGGATCTATCGTGCTTGTGCTTCTTTTACTTACGCCGCTTGGCATTACTGCAAACGGTGCGACAAGATGGCTGAATCTCGGTATGTCCCTGCAGCCGGCGGAGGTTGCAAAGCTGGGCGTGATCTTGTTTTTGGCGAGCCTTGTGTGCAAAATGGGGAAGGGCGTGCGCACGATAAAGGGGGCTGCGATCATCATCGGCTTTGCCGGCGTGCTGTTTGTACTGATCTATAAAATCTCCAGCAACTTAAGCTCTGCGATCATTGTGCTCGGAATCGCGGTCGTCATGCTGTTTGTTGCAAGTCCCGATTATAAGAAATTTGTGATCGCGGGACTGATCGTCGTTGCACTGGCTGCGGCGATCGTACTTTATATTGTAAATCAGGGGGGCACCGGCGAGTTCCGCGGGCAGAGGATTTTAGCCTGGCTGCATCCGGAGCAGTACTCTACCGATACTGCGTTTCAGACGCTGCAGGCGCTTTACGCGATCGGTTCGGGCGGTATTTTTGGAAAAGGCTTAGGGCAAAGCATGCAGAAGCTCGGCTTTATTCCGGAAGCACAGAACGATATGATCTTCAGCGTGATCTGTGAGGAGCTTGGTTTGTTTGGTGCGATTGCAGTCATTTTACTGTTTGCATTGCTGATATGGCGCTGCATGATCATAGCTAATAATGCCCGCGATCTGTTTGGGGCGATGATCGTAGTCGGTGTGATCGGACATTTGTCCATACAGGTGATCTTAAACGTGGCGGTTGTGACGAATTCGATACCGACGACCGGAATTTCGCTTCCGTTTATCAGTTACGGCGGATCGTCCGTCATGTTTCTGCTCATTGAGATTGGGCTGGTCTTAAGTGTGGCGCGCCATATTGAGTTAAAGGAAATCTGAACATGGAAAAACGGAGGAAGCGCAGGCTCAGGCTTATCATTCTCATAGCTGCCTTTGTTGTGCTTGCGGGGATGGCAGGCACCGGAATCTACATATGGAAGAACTATCAGATCACGACGGTGTATGTGGAGGGCAATACACATTACACGGATGAGGAGATCATTGAGTATGTCATGGGAGGGCGGTTCGCGCATAATTCGATCATTCTTTCCTGGATGTATAAGAATAAGGAAATTACGGGCATACCGTTTATCCAGGCAATGGATATCAAGATCCTTTCACGTAATACCGTAAAGATCATGGTATATGAAAAGTCGCTTGCGGGTTACATCAATTATCTTGGGAGATATTTTTACTTTGATAAAGACGGGATCGTAGTGGAAAGCGCGGCGCAGCGGACGGAAGGGATCCCGCAGGTGAGCGGTCTGCGTTTTGACTCTGTGGCGTTGTATGAGCCGCTTCCGATCGAGGATCATTCGGTGTTTGGAAATATCCTGAGCATTACGCAGCTCTTATCGAAGTATAAGCTTGCCGCAGACCGCATCTCTTTTTCAGAGGATTATGAGATGACGCTCTACTTTGGCAATGTTCGCGTGATATTGGGGACAAGCGCTTATATTGACGAGAAGGTCACGAGACTCCAGCATATCCTTCCGAATCTTTTAGGGGAGAGCGGCGTTTTAGATATGCGGGACTATCAGGATGTATCCGATACCGTGACATTTCTGCGTGATCAGTGAGGGAACATAATGGTCCGCCTCAAAAAAAGTGAAAAAATAGGTTGATAATTTTGTGGAATGAATATATGATAATTAAGATGGAGTAAAAAGGGAAAAGTTTGAAGGAGGAACCTTATTTTGATAGAGATCATGCAAAGCGATGCAGAATCCGCTGCAAAGATTATCGTGGTCGGTGTGGGCGGTGCAGGCAATAACGCTGTAAATAGAATGGTTGATGAGAGTATTGATGGCGTAGATTTTATTGGTATAAATACGGACAAGCAGGCTTTGCAGTTATGTAAGGCACCGAAACTCATTCAGATCGGTGAGAAGCTGACGAAAGGACTTGGCGCCGGCGCGAAGCCCGAGGTTGGTGAGAAAGCGGCTGAAGAGAGTATGGAGGATATTACCGCGGCGCTGCGCGGATCGGACATGGTCTTTGTTACATGCGGCATGGGAGGCGGTACCGGGACAGGTGCTGCGCCTGTTGTGGCCAAGATAGCCAAGGATATGGATATTCTGACGGTTGGCGTTGTGACGAAGCCGTTCCGTTTTGAGGCGAAAGCAAGGATGCTGAATGCGATTTCGGGCATTGAGCGGCTCAAGGAAAGCGTGGACACGCTGATCGTTATTCCGAATGACAAGCTGCTTGAGATCGTTGACCGCCGGACAACCATGCCGGAGGCGCTCAAAAAGGCGGACGAGGTATTGCAGCAGGCGGTTCAGGGGATCACGGACCTGATCAATGTTCCGGCGATCATTAATTTGGATTTTGCGGATGTGCAGACGGTTATGAAGGACAAGGGTATTGCACATATTGGTATCGGATACGGTAAGGGAGATGATAAGGCGAGCGAAGCGGTGAAGATGGCTGTGGAATCTCCGCTGCTTGAGACGACGATTAACGGTGCGACACATGTGATCGTCAATGTATCCGGCGATATTTCCCTGACGGATGCCAATGACGCGGCAAGCTATGTCCAGAATCTGGCAGGAGATGATGTCAATATCATCTTTGGTGCGATGTATGATGCGTCAATGACGGATTCCTGTACGATCACGGTGATTGCGACAGGTTTGGATGATGCGCAGGCGACGGCGCAGGGAGGGAAATTTTCTTCCACATTTGGAACATTCCCGACTAAAGTGGGTCAGACGCCGATCAAGAAGCCGATGGGCGGAAACCTGAATTTCCAGACGCAGGCTGCCTCAGGTGCGCCAAGACCGGTACAGAGCCTTCAGAGACCGGCGGACTTAAGAAGCACGGTGGAGGAAAAATCCTTAAAGATTCCGGATTTCCTGCAGAGGAATAAATAAAAGATCCGACGGCCGCAAAATGACTGAAAAAACATAACAGAATCAAGAATAGAGTTTCAAAAAGCCTGTCCCGATACAAGGTGCGTCCTGTATCGGGACAGGCTTTTTGTGTTTTAACGTTTCGGCGAAAAATGTCACAGAATTTTGCCTTTGAGATGTCCTCTTTTGACAAAATGGGCATACGGAATGTCTTATAATGAGCAGGTCAGAATGACATAGGGGGCAAATAGAGTTGGTATCAGGCTGGCGTTAGAAACAGTGTAACGATCAGGTAACGCTGTTGCGGCGCTGCATTTGCGGAAAGGATTCCGGCTGTGCGCTACGATGTGTATGTGGATGTTTTATTTGTGAATTGTCTGATCACCGACTACTGGATTTTGTCTTTGACGGGAATGATTTTGCGGCGTTCTGCCACTCGCTGCAAAAAATTACTGTCTGCCGCATGCGGTGCAGGTCTCACGTTGTTTTTGATGCTTGGTCCGGGGATGTCCCGGACGGTCCTGCTGTTTTTCGAATACGGATTGATACAGCCGTTTCTTCTCTGGCGGACCTATCGTGTGAAGCGTACACAGGAGTTTGCCTGTGGATGCGCGTGTATGTTTTTTCTGGCAATTCTTTATGGAGGTTTTTTTTCATTTTTACAAGGAAAAATCGGATGGTTTCGGGAGCATGCGCTGGCAATGCCCGTGATCGCGTCAGTCGGGGCGGGATTGTATGAAGGAATCCGCGTATTTGTGTCAAAGGTACAGGGCCGGGCGCGTATCAGACAGGTGGAAGATTGCCGGAGTTATCAGGTTCATTTTCAAATCGGCAGTTTTCATATTGACTGTATCGGCATTCTGGATACTGGAAACAGGCTGTATGAACCGATCCGCGGGATGCCTGCCGCTGTGTTGGAAGGTGCGTTATTTCCCGAAAAGGAGCGCGGACTGCCGAAAGCGGTGATTCCCTATCATTCACTTGGGTGCCGGAATGGAATGCTTTACGGCTATGCGGCGCAGGAGGTTGTTTTGATGCCTGTTGATGCGGATGAGGGAAGCGCCGTAAAAATGGATGAAATGCTCGTTGCGCTTTACGAGGGGCGTTTATCCGCAGGAGGGGACTATCAGATCCTGCTGCATCCCGATTTTTTCCTGAGAGAAGAGAAATCATAAAAAGGAAATTTGGAAAAGAGGAATGCATCATGATATGGAAAGTGGCAATACCGGCAAGGTTACAAATGCGCCTTCTGCATAGGGAAGCTGGATTTTTTGTGCAGAATAAGGGTGATATTCATTATATCGGGGGAGCGGATATCCTGCCGCCGCCCCTGACCGCGGAAGAGGAAAATGTATTTGTCAGTGTACTGGGACAGGATGGGGACGCCGAAGCAAAATCCGTGCTGATCGAGCATAATCTCCGGCTTGTCGTATACATAGCGAAAAAGTTTGACAATACCGGAGTCGGCGTGGAAGATTTGATTTCGATTGGTACGATTGGACTGATCAAGGCAATCAATACATTTAAGTGTGATAAAAATATTAAGCTTGCAACGTATGCATCACGCTGCATTGAGAATGAAATTCTCATGTATCTGAGGAGAAATAATAAAACAAGGCTGGAAGTCTCGATTGACGAACCGCTGAATGTGGACTGGGACGGAAATGAACTGCTGCTATCGGATATTCTCGGAACGGATGAAGATGTGATTTATAAGGATTTGGAAAATGAGGCAGAACGGCGCGTATTGAGCGGCGCGATCGAGAAACTGACCGAACGCGAAAAAATGATCATCAGTCTGCGCTTCGGGCTTGGCAATGTCGACGGGGAGGAGATGACGCAGAAAGAGGTTGCCAATTTACTAGGTATTTCCCAATCTTATATCTCGCGTTTGGAAAAAAAGATCATGAAGCGGCTGAAAAAGGAGATGATACGGGAGGCATAAGAAAGCGATGCCATGGGAAACAAAATGTTCCCCATGGCATCGCTTTCTTTCAAAGAACTGCGGAGTACCGCAGTTCTTTTTAGGGAAACGCTGATCAAAGCGTTTCCTGCGCCGGATTTGCGTTGCGAAGCAACAAAAACCCCTGCAAATCCGTGCGCATCTGCCGGAGGCTCTGAGGAAGCGATGATTTAATCAGCGTTTCCTCAGGCTTCTGCCAAATAATTCTGCATGCATTTTAAGGCATTCTTCTCAAGCCGGGAGACCTGTGCCTGCGAAATGCCGATCATGTCAGCGACTTCCATCTGCGTTTTTCCTTCAAAATAGCGCATGGATATGATCTCGCGTTCGCGGTCGGTCAGGCGTTTTAACGCGTCGGAAAGGGAGAGCTGTGTTACCCATGTCTCTTCCTTGTTTTTTTTGTCACTGATCTGATCCATGATATAGAGCGTGTCGCCGCCCTCCGTATAAACGGGTTCATACAGACTCATCGGGCTTTGCAGGGCGTCTAAGGCATAGACGATGTCTTCTTTGGATATGCCGATCTCATCGGCAATCTCTGTGATCGTCGGCTCTTTTTGATGTTTTTTGACATAAAGCTCCTTGGCATAGATCGCTTTATAGGCGGTGTCTTTTAAGGAACGCGACACGCGGATGCTGGAAGCATTGTCCCTGAGAAAACGCCGGATCTCGCCCTGGATCATGGGAACGGCATAGGTGGAGAATTTTACGTTAAATGAAAGATCAAAATTATCAATTGCTTTGATCAGACCAATGCAGCCGATCTGAAAGAGATCGTCGATATTTTCCGCACTGGAGGAGAAGCGTTTAATGACGCTTAAGACGAGCCGGAGATTGCTCTCAATGAATTTTTCCCTTGCAGCAAGATTTCCGTCCTTGATGAGACGAAATAAAATCTCCTGATCTTCGTTTTTTAACAACGGAAGCTTTGCGGTGTTGACGCCGCAGATTTCTACTTTTCCCTGTATCATGCTTATGGTTCCGTCCTTTAATAATGTTGTGAGAAATGCAGGCGGCGTTTTGAACTGCGGAATTGGTTCAGAAAGGTTCAAACCGCTGTTTTTGCGCCGTAACATAAGCATGGACTGCGGACGGAGAATTATTCTTTTGGATAACTGGTATTTTTATGAAATTTATTATGGATTTTTTCAGAGGAATTTATCTTTTTGAAAAGAAGATTTTTTATAAAATTAGGAAATATCTGAAAATGTGTTTGATTATTGAAGAGAATGCCCAAGATGCGATGCAGAAAGGAGTAAAATGGGGATTGCGAATGAAGTTTATGAGGGAAAAGACGGTAGGGCATCTATAGCACTATAATAGACGTACAATAACATGTGCATTTTGGTGTTTGTGCAGATATACTTCACATATAAACATTCTCAATATCATATTTATGATCCGGTTGTCTTCGCCTTATTTTTCAATTTCTAAAAGTGTATTGATTGGTACCCGCAGGGCGTTGGACAAGTATATTAGTTCAAAATCAGGTACAACACGCTCGCCGTTTTCAATCCGGCTGATCGCCTTTTGGTTGAGACTAAGTCCTGAAAGCTGTAGTTTTGCAGCAAGCTGCTCCTGTGATAATCCGGCACTTACCCTTAACAATTTGATCTTATTGCCCGACGCATTGCAACGGCCGTCTACATATTTATATAATTTCATAGGATCCCCCTTTATTCCACAGATAGGCAATATATGTTGACATTACCATAGGCATGCGCTTATAATTAGTCTAAAGATGTCTAAAATGAATAAATGTCTAGGTGACGACGGAATACTAATTGTTGAAGGATGTCGGGTCATTGCAATCTGTACGGGATGTAATAAATGCCCAGGCAGAGAAATGATATTGTCAAAACGAGGAAATTGCATGAAGCTTTTTGAATATTTGCATCATCATAAAACTTACGTGATTGCGGAAATGTCAGCAAACCATGCCGGAAGCTTTGAACGGGCAAAGGAAATCATATATGCTGCAAAGGAAGCCGGTGCGGACTGTATAAAAATTCAGACATACACGGCAGACACGATTACGATGGATTGTGATAATGAATATTTTCATATCGACAGCGGGACATGGGCAGGTGAAAACCTTTATCATTTATATGAAAAGGCATACACGCCTTGGGAATGGCAGCCCGGTTTGAAGGCGGAGGCTGACCGGATTGGTATTGATTTTCTTTCAACTCCGTTTGATAAAACAGCCGTTGATTTTTTGGAAGAGATTGGTGTAGAAGCATATAAGATTGCCTCATTTGAGTTGGTTGATATCCCGCTAATCGATTATACAGCATCAAAGAGGAAGCCCGTTATCCTATCTACAGGAATGGGCTCTTTTGACGAGATTAAGGAAGCAGCCGCGACAATCAGAAAATATCATGACCAGTTTGTTTTGTTAAAATGTTCTAGCGCATACCCTTCGGTTTCAGAGCAGATGAATCTTGCTACGATGGTTGATATGAAGGAACGTTTCAAATGTCCTTCAGGACTTTCTGACCATTCTATGGGCTCTTTGGGAGCCGTTGCAGCAGTTGCGATGGGGGCGGATGTAATTGAAAAGCATTTTTGTCTGAGCAGAGATATTAAAAATCCGGATTCTTCTTTTTCTATGGAGCCGCAAGAATTTGCGGATATGGTTCGTGATATCCGTGCTGTGGAAAGGGCAAAAGGGAATGTATTTTATGGCGCGGCGGAACAGGAAAAGGATAATCTGAATTTTAGAAAATCGATATTTGTGTCAACGGACATTAAAAAAGGTGAGCGGATTACAGAAGACAATATCAGAGTAATCCGTCCGGCATACGGTCTTTCGCCCAAATTTTTTGATGACGTAATTGGTAAAAGAGCTGCGCGGGATATTCAACGGGGGATGCCCCTGATATTTGATTTTTTAATGGACTAGTAAGGATTCACGGAAGGATTTAGGAAATATGGATACATTCTATACAGAAAATGAATTACGAAAATTGGGAATAAAGTCGTATGGAAAAAATGTTTTTATTGGCAGGAACGCAATATTATATAATCCGGAATTATTGGAAATCGGGCATGATGTGCGGATTGACGATTTTTGTATTCTTAGTGGAAAAATAAAGCTATGTAATTATGTCCATCTCTCCCATTTTTGTGGATTATATGGAGGGAAAAAAGGAATTTTCATGGAAGATTTTAGTGGTTTGTCATCCAAGGTAACTGTATATGCCGCTTCGGACGATTATTCGGGTGAATCCATGACTAATCCGATGGTACCGGGTGAATATAAGCCGGGCAGCATAGACAAGGAAGTAATTATAAAAAAGCATGCGATCATCGGTGCTGGTTCGGTGTTGCTTCCGGGTGTGGTGATTGCACAAGGGTGTTCGGTAGGCTCAATGAGCTTATGCATAAAAAGCACGGAACCATGGAGTATTAATGCGGGCGTTCCTGCAAAGAAAATCAAAGATCGTGCCAAAGATATTTTATTGTTAGAGGAAAAGTTTAGGAAAAATTATGATTGATCTGAAAATCGGTATGGAATATTGTGAGTGGTTTGACATAACAAAGGAAATGGTAATTCAGTTTACAAAACTGACGGGTGACAAAAATCCGATCCATTTGGATGAGCAGTATGCAGAAGGCACTAGATTCAAAAAGTGTATTGCTCCCGGAATGTTGATCTGCGGTTTACTATCGAAAATAATTGGTATGGATTTTCCGGGGAATGGTTCTGTTTATTTCGAACAGGATACTAAATTTCTGGCACCCGTTTATATTGGCAGCAGGATCAGGATTTTATGTATTGTTGATTCCATTGATATGGTAAAAAGTAATGTAATATTAAGAAATGTGGTCGAATCTGAAAATGGAGAAATACTAATCAAAGGAGTCTCAAAGGTAAAAGTGCTGTAGGAATTCATTCCAAAGCTCCTGCAGTCTTAGTTTCCGCAAATTGCAAAACTAAGATTGCAGGAGCTTAAGCAATATAAGGGAAAACTTGAGTTTCCGCAAATTGTAATTGATAAATGGGTATGTCTACCCAAAGCAC
>RYVZ01000002.1 GCA_003979345.1 Lachnospiraceae bacterium
AGTGGTCAAAGACTTTCGCCAGAAGTTCTGTTTTCTTTGAACGGGAACGGTCAAACAGACTGTCATCAATAACAAAGACATCTTTGCGGTTCTCACCTGTAAGCGGCTGCATGAAATCATTGATGATACGGCTTGAAAGTAAGGTGGTGAACCGAAACCAGTTAATCTTTGCATTATTGAGGAAACGATAAACTGTGTTTTTACAGAACGAACCGTCAAATGTGCCGGTTTTCCGCTGCATATACATGCTCCGATTCGAGAAAATGAGACAAAACAGGTATCGAAACACTTCGATTACCGGAATTCCTTTTGCTTTTCCGGCATTACATTTGAAAAGAAGCTTTCCGATTTGGAATTTATTCATAAAATTTGTGACTGAATTGGAAATCTCGTTTTCGTTTCCCTCAGAATGTGGTATACTTGACATGGCATAAATCTCCTTGCTGTGTGATTGTTTTTCGCAACTCAATTATACCATAAGCAAGCGGTTTATGCCTTTTTTATGGATTAAAGTATTGATTTTTCAAGGTTCAGCACACCAACTGGTATGGGAAGTTTGAGTATATCATATAAAGGTGCTGTTATTGCAGAGCAAATGTTCCAGAAAAAGGGAACTTTGAAGAAAGCTGAATAGTTATTATAGAGTATAAAAGAGATTGATAATAAGTCAATTGTAAATGTCTGCAAAATGGTTACATATGATGTATGGTTAAGAAATCCAATGGGCGCAATTATGGCAAAGGGTGCGGATGAGACTAATCCCGATATGGATACTGTTACTAATATCAAAATAATGGTTGAGAGAGGTGTTACTTTTTGGAATAAGTACGGTCTAATTATAAAATATGGTTTTACATTTAACCCAAAGGGTACACCAGCACAGTTGACACTGGGGATGGAGATTATCTTACGAAGGATACACTTTGGGACTTCAAGGTATCAAAATCAAAACCGACTAACAAACATACGTTACAAATGTTAATGTATTGGATGATGGAACAGCATTCAGGGCAGAGATATATAAGAATAGCCAAAAATTAGGTATTTTTAATCCTAGGTTGAATTTAATATATCTTCTAGATATAAAATCTATCTCGGAAGGAATAATTATGGAAGTTGAAAGAGACATTATGTGCTATTAAGTGTATTAGAAATATAAAGAACTTACAGATTTTAAGAAAATATTTTACTAATTAAGATAGAGATTTGTCTTAACATATAACTTCCCTCTGTAATAAAAAATGGGTTGATAGAAAGGCGAGCTAAAGGGTGAACGTATTTTGAACTGGTATAATAAGGTTATTTGATAATGAGGGCAGATCAATGTCGGAAATTAAAATGAGTTATATATTTATAGAAAAGAAAAAACATAGCGATAGAAATATTAAAGAATTGGTTTTAGGTATTGTGGATAAGATAGCAGATCAAAGAGATGAAGATAGCATACAAATTTCTAGGGCAGGAAGAATAGAATACAGAATAATACAAAAGAAAAATTCTACAAAATGCTATTTAGAATTGATATCGAAAGAAAGGGCTAATCGGGCAGTAGTATCGTTAGAAATGGTCGATAAAGCAATTTTTACTTCAAAACACCAAGAATATTTCTGTTGTATACGGAATTATGATGGTGTGTCTGAGAGTTTTTGCAAACGTTTATATCCGAAATTTGCGAGTTTTGAAAGAAATATAAGAAGTTTAGTGTTGCTTATTTTAGTAGAAGCATATGGTGGCGATTGGAGTAAAGAGACAATACCAAAAGAGCTACATGATAAAATTAAAAGTACTGCACATGGAAGTGTATCCATGAATAGTATTTTAGAAAATATGGATTTGAAAGATTTGGAATCATATTTATTTGATAAAAGAGATGTGGAGTATGCAGATATTTTGAATGAAGAATTGAATACTCAGAAACTAAAAACTATGGATAAAATAGATATTCTACAAGTTATAGAACGAATGCGACCGACTAGCCTTTGGCAACGGCTTTTTAGTAGATTTGGAAAGGATAGTGAATGGGGAGACAGAGTTAGATCGGTGCATAATGCGAGGAATCAAATAGCTCATCAAAAGACGATTTCTTCAGAAGAATATAAGGATATCACTAAAAAAATAAATTGCATAAATAAGGATCTTGAAAAAGCAATAGCAGGAATAAGAGACGAGAATTTCACTGAAGTTCATAAGGTAGATATTTTAGGAAACTTTGCACTTATAGCAAAAGGAGCATTATTACAGAATGTACTTAATGTGCAACCGGTAAGAGATATTTTATGGGTGATTAGTTCAAAGATACAAGAAATAATGGAACCAATAAAAAGAATCCAATCATCTAATGCAATTGTTGAACTAGGAGAAATTGCAAAAATGTGTTCTGAAGAAATAAATATGGATGGCATTGCAGAGGCACAAAAAATGGTAAATGCTGTAAATAAGAGTATTAAGATTCCTAATTATAAGTCAATCCTAGCGGAGTCGGATGAATATATGAATGCAATAACCTTAGCAAAAAAAGTTAGTGAAACTATTTTTAATATAAATACTGTTTTGCACCCGAAATAAGAGAATAATGCCTTACATGGCAGGGGAGATTATTCAATGCCTAACGAAACACCAACCCAACTCCATAACGGCCTGCACACCGCATTTGTTGACCGTACATATAATTCGAATTTGGCATACAAGCCGCAGTTTGTCTATAACGATCATAAAAACGGGCAGAAAGTGTTTGTAGCGATTGAGGAAGAATTGCGCAGATGTGATCAGTTTGCGATCAGTGTTGCGTTTATTACGAGAGGGGGAATCACACCCCTCTTGCAAACGTTGCAGGAATTAGAAAAAAGAGGGGTACCCGGCAGAATCTTAACAACGGATTATCTCTGCTTTAGTGATCCTGTGGCATTGGATACAATTGCAGGGCTTTCTAATATCGAACTTCGCATGTATCAAGCGGGAAAGGCCGGAAACGGGTTTCATACAAAAGGATATATTTTTCAGAAAGAGGAAGAGTATCGGTTTATTATTGGAAGTTCTAACCTGACGCAAGACGCGTTGACTCGAAATATGGAGTGGAATACTAAATTGGTGTCCATGGATCAGGGGGAAATGATCCATTCTGTATTAAGTGAGTTTGACAGACTGTGGAATGCGAGTGAGTATACCAAAACGTATACGGAGTTTATTGAGGATTATAGAAAGAAATACGAAGAAAAGCAGCTATTTAACAAAATGGTTGCGGAGCAAAAGCGAATTGCAAAGAATGAAGCAATTCCCTCGGTAGAAACGTATACATTACAGCCGAATTCGATGCAGAAAGCGTTTATTTATAATTTATTGCAATTACGGAAAAATGGGGTGGATAAGGCATTATTGATTTCTGCAACGGGAACAGGGAAAACCTACGCTTCCGCATTCGCAATGCGTGAGTTGGGATTTCGGCGCGTTTTATTTTTAGTACATAGAAATCAGATTGCAAAACAGGCAAAGGCATCTTTTGAGCGGGTATTTGGAAGTAAGATTAAAACAGGATTTGTATCAGGAAATGCGCAGGATTATGATGCGGATTTTGTATTTGCTACAGTTCAGACTTTGAGCAAAACGGAGAATCTGCATAAATTCCCTAGTGATTATTTTGACGCGTGTATTTATGACGAAGCCCACCATACGAGCGCGGGGAGCTATAAGCGGGTGATGGACTATTTTGCACCGGAATTTACTTTGGGAATGACGGCGACACCGGACAAGCGTGACGATCATCTTGACGGTCGGAATATTTATGAAATCTTCAATCACAATATTGCTTACGAAATCCGCCTGCAACAGGCGATGGAGGAGGACTTGCTATGTCCTTTTCATTATTTTGGTATTAAAGATTTGGCAACGATTTCTGATGACAAAGCGGCCTCGAAGGAAGAACAAATCGAGAATTTCAGATTTCTTACAAGTGATGAACGCGTAAAGACAATTATGGAGCAGGCGGCGTATTTCGGGCATTGCGGAAAACGTGTGAAAGGTCTGATGTTCTGTAGCAGGATCGAGGAAGCGAAGGAGCTTTCGCAAAAGTTCAATGCGCGTGGCTTGAGAACCATTGCGTTAAGCGGTGCGGATTCGGAGGAGGTCAGGGCGGATGCAATAGAGCGCCTTACAATGGATGTTTGCTCGGAAGAAGATGACTATTTGGATTATATTATTACCGTTGATATTTTTTCCGAGGGTACGGATATTGTAGAGGTAAATCAGATTATTATGCTTCGACCGACACAATCTCCGATCGTATTCATTCAGCAACTGGGTCGAGGCTTAAGAAAGTCAGCGGAAAAGGAATATGTTGTGATCCTTGATTTTATTGGAAATTATAAGAACAATTTTATGATACCGATCGCGCTATCAGGGGATCGGAGTTACAATAAAGATAATATTCGAAAGTATCTGATGGAAGGCGGTCGAGTGATTCCGGGTGCAAGCACCATACATTTTGATGAGATCAGTAGAAAGCGTATTTTTGAGGCGGTCGATCATGCCAATTTCAGTGATATAAAATTGATCAAGGAGAATTACAGTAATCTAAAAAATAAACTTGACAGGATTCCAAGGTTAAGCGATTTTGATGATTACGGAGAGATGGATGTTCTTCGTATTTTTGATAACCCCGGGTTAGGCTCTTATTACAAATTCCTTGTAAAATATGAAAAAGAGTATAAGATAAGATTGACGCCCGAACAGGAAAAGACAATTGAATTCGTATCGAAAAAGCTTGCGAATGGAAAACGGATTCAGGAGTTACGTCTGCTGAATAGAATGCTGGTTTATACTCAGAAATTATTTTTGTTTGAGGACTTGAAAAAAGACCTGAGCGACCGATATGGGATCGACATGAGCAATGATCAGCAAGATAATGTTATAAATGTTATGACCAACGAATTTCCGGCAGGAACGGGGAAAAGCACCTATACGGAATGTGTTTTCATTGAGAAAGATGAAGCGAACGAATCGGATTATCGAATTTCTAAGTCGTTTGGGAAAATGCTAAAAAATAAAGATTTTTATGATATGATGAAAGAACTGGTCGAATTTGGTATCAGCCGATACGAGCGGGACTTTTCCAATCCTTATAAAGGGACAGATTTTGTTTTATATCAGAAATATACATATGAGGATGTTTGCCGGCTATTAAACTGGGAAACGAATGAGGTGCCTTTGAATATCGGAGGATATAAATATGATCAAAAGACCAAGACGTTCCCGGTGTTTATCAATTATGAGAAATCGGATGATATCAGCGATACTACGAAGTATGAGGATCATTTTACCGGGACTGACCGCTTGATCGCAATATCCAAATCTGGCAGATCGGTATCGTCCGAAGACGTGCAGAATTTTCTGCATGCGGAGGAACGCGGCATTCAGGTTCACCTGTTTGTTCGTAAAAATAAAAATGACAAGATTTCTAAGGAGTTCTATTATCTCGGTCAAATGCAGGCAACCGGAAGTGTGAAAGAGTTCGTTATGGAACGTACGGACAAGACCGCCGTTGAGATTGAGTGGCTGTTGGATGTACCGGTAAGGGAAGATTTATACGAATACATTGTAAACGAGTAGAAGTACAGCGTGAGACAAACTTCTAAGGAAGCGCTGATTAGATCAGCATTTCCCTAACATTTATAAAGGAGCAAAGGTTGAAAGAAATACGTTTCAACCTCCCTGATTTGAGCGCGTGCTAAAGCACGCAGACGGGAGCACAAGATGAAAACAATACAAGTAGTGGCGGCGGTTATAAAAGCGGCAAATGAAAAAGGAGAACCGATGATTTTTGCGACCCAGAGAGGATATGGGGAGTTCAAAGACGGATGGGAATTTCCGGGCGGTAAGATCGAAGAAGGAGAGACGCCCGAGGAAGCATTGAAAAGAGAAATCAGGGAGGAACTGGAAACAGAGATTGCAGTCGGTGCCCTCATTGACACGATCGAATACGACTACCCGGCATTTCACCTTTCCATGGACTGCTTTTGGGCGGAGATTCTAGCCGGTGATCTGAGCTTAAAAGAGCATGAGGCGGCCAGGTGGCTGACAAAGGGAGAACTTAATTCGGTAGAGTGGCTTCCGGCGGATATTTCCTTAATTGATACAATCAGGGCTAAAATGTGATTTTCTTATCTTTATAAAATGCAGGAATAGAAATGCAGGAGTAAGCGTTGTCTTTTAATATATATGGAAACTAACAAGTTTTGCGATTTCTAACCGCAAGACTTGTTTATTTTTCGTGGGAAAACTGGGATAATAGAAAAACAGAGGATGGTGTCAAGGCTTTTTGTAAATGGAGGCGATTACATGATTGAAAGACAGGAATATGTTGATAGCATCATGGTCTATACCGACACACCTTTTGTTAAGTTATTAATGGGAGTGCGCCGCTGCGGAAAATCTACAATATTGAAGATGATCATGGAGAGACTTTGTACAGAACGTGCTGTGCCCGAACAGCAGATTAATCGGCTATTGCTTTGATTCCATGAAATATAAAGATATGACGGCAAAGCATGTGTACATGGAACTGAAGGGCAGGATCAGTACCAACGGGAGAACATATTTTTTTCTTGACTAAATACAGGAAATTGCTGGATGGGAAAAGGTTGTTAATCAATATCGGATTATCAGAAATCAGAGCATAGGTCTTTGGACAATGAAACGGTATATGGGTATTTAGAAAAGCTTGAGAAAGCGTATTTGCTTCACCGCTGTTCACGCTATGATTTGCGAGGCAGGGAAATCCTGAAAACACAGGAGAAATTTTATATGGCGGATACATCGCTTCGTTATAGCGTTTAGAGTCTGAATTGTAAAACTAGCTTCTGTATAAAACAATAAATTCTATATGACATTTGAAAACGGCATATTTTTCAATTGTTTGTCCTATGAAAGAAGGGGCTTCTATGCTATACTAAAAATGCGGGTCGATTCATACAAGCTGTTTAGAATTAGCCTGTATATTAGCAGAGACCATACGCCATTCAGAGAACGGAAAACGGCGCGTATAGAAAAGGGGAATATGGGCATAAAAAGGCAATGCCGCGGATTTGGAAAGTGGATTCTGAGCGCTATAAAAAGGAGAGAATCTTGGACAGACTGTTGGTGATCGACGGGAGCAATTTATTGTTTCAAATGTTTTTTGGCATGCCCGCAAGGATCGTGAACGGGCAGGGGAAAGCCATTCAGGGAACGCTTGGGTTCACGGGCGCGATGTTAAAGATCATCCGCATGGTCAAGCCGACCCATCTGCTTGTTGTATTTGACGGCGAGCATGAAAATGCAAGATGTGAGCTGGATGCGGAATATAAAGCAAACAGGGCGGATTACAGTGAAGTGAGTGAAGAAGAAAATCCGTTTTCACAGTTACCGGATGTTTATAGGGCATTGGATTATCTGAAAATACGATACATAGAGACGACGGACTGCGAGGCGGATGACCTGATCGCCGCATACGCGCTGTCATACGGGAGGGCGGCGGAGGTTGTGATCTCCTCGTTTGACAGTGATTTTTTTCAGCTCATTACGGAAAGGGTTTCAGTGCTCCGGTATCGCGGAGAAAAAACAACGGTCTGTACGCCGGAGTTTGTTGCGAAGAAATTTGGCATTGTACCGGCACAATACGCGGATCTCAAGTCGCTTGTCGGTGATCATGCGGACAATATCAGAGGGGCAGAAAAAGTCGGGGTCAAAACGGCGGCGGAACTGCTTCGTGAGTTTGGTACGCTTGAGAATATTCTTTTATATGCGGAGAAGATCAGGAAGCTGTCTGTCAGGGAATCTATTATGAGAAATTCGGAAAGACTGAGGATCAATTACCGATTGATCAAGCTGGGAGAGGGCTCAGCGCTTCTGTTTGAACTGCAGGATTTGGAATACTGCGACGACGGAAAGACAACGAATGAGGTGTTGAAGGGCATCGGACTGCGATAGGGAGAAAGGTGCAGTTGGCTGAGAGTCATGGTCAAGGGTGAGTGTAGTTGGAGGACAGTCACGGTCAGGATGGTTATAGCCCGGGAGCACTCCCGATCAGGGGCACAGCCTGGGGGTAGCTGCGGCTTCGGGAACAGTCACGATTGGAAATAGCATGGTCAGAGGGGACATCTATGGAGAGTGCGGAGATCATCAAGAACAACCAAACGTATTGGAACAATCATGCCGATCTGTGGTTCGGAACGACGGCGCTTCCGGTATGGGGCGTGCATTTCCCGACGGAGGACGAGCTGCATATGTTCGGCGACGTCTCGGGTAAAAAGCTGTTGGAGATCTGCTGTGGCAGTGGGCATTCCTTAAAATATCAGGCAGAAAAAGGAGCCGGTGAGCTCTGGGGCGTTGATTTGTCAGATAAGCAGCTTGAAAATGCTAAAGAATTGTTAAGCGACAGTGGATATTCAGCGAAGCTGATATGTGCCAGAATGGAAGATGAACTGGACGTGCCGAAAGAGTATTTTGATTATGTATATTCTGTTTATGGAATCGGTTGGTCAACGGATCTTCAGGCAACATTTGAACATATTGCATCCTATTTGAAAAAAGACGGGATTTTCATTTTCAGTTGGAATCATCCGCTGTATCACTGTGTAGCATGGTCATGCGGAGCAGGAAATACGGTGTGTGAAGATGGCAAAATGGTGATGACCCGGAGTTATCACGACGAATCTTATTTCAAAATGCCGGTGCATGACAGCGAGGTCATTTTAAGCAATCGGAAAATATCAACTTATATCAATGCGCTATCTAAAGCGGGATTTGCAGTCGAGCAACTTGTCGAGGAGACGGACGAAGCGTCGTTACAGGCAGAGGGAGGGCTTGACGATAAGACGCTGAAATCAAAAATGCTGCCGATTTCGTTCTGTATCAGGGCGAGGAAACTGTGAGGTGCAGGAAGAGGAATGTAGAAAATGGTTAAAAGAAATTTAGAAATCGGTCATCAATTTAGATTTCACGGCGGCAGATTTCTGTCGCCGTATGCTTTAAGAGGAAATAGACTGATCGTCGATCGGCTGCAAGCGCCTGCCGCAGGAGGCGCTTGCAGCTTCATGTTTTGCTAGTCGCGGAAGATGTTAAACCGCGAGTTTTGCGATGCAAAATCTCGCAAAGGGTTTTTGGGACTCCATAAAAAGTTCAAAATCTCACAAAGAATACGTCGCATGCTCTTATAGCCTCGAAAATAATATTGCAATATCCTGCGTGATCTGCGAGACGCCGACATCCTGCGCCTTCCATTTAGGTGTTACGCCAAGCCATCCTTCAACAAGCTCTGACGAGAACGGTAAAAAAGGATGCAGCAAAACCGCGATATTTGCGATCAGATAAGCGCAATTGCCGATCGTATTTTTGCATTGACCGGGGGCTTCTGTTCTTGTTTTCCAGGGCTGCGCTGCGTCATAGTAAGCGTTGCCAAAACGGATTGTATCAAAGATCTCTCCGAGCGCGTCGCGGAACGCGCCTTTTTCTATTTTGGCGCCCACAGATGGAAATAGCAGCCGCACCCGCTCTCTGATACTGTGATCGATCGTATCCGTCAGGATTTCGCAGTTCAGATATTTGACGGCGAACGCGAGGGTGCGGTTTACGAAATTTCCCCACGCGCCGACGAGTTCCGAGTTGTTCTGCTTTTTGAATTCGCGCAACGTAAAATCGGTATCTCTTTTTTCCGGACCGTTTGCGATAAAAAAGTAACGGACGGCATCGGGGTGATATTCTTTGACCAGATCCTTCGCCCAGACAGCATGGTTTCTGCTTGTCGATACTTTCTGCCCGTCCAGTGTGATATATTCACTGGAGACGATATCGTCGGGCAGACGCAGACCGCCGCCGTGCGCCAGTAACAGCGAGGGCAGGATGATCGTGTGGAAAGGAATATTGTCTTTTCCGTGGACATAATAATGCCGTCCGCCATCCCTGAATACGGTATCAAAGTCAAGTCCTTTTTCCTCACAAAGAACGGATACGGCGGATAAATATCCCAATACATTCTCTGCCCAAATATAGATTTTTTTGTTTTCATAGCCGGGGCGCGGCACGTCGATGCCCCAGTCAAGATCGCGGGTGATCGCGCGGTCGCGGAGGCCTTCGTTGAGATAGCGCTTTGTGAATGCGATTGCGTTTTTGCGCCAATAAGGATGCGTGTCCAAAAGTACACGCAGTTCCGGTTCTAACCGGGAGATCAGCAGAAAAAGCTGCGTTGTTTCCCGAAAGGTCAGCGCTGAGCCGCAGTCTGCGCATGACGCGTTTAAGATCGTATCAGCATCGAGGACTTCCCCGCAGGAGTCGCACTGGTCGCCGCGGGCGGGCGCGCCGCATTTGGGACAGGTGCCGGTGATCAGGCGGTCTGTGAGTACTTTCTGACAGGCAGGACAGTAAGCCTGCTTGACAGTCCGCTCTTCAATATAGCTGCTTTTGTATAATTGTTTGTGGAATTCTGTCACAAATCGCTTGTGCACCGGATCGGAAGTTTTGGTATACAAGTCATACGAAAATCCGAGTTTTTGAAATACATCGCAGAATTCCTGATGGTATTGCCCGCTGATGATTTCCGGCGTTGTGTGTTCCTGCTTTGCGCGGATCGTGATCGGCGTGCCGTGGCAGTCGCTGCCTGACACATAGAAGACGCGATCTCCCTTTGCCCTGTAATAGCGGGCTAAGACGTCCCCCGGCAGCAGGGACGCAAGATGTCCGATGTGGAGCGGACCGTTCGCGTACGGCCATGCTCCGCCGATGATAATATTGTTTTCCATAATGGTGATAACACTCCCTTCTAACTAAGCATTCGTCACTTGCGAAACGCCCTTGATGACACATCTCATTGTGCAAAATATGCATGCTCCAAATGCCGATTCAATCGTTCCCTAAGAAAGCGCTGATTTAATCAGCGTTTCCCTATATGACTTTTTGTAAAGAATACCATCGCCGGTCAAGCGACGGTAAGACCGCCCGCCCTTCTTAACGGCGGGAATAAAAAAACGCCCTCACCCCCTATACGATTTTGTACAAGGGACGAAAGCGGTCTGCTCACGTGTTACCACCCTAATTCACCTGCCGCTCACGCCGGCAGGCCTTATCAAGTTCGGACAGGAGATGACCTGTCGAAACTCTATCGCTGTCACGGGCGATCCCGGCGCAGCCTAACCCGAAGGCTCGGTGCGCAGCTCGGAGACCATGTTCGGCAGGCTCCACTTTACCCATTCGCAGCACATCCTAAGATGATGGGATTCTCTGAAAAGCTTCCGCTGCTTACTCTTTCTCGTCGTCGCTGTTAGTATTTTTTATAGCAGAGATCAATGAAAAAAGCAAGAGGAAAATGAACCCTCCTGAAAAACTCTTTTGATTTATCGGCATTTGCGGTATAATAAACTCGAAAATGCAGCCGCTGCGCGTCTGTCGCGCCTTGCGCTTACCATTTTCTGGTTACCATGTCAGGTGAAATCAAATGTTCACTACGTTCGCGCTTGATTTCCTGCTGACATGGTAAAATAATATCAAATCACGATTCGGCAAATCAGGATGAGATGTTTAGGGAGACGGCGTTATGTTCATAGGCAGAGAAGCGGAATTAAAATTTTTGCAAGATAAATACAACGAAAAGAAAGGTCAGTTAATTTTCTTATATTGAAGAAGGCGTGTAGGAAAGACAGAAACACTCAGAGAATTTTGCAGACAGAAGCCGCATGTTTTTTTCTGTACGCAAAGCATGGACAGGGTACAGCTTGCAAAGTTTTCAAAATAAATCGGAGTACAAGCTGGAATACAAGGCATTCTGCGCAGTTGAAGCGGCACGGAGGGAAATCTATGGATTATAAAGAATGTATCCTTAAAAAAGTAAACCGATTACTGGCGGCATATCGGGGTGGACTGCTTGGCGGTGAAAAAATGCCGGAGCATGAAAATCCGGGACTTGACAGGGGTTCCAAGGAAAACTATCTGTATTTTACGCTGCCGATGGCGCTCAATTATCAGAGAAATTCTTATGTTTTATGGGAGTGCGCGAACCGTTTATATCGCGACAGACCGGAAGTGTTTGACTGCGGGCATGCTCTGCGGATGCCGGAGACGGAGTTAAGGGATGTACTCGTTGAGTATAAGGTCGCATTACAGTCAAATAAACAGCCGGTGATCTGGAGGACGCTGTGTGCGACGTTTGAAGAACGGTTTGGCGGGGACGTCAGGAGCTTTTTCGCGGCGATGGATCATCATATTGACGCGGTTAAAGCTTACATATCCCAAAATAAAAGGGCATTTCCGTATTTGGGCGGCGAGAAGATCTGTAATTACTGGCTGTATGTGATGGAGCAGTATACGGATGCTGCATTTGCCGATCGGGAGCATATCACGGTTGCGCCCGATACGCATGTCATTCAGGCGAGTGAAAGGCTGGGCGTGATTACTTCGGAGGAAGCAAAAAGAAGCGACGTTCAGCGGCTGACTGCGGAGCGGTGGGAGGAATTACTGGCGGGTACGGAGTATGTGCCGATTGATATTCACACACCGATGTGGCTGTGGAGCAGGGGAAAGTTTCAGGTCAGGGTTGAAGATTAGAAGTTCCATTTTCCGCCATTCAGGCATGCATGTTGTTTACAATCGACATGCATAGTCTCTTGCAAAAACAGGATAAAAGAAGTAAATAGCGCGAAATCATTCTCTGCGGATGATCTTTCTCATGCCGCACCCGCAGTATTCATGCGGGATTCTTTTGAAGCCGAGGGACTCATAGAACGGCTCTTTTCCCGGCTCGGCAATGAGTTGAACGCTGGAACGGCCTCCGGCGGGCGTATTTTCAGAAACGTATTGAAGCAGCATGTTCAGAATGGAAGTGCCGATCTTTTGATGCTGAAAGTCGGGATGTACAATGACGTCCGCGATCAGATGGTACTGTCCGTCGCCAATCAGACGTCCCATAGCGACGGTCTCCCCGTTTTCGGCGGCAGTCGCAATGTACAGGCTGTGGTTGATCGCATTTTCGGTTTGCTCTTTTGAAAAATTCAGCCAGCCGACGCTTTCGCGCAGCCGGACATAATCCGCATAGGAGAGCGTGTTTTCAAGATATTCCATGTGTGTTCCTCCGTTTTCTAAAAAGTTTTCCTTATGGAGCAGCAACCGCTGTTAAACATTTCTTGATTTCAGATACCGGTCTTCGTCTTCTCTTGCTTCTATAAAAGCTTTTTCCAAATCAAATCTTTGTAATCCGGCGCGGGTTCAACCTGAAGAAATTTCGTAAAACGTGTTAGTTCCTGTTCAATCGCCTGATTCATCGTATCGTCCGGCTTTACGCCCGGTTCCCACCACCAGTTTTTGATCGTAAATGCCTTTACTTTTTTTACCGGCTCCGCTTCAAATCTCGCGATAAACTGACCGTCATAAAGTACGGGCAATACATAATAGCCGAATTTCCGCTTTGCTACGGGAGTATAAACTTCCCAACGGTAATTAAAAGTAAACAGCGCCTCCAACATCTGTCTGTCCCACATGAGGTTATCTAACGGCGCAAGAAAACGCACATAGTGGTCCGGTGCCGGGGAGTGGTCTGTTGCCAGTGAGCTGCCTGCTGTTTGGGGGTTGTCTGCGGTCAGTGAGCTGCCTGCCGTATGGGGATTATCCGCTGTCCGTGGCTTCATATATTTGAGAGAATCTTTTGAAATATAAAAAGGTTCCCCGATTCCTTCGATTTCTATTTTTTCAATCTTATTCTTTTCCAACAGGGTCTGAAGGATGGAGCTGCGGAGCTTGCTGTCTGTCAGAAAATGCCCCTGCCATGCGCCGCCGGACTTATCCCAGATAAATCCGACGCTTTGCAGTCTTCGTTCTATGTACCACTCCAAAAATTCGTCGATCGTCATGTCCTGATCGCGGAGAAGATCTTCCTGATTCATCACCCGTTCCGTCAGGTCAAAATATTTTTGGGTGCCGCGTTTATCCGCGACGCAGAGTTCACCGCTGTTATATAAATAGTCCAATGCGGCGCTTGATAATTTTTTATGCCCCCATCGGCTTTCGCGCACCTCACCGATGGAAATATCTTTCGTTCCTGTTCTGCCGTGTTTCGTCACAAAATCGCGCACATCGTCCAAAATGTCCAGCGCGCCCATCTGATCCCGGTATTGCAGGGTCAGCCGTACTTGTTTCAGACTTTCAGCCCGGACATAGCGGAAGCGGGAAAAGTCGGACGCGTTATAAATACACATTTCTTTATCGGGTCCGTCCACGAGTTTGCGGTCTTTGTATAAAAGTGTATAGAGATCCGACTCCGCGTAATCCCGCACCCGCGCCTGCAATACCAAATCGGCATTTCTCGCCACGACGTTTAAGGGGTCATACTGAATGCTGTGTATCCGCTGCATGATCGTCTCAACGCCCGGCTTTCCGCTCAACGCTTCGGCGCCGTCCAGATTGTGGTAACGGCAGAGCATGCGGCATGCTTCTTTTTTGGAATAGGTGTTTGACATGAGTATTGGTGCTCCTTTCGGGAGTGATCGTCCGGTTGACAGACAGCGCATAAAGATTTTTGTTGAGCCGCCTGTCAATCGGACGGCGGACGCGTTTGATCTGTACCCATTATGTCATATTCTGTCTGAATAAGCAATGGATTTTGCCAGTGTTGAACTGCAAGACCAAAACCGCGTCAGTCTGCCGCAGGGCGCTGATTCGTTATGCAAAGAGCAATGAGCGGAAGATACATGCATAACAGTGACAGTCTCTGCCAAAGCCCCTCCAGTGCAATGACGCTACCCTGAAACGCCGGTTTGTCTGCCATGACAAAGAGAGAAAAGCATATGACAGAAAAAACAAAACAGATCAGGGAAAAAACACCCCAAAATCCATGAGAGGCTTTGAAAAAATACAGCCCGGTCAACAGCGGTGCAAATAGGAGAAACATAAATCCGAAAGCGGAGCCATACCCATGTATCTTCGCGGAGATGGTTTTTAATTCCTTCGTCTCTCCTACCGGAAAAAAACCGGATAAAATGCAGGCGCCTGCGGCATAAATGCAGAGAACGGCAAAAAGCATGACTGCAATGGGAGCGGATTTTTCTACAATCAGGGGATATAATTGGAAATTGCAAAAAAGGATCATCATTCCTAACGTGACCAGCCAAATATTATAGAGAACATGCAAAGGTGCTTTTGGATTGCCTAAAGCACTCATTACTTGTGTGAAATGATGGTATCCCCGATATGTAGGAGCTAAAAGAAACGGTAATAGGAGATCTCCTATCAGTAAAAAAGGGAATAAGTCTAAAAGTTTATGCCTCATCGTCTGCCCCATTCTTAAAATGTCCTAATCCTTTCAGGATTTTTACGGCTATTTCTTTCATGACATCGGCTTTTACTACTGCGATACCTTGTTCCTCATCACCCAAAACGAGCAGGGTATCTCCGGGGTTAATATCGAATAATTCTCTGGCTTCTTTTGGGATTACGATTTGCCCCCGCTCACCGACTTTCACTGTTCCAAAGATGTGTTTTCCTTTTGGCATTGACATTCTAATCACCACTCCTCTTATATGTCTCATCTACAAATAATCATTTCTAAAAATCATACTTTTCATATTAGTATGAAAAGTATATATTGGATTGCTATAAATGTCAATATGGATTCTGTGCTCACAAAAGACAGATTCTGCACTCACCGGATACAGGGAAGTGTATCCATTGGCGCTGCCATCAATGAACTATATCGGCATCCATAGACTTTTCCGGGCCGGAATCGCATAATGGGTAAAAAATAAAGGAGCGTGGTGTTTTATGGGTAAATTACGTGAGTATGTGCAAGAGTATTTGGAGTATTGCAAATATCGAAAGCGGTTGGATGCAAAAACATTGAAAGCCTATCGGATCGATCTTCGGCAGTATGAGGAGTCTTGCGGTACAGCGGATGATTGTTTTTTTAAGGACAGGGTAGATGATTTTATTACGGGCTTACATAAGCAATATAAATCTAAAACGGTGAAGCGCAAGATTGCAAGCTTAAAAGCGTTTTTTCACTATTTGGAGTATAAAGAGGTGTTGCATGAGAATCCGTTTGCAAAATTAGATATTCGTTTCCGCGAAGCAAAGCTTCTGCCGAAGACGATTCCGTTTCATTCGATACAGACATTTCTATCAGTGCTGTATGAACAAAAGGAGAGGGCGGAGTCCGCATATCAGCGGCGGTGCTGCATCAGAAATATTGCGGTCATGGAATTATTGTTCGCAACCGGAATGCGGATATCGGAGCTGTGTTCACTGAAGCCGTCCGATATTGACCTTGAAAATAACACAGTTCTGATTTATGGAAAAGGTGCAAAAGAGCGGATCATACAACTTGGGAATTGTGAGGTGATCTTGGCATTGGAATCGTATCAGGAAGCTTTTCAGCAGGACATCGATGCCTGCGGTTATTTTTTTGTCAACCGGTTACGGCACAAGCTGTCCGATCAGTCCGTCCGGTTCATGATCGATCATTATGCGAAGCTTGCCGGAATTACGCAGCATCTCACGCCGCATATGTTCCGGCATTCATTTGCTACGCTTCTGTTGGAGCAGGACGTGGACATCCGCTAATATGCTGTTGAAGTTTTTTCTCAGATGGTTCTACTTGCTGATGCCGGTCTGTTTTATGAAAGCAGAAATAATGAAATGAAAAGAGATAGGTATAGTCAAAGACAGGTTTTTGTGCAGGTTCTTACTGGATTTTTTATAGGAGTGATTGTGCAAAACCCGCAAATGCCTTATAATCAAGCATATAGACTGTTAGTTGGCAAACTAATACTTCATATGGAAATACAGATAACCAAGATGCAGGAGCGCACTCAATTATATGTTTGATAAAGATTCCTTACTTCGACAACTTCATGAACTTCCTTTTCACCAAAAAGAATATTGGGTAGTCGCGGGCGGCGCTATGGTTTTGCACGGGTTCCGCGCTCAAACACATGATATTGACCTTGGTTGTAGTACGCACTTGGCAGATCAATTGGAGCAGCAGGGTTATACCGTTTTACGTTGTGATGACGGGACTAGAAGAATCCAATATTCTGAGAATATCGAGATTTTTGAAAATTGGATCGAGGGTACGGTGGAAATGATAAACGGCATTCCTGTTGTGTGTGCAGACGGATTGATACAGATGAAGAAGAAGCTTGGCAGGGAAAAGGATTTAGCGGATGTTGTGTTAATAGAAAAGGCGAGAAAATGTAAGTTAGAAATAAACGCGCTAAGTGATCCAACCCCAAGAAAGGAGCCCGCCATGACCTATACCCTCAAAAATGGCAAAACAGTCACGATCCGAAAGCCCTCGGTTCAAGATGCGCAGAGCATCATTTTCATTATGTCGACTGCCTATACGGAGACACCGTTTCTGGCGCGCGAGCCGGGCGAATTTTGCAAGTCTGTGGAGGAGGAAGAAAGCATAATACAGAATAAATGTAATGATGAAGACAGCTCATGGTTTGTGGCGGAGTACGAGGGAAAGCTGGTCGGTCAGTGTTCAGTCGGACTCGTGAGGAGCAGTCTGAGATACCGGCACAGGGCGCAAGTTGCATTCGTGATATTAAAAAAATATCAGGGACTGGGAATCGGCGGAAAAATGATGCAGGAGTGCATTCGCTGGTGTGAAGATAAAAAAATCACGCAGATGGAACTTGACGTGGTGACAACGAATGAGAAAGCGCTTGCCATGTACCGTGGTTTTGGATTTGAAGTGACCGGAACGGTGCCGAACGCTTTGCGCTACGCGGACGGAACCTGCGCGGACGAGTATATCATGATAAAACGCCTGCAATAAGACAGCCAATATTGACATGGGGAAGGAAGAATGCCGGGAGGGAAGAACATTATGCGAAAATGTGCCATGAGAAAATGTACCATAAGCAAGCATACCGTAAATAAGGAATCAATTCAAAATCATGCAAACTATTTTATGAAAGCGCTGCTCCTTACCGTTCTCCTATTGGCGCTGTTTTTATCTGCCTGTGGGAATCAAAAGGGAAATACAAAAACAAAGTCTTTGTATGAGCAGGGACTGGAAGTCGTCTCTCTGATGTCTGAAATGACGCGGTCCGAAGAATATATCGATCTTTTTATTGGAAACAGCGAGTTAAAGTCGGTCATTCAAAATATCAGTGCGGGTGATTATACCGCGCCGAAAGCCGTATATGCTATTTCTGTTACCGACGAAAACCTTGCTGCATTGTCAGAACTTTTTGGTGTCAGTAATGTTTCTGAAAAACTGGAAGATTACCTTACGGACAGAGTTTTTACGACTCTGATGACGCAGATCAACAGCAGGAGCGGCGTTGAAAATCTGGCTGCCGCCAGCGCGTGCGCCGCACAGAAGACGTTTGTGAATGAGGATGCCGATAAAAATGTCATCTATCTGTATACCTATGAAGATGCCGTTCCGGTCGCAGTGACGTTCGTTGTCGGAGAGGATTCGTCAGTCTCTGCAAACGGCACTTTTATTATGTATGACGAATTTACATGCGGCTCTGCGGATGAGATCAGGTCGTTCTTTTATTTTGAGGTCGAAGTGACAGAAGTATTTCCGGAATGACAGGAAAAAAGTATGAAAAAGGCATGAAGAAGCCATGAAGGAGCCATGAAAAGGACGATACAACGGGATCACAATTTCTAAGTGAATGCGTTTGTGAATGGGAATTGTATATTTATAGTCAGAGGCAGAATGCCTGCCTGATGACACGGTGGCAATAAGGAGCTCAGGCGGGAAGAAAGGGCTGACAAGGATCGGCAAAAGGGGCAGGAGGAAGTAATCATGCGGTACGGCTCAGTTTATCTCATCGTTAAAGATTTTGAAGAGTCTGTTTCATTCTATGAAAAAATATTAGATATGCGGGTGAGCGCGGTAAACGGCGGGCGGTTTGCGAGTTTTCAAAATGGGGGATTGAATCTCTGCCTGATGAACGGTTATTATGACGCCGAAAATAAGGAGCAAGTCATAACGAAAGGCGAATATTGGGAGATCTATGACGATCAGGCAAAAATTGCGGACAGTGATAACAGCCGTAAGGTATTTATCAATTTAGGCGTGGAAGATCTGAAAGCGGAGTATGAGAGGATCAGAGGGCTCGGCATTGCACGGCAGTTAACGCCGATTCGTTTTATACAGGTGTTTTCGCCATATTGGTATTTTACGTTTATGGACCCGGACGGAAACCCGATCGAGGTTACGGGCGGATATACGGAATAGTGCGCGAAAAGTACCCGAATGCCATTTGGCGCATTGGGATAAAAAGAGCCTGTGAAGCAAAAAAGATATGGGGGGAATTGCCATGAACCACATTGTGGAGGAAGCGGTCGGCCGCATTGAGGAGTTGGAGAAAAAGGCGCCGGAAGGAAAACATATTGTCACAGGGGACATTCGCCGGCTGTCTGCGGCGCTGTTTCGAAAAGTGCCTGACAAAGATATTGAAAAGGTGTTTGCGCTCTGTGAGGAGCTGCTGGAACAGCGCTCTTGGGCGCTGGGTGTGATCGCGTTTGATTTTGCTTACCGCGTAAAAAATCAATATCAGGAATCGACCTATGATGTATTTTTCCGCTGGCTCAAAGATTATGTGAGGGGATGGGGCGATTGCGACGATTTTTGCACACATGCGTTCGGGGAGCTGCTTCGTCAGAAAAAATCATTGTTTGCCAAAGTCATCACCTGGACCGAAGACCCTGATTTTTGGGTAAGGAGGGCGTCCGCAGTCATTTTGATTCCGTCCATCATGAGAGAAGATTATGACGGGATCGAGCCGTTTGTCATATCGGACCGCCTGATGAACCACGAGCACGACTTGGTACAGAAGGGATACGGATGGATGTTAAAGGCACTGTCGCAGACGGACCGTTGCGCGGTGGAAGAATATCTGACTGTAAACCATACAAGGATGCCGCGTACCGCTTATCGGTATGCGCTTGAGAAGTTTGACCGCGAGACAAGGGACAGGCTGATGAAACTGTCTTGAAAGAGATCTGCAAAAGCGTCGGTCAATATGGGGAAAAGGCTGATATGCGGTTTTTGAGCAGAAAATGGAAGATTCGCGGAGAAGAGATCGTGGTCTGTGACATTGGAAGAGAAAATGACAGTACCGAAAGCTTTACTTGCGATATGCATGGAGATGAAAATGCAAAAACCAGATTTGAAATGTAAGAAGATTATGGATGAACGTTTTGGAAAGGACAGTATCATCGCGCTTGCGACGGTTTCCGACGGTCTGCCCTGTGTCCGCAACGTGGACGGATTTTATGAAAACGGCGCGTTTTATGTGATCACGCATGCGCTTTCGGGAAAGATGCAGCAGATTCGGGAGAATCCCAATGTTGCGATTGCGGGCGACTGGTTTACCGGACGCGGGAGAGGAGAAAATCTCGGTTATTTCGCAAAAGAAGAAAACAGCGATATTGCAGAAAAACTGAAAAAAGCATTTGCGGCATGGATCGACAACGGGCACAATGATTTTTCGGATGAAAATACCTGTATCCTCCGCGTCAGGCTGACAGAGGGCGTTCTTTTTTCGCACGGGACGAGATATGAGATCGATTTTACCTGAGAAGAATCAGGAAAATGAAGATGCGAATATGCAGGTAGCACACGAAAGTGGACGGTGTGCCGGATTGGGAGGGACAGAATGATTCACTTTAAGGCGATTACGGAGGATAATTTTTCAGCGGTTATACAGATGAAGCGCCCGCCCGACGAGCATTTTGTCGCGTCGAATGCGTATTCTCTGGCACAGGCGTGGCTGTATCGGGACGCGGGCGATGTGTATCCGTTTGCTGTGTACAATGACGGTATGCCGGTCGGATTTATGATGCTGGATGAAGATGTGGAGGAACGGTGCCTGATCATATGGCGGATCATGTTTCCGGTGGAGCATCAAAACAGGGGGTATGGGACGCAGGCGGTAAAGGAGATCATCCGCATGGCAAAAGAATCGGGAAAATATGATTTTTTGCTGCTGGATTGCGCGCCCGACAACCCGATTGCGCGGCATGTCTATGAAAAGCTGGGGTTTCAGCCTACAGGAATACTGCATAACGAGGAGATTGAGTTCAAGTTGATGTTTTAGATACTTGAAAAACCGGAGGCATTGAGGGGGATTTTTATGAAAAGATGCAGATTGTCCTATGACGAATGGAAGTGCATTATATCAAAAGAAATGTCGGGAAAGCGGGTAAAGACGGATTTCTTTGAGGGGTATCTGGGACTGATCAAAATTCTGCGGGTAAGCGAAGTTCAGAAATGGAAGATTCGCGGAGAAGAGATCGTGGTCTGTGACAGAGGAATCAAATGGCTGACGATTTTACCGCGGCATGAGTTCTACTGCATCACTGCCATGATGGATGAAAAAGATCAGGTTTTGGTATGGTACATTGATATGATCGCGCGGCAGGGCGAGGATGCGGACGGGATGCCGTGGTTTGATGATCTGTATTTGGATCTGATCGTTTATCCCGACGGGGAAATTTTCGTGGATGACAGAGATGAGCTGGACGAAGCGCTGCGCCAAAAAGACATTAAGCAGGAGCAGTATGAGCTTGCGCTCCGCACAGCCGATGAGCTAAGAGAAGGATTGTTAAAGGATGTGGATGCGCTGAGGAAGTATACAAGTGCGTGTTATGAATGCATCCGGGCGGTCGTATAACGGGTGCCAGACAGTCTAACGACTCATTGCCTGCGTGGATTGTATCGTTTGCACACTTCAAATACTTTATTTGGGCGTTTCGCAAACGCCTATGCACTGCTTTGCGCGGAAAGGAGCACTTACGGCATGGCATTTCAACTAACTGCGGTTCTGATCCTGCTTGCGTTTTACGGCTGCTATTTCGGGAAAATGATTCTGCAAAAGAAAAAAGGCATACAGACCGATCAGATCGGAAAGGGAAAGACCGGTTTCGTGAAGCGTATCGAAGTCGTGATGAAAATTGCAACATTTCTTGTTCCGGCGGCGGAGGCGGTCAGCATTGTTTGGAATGTCTCATATCTGCCGCTATGGGCGAGGATCGCGGGGATGTTGACCGGTGTCTGCGGAGCCGCTGCTTTTTGGTGTGCGGTTTTTACGATGCGGGACAGTTGGCGCGCGGGCGTCTCGGAAACGGATGAGACGGAGCTTGTCACGCGCGGCATTTATCAGGTCAGCCGCAATCCGGCGTTTCTTGGGTTTGATCTGGTATACATCGGGATTTTATTGATGTTTTTTAACTGGGTTTTGTTTGCAGTCTCGGTATTTGCAATGCTGATGCTGCATTTGCAGATCGTCAATGTGGAGGAAGATTTTCTTGTCCGGACGTTCGGACAAGCTTATCTGGATTACAGGAAAAAAGTCTGCCGCTATTTTGGGCGTAAGCCCGGACATACATCTATAAAATGATTTTGCTGACACACGGATTTTACAGCGCTGTGTGCAGAAAGCGGTGCCGGTGAAAATGCCATTTTTGCTCCCATTTGCGTGCTTTAGCACGCACTCAAATCAGGGAGGTTGAAACGAATTTCTTTCAACCTTATGACTTGGAGAGAGAGATTATGAGAATACAGGACTTGAAAGTATGGGAACAGCTTCAGAAAAAACTGACATGGGAGCAGCTTGGGGAATTTTCAGGAAAACGAATCTTGGAATTTGGCTGCGGGAACGGCGTGATGGGCGCCGGGACTGCGGATGGAAAAGGTTCTTGGGATGCGGACGTTCTGGGATCTGCAGCAAAGTCAGGAGATTCAGAGCGATCAGGACTGGCAGCAGGAAATGATGAAGCTCGAACAGCGTGTATCCGACAGGGCGGAATATCAGGGTATCGCGTTTTTTCACCATGTGTTTCTGCGAAAGCGGGGATGAAGCACAGACAAGGGTGAGGCACAGGCAGAGAAGAGGCACAGGCAGAGAAAAGGCACAGGCAGAGAAAAGGCACAGGCAGAGAAAAGGCACAGGCAGAGAAGAGGCACAAGCAGGGATGAGGTACACGCGGGACATTACAGGATTTATAAAGCGGGAGAAATATCGTTCATTTGAAACGGCAGGACGAACGAAAAAGGGGGCGCAATGGACGGAAAGCTAAGGAGCATGACAGGAATTTATATCAGAAAAGGAGACCGGATGCTGATGCTTTACCGGCAGGGCGGCAGAGTCGTCAATGAAGTCTGGGTCCCATCGGCGGGCGGGCATTTTGAGGCGTCGGAGTATTGTGATGCAAGGGCGTGCGTACTGCGGGAATTAGGCGAGGAACTGGGGATCACGGAGCATCAGCTTGAAAATTTCCGCCTTCGTTATGTGACACTTCGGCGCAGGAACGGTGAGATTCGGCAGAATTATTATTTTTTTGCAGAATTGACGGACGGCGTTTCTGAAGAATTTTCCTCCAATGAGGGCATATGCAGATGGTTTTCGTTATCGGAGCTTCCGGCTTTGGAAATGCCGTTCACGTCAAAGTATGTGATCGAACATTATCTGAAAACCGGACATGCGACAGAGGAGATGTACGGCGGGATCGCAGACGGAGAGAAAGTCATGTTCACGCCGATGCCGGAATTTTAGGCGTGTCGGAAATAAACAGCAGAGATTTTAAGACGGTTTAATTCCCCCAAATTCGGGGAATTAAAACTGCCACATTTAGGGCTGACTTTTGCATCAACCACATTTACAACATTTACTGGAATTGTGAATGTGGTTGTGATAAAATAATGACATTAGACAATTCAACAAATTGAAGATTGTAAAATTTGATGAGAGTAATAACCAAAAACAGAAGGAGAAGCATGCAGATGAGCATTTTTAATATTCCGCTGAAATACAAAGCGGGTGAATTTGCATTTAATGGAATTAATTCTGATGCGGGCGACTGCCTGACACTCGATTATAACGACGAATACCAACTGCTCACATATAATGTACCGTTATACGGTGGCGAAGCAAGGCTGTATACAGTTCCGCGAGAGCTTATGCCTGAAGCGCTTACGGCGGTATATGACAGTAACGGCGATATCGAAAAGGTTGTGCTTTCAGGCTCACGGCTGATATACATTTATTACAAGAATGTTATGGTGCCTGAGAGAGTCATTCTGAAATTTGTCAAGGCAGAAGCGGATAAAATTTTCGATATGATCGTCAGGCGAAAACAAACGTTAGCGCGGATTTTTATTGAAAAGTTTTATGACGGTGAAGCGGTCGATATTGCCATAAAGACTGCCACGGCGGAGGAATTGCAGACAGTTATTGATGAAGATGACGGAAAAATCACGGCGGCAGACAACAGCGGAAATTTTCCCATAGAAAACAGACTGGAGCTTGACCATGAAACACTCGGTGTCATGTTGATGTGCTGTGCTGACAGTCTCTTACAAAACAGGCTGTTTAACAAAGCGGTGGAGACTTTTGCGGAGAGGATTAGGAGCCGTGTTCTCAAAAAAATAAGAACTACTGAAGATTTCAAATTTATTGTGGAAGAATACGATTAAATATGCAAACGATTTTGCGTTGATTCTAATTTGACAGGGAGCTTCAGAACGAGAGCCGACATCAAGCTATCCAAGGGATAGCTAACAGAGCAAAAGGGAGAGACAAACAATGGCAGACGATGGAAAAACAACGATGATCCTGACAGAATTTGATCCGGTAAAAAAAGCATTTATCAATCCGGAGGACATTGTAAAACCCGTGGACGGCATGCCGGAGACGGCGGTCTGCTGTTATTCCTGCATAACGTTTGTTTGACAGAATGACCACGGAATTGGATGCGGAAATGATCGCGGCGACAAGCACGGCAAACGGGGTGATCCCGGTTTATCGGATAAAATATCGGTGGTACGAACATCGCGCTGTTCATGATGGATGTCGGAGGAGATCAAAGTCAATGAAAAATATTTGAGCGTATTTGCCGGAATGTTGGATGAACTGCATGTAAGCTACACGATCGGGAAGACATGGACGACAGACGCGATCTACCGCGAGACGCCCGAAAAGATCAGGCGCAGAAAAGAGCGGGGCTGTATTTGCGTTGACATGGAATGCGGCGGCGAATGCGGCGGTCGCGTTTGAACTGGCGGTGCGGATCGCGGGCGGGATGAGTCCGGCATGACAGAAAGGCAGAGAATCATGTTTGGAAAAAAGAAAGTGCAGACAGAAACTTATGATAAAGAAAACGTGAGACCGGTCATCCGCGCAAGTATCTGCAACGGAGAGCAGGTCGCCGGATTCAAGAATGTGCATACCGGAAAATTTGAGGAGATCATGCTGATCGGGGACGAGCGGGATAAGGAAGTTTTTATGAGCCGCTATGGGATTTCGGCGGACGAGGTCACGAAGGAATATTGACTTTTGATGAACAATGAGCGTTAATAAATAAGAAATCAAAGCTTTCCGGGAAATAATGCCTGTCACGGAGGATGCTTTTTATGGATAAGGACGTTAAACATGCAAAAAGAATGGTGGTCATTTTATTTTTTGCCTGCCTGTGCATTTCGTTGTTATGTTTTGGGATTTCTGCTTACCTTGTGAGGACGGAGACAGCGGATCCGTTTCTTGTTGAACTATCTAAAGGTACCGGGATATTATTTATGGTGCTGGGTTTCGGATATTTGGCGGCTGTCCTGATCTCCTCCGCAGGCAGGAAAAAAGTTTCCGGTGACGGCGGTTCTGCCGCTGCGGAAAACGGCTCCATGACTCTTGACGAAACAAATATGAGGCGTGCGCTGGAGAGATATATCCCCGACGGTGAGACGCTGTTGGCAGGCATACATGCTGTGGCAATAGAAACGGCAGTAAACAGCCTGTTTGGGGAGTGTCTCTGTCTGGAGGACAGGCTGATTCCTCATCCGGACGGCGGAACATATGCGCTAAATAAGAAAAAGTATTCAGATCATTCTGTTTATATCGGGATCACTCCGCATTTTTTGGTTATGACTGATTGCGGAAAAGAGTCCTATTATTATCAGTGGGATAAGATTGAGAAGAAATCGGACGTCTGTGAGACAGATGTGCACTATGTTACCAAGGAGATACTGCTGGCCGATATCGGGAGGTGTTTCCCTCTGGAGGACATTCAAAGCTGCGATATCCGGTCAGGCTGGCTGGGTTCTAAGAAGTGCCATATCACTATGAAGAACGGAAGTTATCTCAAACTTATGTTTCCGAAGCTCGGAGGGCTGGGTGGTGGAATGCCGCATCATTCGGAGTATCGTGACGTCATTATGGCACGGTTGAGCGGAGGTAATGAAATTATTTGCTGAAACACGACAAACTGTTGTCGTGTTTTTTGCTTTATGATAATCTAAAGACGAAAGCAGCGACGATAAAAGCAGGGTAGAGACGGCAAAAACAGCGGCGGAGACAACGAAAGCAGAGACGCTGACGAAACAGTGGCAGAAATAAAAACAGTGACAACAAAAGCAGTGACGGCAAAAGCAGGGACAGAGAGAACAAAGAAAAGGATGAAAGCAGGATAGAAATGAAACGATGGTCACGCGCCGCAGATGGACATGTGGCATACAGGAGGCGCAATGAAAATTGACAGACTGATCGGGATTTTGAGCATCTTACTGCAAAAAGACAGTGTGACGGCTCCGGATTTAGCAGAACGCTTCGAGGTTTCGAGACGGACGATCAACCGGGATATAGAGGACTTGTGCAAGGCGGGGATCCCAATCGTCACAAGGCAGGGCGTGGGCGGCGGAATCTCCATTATGGATAATTACAGGATAGACCGGACGTTGTTGAGTCACACGGAAATGCAGGATATTCTGGCGGGGCTGCGCAGTCTTGACAGTGTCAACGGAACGAACCGCTACGGGAAATTGATGGAAAAATTGTCGGCGGGTTCTTCTGATTTTTTTGTGGGGGATCAGTCGGTGCTGATCGATCTGTCGTCCTGGTATAAAGAATCCCTTGCACCCAAAATCGAGCTGATAAGGACGGCGATCGATGCGAGAAAGGAATTGATATTTCGATATTATTCCCCGAACGGTGAATCGGACCGATGCGTGGAGCCGTATTACCTCATTTTCCGGTGGTCGAGCTGGTATGTGTGGGGGTGGTGCAAAAAACGGGAGGATTTTCGTTTGTTTAAGTTAAACCGCATGGAGAATGTCCGGCTGTCCGGCGGGACATTCGAAAAAAGAGATGCAGGGTTGCCGGACCTTACGGACGAGCGCATTTTTCCGGGAGGCATCAAAGTCAAAGCACTGTTTGAACCGGAATGCAAGTGGCGGCTGATCGAGGCGTTCGGTCCGGACTGTTTTCGGGAGCAGGATGACGGGATGCTGTTGTTTCAGGCAGATTATACGGATCGGGAGCATCTGCTCACATGGCTGATCACGTTTCGCGATAAAGTCATTGTGCTGGAACCGGAGGAAATCAGAGCACAGATCAGGGAGTGTGCGGAGCGGATGATAAGAAGGTATGATGCGGGGGAAGAACACGGGACATTGGCAGCAAGAAGAAGCGGCGCAGGGAGCGTAGAAAATTGACGGGAAAAGGATCGATCGAAAAGAGACCGTAAATAGACAACAGAGGAATTTCTTTGAAATTCCTTTCGCAGAAAGGAAGGAATCACGATGGCATTTGATTATAAAAAAGAATACAAGGAATTTTACATGCCGAAAAATAAGCCAGGTATTGTGGACGTTCCGCCCATGAATTATCTCGCAGTCCGCGGCAGCGGGAATCCGAATGAGGAAGGAAGCGAATACAAGCAGTCGATCGGTCTGCTCTATGGGATCGCATTTACAATCAAAATGAGTAAAAAGGGAACACATCAGATCGAGGGGTATTTTGACTATGTCGTGCCGCCGCTTGAGGGCTTCTGGTGGCAGGACGGCGTGAAAGGCATTGATTATGCCCATAAAGAGGATTTTCGTTTTATCTCCGTGATCCGTCTGCCCGATTTTGTGACAAAAGAGGATTTTACATGGGCGGTCGGAGAAGCAGAGAACAAAAAGAAAACGGATTTTTCCAAGGTGGAGTGGCTGACGTATCATGAGGGCGTATGCGTTCAGTGCATGCATATCGGCGCTTATGACGACGAGCCAAAGACGGTTCGCCTGATGCATGATTATATGGAGGAACAGGGGTATGAGCTGGATATCACAGACAGCCGTTATCATCATGAGATTTATTTGAGCGATGCGAGGAAAGTCGCGTCGGAGCGGCTAAAAACAGTCGTCCGGCATCCGGTCAGGAAAAAGGTGCAATAGGTGGCAGTAATGTGTAATGCGCGCGTTTGGGAATGAACATGAGAAGACACGGGAAAGCTAAGCCTGTGACAGAAAGAATCTTGCAGGAGATATGGATATGTGCGGACGATATTATGTGGATGATGACACGGCAAAAGAGATAGAGAAAGTGATCCGGCAGGTGAATCAAAAACTGCGCGCGCAGAAGGCGGCACATGATACTATGTCCGATGGTTATTCCGACATGTCCGCAATCCGGTCCGGCGATATTTACCCGACGGCATTTGCACCCGTCATTGAAGCGGGATATGGAGCAGGCGGCAAAGCCGCAGAGTGCCGGTGCCGGATGCTGCGCTGGGGGATACCGGGCTATACACCGAAAGGCGGGAGCGGGAAAGGACAGGTTCTGTTCAACGCGCGGAGCGAGACGGCAATGGAGAAACCGACGTTTCGGGAAGCGGTCCGAAGCCGCCGCGTTGTGATTCCGGCAGCGGGCTTTTATGAGTGGAACCCCAAAAAGGAAAAATATCAATTTTGGAGACCTGATTCAAAGGCGTTGTTTATGGCGGGATGCATGAATCGTTATGAGGACGGGGACCGTTTCGTGATACTCACAACCGCGGCGAATGAATCCATGGAACCGGTTCATGACCGCATGCCGCTCATTCTGGAGCCGGATGAGGTCGGATCGTGGATATGGGACGACGAACGGACGAAGAGCTTGTTGGAAAAGGAATCCTGCCTGTTGGAGCGCAGAACGGATTATGAACAGATGACGCTGTTTTGACTGCCGCGCCGCACAGGGGAAAATGCCCGTGAAATATTGGGTTATCCGCCGCCGCACGGAGACATGCGTAAAATGCGGGACATATACTTGGAAAAATATACCGCTTGAATATAGAACATATGTTTGCTACACTGTGTCACACAGGAGGTGAACACATGTTTGAAAACGGTGATATTTCATATCGATGTGAACGCAGCCTTCCTCAGTTGGGAAGCTGTTTATCGTTTATATCATAAGGGCGGCAGCGTGGATCTCCGCGAGATCCCGTCGGCGGTAGCGGGAGATGCAAGTCTGCGCAGGGGGATCATCCTTGCGAAGTCAATGCCTGCAAAACGCTATGGCATACAGACAGGCGAGAGCATTCCGGAGGCAAAAAGAAAATGTCCCGATCTGATACTTGTTCCGCCGAATTATAATCTGTATGAACGCTGTTCCGCGGCGTTTATGACGATCCTCAGGGAGTATTCGGACATCGTAGAGCAGTACAGCATTGACGAGGCATTTGTGGACATGTCCGCCTCCTGTCGTCTGTTCGGAGAACCAAAGCAGGCGGCAGAAACGATCAAGAACAGGATTTACCATGAACTGGGATTTACGGTAAATATCGGGGTGTCGGAAAACAAGCTGCTTGCGAAGATGGCGTCTGATTTTCGGAAACCGGACAGGGTGCATACGTTATGGAAAGAGGAAATACAAAAGAAAATGTGGACGCTTCCAGTGTCGGAATTATTTTTTGTCGGAAGAGCGACGGCACGGAAACTTTTTTCGGTCGGAATCAGAACGATCGGGGAGCTTGCGCAGTCTGATCCGGCATATATCAAAAGCATTCTCAAAAAACAGGGAGAGGTCGTGTGGGCATTTGCAAACGGCGTCGATCCGTCGCCGGTGCTGGCAAAGGAACCGGCAAATAAAGGCTATGGGAATAGTACGACGATCCCGTTTGACGTGACAGATGCGCCGACTGCGAAAAAAGTACTTTTGGCATTGTCGGAGACGGTAGCGGCGCGGCTCCGGGCGGACGGCGTGCAGATCAGGGTGGTTTCTGTCAGCATTAAGAGCACGGATTTTTCCGAACGCTCGCATCAGCGCATGCTGATGCAGCCTGCCAATATTACGGCAGAGATTTATCATACGGCATGTGTGTTGTTTGATGAGTTGTGGGATAACTGCCCGATCCGGCATTTGGGTATTCACACGTCCGGCGTAACTTCGGATTCTTTTACAAGGCAGATGAGTCTGTTTGACAGATGCGATTATGAGAAGCTTGCGCGGCTGGACGCGGCTGTGGACGCGGTTCGCGAACGGTTTGGGGCGGATGCGCTGATGAGGGCGGCGTTTTTAGATCAAAGCATATCCTGAAAAGCGTTCGTAGTATGGAGGTTGAAAATGAAATTCGGAATCGGAAACGGAGAAGGGACAAAGAACGGTCAGACCGGGCGGATACGCGGAAGGCAGCAGGAGGTTGCCTGCGAGTGTTGGTTTACAAGCACGGGAAAGATGATGCCGCTGATGTTGAAGATCAAAGACGAGGATGGCGTATGCCGGACGATCCGACCGATCTTTGTGCGTTCATATGAGAAGAAAATGTTTGCAGGAACCCCTTTCATAGAGTTTGACTGTGAGATCACGGTTGGACAGCGGCGCAGGGACGTGCGGCTGATCTATTACCAGAATGAAAACAGGTGGAAATTAAATGTTCGGTGAAATAAGCATAATCATCGAAATTACCATGATGTTGTTTGTAGAATTGTAGCTTATGAGTTAAATCAGGACATTATTTCAGCAGGTGACGTGATCAAAGAAAATTTTGATTATTGGGACGGGGATGCGGCATGGCTTTATACAGACGGAGATATTCTTTTCGGTGATAAAGCTATCTGCCATTTCAATATCTAATAAGCAAATTTCAAAGCTGGAATCCAAAGCTGGAAATACAGCTTTGAAAGTGAAAATCGTGGAATATTTGTAAAATCAACCGCCAGCAACACAAAAGGAGTTGCAGGAAGCTTTTAACGAAACGAGAACACATATACAAAAAAATGTGAAAGAATTTCGAGGGTAAGCGGAATGAATGGAAAGACTGTACCGTGAAGAGCAGCGTTAGAGTATATAGAAAAACCAAAAGCCGGTTTTTCTATATACTCTGTTTTTTGCTATAAAGGGGCAGACATGAGCTATTTGCAGGCAATATAAATATCCATGCTGTCTCCGGCGGTTTCAAAGCAGGGGATAACATCTTTTTCCGCGTGTTCTAAAGCGTTTACACGCATATACTCCATAAGCGTCTTATAGGCGTTGGGAATGACCACAAAAGGGTTTCCGGAAGACGGTCCAATGTGCACCGCCGCATATCTGTGATCCTCCTGCTCGTAGATTTCCATGTCGGGAGGAATGATGCCGTCAGGCAGTATCCATGCCGCTTCGTATCCATGCATATTGAAAACATTGAGCTGTTCCTGTGACACATGGGGAAAATCCCAGCCAATGACGCGGGGGTCATCCACGCCGCAGCCACGGGCAATGGAAAATACTCTGTCGATAGCATCGCTCTCAGGATCGGGGCTTATAACGGCGTGCTTTATATAGCGGAAAGCAGGGACAGTTTCGACGCGCAAGTTGGTATAAGCTTCATCACATGCGGCCATGTCCTCGCGGAACAAGTTGTCCAGCGAGCAATTGAAAAGTTTGCAAAGCTCTATAGCCTTGTCCATTTCGGGCTGCGCTGTATCCAGTTCCCATTTTGATACGGTTTGACGGCTGATATTCATTTTTTCAGCCAGATCCGCCTGCGTCATATTTCCTTTCAAATGTCTCAAGAATTGTAAATTTTTGCCAAAACTCATAAAATATTCTCCTCGTATGATAAAGTAGTATTTATAGCCTTTTCATTTTTTTGTGCCGCGCCACATGATCAGTATAGTATTCTCTCTGGCAAGTTACAACCAATCCAGATGTGCTATTTTTTTCAATTGCGCAACTTCAAAGCGCAAAAAATGATAATACAGATAAAAATAGATGCTGTAGAATAGATTTATTATTTGAGTGCGCGGGAAAGTATTAACTGCTCCGAAAAAATAATCGCAGCATGGAGGCTAAAAATGAATAATCTGCAACTGATAGAAAAGGTACTATATTACATTGATGAGCATCTATGTGAGGAACTGACCTATGAAAGTCTGGCGGAGGTGTTCGGTTACTCATCCTTTCATTTCCACAAAATTTTTTCATCCGTAACAGACTTAAGTATAACAGAGTATATTCGAAAGCGCCGCCTTACCGTGGCACATAAAATGTTATGTAAAACATCAGAGAGTGTTACAGATATATGTTACAAAGTCGGTTTTCATAGTATTCAGACCTTTAACCGGGTGTTTAAGGATACTTTTGGAATGCAGCCGCTTGTGGCAAGGGAGAAACAGGCAAAGATCACATATCGCAGCATAGAAGAAATCGTCACAGGATACTTAAAGCGTGTTGCGGTAGAGGGTGTATTTTCTATAGAACCGCGCTTTGAAGAAAAGGAAGAATTTGTAATTGCCGGATATAGAAAACACACACGGGATGGTTTTCATGTCATAGGAGAGTCATGGTTCGAGCTAAAGAGCAATTTAGATACCATGAAAAGAAAAATAATAGATTCTTCTATAAAAAATGAACATACGATGTATGGATTTGAAGATTATTCGGAAGGATTCTGCCCTGATCCGCTATCGTTTTATTATATGGCAGGGATAGAAGTGGGAAAAGATACCCCGCTTCCGGAAGGGATGCATCGCAAAGTGGTGCCAAAGGCAAAGTATGCGGTATTTACCGTGAATGGCAATAATGCGAACGGAGAAATTGGAAAGGCATTCCAATACATTTATTTTGTATGGCTGCCAAACTCGGAATACTGTATTGATGAAAATGCATTATTTGATTATGAATATTATGATGAGCGCTGGGATTGCCAGTTTAGAGCAGCGCAGATGGATATTTATGTCCCGGTTAGAAAAATGGAGGATTCGTTATGAGTTTTTGCGATGTATTCAAAGAGTTCATCCCGATTCGGGTGGATGAGGATATTTATCTTCGGCAGCATGAACCGGAAAAGGATGCCAGACCGTTTTGGGAGATCTATGATGATGAAGAGAATTTTACCTGGTTCGGGGGCTACAAAAGACCCCACGATTGGAATGAAGAGAGAGAAATCCGGGCTGAAGCAAGCCGTGTAAAGGGATTTAGGGGCAAACGGGAATATCCCTGGGTTGTGACATATCAGGGGGAAGTGATCGGTCAGATACAGTTGTTTGGTTTTTTTAATCACAACACTTGTGCGGAGGTTGGTTTCTTTCTCAAGAAAGCTTGGTGGAACCGTGGCATCAATACAAAGGTATTGAAGGCAGTATGTAGATTTGGGATAGAAACTATGGGGCTGGAAAGAATTGAAGCATTTGCCCATGTGGATAATGTCAGCTCTAACAGAACATTGCAAAAAGCAGGTTTTGTGAAGGAAGGAACGCTGCGGAAGAGATTTGAAGTAAAAAAGGAATTGTATGACTGTCATGTGTATTCATTTGTGAAGGATCAGTTGGAAAAGTAGATAAATTCCGCTCAGAAGCCGTTCTCCTTCCTGATAAAATCGAGGAATGCCTGCGGCTCCAAAGGCTTTGAGAAATAATAGCCCTGAATATAATCAATGCCAAGCTCTTTGAGCGCATCAAACTGCTCTTTTGTTTCCACGCCTTCTGAAACGACTTTTAACTGCATGTCGTGGATCATATTCATGGTCGCGCGCAGAATGAACTTTGCTTTTTCGTTTTCAAAGTAAGCCTGCGTCATGTCGCGGTCAAATTTGACGATCTGAACGGGCATATCTACGATATAGTTCAAGTTCGACTGCCCGTTCCCGAAATCATCCAGCGAAAAGGATACGCCGTAATCTAATAACCGCCGCATGTTTTCAAGCAGGATCTTCCGCGTGCTGATCGATGCGGACTCCGTGATCTCTAAATTGATGCATTCAGGGGAGAGTTGATATTTTTTCATGATATCAATATAAGTATCTGCAAGCATTTCGTCGTCACACTGTACAACGGAGAGATTTGCTTCGACGTACCGGACGCCATACCGGGTCAGATCCTGCTCTTTCATAAAACGGCAGGTTTTGTGAAACATGATCTCGCCCACTTCAGAAATGAGCCCTGTCTCCTCAGCGATCGGGATAAAGAGTCCGGGCGGAATGATGCTGCCGTCCTCACGGCGTATGCGCGCAAGTGCTTCCGCCGATATGAATTTTTCCTCTTTTATGGAGTAAATGGGCTGATAGAATACTTCAATGCGGTCTTCTTTGATCGCATTGATCAGCGTGCTCAGCATTCTGTCGTGTTCACGGCGGTTTTTGACCGTGTTCTCGTCAACTGTAATCAAATGATCTTCCGACAATTCGGCGCAGTGGGAGCGGTAATATCGGAGAATGCCAAGTATTTCCTGTGCATCTGCGGCTACATGGCAGGAGGGAATGAGGAGATAGTAAGGCTGTAAAAATACCGGCTCTGCGCTGGTACTTTGCTTAAGCCAGCTCTGCTGGAACCGGTCATAAATGATGCCGCAGGCATGATAAAGAGAATGCCGGTCTTCAAATTCTAATGAAAATTCCCTGTCATCGGTTTTGAATACCCTGACACCGGGGATTTTCCGGATGAACTGTACGATCTCTGCCATGGCTTCCTCAATGGCAGCCGATGTCATGTTGTTGATAACATGCACATTTTCGAGCGAAATAAGGATGCCGCAGCAGTCGTTGTCCGTCTGAAACTGTTGGCGGATAAATTCTACAAATGCATAACTGTTAAAAAAGCCCGTTCCCCGATCGATATAAATCTCCGGGTTTTCAAGCTCAAAAAATAAAATGACCATTCCTAAAACACTTGCAAACCCGACTAATAGCAGCCTGCTGTTGAGGAACTGTGTCAGGGCAGCAGCGATCCATATGACAAGCCACAGGCGGATCGCGGTCCGGCGCTTGGGATTCATCGCTTTTCCCAATACATATATTTCGAGCAGTGTTGCCAGAATCAGGAGCAGGGCGCCCGCGTAGGTTGCGGAACATGCAGGACCGTGGGTATACACAACATTGTTGCCATCGTAATAGATCTGAATGGGGAGCGCAAAGATCAGAACAGCGACCATCATAACACCGAATCCCAGTCTGCGGGTAAATTTATCTGCTTTGGAAAGACGGTGAATATCGGCGCTTGCGTAAGCAAATGCGATATAGCCGCATACGACGAGCGAAACGAGATATGCTTTACATTCTGACTTTACAAGCCATATCGGAAACTGTTCCTGATGGACGATGAGGATAATGGATAGAATATCCAATACCAGACATGCGAATGTAATATAAAGCGCACGGAGAAAGAGCTTTCCGGTATAGAGCCCAATGGTGTCCTGACGTTTATAAAAATAGAGGAGTAACAGCAGAATGAGAATGCCGCCTGCCTGCATCTGAATATTCATAGGTCGTTCTCCCTTCCTTTAGACAAAATTTTACCATATTTGGCATTTGCTTGACAATTCTTAATTAGGGAAATACTGATCAAATAAAAAAATGTGGTAGATTTCTTGTTCATACGCTATAATGGGATGGATGAGACAGATAAGGGTTTGTAAAAAATCTTTGATTATAAAATTTGCAGGGGGAAGGAAAGCAGATGGGGAATGAAACCGGAAACATGAAGCATGCGGGGCGAGGCAGGCTGATCGCGCTGGAGGGCATCGACGGGAGCGGAAAGAGCACTCAGGCAGCGTATTTGTGCGGGCAGCTTAAAAGAGAGGGCATTTGCTGCTGCCACACGATGGAGCCGACGGATTCGCCGATCGGAGCCTTGATCCGGCAGATTTTGCGCGGTGAGATGAAAACGGATAACCGCGTGATCGCGGGACTGTTTGTCGCGGACCGTTTGGATCATTTATTGAATGCGGAAAACGGGATTGCCGCGAAAGTGGAATCCGGTATGACTGTAGTTTCGGACAGATATTATTTTTCCTCATATGCCTACAACAGTGTGGACATGCCGATGGATTGGGTCATCAAGGCGAACGAGCCAAGCAGCAAGATCTTACGCCCGGCGCTTAATGTGTTCATTGATATTGAACCGGATGTGGCACTGGAGCGCATCGCAAAGAACCGCGTTCGTCAGGAACTGTTTGAGACAAAGGCAAGACTTGAACTGGTCAGAGAAAATTACAGAAAGGCATTTCGTTTGTTAGCGGATGAAGAGCGCTGTGTGGTCATTGACGGAAACCGCCCTGAGGAGGAGATCGCCGGCAGTGTGTGGGAAGCGGTGAGGGACTGTATTTTTGAATCAATGTATCCGGACGCGCTCACAGAGGTGTGAAGATAAAATAACTACAAGAGAAATTGCCTTGACAACAAAAAACGAGCTGCCGCACTAAGCCAAGTGAGGCAGTTCGTTTTTTATGCGCATCCCCATGCAGAGAAAATTTCCCTGCCCGATTTTTGCGTGATCTTTGGTCTTATTCTGCGGCGGAAAACGATTCCGGCTCTGTGGACTTTACTTTTTTGCGGTCATAAGATTTAGAAGTCAGATCGGACTGTATCGCCGTCATCGTACACTTACCGTCAAAGCATGCGTCTTCGTCAACGATCAGGGAGCGTGCGGTGACGTTGCCTGCCAGCTTTGCAGTCGAGAAAAGCTCAAGCTTGCCGGAAGCATGAACATCGCCTGTCACTTTGCCCGAAAGCGTAACGTTTTGAGCCTGAATGTTGCCGATGATCACCCCGTCCGTGCCGAGGATGACATTGCCCTGACAGGTACAGTCGCCGTTCAGTGTCCCATCGATACGGATGGTTTCCGGAGCGGTGATATTCCCGTCAAAGACGGCGCCGATGCCGATCAGTGTGCCGATCTTCATTTGTGTTTTTCCAGAGTCAGTGTTATTATTTTTTCCTAACATGGTTCTCTCCTCCTATCCTTTTGCGGCAATAATAGAGAGCGGATCAATGAATTCGTCCCCATATAGTACCTCATAATCCAATTCCGTGTTTTCTGCAGTGATCGTAAACAGTGTATCACCCTTTTTCACTTGTGCGCCTTCTTCCACCTTCAGATCGGCGTTCTCACGGTACAGATAATAGGTTGTGTAACCGCTTTCATGCACGACCTCAATGATGTATTGATAAGTGTTGTCGGAACTGATCGCTCTGACAGTGCCGTCGCCCGCCGCAATAATATCGGTCCGGGGCTCGACGGTAAATGAGATGTATGGGTGTTCCTCAGAAAATGTGGAGGTCAGCACCCCGACACCGGAGGAAGGATACAGTGTGGGTACGAGTGCAGCCGCCGCTTCCCGTTCGGCTTCTGCGGCAGCTTCCGCCGCAGCATCGGCCGTAGCCTGAATTTCCTGTTCTCTGGCGCTTAAGTCGGCCCGGAGAATGGTAAGCTCATTTTCCAACGCTTGTTTTTCACGCGCCCAATTGTCTTTTTCAGTCTCCCATTGCGACAGTAGCTGCTGTTCATTAAGCTGCTGCTTCTGAATCTGCTCCTGCAATCCGTTCTCTTGCTGTATCCGGGTAAAAGCCTGATAGCCAAGCCATCCGACTGCTGCAAAAACAACAAGTACGAGGACAAACAGCAGATACAGGGTGGAACGCGCAATGTGAAAACGCCGACTGTGCCTGTCTAAATTGGAGACAAAAAGTACGAAATAGGATTCCCTGCGTTTATGTCGCCGGTTCTTCATACATACAATTCCCCCATTCTTGTGCCGGCCGCCGCAAGCAGCAGACCGGAGTCCTGCAAATACTCAGTACGCATATTATAGTAGCTAATCGCAAGAAAATCAAATAGAAAATGTGTTCTTTGGACAGAAATTACCGCGTTTTGGTAAAATATGGGCGGGGAAAGCCTCTGCTGACGATTTTTTCTCTTGTTTTTAGCGTGTCACCACACTATAATGAACATGCAGGAACGGACAGGCAGACGGCGCTTATGCGCTGGGAAAGGCACGAGTATCGTTTATGAAAGTCGTTTTACAGAATTTAACAAAAAAATTTCCGAATCGTAATAAAAAGACGGGAGGGGAAGTCATTGCAGTCGATGATTTTTCTTTTGAGATCCCGGATGGAAAACTTGTCGGACTGCTCGGACCGTCCGGATGCGGAAAAAGCACGACACTGTTCATGATATGCGGTCTTCAGAAGCCGACAGCCGGTAAGATATATTTCGGGGAAGATGACGTCACGGATTTACCGCCCGAAAACAGGGGGGCCGGCGTCGTGTTTCAGAACTATGCACTGTATCCGCATTTAACGGTGAAACAGAATATTACGTTCCCGCTTGAAAACCTGAAGGGAGCGGACAAGCTTTCGAAGCAGGAGATGAGTGAAAAAGCGTACGAAGCGGCGAAGCTTGTGCAGATAGAAGAATTGATGGACAGGAAGCCGAACGAGCTTTCCGGCGGGCAGCAGCAGCGCGTTGCAATCGCCCGCGCGATGGTAAAGATGCCGAAAGTATTGCTTTTGGACGAACCGCTCTCGAATCTTGACGCGCGCCTGCGCCTGCAGACGCGTGAAGAAATCCGCCGTATTCAGCGCGAGACCGGGATCACGACCGTGTTTGTGACGCACGATCAGGAGGAAGCGATGAGTATTTCCGATGTGATCGTCGTCATGAAGGACGGTGAGGTACAGCAAGTCGGAAAGCCGCAGGACGTCTATGACGATCCGGTCAATCTGTTCGTGGCAAAATTTCTGGGCACGCCGCCGGTCAATCTGTTTGACGGCGAGGTGCGGGACGGGAGGCTTTATATCGGGAATGATGATGTACTGGCGGTACCGGAAGTACCCGACCAACAGGTAGATGCCGGCATCCGTCCTGAGGGCTTTGTGCTGAAAGCAGACGGTGCGCTTTGCTGTACGCTTAGCGGCGTGGAAGTCATGGGACGCGATATCAGTGTCGTATCGACCAGCCCTTATTCTCAAAATCCGACGATCCGCTCGATCATTAATTCTGAGAACAAGGTGGATACGGATGCAAAAGAAGTCCGGTTTGCATTAAAACCGAATAAGGTGCTGCTGTTTGAAAAGGGCACCGGAAAACGGATTCACTTTTAAGAGAACGCTGATTTTATCAGTACTTTCTTTATACATTTCAGAAAGGTACATGCCTGCGAAGGACACGCTTTGGCATGGAGAATTAGTATGTCAAAAGTCAGTTCTTATGAAGAATATATGGAAGAACTGGACGGGCGCGGCGACGTGATCGTGTTCCGCGGACAGGCGAACAGCGAGTTCGTGCTGATCCCGTCAGGGCTCCGGGGCAATCATATCCACACGGCGGACAGCCAGATGTTTCGTTTTGTGGATGAAATGAAACAGCTATTCAATTTTGACGAGCTGACCTGTATCGAGATTGCGCAGCATTTTGCGCTTCCGACTCGGATGCTTGATTTTTCATACTCGTTTGACGTGGCATTGTTTTTTGCTTGCCATGACGCCAAGGGCAGATATGCGGAGAACGACGGCAAGGTCTATATTTTTAATAAGAGCAGATACGAGCAGGCGCTTCGGGATAAAAAGAAGCTTTCCAGTCAGGTGATCAGGAATAATAAATTTCTGTACGAATGGCTGCAGAAATATATTGATAAAGAATCGACGCTGATGGGCAATGAAGGCGTGGATATGCCAATCTTTGTCGATGCGACGCAGCAGTTCGACCGCTTGTACATGCAGAAGGGCCTGTTTCTGCTTTGGGGACGCGATGAATGTCCGTTTGAGCAGATTTTGGAGAATGAGCACATTCCGATGTCACATCTGATCGATACGATCACGATCGATGCGGGAGCCAAGCCGCGTATTTTGTCAGAGCTTGCAAAAAAGCATATCAGTGGGGATACTCTGTATATGAACATCGGGAAGATCAAGGATTTGGTATATCATATCAAATACGGCGACAAAAAGGAATGAGGATCGGTTATGGAAAAGAATAAAGCAAAGGGATGGCTGTATCTGCTTCCGGCCATTTTGTTTCTGGGACTCTTTATGATATATCCGCTTATCGACGTGTTTGTGTATTCGTTTGAGGAAGGATATAATTTTGCGTCCCAGACGTATCAGGGAACCGGGATCTATAATTTTTCCTATGTCCTGCACGACACTTATTTTCTGCAGGCAGTCAGGAATACCTTTCTCATGGTGATCATCACGGTGCCGCTTTCCACGGGGATCGCGCTTCTCATATCCGTGGGCTTAAGCTCGATCAAACCGCTGCGCAGGCTGTTTCAGACGGTTTATTTTCTGCCGTATGTGACGAACACGCTTGCGGTCGGACTGGTATTCATGATCTTGTTCAAAAAGACCGCCTATTCGGACGGGCTTGTGAATCTGCTGATCCACTGGTTTGGCGGTAAGTCGGTCGATTTTATTGACGGACCGTACTGGGCGAAAATGTTTGTTCTGTGCTTCTACATTATCTGGGTCGTCATGCCGTTTAAGATTCTGCTGCTGACGAGCGCGCTTTTGTCGGTGGACCAAAGCTATTATAATGCGGCGAAAGTGGATGGGACGTCCGGCGCCCGCATTTTCCGGAAGATCACGCTGCCGATGATCTCGCCGACGATCTTTTATCTGATCATCACCGGCTTTATCGGCGCATTCAAGGAGTACAGCGATGCTGTTGCGCTGTTCGGAACGGACTTAAACGCTGCGGGTATGAATACGATCGTCGGCTATGTCTATGATATGCTCTATGGCGACAGCGGCGGTTATCCGTCGTACGCTTCGGCGGCTGCGATCATTTTGTTTCTCATCGTACTGACGATCACCTGCATCAATCTGCTCGTAAGCAAAAAGCATACGACGTATTATTAAAGGCGTCAGACTGCCGGCATCGCGGGAACGGTCGTCTGAATCGTTGCCGGAATGGTATTACGGCGCACAAAAAGGAGGGGCTGCCCTATGGCAAAAACGGCTGATTACAGGCAGATAGAACGTACCGCAGCGCGGCGCAGAAAAAGAGCGCACACGGTCACATATATCCTGCTTTCATTATGGGCGCTGATCGTTCTGTTTCCGTTTTACTGGATGCTCTTAACGAGCGTGAAAAGCTACGGCGCATATAATTCCGAATATATTCCGCAGTTTTTTACATTGTCGCCGACGCTTCAGAATTATGCGGATGCGTTTTTAGCCGTTCCGCTTGGCAGATATCTGTTCAACACATTCGTTTTTACAGTAGTGACGACCGCACTCATGATGGTGGTGATCACACTGGCGGCATTTGCGTTTGCGCGTCTTCAGTTTCGGGGGAAAAATCTAGTGTTTACCCTGTTTCTCGCGCTGATGATGATACCGAACGAGCTTGTGATCATCACGAACTTCACGACGATTACAAACATGAATATGCGTAATTCTTTTTTGGGACTGATCTTACCGTCAGTCACATCCGTTTTTTATATTTATTTGTTAAAAGAGAACTTTGCGCAGGTGCCGGATTCTCTTTATTTTGCGGCAAAAGTGGACGGCACCTCCGATATGAAATATTTGTTTAAGGTCATGGTGCCAATCTGCCGTCCGACGCTCATTACGATCGCGATCTTAAAGGTGATCGAGTGCTGGAACTCGTATGTCTGGCCGCGGCTGATCACGGATGACGAGCGCTATTTTCTCGTGTCCAACGGTATTCAGGAAATTCGTGAGAACGGTTTCGGGCGTGAGAATATTCCCGCGATGATGGCGGCGGTCGTCGTGATCTCGCTGCCGCTCATCGTGCTCTTTTTGATCTTCAGGGAAAAGATCATGGCGGGTGTATCAAGAGGGGGGACAAAAGGGTGACAAAAAGAAAAAAGACCGGTTTTGCTTTGGTGCTCGTTTTATTCCTGATGTCCGCCGTGCTGCTTACGGGCTGCCACGGTTCGAGAGGGCTTGATGCATTTTCGATGCCGGAGACATTTGATGAATCGCGGAATCTGGAGATCACATTCTGGGCCAAAAACGATACGAATAAAACGCAGACCGACATTTACGAGCGGGCGATCGACGACTTTGAGCGCCTGTATCCGAATATCAAAGTGAATCTCCGGCTGTACACGAATTACGGAGATATCTATAACGATGTGATCACGAATATTTCCACGAATACGACGCCGAATGTCTGCATTACCTATCCTGATCATATCGCAACCTATTTGACGGGAACGAATGTGGTCGTTCCGCTGGACGAATTGTTTGCGGATGAACGATACGGTTTCGGCGGGAGCGAAGTGCATTTTGATTCTGTTGCACGGGATGAGGTCGTTTCACGTTTTTTGGACGAGGGAGCGTTTGACGGGCATTATTATGCGATCCCGTTCATGCGTTCCACCGAGGCATGTTATGTGAATAAGACGTATGTGGAGGCGCTCGGCTACACGCTGCCCGATGTGCTTACATGGGATTTTGTGTGGGAAGTGTCCGAGGCAGCAATGGCGGTCGGGGAGGACGGCAATTATCTGGTCAACGGTCAGAATGTATTGATCCCGTTCATTTATAAATCGACCGATAATATGATGATCCAGATGTTGTATCAGCATGGCGCCGGTTATTCCACGCCGGAAGGGGAGATTCTTCTTTTTAACGATACGACGAAGGAGCTGCTCTATACGATCGCGGAGTATGGAAAGAGCAAGGCGTTCTCGACATTCAAGATTTCCAGCTATCCTGCCAATTTCCTCAACGCGGGACAGTGTGTCTTTGCGGTCGATTCGACAGCGGGCGCGACATGGATGGGAACTGACGCCCCGCTTCGGGATATCAGCGAGGATAAACTCGTGCGGTTTGAGACTGTGGTCATGCCGGTGCCTCAGTTTGATCCCGATGAGCCGAAGATGATCTCGCAGGGTCCTTCGGTCTGCTTATTTAACAAAGAAGACCCGCAGGAGGTCTTAGCCTCATGGCTGTTTGCACAGTATCTTTTGACGAACGATGTGCAGATCGCCTATGCGGAAACGGAAGGCTATATTCCGGTGACATTAAGGGCGCAGAATTCGGAGGAATACACCGATTACCTGTCAAGGGGCGGTGAGGACAACGCACTGCATTATGATATCAAGATCAAAGCGGCAAAGCTGTTGATCGACAATACGGATAATACGTTCGTGACGCCGGTGTTTAACGGATCGGCGTCGCTGCGCGACGCGGCAGGGCAGCTCATCGAGACGACGGTCAAGGCGGTCAGGCGGGGACAGACCGTGGATGAAGCGTTCATGGAGACGCTTTATGCCGATACGCGCTCACTGTATCGCTTAGATCAGGGAGGTGTCTCAGCTTCCGGGGAAACGGACTTGGGACCGCTCCCGCAGACTGCGGTCATTCTGCTTGTTTCACTGGCTGTCGTATGGGTTTTTATCATTGTGTATGTTGTGCTGAATAGCAAAAAACATCAAAAAATTTGAGCGGATTTTTGTTCTGCATGCAGTTTTCTTTGGGATGGAATGCAGATTTTTCTTAAAATGTATTGATTTCTGCCCCGTTGTTGAGTACAATGTCAAAGTATGGCAATCAATGGGAATCCTTTTTGGGTTCCTGCGCGAAACGAAAAAGAGGAGAATGAAAATGAAAAAGTATGTAGCACTGATTTTGGCGTTTTCCCTTACGCTTGCGCTTGCAGGCTGCGGCGGAAAAGACGATGCGGGAAGCGACGTGAAGTCCGAGGGCGTTATGACTCATGCAGAGTATATGGCGGCAGCTGTGGACGAGCAGGTTGTGGTAGAGACTTATGTGCAGGCAAAACAGTCCTGGTGGGATAACAAAGCGACTGTCTATACACAGGACAAAGACGGCGCGTATTTTATTTATGAAATGGCATGCTCTGAGGAGGATTATGCGAAGCTGACGCCGGGAACCAAGATCAAAGTAACGGGTTACAAGGCGGAGTGGTCCGGTGAGATTGAGATCATGGATGCGACGTTTGAGATCCAGGATGGCAATTATGTGGCTTCGGCGCTTGATGTGACAAACATGCTCGGAACGGATGAGCTGATCTCCCATCAGAATGAATATGTATCGTTCAAGGGTATGACCGTGGAGGATGCGGGCAACGGCTCCGCATTCATGTATAAGTGGGATAATTCCGGTACGGACGGCGATGATCTGTATTTCAATGTTTCCTTTAACGGTCAGACCTATACCTTTACGGTAGAGTCCCATCTGTGTGACAACACGACGGACGTTTATGCGGCAGTGAAGAATCTCCAGATCGGCGATGTTGTCGATATGGAAGGCTTCTTATACTGGTATGAGGGTGTGAATCCCCATATCACTTCCGTAACTGTAAAGTAATCAGACGCATGTGGAGCGGGTGGATTGTCTGAAACGGACGGTTCTGCCCGCAACAGAGATATTTGTCTGAAACAGACAGATATGTTAAAAGAAGACATATCTGTCTAGGCAGATATATTTTCTGGAGACATGGTGGAATGAGCGATACATTTGCCGAATGGCGGGCGTACCGCTCATTTTTATTATACTTTGGAAAGCGGCATACATATGCTTCTGCCATATTTGGAAGATAAATGGAAATTGAAATAGTGATGAAAGAGGAAAAAAGAAAAAACCATGAGGTATCAGATACGAAACGCGCTTGTGCAGTACGGCGCGGACACGATTATAGAGGGCGTGAATTTTGAGATTCATGACCATGAGAAGATCGCGGTGGTCGGGCGGAACGGATGCGGAAAGACGACGCTCTTAAAGCTGATCAACGGCGATATTACGATGAGCAACTTAGACAGTGACGAGACCTGCGGTATCACAATGGCGGGCAGGCAGGAAATCGGTTTTTTGCATCAGATCAGTTTTCCGGATGCGGAGTTAAGTGTCGAGGAGGAGATTAAGAAGGCGTTTGCCGCAGTATTTGCCTGCGAAGCGCGCATGAAAGAGATCGAGCGGCTTCTGGAAGGCGACGCGGCGGATGACGGTGCGCCGCGGGATTCCGAAGCGGGGCAAACGAGGGAGGAGCGGATTGCGGGTGCGGAGCCTGCGGATGCCGCAGGACAACAGAATGAGGAGCAGCGCCGTCTGCTCGGCGAATACAATGCGCTGCAGCGGCAGATGGAAGCGCTGAGGGGGTATACGTGGCGCAGGGATATGGAAGTCATGTTTCAGCAGTTTGGCTTTGCGCTGCCGGATCTACAACGTCCGATCGGCAGTTTTTCAGGAGGACAGCAGACAAAGATCGCGTTCATTAAATTGCTGCTTTCCAGACCGGACATTATGCTTTTGGACGAGCCGACAAACCACCTTGACCTGCCGACCATTGAGTGGTTGGAGAATTATCTGCAAAAATATGACAAAGCTGTCGTTATTGTCTCGCATGACCGGATGTTTTTGGACCGTGTGATCGATGTGACTTATGAGATCGAGTATCACCGCATCAAGCGGTATCCGGGAAATTACAGCGCGTTTGTGAAGCGCAAAGAGGAAGATTTACAAAAGCAGGAAAAGGATTACGAAGCACAGCAAAAAGAGATCAAGCGTCTGAGCGAGTGGATCGAAAAATGGAAGAATACGCCGACGAAGGTGGCTTCGGCACATTCGAAGCAGATGATGATCGAGCATATGGTGAAAATTGAGAAGCCGAGGCGCTTTGACACGAAGACGTTCCGTGCGATGTTCACGCCGCGCATCGAAAGCTACAACGAAGTATTGAACGTGAAGGACTTAAAGATCGGCTATGAGAAAGAACTTGCGGAGGTTTCTTTTTTGCTGGAAAAAGGGCAGAAGCTTGCAATTCTTGGGGAAAACGGTATTGGGAAATCAACGCTGTTAAAAACCATTGTGGGTATTCTGAAACCGCTTTCAGGGCGCTTTTCATTCGGACCGAACGTGGAATGGGGATATTTTGACCAGCAGGAGGCAGTCGTAAATGATGCGCCGCCCGAACAGACGATTCTGGATAACTTTTGGGAAGAGTATCCGAAGCTTGTGCGCGAGCAGGTACGCGGGGCGCTCGGGGCGTTTCTTTTTTCCGGGGAAGATGTGATGAAACAGATGGGGCAGCTCTCCGGCGGCGAGAAGGTGCGTTTGGAGCTTTGCAAAATGTTTTACCGCAAGCCGAATCTGCTTATATTGGATGAGCCGACGAACCATATGGACATGGCGGGCAAAGAAGCGCTTGAAAAAATGCTGGGTGACTTTCCGGGGACAATCCTGTTTGTATCGCATGACCGCTATTTTGTCAGCCGTATCGCGACGGGTGTGCTGGATTTTGGCACGCATGAAGTGCGGCAGTACGACGGCAGTTATGAAGAGTATTTAGAAGAAAAACGAAAGCGCGAAAGCGGAGTGATCAAAAACGGGGCGTACGAAAACCGAAATGCGGCGAACGCAAAGGCGGGCGGGGCGCAGGGAAGTCAAAACACTGCGGGAGCAAACGCGGCACAGACAAAAGCGGGTATAGCCGGAGCGGGCGCAGATAACGGGACGAATCCGACACTTCAGGATGTATTTGACAAAAAGACCTATTATAATCCGGGGAAAGTATTATCCCGATTGAAAAAGCAGCTTGAGAAGTACGAAAAGCAGCTTGAGGAGAGCGAGGCAAAAGCCTCGGAATTATCGCTGCGTCTGATGGACCCGGAGCTTGCCTCGGATTATCAGAAGCTGATGGAGCTGCAAGGACAGCTTGACGCCGAGGAACATCTGCAGGAGACGCTTTTGGAACGCATGATGGAAACAGAGACGGAGCTGCAGCAGATGGAGCAGCAGAACGGTTAAGGCTGCGGTAAAAGTGGAACAGCCATAAGCAGGGACTGATATAAGACAGGGGGATCGCATGGACGTACAATGTCTGATCGTGGATGATGAGGTCGAGCTTGCGCAGATGACGCAGGAATATTTCGAAATGTTTGGCGTAAGCTGTGCATGCTGCGCTTCCGGTCGGGAATGCCTTGCTTTTTTGGAAAAAAATAAGGCGAAGCTGATCCTGCTTGATATCAATCTTGTGGAGGAGAGCGGTTTTTCCCTGTGCAAAAAGATAAGAGAGACCTCCAATATTCCGATCTTGTTTATCAGCGCGCGGGACAGTGACAGTGACGTGCTCATCGCCTTAAACATCGGCGGCGATGATTATATCAAAAAACCGTATTCTTTAAGCGTGCTGCTTGCCAAGGTGCAGGTCGTCCTGAAACGTATGGAGGCAATGCGGCAGCAGGGGACGGGGAGCGCATCCGGTGAATGTGCCGCAAAAGGGAGCATGCCGGACGGCTGTGCAGAGAGCGGTGCGGAAAGCCGCGTGGAAAAAGATGCCGTATCGGGAAATACCAATGGCGGCGGTGTTCTGCGCCTTGTTGAAGAAAAGTTTTGCGTGGTCTTGAAAACAGGCGGACAGGACGGGAAAGAAATCCCGCTCAAGGCAAAAGAATTTGCGCTGCTGAAATGTTTATATGAGCACCGCGGAACGATCGTGACGAAGGAACAGCTTTTTGTGTCAGTGTGGGGCGATGCGTTTTACAGTGACGGCACGCTTAACGTACATATCAGGCGGCTTAGGGAGAAGCTTGAGGAGGATCCGTCCGACCCGAAAATGATAAAAACCATTTGGGGAACGGGCTATATGCTTGAGGTTTAGGGGGCAATTAGCTCCGCGGCTTCCGAAGAAACGGGGGATTTATGATAAAACTGCGGTATTGTTTTTTGACATATACAGCGGTCATGCTGCTGTTTTTGGGATTGATCGGATATGGCTTTGCCGGAACGGATGCGGACGGCAGGGATATGGTTTTTTATAACGCTCAGCGTTTGCAGATACAGCAGGCGCTTGAGGACGGGGAGGATCGGGAGCGTATCGAACAGGAATACGACTGTCGTATCCTCTTTTTTTCTGACAAGGACTATGCGCTCGCGCTTGGCACTGCATATCAGAACGAAGCACTGATCATGGATCTGGAAGGGATGACAGCGGATACCGCAGAGCAGGGAAAGGATAACGGGGACACGGGAATAGATACCGCAGAGCCTGTAACGCCGGGGGAAAGCATGGAATCCGCACCGGTCGGCAGGATCATCTGGAATGCAGGGGAGCAGCGTTATCGGAACATGGAGCGGGCGCTGTTTTTACGCGTGATCGTGATGTGGGGGATTTTGCTTGCGGGCGGGTGCGCGCTGTTTGGCTTTTTTTATCTGCGTTTTGTCCGCCCGTTCCGGCGGCTGCAGACGTTTGCGGGGCAGATTGCGGCGGGGAATTTAGATATGCCGCTTCCGATGAAGAAGCATCAGTATTTTGGCGCGTTTACCGAGAGCTTCGACCTGATGCGCGAGGAATTAAAGCGTGCGAAAGAGAGTGAGTATCAGGCGAACCGCAGCAAAAAGGAACTGGTCGCGGAGCTGTCCCATGATATTAAGACGCCGATCGCGACGATCCGCGCGACCTGCGAAGTGCTTCAGATGAAAGAACTGAATCCCGACACAAAAGCAAAAGTCGCGGTGATCGATGCAAAGGCGGATATGGTGGGCGCGCTTGCGGGCAATCTGTTTCAGGCCAGTTTGGAAGAACTGGAAATGCTCAAAGTCGAGCCGGTTGAGGAGCAGTCACCCTGTATCCGCGGAATGCTTGAGGAATCAAGCGGCTATACGGAGATCCGCATAGAAGGAGAAATGCCGTCCTGCCTAGTATGGATGGATAAGCTCAGACTGCGGCAGGTCATCGACAACCTGATCAGCAATTCATGGAAATATGCCGGTACGCCGGTTACCGTAAATTTTTATGAGACGGAAGAAATTTTGGGAATCCGCATCAGGGACGAGGGGGAAGGCGTGGGAGAGGAGGAACTCTTACTGATCAGTGATAAATATTATCGTGGAAATAATGCGAAGGGAAAGGGCGGATCGGGGCTGGGACTTTATCTGGCGAAATTGTTCATGGAGCAGATGTACGGCGGAATCGAATTTTATCAGGATCAGGGATTTGTCGCTGAACTGACACTAAAAAAGGTCTGAGAAAACGGTCGATTTAAGGATCAGTTAAGAAATAGACAGGGAATGGGTTAAGACATATTTACAGACTGCTGTTAAAATCATGGTATAGAGATGAGACGTCCGGCGGCGTTTCGCAGTTGCCTGCAAAGTACGGCATGCAGAAGGGAGAAAAAAACAAATGGGCAGTATTTTAACAGCAAAAGATTTATGCAAGACATTTTCCAACGAGAGCGTGCAGCAGCATGTATTAAAAAACTTAAATCTTTCCGTTGAACAGGGGGATTTTACCGTCATCATGGGAAATTCCGGTTCCGGAAAGAGCACGCTGCTTTATGCGCTTTCGGGGATGGATCGTCCGACGCTCGGAAGCGTTTCGTATCACGGGGAGGAAATTTCGAAGCTTGACAACGATGCTCTTGCCATTTTCAGGCGCAGGCATTGCGGATTCGTATTTCAGCAGAATTACTTAAACGATACGATGAGCGTGCTCGACAATATTATCGTGTGCGGTCTGCTGGTGGGAAAGAACCGCCGCGCGGTTGCGGAACACGCAAGGGAATTGTTAAAACAGGTCGGCGTGGAGGAGCAGTCGTTCGGGAAATTTCCGACGCAGTTATCCGGCGGCGAACAGCAGCGGGTTGCGGTGGTCCGCGGCATCATCAATGAGCCGGAGATCCTGTTTGCCGACGAGCCGACCGGCGCGCTCAATTCGCAGAATGCGGAGCATGTGCTGAATCTGTTTACCGGCTTAAACCGCAGGGGACAGAGTATTGTGATGGTGACGCACGATATGAAATCCGCCAGAAGGGGGAACCGTGTTCTCTACTTAAAAGACGGCGTGATCACCGGGGAATGTAATCTCGGCGCCTATGAGAGCGGCGATGAGAAACGCCATGCGCGGCTGCGCGGATTCTTGCAGGAAATGGGGTGGTAGACATGGAAGCATACTGGTTTATCATCCGGAATAATATCATAAAGAAAAAGAGGGATGTCGCGGTTTTGGTCTTTTTGATCGCGCTTGCGGCGTTGCTGCTCTATACAAGTGTATCCGTGTTTGCAGGAATGAACACGATGCTCGACCGTGCATATGACCGGGCGCATACGGCGGATCTTATATACATCTGCAATCAGAGTGAAGAACAGATCAGAGAGATCTTTCTTGAGCAGGAAGAGGTTGAGGAGTATGAATCGTCGGAATGTCTCTTTTTTGTCAATGCTGATTTCAGGGGACAGGAAGACGAAGAGTCGAGACAGACGATGTTTATTCTCAGCAGGATCGGGGAGGCACGTACGATCTCGACGCTGGCGGGCGCCGAGAATGCGGCAGTGCGCGAGGACAGTATTTTACTGCCGTATTATCTGAAGGCGGTCGGCGGATTTCGTGTAGGCGATACGTTTTATCTGACGGTCGGCGGTGTGGAGTATTCGTTTTATGTAGCGGGCTTCGTGGAAGATCCGATGTTTGCAACGCCGCTCAACGTCAATGCATATAGCTGTTATGTGAGCGGCGCGCGGATGGATCAGATGTTGGAAACCAATGACATGGCGCGGGCGGCGCGCGCGGTCTGGCATCGTGTGAGGCTTTATGGGGAACGCCCGGACAGCTTAAAATTTGACCATAAAATGTCTCAGATTCTGGTGGAGGAACTGCCGGAACTTACCAATTCCATCAATCTGGGGACGTCCTGGAGGACGATGAAAGGAGGAGTGGCCATGCTGTCGAAGATCAGCATGGGTGTCATGCTTATTTTTTCCCTCCTGCTCATGGTAGTCGCGCTGATCATCGTACGCTTCAGTATCCATAATTTTATGGAAATGAACCGCAAAAATACGGGCATTCTGCAGGCGGCAGGCTATACGACGAAGCAGCTTGGGCGGTCTGTCATGCTGGAGATGACATGCATCACGCTTGCAGCTTCGCTCGTGGGAATTTTGCTGGGTACGCTGGGGAGCAGTCTGGTAGGAAGTATTCAGGGCATGATGCTCGGTCTTAGCTGGAGTCAGACATTTCATGCCGGTGCGGCGCTTGTGACAATGGCGGGACTTCTATTTTTGGTATCCGGCACGGCGTGGCTGTGCGGGCGGGCTTATCGGAAGACTTCGGTTCTGGAAGCACTTCGGGGCGGCATTTCCACACACAATTTCAAGCGGAATCATTTTCCGTTTGAAAAGAGCAGGCTTCCGAAAGCGCTTGTGCTTGCGGGCAAGAATCTGTTCGGGGAAAAAGGAAAAACGCTGTCGGTATTCTGTATTGTAACACTGCTTTCTTTTGCCATGTGTACGGGGTTCGGCCTGTATGAAAATTTTGCGCTCCGCACGGAAAACCTGTTAAAGATCGTTGGTCTGGAAGCCGGGGATATTTTGGTTACCGGTGAGGACGTGGAGCAGGCAGGATCACAGCTCGCCGATTGGGAAGGGATCGAGAGCGTGCTCTTTTACGGAAATACGTCGATCCATATGGAAAGCGCGGATGCAGAGACCGAGGTAACCTGCGATTATTGGCGTGATCCGGAAGCGCTGCACAATGAAATGATCGTCAAAGGGCGCCTGCCCGAATTTGAAAATGAGATTGTGATAACGACGAACATTGCAAAACGCCTAAACGTGAAGGTGGGAGATACCATCTATGTGTCAGAAAGCGGGGAACGCCTTGCTTATGTGGTCTGCGGCATCGATCAGAAAATGAATAACATGGGATTGAAGGCGATGATGTCGGAAACGGGTGTAAGGCGCTTAAATCCGGGTATAGTGCCGGCACAGGTGTTCTGCTATCTGGACGATGGCGTAACGGTTGAAGAAATGTCGGCGCGCATCCTTGAGGTATTCCCTGAACTGTCCGTGGCGGATTCCGCAAAACAGGTAGAGAATACGATGAAAAGCATCGTATCCGTCATGAAGGCGATCTGCGTGTTATTTGTACTGATCACATTGTTTGTGGTCGTGCTCGTGGAAGTGCTGCTGATCAAATCAAAGCTGATCAAGGAACGCCGCAATTTCGGGGTTCAGAAAGCGCTTGGTTTTACGACGCCGCAGCTGATCGTACAGACAATGCTGATCAATCTGCCGGTGATCGGGGCGGGAGCGCTTTTAGGAGCCGTGCTCAGTAGATTTTTGTTTGAGCCGTTTGTGGTCATTGCGCTTTCTTTCTGCGGCATCAGACAGGCAAATTCGAACGTATCCCCAATATGGATGCTCGTGACGGTCGCAGGGGTCCTGCTTGTTGCGCTCGCCGCATCGTTCTTATCCTCCGTCAGAATACGAAAAATCGATCCGGTCAGCATGCTGACGGAGGAATAGGCTGGAGCTTATCAGAAAAGCCGGTTACATATAAAATGTTAATTTCAGCGGATTGTTTGGGAAAGGAGCAGGATACCATGAGCAGCGGGAAAAAAATTTAGAAAGCAGCAGACACCACGGTCACAGCAGGAGCAAACTGAGAAACCGGCGATCTGAAAACAGACTGCCGGTTTCTTCAACGTTAAAAGATTGTAAGATCTTCGCCGGAAAATCCCATAGCTTCGGCTGCGCCCAAAAAAGCAGACTGCGCTTTACGGATTGCCTATGCAGAGGCATTACTTAAAACCGCCTCTCCGTCCTGCTTTTGGTAAATTCATAAAAGCCATCCTTTCCTTCCCTGTCGCCTACTTGCGCGAAAACCACTTTTTTGATAAACTGGATAAGGTTGCTGATCGTGGTTTTAGCAAACAGGATGATAAATGCCAAAGTGACTTTTAGGTCTTCCGCATTTGTTAAAGAGGAAACGCATGACGGAGAATGAAACAGATTGCGGCGCAAACGGACAACTGCATAGGGACGGCGGCGCGGGAGCGGACGTTTCAGTCAAAATGAGCCGTGAATTTGGGCAGGCGCTGTCCGATTTTACGTTCGATATGGCTTGCGGAGGTGCGATCCGTCATCTTGCAGGGCTTGGCTTTACGGCGAAAGAGGTTCATGAGCGTTTGAGCTTTCCGGTATCGTTTGAGCGGGTCAGGCAGGCGTACACGAAGTATCTGCTCGATGCGGGAGTCTTGTTGAGAGAACCGCCTGAGGGCAGAGGTGCGGCGCGCCAAAAGATATATGTCTATGTACAGGAAGAAGGAAAATACGGCAAAAAGAGTTTCCGCCGCGTGGAAAAAGAACCGGAAGCGGAAGATTGCGGGGAACGTGTCTATGCCGCCTGTGATTTCGGCAGACTGAAAACGCCGGAAGACTTTGCGGCGCTTGGGCTTGACCCAAAGCAGCGGGAATATCTGGAAGGAATCTGTTGGGATTCACAGACGATGTATCATCTGATGAACGACAGGATGCGCGATATTGCAAAAGTGCTTGCCATGCGATTATTCAAAATGTGAAAAGACACATTGGAGGGGGATTATGGACGGCAGGAAAAGAAGACCGAAGTGGGTCAAAAAATTAAATTATGAATTTGATAAATACATGTCGAAGGGTGTGGGCGCGCAGTTTGTCATGCTGCTGATCGCCGCGTTCCTCATTGTATTGTTTTTTGGGATCGCAGGCTCTTCCTTTGATAATGAGGAGACTACGGCGGGCGGCGTGTGGAGCAGCCTCATGCACCTGATCGATCAGGGAACGATCACGGCTGACGGAACGGCAAACAAGCCGCTGCTTGCGCTGATGCTGGTCGTCACGCTCTGCGGCATGGTCTTGATGGGTGCTTTGATCGGAATCATCGGCAGCGCGCTTGACCGCAAAATGTCCGATCTGCGCAGGGGACATTCTCAGATCATTGAAAAAGACCATACGGTTATTATTGGGTTTGATTCGAATATTTTTTCCATATTGGAAGAAATGGTCGAGGCGAACGCGAATCAGCCGCGCGGCTGCGTCGTTGTGCTGGACGATGTGGACAAAGAGGAGATGGAGCAGGCGATTCGCGAGCATTTTAAGGGTGAGGGGTTCCGCACGACGGAGATCATATGCCGTAAGGGAAAGCCGACGCAGGAGAGCCTCTTTGAAATGGCGTCTTTAGAGATGGCGAAAGCGGTCATTGTCAATAATGATAATGATTTTTATGTGCTGCGGATCCTTCTTTCCGTGACTGCATATCTCAAACAAAAGAGGGGGACCATGAAGGGCAGGGGACCGAATATCACGACGCTGCTCCATAATAAGCGGAGTATTGAGGCGGCACAGATCGCGACCGAGGAGTTTCGTTCCCAGACTGAAATCCTGTATTTTGAAGATCTGCTTGCGCGCATCATGGCGCAGGTGTGCAGGCAGCCGGGGCTTTCCCTTGTGCTTGCCGAGGTGTTCAGCTATCAGAAATCGGAGCTATATTTCGAGGCACATTATAAGGACGGGAGCAAATTTGTCTGCGAGGATACGCTGTTTGGCGATTTGATCAACCGTTTTGAGAATGCGGTGCTTGTGGGTGTCCGCAGAAACGGCGAAAAAAAGGAGATCCTTATCAATCCCGAAAATGACATCGTGATCCATCCTGAGGACGATTTGGTGCTGCTTTCGGACGACGACGGGGAGGTTGTTGCATTTGATGAGAGCCGTCCGCTGCCCGACGAGAGCCATCTTGCCAATGTGATTCCGCTGGAAGACCGGAAGGAACTGCATGTGCTCGTGCTTGACTGGAATCTGGCGCTCAGGGACATCCTGCGCGGGCTGGATGATTTTGTAAAGAAAGGTTCGACTGTGCTGATCGCCTCCGACCGCGACTATGATGTGAGTGAGGTACAGCCGTTACTGGAATATATTGACGTTGCATTTATACAATGCGATATTTTTGAGCCGGAAATTCTCAGCAGTCTTGTGAATGAGAAAGTGCCCGGTATCACAAATGTACTTCTCGTCTGTGAGGACGGGATTCCCGAGGAGGAAGCGGACGCACAGACGGCGATGCTTCTTCTGCATCTGCGCAGTCTGGTCGAGAAATTTCCGGGAAAGATCAATGTGACGAGTGAGGTAACGATCGCAGAAGACCAGCAGCTTTTGAAAATTGCAAAGGTCAACGATTTCATTGTCGGCAGTGAGATCGCGAACCGGATCATGGCGCAGGTATCTAACGAACTGGATCTGCATGTGATCTTCCGTGAGCTTTTGCAGTCCGAAGGATCGGAGATCTATATGAAACCGGCGGGAAATTATGTGAAGCTCGGAGAACCGATCTCGTTTGCGGCGATCACGAAGATTGTCAGGGATAATGCGGAAGTGGCGATGGGATGGAAGCTGAATGCGGACGATGATGTGACCTTAAATCCGTCCAAGCATGATATGGTAACGTTCGGAGAGGACGATACACTGGTGATCTTATCGCTGGGAGAAGAATAAAAAAGAGTTTTCAAAGAATTCCTAAAGGGAATTCTTCATGGATTCAAAATCCCTATAAGGAAAAGAGAAGAATAAAGACATGCGTCAAGGAGGCAGGAATATGGCATGGTATGATGAGGCAGTATTTTATCACATTTATCCGCTGGGACTCACGGGAGCCCCGACAGAAAATACGTATGGGGAGCCGGTACACCGGTTAAATACGCTGCTCCCGTGGATCACGCACATAAGGGAGATCGGGTGCAACGCGCTGTATATCGGGCCGCTGTTTGAATCCGTAGGGCATGGTTATGAGACGACGGATTATAAGAAGCTTGACTCAAGACTCGGAGATAATGAGGACTTGAAGGCATTTGTGAAAGCGTGCCATGAAAACGGTGTCAGGGTTATTTTTGACGGTGTGTTCAATCATGTCGGGCGTGATTTTTTTGCGTTTCAGGATGTAAAGACAAACAGGGAAAATTCTGCGTATAAGGACTGGTTTTGCAACGTCAATTTTTGGGGAAACAACGAGTACAACGACGGATTTTCCTATGATAACTGGGGCGGCTATAATCTGCTTGTTAAATTGAACCAGCGTAATCCTGCCGTAAGAGATTATATTTGTGATGTGATCCGGTTCTGGGTACGGGAGTTTGATGTGGACGGTATCCGGCTTGATGCAGCGGATGTGCTGGATTTTGAATTCATGCGCACACTGCGGGGCGTTGCTAATGAGGTAAAACCGGAATTCTGGCTGATGGGAGAAGTCATTCACGGAGATTATACCCGCTGGGTCAACGAGGGAACGCTGCATTCCGTGACGAATTATCATCTGCACAAGGCGCTCTATTCGGGTCATAACGACCACAATTATTTTGAGATCGCGCATACGGTAACACGTCTGTACGGTATGGGCGGTAACCGTCCGGACGGGCTGAAGCTTTATAACTTTGTGGATAATCATGATGTAGAGCGCATTTATACGAAGCTGAACAATAAGGCGCATTATGCGCCGGTCCATGTGCTGCTCTATACGCTTCCCGGCGTGCCGAGCGTCTATTACGGCTCGGAGTTCGGGATTGAGGGCAAAAAAGAAAAATTCTCGGACGCGTCCCTGCGCCCGGCACTTTCGCTGGACGATTACAAGGATGCGTTGAACAATAACGCCTGCACAAAGCTGACCGCTGCGCTCGGCCATATCAGACAGGCGTCAAAGGCGCTGTCGTACGGTGATTATCAGCAGCTTCTTTTGACGAACAGGCAGTATGCATTTTCAAGAAATACACAGGACGAGACGGCAATCGTGACGGTCAACAACGACGACAGCGATTATGTGATGACGGTTCCCTGCGGAAACCATACCGTGTTTTATGGCATGTTGACAGGACAGGAGGTGTCCGCCGTGAACGGGACCATCTGCGTCAATGTTAAGGCAAATTCCGGCGAGATCTGGCTGACGAATGCGGATAAGCTCTTTGTGGCGGATCCCGCGGGCGGGGAGGCCAGTGCTCTTGTAACAGATGGCGGAAAAGATGATGCACAGGGTCAGCAGGGGAAGACAGAGCAGGGAACAACGGATGGGATGAAAGTAAAAACAGAAGCGGAAGAAGAGAGGGATCAGGCGGAAACAGACCGGACGCGGCAGAACTGTGGAATGGAAGCAGGAACGGGAGGAATGGGTGCGGGATCATGCGGAGACCGTACGGAACTGCCGGAAACCTGCACGGAAGCCGGAAATACGAAAGGAGCCGGATATGAGCAGCAGGGCAATGCGAAAGACACCGGATGCGAACAGCCGGGTAATACGAAAGGCGCCGGATATGAGCAGCAGGGCAATGCCAATGACGAAGCGCACGAGGCGATGGACCGGGCACTGGACGAAGCATTTGAGCGCGGCAAAATTGCCGGTCTGCAGGAAGCAATTCTCGCCATTATGGAACGGAACGGGAATGTGACGGACAGAATGAGACAGGATGTTTATGATAATGTGTATCATGATTCTCTTGTGAACTGGGTGAAGAGTTTTCGATAGAGAGACGGCGGTCAGAGCGTTTTTACGAAAAACGGCAGTAACCGCAGACACAGGGAATGCGGGGCGACACCGATAGTCATGCATAAATAAAAGGGGGCAATGCAATGAGATATAGAAATCCTGTGATATCCGGTTTTTATCCGGACCCAAGCGTATGTGCCGCAAACGGGAAATATTATATGGTGTGCAGTTCGTTTCAATATTTTCCGGGCGTACCGCTGTTTGAAAGCGGGGATTTGGTGAACTGGAAGCAGATCGGGTATGTGTTGACCCGGAAAAGTCAGATCATGTTGGAAAAAGTCAGCAGTTCCGGCGGTGTTTTTGCTCCGACGATCCGTTATCATGAAGGCCGTTTTTATATGGTCACGACGAATGACAGCACACATCAGAACTTTTATGTCTATACGGACGATATTTATAAAGAATGGTCCGAGCCAGTCTATGTAGCACAGGGTGGGATCGATCCGTCGCTTTATTTTGAAGACGGACATGCTTATTTTATGAGCAATGGCTGTGACGATAAAGGCAGGCAGGGCGTGACCCAGTGCGAGATCGATCTTGCGACGGGTAAAAAATTATCGGAAAGCAGATGTATCTGGCAGGGAACGGGCGGGCGTTATCTGGAGAGCCCGCATATGTACCGGATCGGGAATGATTACTATTTAATGGCGGCAGAGGGAGGTACGGAGTACGGACATATGATCACCTACGCCCGCGGAGAGAGCGTATGGGGGCCGTTTGAAGGATATGCAGATAATCCTGTGCTGACGAACCGTAATAAAGCGCCGTTTATCATTCAGGGTATCGGACACGGGGATCTGATTCAGGATCGTCATGGCGACTGGCATATTTTCTGTCTGGGATTCCGGCAGATGCATCTGTGGCGTCCCTATCATACGCTGGGGCGCGAAGTGTTTCTGATTCCGGTGCGCTTTGACGAGAGCGGGTGGTTCCAGGCAGGAATTGACGGGACAGCGGATTTTGAATATGAGTTAAAGGGAACATTTTCGCAGCAGATTCAAAAAGAATATACTTTTGAGAATACGGATTTCGGAGTCGAGTGGTGTTATCTGCGGCATCCTGACGAGAGCAGATATGAACTTTCCGGAGACCGTGCGGTGTTGTACGGCAGCAGGAATACACTGGATGATACTGCGTCGCCGACATTTATTGCCATGCGGCAGAAGGAGTTTGCGTTCACGCTTTCTATCCGCCTGAACATGCAGGAGACGGCGGAACGCGGGGAAGACACGACAGGTTCCGGACTGGGGACGGACATAGCTGGTATGGAAAGCGGGGAAGATACGGCAGGTTCCGGACTGGGGGCGGACATGGCTGATGCGGAAAGCAGGGAAGGCGCGGTCAGTACGGAAAACGGGAAGGATGCACTCAGACCGGAGGCCGGGGTCACGCTGTATTCTTGTGAAAATGAACACTATGAGGCGGCGCTGAGAAAGCGGTGTGCGGACAGTGCGGGAGAAAAGGGAGCGGGGGCTTCTTCGTCAGGAAGCGGCACCGGATATGAAGTGATCCTGCGCCTGAATATCGGGGGTATCAAGCATATACAGACGGCGCTTCCGATTCCGGGCGACAGCGCGAGGCTGGTCATAAAAGGTGAAAACACGGCGTATCACTTTTTTGTGGAAGCGGAGGAAAAAGAGCTTTATCTCGGCTCCGGCGAGGCAAAATATCTGTCAAGCGAAGTGGTTGAAGGTTTTACAGGCGTGATGATCGGCTGCTATGCTGTCGGAGACTGCAGGGCGGAGTTTACGGAGCTTAAGCTGAATTATGAGATGGCAGCAGGAATATAGGGATTTAAGAGCGTGCGAAATCGCACGCAGACGGGAGCAAGGTTGAAGACATCAGGTGAATTGCAGACGAAGTTGAAAAGCATAGATCGCCGGGGCTATCCGGCGTATAAAGATCTGCGCGGAGAATATGAGTTTGGAGGGTATATGCTTTCCATCGACCATGTCCAGGGCGATCCGTTTGCCGCGCCGTCGCGGGTATCGGTACATGTGCCGATGGCAAAGGCGGGATTTCCGAAAGAATATTATGCAGAGAAGCAAAAACGTATTACATTTCAGGATCACCTGACGCGGCTGTTCGCGCGTCAGCTAAGAGGGGGCAGCTTTCAGGCCAAAGGTTCCGGAAAGAGCGGGCTGCTCGCGGTATCGCACTGCGGGCAGGAGGTTTTGGAGCGCACGGCATGCCGCGTGGATGAAAAAAAGATCATTCTACGGTTTGAAGTCGGGTTTCCGGCAAACGGGCGTTCCGTAAATGCAGGAGAACTGGAAAAAATATTGTTTGGCATTTTACCGGAATGTGTACGGAAAAGTCTATATTATGCAAACATAGACAAGAAAGCACTTGGTGCGGCGGTCGCGCTCTGCGAGGATCAGCAGTATATCAGGAGGCAGCTTTCGGAGCGCGGACTTTGTGCGTTTATTGCGGACGGGTCGATCCTGCCGAGGCAGAGCGGCGTATCGGATAAGCCGCTTACCGGAGCGGTGCCGTTCGTGTCGCCTGAATCGCTGCGCGTGACGTTTACGCTTCCGAACCGCGGAGAAGTGAGCGGCATGGGGATCCGGGAAGGCATCACACTGTTTGTGGGCGGGGGATATCATGGCAAATCGACGATCCTTCAGGCAATACAGGACGGCGTCTATGATCATATAGGCGGTGACGGCAGGGAACTTGTCATCACACAGGAAAGTGCCGTCAAGCTGCGGGCGGAGGACGGCAGGAGTATTGCAAGTGTGGATATCACGCCGTTTATCAGACATCTGCCAAATAAAAAGGATACCGCGCATTTTTATACGGAAGACGCCAGCGGGAGCACATCGCAGGCAGCAGGGCTGATGGAGGCGGTTGAGAGCGGCAGTGTATTGCTGCTGATGGATGAGGATACTTCAGCAACAAACTTTATGATCCGCGACCGTCTGATGCAGGAGGTTGTAAAGAGTGAGGAAGAGCCGATCACGCCCTTTATAGAGCGTGTGAACGGGCTGTATGAACAAAAGGGCGTTTCCACGATCCTCGTTGCCGGCAGCAGCGGTTCATACTTTCACGTAGCGGATACTGTGATCCAAATGAAGGAATATGTTCCGATTGACATCACGGCGCAGGCAAAAGCTGCGGCGGAGCAGTTTTTGGTATTTCAGACCGTGCGGCAGCCATTTCCTGCATATGATGCGAAGCGATGTCCGAAACCGGACAGGCAGCTTCTTTCGGAAGAGCGCATAAAGATCAAAACATTCGGAAAAGACGAGGTATCCCTTGCGAAAAATACCGTGGTGCTGCGCGGCGTTGAGCAGTTAAAAGACGAGGAACAGACGCGGGCGCTCGGTTACGCGTTAAAAGTATTGGAAGAAAAGCAGTTTAACGGGATGCGTACCATTGTGCAGGCGGTGGATGCGCTGGAGGAGGAATTGGAAAAAGGTGGTCCGGAAGCGCTGTTTGGGCGCGGAGAGATTTCCGCATCACTGGCAAGACCCCGCAGGCAGGAGCTGTTTGCATGCGTAAACCGCTACCGGGGACTGACTTTTTGAATAAATTTTATATTATTTGTCATAAAATGTGAATTATAGGTTGCTTTTTTTTGATGACTATAGTAGAATGAATTCGAAAGTTCCTTTCAAGCTTCTTATATAAGAATGAAATTGTAAAAAATGAGCAGTCTATTTTGCAGGGAGGAGCGGCAATGGCAAAGAGAACGGCAAGATTTTATGCAGCTATGCTCATTGGAAAACTCGCTTACACGACTCAGAGACTGTTCGGCATGAATGCAACTTTTTTTCCGGGGAAGCTCGCGCTTCAGATCTGTCCCGATTTTATGGGACAGGTGGGAAGACCGAAGAATCTGATCGGAGTGACGGGAACGAATGGCAAGACGACGGTGTCCAACCTTTTGGTCGATCTGCTTGAAGCTGAGGGTATCAAGACCACGAATAACCGCAAGGGTTCCAATACGAAAGCGGGAGTGGCGTGTGCATTTCTCGTGAATGCGACGCTTGGCGGCAAGTCGAAGACTGAATGGGGCGTCATTGAGGTGGACGAGCGCAGTTCCATGCATATTTATCCGTTTATCAAACCGGATTATGTGGTGTGTACGAATCTGTTCCGCGATTCGATCATAAGGAATGCGCATGCGGAGTATATCGCAGGAATCATTTCGGCATATATGCAGCCTGAGACGAAGCTGATCCTGAATGCAGACGATCTGATCAGCAGCGGGGTCGCACCAGATAATCCGCGCGTGTATTACAGCATCAGCCGTCTTCCTACAGATACTGAGACTTGTCACAACATCATCAACGACTGCCAGATCTGTCCGAAGTGTGCGGCGAGACTTGTCTATGATTATGTGCGTTATCACCAGATCGGAAAAGCGCATTGCCCGAATTGCGGATTTGCTTCACCCGTACCTGACTATGAGGCGAAAGTGGATTTTGCGCAGCACAGCATGGTATTGACCGAACGCGGGGAAGCGCAGACGTATTCACTGATCAGCGACAGCATTTTTAATGTGTATAATCAGGTCGCGGTAACAACACTTTTGCGTGAGATGGGCATGAGTCCCGATGAGCTGCGTGACGGATTTTCGAAGCTTCATATCGTGGACACGCGTTATCATAAGACGAAGGTGAACGGGATTGAAGTGATCGATCATATGGCAAAGGAGCACAATCCGGTGGCATGTTCTGTGGTGTTTGACTATTTGTCAAAGGAACCGGGAACCAAAGAAATTTTATTTTTGCTGGATGATGAAAAAATCCTGGAAAATATGACATGGATGTATGACTGCGATTACGAAAAGCTGAACTCGCCGCTCGTGGAGCGTATCGTAGTGCCGGGGAACCGGGCAAAGGATCAAAAGCTCAGACTGATGATGGCGGGGATACCGGAAGAAAAGATCGTGATTGGGATGACGGACGAAGAGGCGCCTGATTATTTGCATCTGGAAGGAACGGATCAGGTGTTTGTATTGCATCAGTGTTATAAACCCGATCTGTCCCATAAGCTACATCAACGGATCGAAGAATTGATCCGTAAGAGGGGAGCGTGAGTTTGACAATGTCTGATGCAGCAGGGGAAAAGGACGTTGTTGTGGAAACACTGTTTCCGGAGATCGCGAATCTTTACGGTGATCATGCCAATATCCGTTATTTGAAGCTGTGTATGCCGGAAGCGGAATATGTTGAAGATTCCTTGAGCGGTGAGCCGTATTTTGCGGCACATAAGCCCGATATGATCTATATGGGGCCTATGACCGAACGGGGGCAGGAGCTAATCATAGAGAAGCTGCAACCGTATAGGGCACGCATTGAGGAATTGATCGGAGAGGGGGTTCTCTTTCTGATCACCGGAAATGCGATGGAAGTCTTTTGGGACGCCATCGAAAACGAGGATGGGAGTCGCATTGAAGGGCTTCACATATTCCATTATACGGCAAGGCGCGATATGTTCCACCGCTATAACAGCGCCGTCATGGGAAAGTTTGAGGACATGACACTGGTCGGTTTCAAGAGTCAGTTCACCTTAAGCTACGGTGATAACAGCAAGGAATTTCTATATGAAGTAACAAAAGGGGACGGGCTCAATCGCGAGCATAAGCTGGAAGGCGTACGCCGTAACCGTTTTATGGGAACTTATACGATTGGTCCGATCCTGCTCTTAAACCCGGATTTTGCATTATATATCCAAAGACAGCTTGGAGCCGCCAAGCCCCATCTGGTCTATGAACGTGCGATGCGGGATGCATACGAAGAGCGAGTGAGACAGTATGAGTCTACGGAGTTTGTACTGTTGTGAGAAAGTTGATAAGTGGAGAGTGCTCATCTCCATTATCATAAAAGTAAATGAAAAACAATGTAGTGTAAAACACGGGATCAAGCACAATACTTCGTGTGAGAAAGGATTGGAGTATGGGGCAGAACATCCAAATTTTAACAGAAGGAGAGAGAAGATGAGCAAAGACAAGACAAATCTTACAGAATGCGAACAGTTGGTAATGAAGATCATTTGGGAATCCGAAGAGGAGCTTACGCTGCCGGATATCGTTAAAGGTGTAAACGATCGCTTTGACAAGGCATGGAAACCGCAGACCGTGTCGACATTTCTTGCAAGACTGGTCAGAAAAAATTTCCTGACTTCTTATCGCAGCGGACGGACATTCTTTTATCAGCCCTTAGTGAGTGCAAAAGATTACGGAGATAAAATGATCAAGCACTGCGTTGAATTTTGGGGAAATGACGACGCAGGAGAAATGCTGTGTGCCTTGAATGACAAAAGGCCTCTGCGCAGCGACGAGATCGAGAAGATCAAGGAGCTGGTCAATAAGTTATAATTTACGCTTAATCGAATCATTTTGATATGGCATGGCGGGTGTGGAACAGCGATGATGCTGCCATAAAAATGGGAGGGCATACATAGAAGTGCTTTATCCCCGAAAAGAGGATTTTGCGAAGAGATATCCTGTAAACTGGAAGATCTCTTTAGACAGGATCCTCTTTTTGCGCTGCATGAAGAAGGTTTACTTTCCCTGGTTCATATCTTTCATAATGCCGACAAGACGTTCTAACTGTACCATGCTCATTTTGCTTAATTCCTGAACGGCAATCTTGATCTCAAGAGGAAACGCGGCGCCTGTATCAAAAAATTCCTGTGGTGTGATCTCAAAATAATCGCAGATCGTAAAGAATGTTTTCATGCTCGGAAGTGTTTTTCCGTTTTCTAATTTATTGACATAACCTTCGCTCAGACCGAGGGTAAGACTCATATCGCGCGCAGAGACACCCATGTTCATTCTAAGCTGTGTTAAGCGGCTGCAAAATTCTTTTTGATAACCCAAATCGTTCATAATAACCCTCATTTCTGCACACGGGCTGTGCATACTGCGCGAGTATGAATAATAATAGTATGCACTTTGGTATTATTATATAGTATGGGTAGAGAAAGAACGGGGAGTAGTATTCGCTAAAATCACAAATATATGGAGTGATGGTGCATGTATGGGCGGTTGGAAGAGAATTTGGACCAATTTTCGAAAAATACCACAAAATGACAGCCAAATAAACCATTTGGTGATATAATAACCGCAAAAGGAAAACAAGCGACTGCGAAGCAGGCATTTGTTTTCCTGCGGTTATTAACGAGCAAACGCCCGATGAAATCGGGCATAGAGCGCTGAAAGCGCGGGTTTGCGAGTTTTAGGAATAGTGCAAAAGGAAAACAAGCGACTGCGAAGCAGGCGGATGGGAGAAGGGATGAAAAGATTTACTGGCATTCGAAAACAGACAGACAATCGTTTTTTGAATTTATACGAGATGGACGCGCTTACCGAAAGCGGACAGTCATTTTCGTACTATTTTGCGAGCCGCAACGGGGCAGACCGGATCAAGGCGCGCACGCATGATGTGCATGCGGAGGGAATTGTCATTTATCCGGTCTGGCAGGATGAGCCGGACAAGCTTGTACTGATCCGCCAATACCGATATCCGATCGACGCATGGCTTTATGAGCTGCCGGCAGGACTGATCGATGAGGGAGAGACGGCGGCGCAGGCGGCGGTGCGTGAGATGAAGGAGGAAACGGGGCTTACGTTTACCGTATATGAGGGCGGCGATCCCGCATATCGAAAGGCGTTTTTTCTGGGGGCGGGGATGACGGACGAGAGTTCGCAGGCAGTGTTCGGCTATGCGTCGGGAACGCCGCACACGGATTTCAAGGAAGCAACGGAATCCATTCAGGTGCTGACCGCCGACCGGACGGAGGCAAAGAGAATCCTGCGTGATGAACGGGTCTCGCTGCGCTGCGCGTATTTGCTCATGCAGTTTATCCATATGAATGAAAAATTTCCATTCGCTTTTCTGGAATAATGTGTATAATGGAATCAGCACTTTTTTTAGAAAATAAGATCAATGACAGAGAGGGACGGCAATGATCAAGGAGACATTAAACGGGACATGGCGCATGCGCCGGGTCGGGCAAACACAGGAATATCCGGCGGTGGTGCCGGGTTCCGTGCTCTCAGCACTTATCGATGCGGGGGCGGTGGATGATCCGTATTTTAGGGACAACGAGTACCATATCAGGGAATTGTTCTGGCATGATTATGAATTTTTCAGAAGCTTTACGGTAAGCGCAGCACAGCTTTCCCATGAAAAAATAGAACTGGTCTGCCACGGGCTTGATACGCTGGCGGAAATCTTTCTAAACGGGACGAGCATTGCAAAGACCTCGGATATGCACAGAACCTACCGCTTTCCGGTGGGGCCCCTGCTCCGTGAGGGAGAAAACGAGATACGGATCGTGTTTTCGTCGACGCTCCGCTACATAGAAAATTACCGGACTGACAAAGGAAAAGAGATCGGGTATATTGCGTCGGGCGCCATGCGGGGGAATCAATATCTGCGCAAAACCCATTCCATGTTCGGATGGGATTGGGGCGCACAGCTTCCCGATGCCGGGATCTGGAGGGATATTGAGCTGATCTGTTACAGTGAGGCGCGTATTGCTGATGTAAAGATCCGCCAGCGGCACGGGGAAGGCACGGTAACGCTCCGCGTCGAGACGGCGCTGGAGATCTTAGAACAAAAAAATTATAAGGTGTCCGTGACGCTTGCCCCGTCCTATTTTAACGGGAAGAAGCTTCCTGCGACCGAGGTGCTTGCAAAGACGGCAATGGTCATGGCGGGCAGTGACAGCCTCAGCGTGGAGCTGATCGTGGAAAAGCCGAGGCTTTGGTGGCCGAACGGACTGGGCGACCAAAACCTGTACTGCCTGCATATTGGCTTGAAACCTGCCGGAGCGGCGGCGGGCGGAGCGGCAGCGCTTCAGATCCTTAAAACGGAGCCGATCGACGAACGGGATTATACGATCGGTCTGCGCACGCTCACCGTATCGCAGGACGAAGACGAATGGGGGTCTGAATTCTGTTTTCAGGTCAACGGCATAAAACTGTTCTCAAAGGGAGCTAATTATATTCCGGAAGACTGTATCTATTCCCGTATTACAAAGCAGCGTATCGACATGCTGCTCAGCAGTGCCAAAAGAGCAAATTACAATACGATCCGCGTATGGGGCGGCGGTTATTATCCGTCGGATACCTTTTACGAGCTTTGCGACCGTTACGGACTCATTGTATGGCAGGATCTGATGTATGCGTGCAATGTGTACGAGCTTACGGACGAGCTGGAACAAAACATCATAGCCGAGACGCATGACAATGCCGTGCGTCTTCGCCATCATGCATCGCTCGGCTTATGGTGCGGCAATAATGAGATGGAATCCGGCTGGGCGCACTGGCCTGATTTTCAGCTTGAGACGCCCTATGCGCGCGCCGATTATATCAAGATGTTCGAATACATCCTGCCGAAAGCTTTGCGGGAGGCGGACGATACGACCTTTTACTGGCGGTCCTCGCCGTCATCGGGGGGATGCTTTGATGACCCGGATGATGCGAACCGCGGAGATACGCACTATTGGGCGGTTTGGCACGGGCAGCTTCCGTTTTCCGATTATCAGAATCATTTTTTCAGGTTCTGTTCCGAATTCGGTTTCCAGTCGTTTCCGTGCCATAAAACGGTGGAAAGCTATACGCTGCCGGAAGACCGCAATATTTTTTCTCGTGTGATGGAGGATCATCAGAAAAATGATTCCGCAAACGGAAAGATGCTCTACTATCTTTCCGAGAATTTCCGTTACCCGAAGGATTTTAACAGTCTGCTCTATGTGACGCAGATCTTACAGGCAGTCGCGGTCAAGAGCGGCGTCGAGCATTGGCGCAGAAACCGCGGGCGCTGTATGGGCACGCTTTATTGGCAGATCAATGATAACTGGCCCGTCGCATCATGGGCAAGTATTGATTATTTCGGCAGATGGAAGCCGCTCCACTATATGGCGGCACGTTTCTATGCGCCCGTGGCAGGATCCCTTGTGCGGGTCGCGGCGAAAGAAGGAGATGCGTGTCCGGTGGAGGCGCACTGCCAGAATGAGTCGCCCGCACGCGTTACGGTAAAGGCGTCGCTGTCGCTAAAAACAATGACATTTCAGGTGCTGCGGACTGTGCAGGCGGAGGCAGTGCTAGAGCCGTTTACTGCATGTTGTCTGTTAAAAGAGGACTATGGGGAGCTTCTGCAGCAGGAGATCCGCACAAGCAGACCGCCTGAAAAGTGTTCCGCTCCGACGGCACGCCATGCGCGCGAGGACGTGTTTGTGGAAGCGGTCTTTACCATAACGGATGAAAAGGGGAGCGTGACGAAGCAGACGGAACAGGAAGTACTCCTGCCCTATAAGTATATGCGGCTGCAGGAGGTTTCGGTAAAAGCACAAGTTGCGGAACGCGAGGACGGGAAGGCTTATGAGATCGCATTGACCGCGGACGCTTACGCGCCGTTTGTGACGCTTGACTTTGACGACGCAGACGTCATCTTATCGGACAACTGCATCAGTATCACGGGCACGGAACCGTATGTCGTGACACTCGATAAAAAAGATATTATGAACGGCAGCTTTGCGGACGCGCAGGATGTGCAGTCGCGCTTAAAGATCATGAGTCTGCGGGATACGTATTGAGTATCAGAAGGAAAAGCCAAATGATGGAACAGCCGGGTAAAAGAACAGCCGGATTAAAGAACGACCGGGTAAAATAATAGCTGAATGGCAGATAAATCAAATAAAAAGTAATTCAAAAATGGGAGGTTACAGATGGGAGTACAATATTTCGAGAAAGAGCGCGTGTTCAAGCTGGATACGCCGCACAGCAGCTATCTGATCGGCATCATTGACGAAGAAAATTTCGTCGGTCACATTTATTATGGTAAAAAAATAGAAAGCCATGAGCTCACGTATCTGCTGCGCACGGAGGAGGCGCCGTTCGTGCCGAGCAAAAATAACCGCGACAGGTTATCGTTTTTAGATTCCTGCCCGATGGAATATCCGACGCACGGTTTGGGGGATTTTAGGGAGGACGCGGTCAGCGTGCGCACGGAGGGCGGACATACGGCATTGCAGCTCTCTTATGAAAAGCACGAGATTTGTGCGGGTAAACAGAAGTTGGAAGGACTTCCGGCAACGTTTGGCGGGGAGAAGGAGTGCACGACCTTACAGCTTCATTGTGTGGACAGGATTCTTGGCCTGCGCGTGATCCTTTGCTACACGGCATTTGAGGATGTGGATGTGATTGCAAGGAGCGTGCGGGTCGTCAACGAGGGCGCTGAGAAAATTTACTTAACGAAAGTCATGAGCGCCTGTCTGGATATGGACAACCGGGATTTTGACCTGATCACGCTGCACGGTTCATGGGCGCGTGAACGGCATATCAACCGGAGACGCGTTTCCTTAGGCATGCAGGGCGTATCTTCCCTGCGCGGGGAGTCGAGCCATCAGGAGCACCCGTTTATGGCGCTTTTGTCACACAATGCCGACGATGAGCACGGCGAAGTGTATGGCATGAGCTTTGTCTATTCGGGAAATTTTATTGCGCAGACGACGCTTGGCCAGTTTGATACCGTGCGTGCGGTCATCGGTATCCATCCGACGGATTTTTGTTGGAAATTAGAGCCGCAGGAGAGCTTTCAGGCGCCGGAGGCAGTCATGGTCTATTCGTCTGAGGGGCTTGGCGCCATGAGCAGAAGCTTCCACGATTTGTTCCGCAGACACCTGATCCGCGGCGAATATAAGGATAAGAAAAGACCGATCCTCATCAACAACTGGGAAGCGACCTATTTTGATTTTAATACGGAGAAACTCATTGCGATCGCAAAACAGGCGTCCGAGCTTGGTATTGAGATGCTCGTCATGGACGACGGCTGGTTCGGGCACAGAAACGACGATAATTCTTCTCTCGGGGACTGGTTTGTCAATGAGCAAAAACTGCCGGGAGGATTAAAGTATCTTGTGGACGAAGTAAACCGGCTTGGTATGAAATTCGGTATCTGGCTTGAGCCGGAGATGATCTCTCCCGATTCCGAATTGTACAGCGCACATCCTGACTGGGCGATCTCGATTCCAGGCAGGACGGCGGGGCTCTGCAGGAACCAGTATGTGCTTGACCTGTCACGTCAGGAGATCGTAGACTATGTCTATGAGCGGATCTCCGCGATTCTTCACAGCGCGAATATTGAATATGTGAAATGGGATATGAATCGTCAGCTTGCCGATCTCGGAAGCACCGGACTGCCTGCAGACCGTCAGGGCGAACTGTTCCACCGCTATGTGCTCGGCGTCTATCAGCTTCAGGAACGCATGATCACGGAGTTCCCGCATCTGCTTCTGGAAAACTGTTCGGGCGGCGGTGCGCGCTTTGACGCAGGAATGCTCTATTACAGCCCGCAGATCTGGTGCTCGGATGATACGGATGCGATTGAACGGTTAGAGATTCAGGAGGGGACGGCGCTCGTCTATCCGCTTTCTGCGATGGGCGCGCATGTCAGTGATTGTCCGAACCACACGGTCGGCAGGGTGACGCCGTTTGAGACGCGCGGTTATGTTGCACTGGCAGGAACGTTTGGATATGAGCTGGACGTGACGAAAATTTCCGAGGAAGACCGGAAACTCATTCCCGAACAGGTGAAAATGTATCATGCCTATAACGACCTCGTGCGCGAGGGAGATTATTACCGCATTGCTTCTTATTCGGAGAATCATAAATATGACTGCTATATGGTTGTTTCCAAGGATAAAAAGGAAGCCCTTGTGACGTTTGTCCAGGTGATGATGCGCCCGAACTATCATTCGCGCCGCATCTGCTTAAAGGGACTAGATCCTCAGAAAAATTACCGTATTGAGGGGCAGGAACGCATCTACTCCGGCGAGGCGATGATGTATGCGGGCATTCAGGTGGAGAATCCGTGGGGCGATTTCCGGGGAAGACTGTTTCATATTGTGGAGGCATAGGGTGAGCGATGCAATTTATACATGTAGATGAGGGAAAACTGCATATTGTTTTTGGCATTACGGAAAAGAATCAGATCAAGCTGCTACATTTTTCAGCGGTGGAATTTGATGAAAAAAAGCTCTGCAAAGAGCCGCAGTTTATTGACGAGATGTTCCAGCTCGTACAGGTGAATTTTTCGGGATATGACCGTCCTTATGAAAAACACGGGAATAAATATATCGCGACGGTGCCGGGCTATACGCTTGCCTATGAGGGCATGAAGGATTCCCGGAATGCGATCGGGCGCAAGCTTGTCATTACGCAGAAGGATGCGGCGACGGGCGCGTATGTCGTGACGACCTGGCAGTTTTATGAGGGAACGCAGATCGTGCGTATGTGGAACGAGGTATTCAACGAGGGAAATGAGACGCAGACTTTAGAGTACCTTTCAACCTTTTATTATGCGGGGATCGAGAAAGAGGGAGAGGGTTCCACCGACGATAAAATGGAACTGCGGATCTGTCATAACGGCTGGCAGAAAGAAATGAACTGGCAGACGTACTCGTTTCCGGAGCTTGGATTCGGTCAGACGCAGCCGACGGTCTATCAGCGTACGAGTAAGACGATCGAGGTGACGAATACCGGAAACTGGTCCACGAAAGAATATCTGCCGATGGGCTATCTTGCCAATACAGAAGCGGACAGCGCGCTCTATTGGCAGATCGAGCACAACGGCTCATGGCACTGGGAGATCGGCGACCAGAACCGGCATTTTTATGTGGCGGTAAGCGGCCCGACCGAAATCCAGTCTCACTGGTATAAAGTGCTGGAGCCGGGAGATTCCTTCTGCTCGGTTCCGGTTGCGGTCGGTGTCGGGGCGGCGGATTTTAATGAGGCAATGGGAGAACTGACAAAATATCGCAGGAAGATCCGCAGACCCAATCAGGACAATGAGAAGCTGCCTGTCATATTTAACGATTATATGAACTGTCTGTTCGGCGATCCGACGAGCGAAAAAGAATTTCCGCTCATTGACGCGGCGGCAAAGGCGGGTTGTGAATACTTTGTGATCGACGCGGGCTGGTATGCGCCGGGTTTATGGTGGGACAGCGTCGGCGAGTGGCAGGAGTGCCGCGAGCGCTTTCCGAACGGAATCCGCGAGGTGACCGACTATATTCGCGGGAAAGGAATGGTTCCGGGCGTCTGGCTGGAACTGGAGGTCATGGGAATCTGCTGTGAAAAAGCAAAGAGCGTGCCGGACGACTGGTTTTTTGTACGCCATGGAAAACGGGTGTATGACCGGAGCCGCTATCAGCTGGATTTTCGCAATCCGGCAGTGATCAGCCATGTGAATGAGGTGATTGACCGTGTTGTGAATGAATATGGCGTCGGCTATATCAAGATGGATTATAATATCGAGCCGGGGATCGGAACCGAGCTGTATGCGGACAGTGTCGGCGACGGGCTTATGCAGCACGAGAAAGCCTATCTGGACTGGCTTGACGAGGTGTTTGAGAAATATCCTGATCTGGTCATCGAGAACTGCGGCAGCGGCGGACTGCGCATCGATTATGCGTTGCTTTCGCGTTACAGCATCCAGTCCACATCCGATCAGGAGGATTATATCAATTACGCGACGATCGCGGCAAATGCGGCGTCGGGCGTGACGCCGGAGCAGGCGGCGGTCTGGTCGTATCCGCAGCGCGAGGGCATGAAAGAAAAAGAGGGATCGCTCAGAGAAAGGGCTGACATTTTAGAGGAAACCGTTTATAATATGGTCAATACCATGCTGCTGCGCATTCATCAGAGCGGACATTTGGCGGAATTGTCCGACAATCGCTTTGCGCTGGTAAAAGAGGGGATTGACTATTATAAATCCATACGTGCTGATATTGCGCGTGCGCTGCCGTACTGGCCGATCGGGACGGCGGACAGCAGGGACGGCCTGCTTGCATCCGCGCTTGTCACGGATGAGCGGATGATTCTTGCGGTGTGGCGCAGGGGCGGGGAACAGGCGCGTGTTATTCTGCCGCTTGCAGAGGGCTTTCACGGGAAGCGTGCGGTTGAGGTGCGCTGTGTATATCCGGCGGCGGAGCAGGCTGATGTTTCGGGAGAACCGTTCAGACAGGAACTTACCTGTAATTTTGATTTTAACCCGGTGACGGGCGAGCTGGTGGCAGACTTACCAAAACCCGTTATGGCGAGGATCTTTGAGATCACACTGCGATGATGCATATACGCGTTTATAGGCGTTTTGCAAATGCCGGAAATATCGAATTAGGCGATTGCGAAACACACTAATAAGGTGCATGGATTGTATATTTTGCACAATGATATACGTATCAAAAGGCGTTTCGCAAATGCCTGAAACATCAAATAGGAGCAAGGAGGAACAGATAACATGGCAATGGTACAGGAAATCAGGGATCATCTGGTCGGTACGATCATTCCGTTCTGGAAGCGTCTGCGGGATGATGAGCACGGCGGCTACTACGGTTACATGGATTTTGACTTACAGGTGGACAGGCGGGCGGTGAAAGGCTGCATCTTAAACAGCCGCATCACATGGTTTTTTGCAAACGCTTACACGCTCTTAAAAGATCAGTCACTATTGGATGAGGCACGGCACGGCTATGAGTTCATGAGGGATTTCTGCATTGATAAAGAAAACGGCGGCATTTTTTGGTCGATGACCTATGACGGAAAGCCGGAGGATTCGACGAAACATACTTATAATCAGGCGTTTGCGGTCTATGCACTTTCTTCTTATTATGAGGCGAGCGGGGATAAAGATGCGCTTGCGCTTGCGTATGATCTGTTCCATATCATTGAGGAGCGCTGTACGGACGAGCTCGGCTACAAGGAGGCGTTCAACTTAAAGTTTGAGGAGGTCGAAAACGACAAGCTTTCTGAGAACGGTGTGATCGCGGAAAAGACCATGAACACGCTGTTGCATGTATTCGAAGGCTATACAGAGCTGTATCGCGTTGATCATAACCCTGAGGTAAAAGAAAAACTGGAATGGATGATGGACACGTTTGCCGATCATATGTATAACCCCGAACTGCACCGTCAGGAAGTGTTCTTTGACCGCGAGTACCATACACTCATCGATCTGCATTCCTACGGGCATGATATTGAAACGGCATGGCTGATCGACCGCGGCGTTGAGGTTCTCGGCAATCCACATTATGCTGAAAAGATGACGCCGGTCACGAAGGATCTGACAGCACAGATTTACAAGATCGCGTTCGACGGGCATTCCCTGCATAACGAATGCGAGCGCGGCGTTGTCAATACATCCCGCATCTGGTGGGTGCAGGCGGAGACGATCGTCGGATTTCTGAACGGTTATCAGATGGATCCGTCCAAAAAAGAATATCTGGAGGCGGCGCGCTCCGAGTGGGAGTACATCAAAGAGCATCTGATCGATGCCCGCGAAGGCTCCGAATGGTTCTGGGAGGTTGACATTGAGGGAAATCCCACATCGAAAAAACCGATCGTGGAACCGTGGAAATGCCCGTACCATAACGGAAGGATGTGTATTGAAGTTATCCGCCGTGCGGAGGAAATGGATGTGGAGCTATAACGTGAAAAAGTACTTCTAACCGCTTATGCCAAAGGGCATTTCGCGGAGAAGTACTAAGTTTCATGCCGAAAAATGCCTGAGCGAGCCTGCTCGCTCTGAGTACGGGCATTTTTCATGGTGATTTGAGATTCTGCAAAGTGGAACCATAAGAGTTAAGGAGGAGGAACCCTATGTTACATGAACAGTATTATGTAGAACTCGCAAAGCAGAAGAAGCTGCTGGAGCGGAAAAATGTAAAAAGCGATCTCTATAACGGTATTTACGACCGTTATCAGTATCCGGTATTGACGAGCGGCCATATTCCGCTGACATGGCGTTATGACTTAAATCCAGAGACTAACCCGTATTTTATGGAGCGTCTCGGCATCAATGCGGTCATGAACTCCGGTGCAATCGAGTTAAACGGAAAGTTTTATCTGGTCGCAAGAATTGAGGGCAATGACAGAAAATCATTTTTTGGCGTTGCGGAGAGCGATAACGGGATCGACGGCTTCCGGTTCTGGGATTATCCGATCCTGCTTGACGATACATGTCCGGAGGAGACCAATGTATACGATATGCGCCTGACGAAGCATGAAGACGGCTACATTTACGGCGTGTTCTGCTCCGAGAGCAAGGATACGACCGTGAACGATCTGTCGGCGGCAGTTGCGGCGGCAGGCATTGTCAGGACGAAGGACTTAAAGAACTGGGAGCGCCTTGAGAACTTAAAGACCTTAAATTCCCCGCAGCAGAGAAATGTCGTACTGCACCCGGAATTTGTAAACGGCAAGTATGCGTTCTATACAAGACCGATGGATGATTTCATTGATACCGGTTCGGGCGGCGGCGTCGGCTTCGGACTGTGCGACGACATTACCCATGCGGTCATTGACGAGGAGATCATCACGAGCAAGCGCAAATACCATACGATCACCGAGGCGAAAAACGGTGCGGGCGCCGTGCCGATCAAGACGCCGAAGGGATGGATCCACATTGCGCACGGCGTGCGCAATACGGCTGCAGGTTTGCGCTATGTCATCTATGCGTTTGCAACCGACTTAAACGATCCGTCAAAAGTGATCGCGGAGCCGTCCGGTCTGCTGATCGGACCGCACGGAAAAGAACGGGTTGGTGACGTCAGCAATGTCGTGTTCACGAATGGCGCGATCGCGCGGGAGAACGGGGATGTTTATATTTACTATGCTTCGAGCGATACGAGGATGCATGTCGCAACGACGACGATCGACAGGCTGATCGATTATGTGTTCCATACGCCGGAGGATCCGGGGCGCTCCGTGGAATGCGTCGCACAGCGCTGTGAGCTGATTAAGAAGAATCTGGAGTTTTTGGGCAGATAAATGTAACTAAGGCTTAGAGATATAAAAAATGGTAAGGCAAGTGATTGTGGACTTGTCTTACCGTTTTTTCTTCTTGATAGAAGAATGAAAAAATATAAAAGTAAAGAAATAAATAGAAAGCGAAAAAATAATACAAAAGTAGAGATACAGTTGACAAAGAATTAGCATGGTGTTAAACTATAAATTAAAATATGATATAGAAGTGAATAGAACCCAATGAATAATGAGTTGCTTCATGTATTGAAAAAAATAGAGGAAGAAGTTTATTTGAACCCGCAATATACGGTGGATCAATTATGTTGGGATTTGCAGGACAGAAAAGATTTTTTTTCTGGGGAAGAATTAAAGATGCGGGCTGAAAGTGTCACCATACTATGCGATATTAAATTCGAGTGGACAAAAAAAGAAAGAGCCGTTCGATTTCTGTCATATTATCTTCAAAATGTCGAAAAGTTTGAGGAATTAAAAGAAATTTTACAAGATGTTAAATCAAAAGAAGTCTTAGAATGGCTGATTAAGAAAAATATGGCATATGCAGTCTGTGGTGATATAGCAAAAAGGCTATATGATAATCTTGATTGTGTGGTCTCAATAGACAGAGATAAGAGAATTGTTCATTATCAAAATATATTTGAGGTACATGGATATCGGATTTATGCAAGTGAACAAGAGCTGTATGATACATGGGTAAGGAAGCAGTATTTGCTAGAGGGGATTTGTGAGCCGGAGAAGGGGGATGTTGTTCTTAGTGTGGGAGCATTTTATGGTGAGACATCTATTTGGTTTTCCGAACGGGTTGGTGATTTTGGAAAAGTGTACGCGTTTGAGGCGGTTGCGCGGAATGCTTGGGTAGCGGAGTGTAATTGTAGAAGAAACGGCATAAAAAATATTTTGGTAGAAAATAGTTGTTTATGGAGTGCAGAACAGAGTGTTTACGTGGAGCAAGATGATGCGGCTAGTCGTGTATCTGAAAATACTGAAGGAACTGAAATGAAAGCGATAACTTTGGATACATATTGTGAAAAGAATCGGATTTCAAAAGTGGATTATATCAAAATGGATATTGAAGGGGCTGAGTATGAAGCTTTGTTGGGGACGGAAAATGTAATCCGGAAAAACAAACCAAAGCTTGCAATTTGTGTGTATCATTCCGCAGAAGATTTTATACGGATTCCGCAAAAGATTAAAGAGTATGTACCTGAATATAGATTATATTTGTCACATAAGAATGAAGATTTGAATGAGACGGTTGTGTTTGCAACGGTATAGGATAAAAATGGAACAGAAATTATCATTGGAAGAACAAATGGTTGTCGCACTGTCAGCGGTTCAGGCAGATGAGTGTCACATAGGAAAAATGGGGGTATCATCGCTAGACTGGGATATGGTTATGAATATCGCAAAAGAGCAGGATGTATATACGATTGTCTGCCACAATATTGAGCGTTTCCAACACTTACTTCCAAAGGTTCCTATTGATTATCAATATTTGAAGTATCGCGAAATCTATAAAAAGGTTTATAGAGCAGAAATGAAAAAACTTGAGCAGGCATTGGATTACGCAGGAATTCGGGTGTTCTTTTTCAAAGGATATGTACTTGACAAGACAATTTATCATGGACTACGTGACTATTCCGATGTTGACATTTCGGTTGATAGCGACAATTATGAAGGTTTCTTAAAAGTTTTAGAAGCACTGGGGTATATAAACGTACCGCACAATATGGGGTTTGGGATGAAGGAGGCTTTTCTTCAAACGGCGGAAATGGTGGGAGAATCCATAAAGATCGTGGGGAGATTTGAAATTTGTATTGATATACACAAAATAGCAAAGCAGAGTCCCGATTATTTGGATTATTTTTGGAATGATTCAGATGCGATTAAATGTGTGTGCATGCCAAGATTGTATGAACATTGTGTTTTGTCATGCCGACATGCGTGGAGACACTATCCGCATCCTTATAGAATGATAGAGCATCGACACTCGATGACATTAAAAAACTTGATGGATATAAGAGAACTATATTGTTTAATACGACAAGAGGATGAAGAACTGGAATTCTTTCAATATGCTAACAGAATAAGGGCTGTCCATGTAGTGAGTGAAATGTTGTATTTAACGGAACGTATCTTCGGAGATTTTGTTTCGGAGCAGTTTAAGTTTTCTTTTTTTAGCAGAGTGAAGCATGATTATGATGATGGTGTGATTATTTCTAAGTTTGAAGATAGGTTATTTTACAAGGAGGAAGAGAAAGAAAAAGCCATTATTCTGACAAAAAAGCATTTGGAGATGTTAGCCAATGGGAAAGAAATGATTTGCAGGAAGATTTTGAATCAAATATATAAAGGAGAAGCCGCATTTGCACTCCCGGTTGAAATATCCACAACAACATGCGGTTATTGGTATGATATTTATGGCGGATATTGTAAAAATATGGACGAAAAGCAGGCAAATGTTGGATTGTACTGGAATGACAGGTTGTTTGTGTTGATAGCCGATATAGAAGAAAGTGATTGTAGCTTTTTGGAACATGATTATGAGGAAGAGACGCGGGATTGTATCGTGTTAAATTTTGTATCTCAGGATATTACGCTGCGGATTAGTCCGGTCAGTTACAATAAATGTCCGGTATATCAGGTCTTGCAGGAAAAAAGAGTAAAAGTTGCGGAATGTTTATTTGATATGCGATTACGGGATGGCGGTTACCAATGTGCCATTTGTATACCGTGGGATTTCTTAAACATAGTTCCTTTTGTGAATTGTACATTTGTGTTATATATCAATTTTTATGTAGGAAAGGCGATTGAATTTGGCAAAGATATTTTGATGCCGTTTGGATATTCTACAACTGTAAGAATTGTGGATAGTAAGGGAGGGACAAAATGAATTATATAGCAAATCCGAAGTGTATCAATGAAAGAGTGGAAGACGGTGTGATCATATTAAATGAGGAAAATGGAAATACGATTGTCCTGAATGAGACGGCAGCATTTTTATATGAACACATCACATTAGGCTCGGAGGAAGCGGTGATAAAGGCTTTGTGCTCAATACTGGAGGACAGGGTGGATATAGAGACTGTTGAGAGAGACTGCAAAGAATGTATTCAGCGGATGACAGACGCTCAGGTGTTATTGGAGGCGGGAAATGTTTGAAAATCAGCGGTTTGTTATAACAAATTTGTATGTCGAATTGACTTCTTCTTGTAATTTACGATGCAGGCATTGCTATAATTCATCCGGTTCGCCGGGGAAAGAATTGCCGATAAAATTGCTAAAAGCAGCTATTCGTCAGGCAAAAGAAGACGGAGTCCGATTCATTAGCTTATCAGGAGGTGAGCCGCTTTTATACGGAAGTATATGGGAATTAATGGATTATCTAAGTGATATGGATATCTTCTTTTTGTTAATTACAAATGGCACTTTGCTTGAGCGCGATGTCGTTCAAAGATTGACAAAATATCGTTGTAACATTCAATTGAGTTTGGATGGTCCTGATTCCGAATCGCATGATGCTGTCAGGGGAAAAGGGAACTTTGATCGGGCAGTTAGTAACATCAAAAAATTGCATGAGAGTGGGTTTGAAGGAAATGTGGTTATCAAAGGGGTATTGACGGAATATCTCACGGAACAAAGCATTCAAAAATATCGTTTGTTGGCGGAGGAAGTGGGAGCGGTAAAGGTTGAGTACGGATGGCTTAATCGGACAGGAAGAGGTAAGGATAATTACGAAGACTTGTTTATTGGCAAGGATAGGATTGCAGAATATATAGAGATACTGCATAAAAATCAGTATAAAGATGATCGGTTGGAGATATCCGATATCGGGTATACAGACAAGTGCCCACTGGTATCAGTTGAAGAAAATCCATTAGAAGTCAGTCCTAAAATAACTTATGATGGGAATGTGTTTCCGTGTCAAATGTTTGTGGATGATGAATTTGCTCTGGGAAATATTTATAAACAAACGCTGATGGAATGCATACAGGGGGAACGGTTTCTGAAACTGTTAGAATTGCTTTCGTTAAGGAAAGAATTTATGCCAGCGTGTCAACGTTGTGTATACAAAATTCATTGTTCACGCGGTTGCCCGGCATTAGGGGTTAACCAAGGGAATCTGTTTGCGTGTGATGAGTTCTGTAAAGCGCGGAAAATGGAGTTTTCAGACAAGCTGTGCAGAAAAGCGTCGGTTTGAAGGGAGATGTATTTATGAAACATACCTTCTATTGCCAATGGCTGGATTGGAGGGTTGATATTACATGCGATTATGAACCGATGAGACCTTTCTTAGAATATTATTTCCAATTATATAATGTGTTGAAGGAAGGAGAGATAAGGCAGGCGGTTTTACATACAGAGATTGAAATAAAAGAGGATAAGGAATGTATACTGGTGCGTTGCGGACACAGGAGCAGAAACACGTCAGAAAATTGCAATGTTATTATGGGCGTGGCTGCGGAATTTTGTAATGACGATTTTTTAGATCAAAAAAGAAAGGAATGGTGTTTACTCCACGGTGCCGCTGTGTCAAAGGATGGTGAGACTGCACATGTTTTTTTAGCACCTACAGGCACAGGTAAGTCCACGTTAGCTTATTATGCTTGTATTCATGGTTTTCAGTTTTGCGCAGACGATTTAGCTGTTTTGGATATGAGGACAGGATGCCTTTTACCATATCCCAAACCGATATACTTGAGAAATATGGATTTTCTTGGTGCTGTAGAGGAAGCGGAAATGTTTCCGTGGTATTCTTATCGTCTGCTGTTTTTGGACGGGAGTGTAAAATATCCAATTTTTCCCGAAAAGTGTATCAATAAGCCGTTAAAGCCATGCGCTATTCATATTTATGAACGAGGGGATTTATGTAAGAGTAAGGTACTGAAAATGACAGAGAGCTTTCGAAATCTGCTTATCAACTCTGCGTTGGTTTCGGATTTTCAATATCATAGTAATCAACTGATACAATTAGTGCGGTGTTATCCGGTTGACTGGATACAAAGCAAGGATCTTCAGGAGCTTATAAAAGCGATTGGTGAGCCATAATAGGTCTGAAAATCGGAAAGGAGGAATTTATATGAAGTATGAAAAGCCAGAGGTAATGGTGTTTACACAAGAAGAGATTGATGAGATCATTGATGCATCGGCGTGCGGTAGTAAAGGCGGATCGTGTTACGCTAGCTGCAATGGGAAGGATTGTACTTTTAGTGTAAGCCTATAACTACAACTATCGGATAACTTGTGGAAAGGAGGAATTTATATGAAGTATGAAAAACCTGAAATAACGGTGTTTACGCAGGAGGAAATCGACGATATTATCGGCGCATCGGCTTGCGGGAGCACAGCGGGATCATGTTATGGAGGATGTAACGGTGATAATTGCAGCTTTACCGTAGGAAGCGGAAGTTGATAAAGTTATTCCTACATGGGAAAAGAACGGGCGAGCGACAGGGGCGGCAGTATGACAAGGTGGAAGTCTTTTAAGAAGATTGTGGCATATTATACATGGGCATTGAAAATGGCCATGAAAGAGAGAAGAATCTGGATGATTCTGGTTTTGGGCTTTTACATAATCATTTTTCTGATGCCGAATGCGGAGTTGTTGATCGGCAAAGCGGTTTTGAGTCATATGGAAGAGGGGCAGTCGGCGACGGCCTATTTAGCGGCACTGTTGGGACTGTTGCTCTTTACGCTTGTTTTGGTGGATGTCGGCAATGTGATCTATATGCTTTTTTATGAGAAGATCCGGTATGTGATTTCCAATCAATTATTTGAAAAGGTATTACGCCGGATGAACAGCCAGCCGCTAAATGCTTATGAGTCTACGGAGGATTACGAACGCATGGAGCGGCTGGTTGCAGCCGCACGGTATGATCTGCATAACCTCATATCGGGAAATCTTTCTTTTTATGCCACCATTTTTCAGACGTTGGTATACGTGGTGATGGTCGCGGCAACAGTACCGGTCATGACGGCTCCGATGCTGCTTGTCGCATTGGTTCCCTATTGCTACAGAATGGACGAGGCAGAGGAAGAAACAGAGCTGGAATACGGACTCCAAAGCGAGAACCGGCAGGCGGAATATCTGACATCGCTCATAGCAGATGGAAAAGCGCAGAAGGAGCTGCGCCTATACGGGAGCTTTTCGAAGGTATATCAAAAATGGAGAAAAGTTTATCAGAATATTTATAAGAAACGTTATGCGCATTTTCAAAAATGGAATGGCAGGAAAGCGCTATATCAATGTATTGGCTGCGTATTAAAAATAGGAATATTGATGGCGGGCATCGCATTGTACTACTATAAACAGATTTCATTCAGTACAATGTTTTTCCTGTATCAGTGTCAAGCTGGGCTCAGCACATCGGTAGGATGGTTTGCTTCGATTGTTCCAAACGGTTATGGTGCTGCCTGTAGGATGGATGAATGCCGCAAATTTATCGATGATGCGGTGAACGAGGACGGTTTGGGTGAAGCACAGGAAAATAAAACTACGGAAGAGAATGTCGGGGGGCCGGGTCATTGGGAAATCCGGCTGTCCCATGTATCATTCCAATATCCGAAAGGCGGGTTTGGAATCCGTGATATTTCGTTGACAATCGGGCATTGCCAGATCATTGCGCTGTTGGGGGAAAATGGTTCCGGAAAGACAACATTGACCAAATTGATTATGGGACTTTATAAACCGGATTCTGGGCAAATTCAGTACTTTGCAAACGGAGAAGAATGTAAGGCGGATCAATTCTTTAGCTGTGTATTTCAGGATTATGCGACTTACCATCTGACATTGCGGGAAAATGTGGGACTGGGGGATGTGGAGAGGATTCGAAATGATGGGGAAATCAGAGAACATATGCGAAATATTCTGTGCGGGGATATTTTAGACGATGTTGGAGGTGATTTGGAGCAGACCCTTGGGAAGATGTTTGATTTGGAAGGGAAAGAGCTTTCGGGCGGACAGTGGCAGAGACTGGCAAACGCAAGAGCGCTATATGGCAGCCGCCTTGCGTTGGTCTTTGATGAGCCGACGGCGCGTTTGGATCCTCTTGCGGAACTGAAGCAGATGAAGGAGATTCAGGAAAAATTTCAGGGGAGAACGGTTATTCTGGTATCACACCGAATAGGATTCGCAAGAATGGCGGATGTGATCTGTTATATGAAAAATGGTGAAATTGTGGAGACGGGGAACCATGAAAGCCTGATGAACCGGCGTGAAAACTATTATGAGCTTTTTAGGACACAGGCGCAATGGTATGATATGGAGGATTATGATGAACCAGTTCCAACATTTGAATCATAAAGAAAAGCTGAAGCTCCTTAAGATGTTTTTGAACGGCGGTATTGTGGCGGCATTTGTGCTGAACGTGCTTCTGATGATTGCTGTCGGCATATTTCCTGCGGCAGTCACGGGATGCCAGCTGAGGCTTTTTGACAGTGTTGGTTCCGGTGAATATTCTCTTCCTGTATTATCGGGATTGGTATTGACGTTTTTGGCGGTCCATATTGCATATCAAATAGCAGAGTGCTTCTTCCAAAAATATCATTTCATATTTTCCGAAAAATTAAAATTTGCCTTTCAAAAACAGATGCTTAAAAAGGCAGAATATTTGACAATTGAAAATTTCGACAATGCCAAATTTTATGATCTCTTATATCGCGTTCGGGAAAACGGCGCGGAAAATGTGATCGGGGCGATGACGAATTGGTTTGATATTGCAAAAAACGTGATCCAGATCATTTCTATGAGTATTGTGATCGGGCGGATTCATAGGATATTCCCGGCATTGATTATTTCTTTTTCGGTTCCGTATGTGATCTTTTATAGGAAAATGAACTTTTACCATTACTTTCAATTGATGAATAACAGTACAAAAACAAGAAAAAATCACTATATTATCGATATTTTGAATAAAAGAGAATATGCGAAAGAATTGCGCGTTTTTGGTTTGTTTTCTTACTTTTACGATTATCACGTCCGCCTGCGGGACGAGTTGTTTGAGGAGACGTACCGGCTCGTAAAAAAGTATACGTTTTATGCCGGTATCATCGGTGTGTGCAAGCGGATGGTTCAGGTTGTATGTTTTGCGTTAGGTATCTTTTTTGTTTTTGAAGGAAGGATGGGACTTGGGCAGTATGCGGTTTTATATCAGACGGTTACGCAGATTCAGTCAGTGCTTTTGAAAGTGGTCGAATGTTATAAAAATCAAAATAATCAACAGTATCATTTAGAAGATATTGCAGAGTTTCTAAGTCTGAACGAAGAATCTCAAAATGCGGTTCACGGCGTCGGTGATGATGCAGCGATTCATATGGAACATGTTTCTTTTGCGTATCCGCATTCGGAAGAAATGGTATTAAAAGACATTGATTTGAAGATACCGTTTGGTCAGAAGGTTGCCGTCGTGGGAGAAAACGGGAGCGGAAAAACGACGTTTGCAAATTTGCTGGCGGGATTGTATACACCGATGGAAGGGCGCATATGGATCGGCGGACAGGGTATGAAAGATTTATTACCGGAGTGGCGTGGTTCATTAGGATATATTTTTCAGGATTTTATGCAATACAAGGGCACGGTCAGAGAGAATACGGAACTGGGGGTTCCTTACGAACCGTCAGGGGAAGAAGTTGAGGAAGTTCTGAAAGCGTGCGGAATTTGGGAATTTGTGGAGCAGCTTCCTCAAAAAGAGGAGACAGTACTCGGCTTTATGGAAAAAGAATCGGTGGAGCTTTCAGGAGGGCAATGGCAGAAACTCGCAATTTCAAGAGCGTTGTTGGATAAAAAAAGAAAAATATTGATATTAGACGAATTTGCCGCTTCATTGGACGCTTTCTCCGAAGCGGATCTTTATAAACGGTTTCAACAACTGGCAGATGGGAAAACAACGATTTCCATTTCACATCGTTTAGGGATTACGCAGTTTGTGGACCGTATATTGGTTTTTCATGGAGGGCGGATCGTGGAGGATGGTACCCATGAAGAATTGATGAAAAAACGGGGGCATTATTATGCAATGTACCGTGCGCAAAGAGAGTTATATCAATGAAAGCGGATGAAGATAGATGGACATACAAAAAATGGTTGCTGCTTATCAAACGATGGGAAAAACTTTGCGAATTACCGTAAATGGTGATAGCATGAGACCTATCATGAACAGTGGGGATAAACTGTGGATATACTTTGCTAAACGGACACCTCGTTTGGGTGAAATCGTGTTGTTTTCCACCAAAGACGGATATGTGATACATCGGGTTGTAAAGTGCTTGAAAAGCGGCGGGCTGATCACGAAGGGAGACGGAAATTATATGTGGGACAGCATAGTGGTCAGCGAAGCGGATGTTGTCGGTTTTGCTGAAACCCAATGCCGTTCACATATCTTGATGATGTTTGCATCACATCTGTCTTATTGCGAGGGAAAATGGAATGATTTGGCGTATCATGGCAGGAGGTGTATGAGGAGACCAAGGCTGATGCTTGGTTCGTTTTTTCGGTTTGTATACCAACAGATGCTGAAATGTATACAATCTCCCATATAAAACTTCATAAATGAGATTGACTTTAGAAAGGTAAAGCTGCCGCACACTGGAAATATATCGCGCAGCTTAAAGTGCCGTGATTAATGAAAAGGAAGTTCTTGTTTGAGGTACTTTCTTTTTTTGATTAAGAGAAATAGGATTTTGGGAGTTGGCAGGATTCTCCATAAGATAATTGTCAATAGTGATTTAAGTAAAAAATTAAGGGCGGAATTTATACATTTTTTACAAATCGACAGAAAAAAAACATAAATACTTGTAAAGTTGCATAGGAAAGAGTAGTATAGTAACAATAAGAGACTATCATTTTGCATATTTTCATGTGCTTTTTTGAGAAAAACGCATGCGGTCGCAAAAAGTGGAGCGATTCTGAGTTAGCTAAAATTACTTAATAAAGCAAGAAAAAGTTAAGTAAATACAGGCGCACGGATTAAGTTAAAGAGTTGGTGAAAGTTAAGTAAAAACGATTTAACTTCAGTGGATGCTTTGGAGAAGGTAAAAGATGAAGAAGAAAACAGCAGCTTTTATGATAGGATGTGCACTGACGGCACTGCTGTTTGGCTGCGGCACGGGAGAGACGGGTACCGGCGGGCGGACAGAGACGGATGAACAGAATCAGGGCGGTGTTCAGGACGGACAGGCAGGAGCGGACGACGCGCAGGACGGACAATCAGGGACGGACGGAGCACAGGGCGGACAGACGGACGGGCAGCAGACGCCGGTTACAGAGGGTCAGACACCGGTCCAGGCTCCGGTAGAACGTGTATTGGTTGCCGAATATGAGGCGGAGGACGGAGCTTTTACCGGAAATGTCAGGGCAGGCAGCAATGTAGAAGGTTATTCGGGAACCGGCTATGCGGAAGGGTTTGAGGCCGACGGAGATGCCTGTACGATCACCGTACATATTGAATCGGACGGATTTTATGATCTTGCGTTTACGAACGCACAGCTCGGGGGACATAAAGAGAATAAGGTGACGCTTGACGGAGAGGAGATCGCGCAGTTTTCCAGCGATACGGCGGACTTTAGCATTGCGGAAGTGGAACGTGTTTACATGGAGGCGGGAGACCATGAGGTCGGCGTTCTCAAGTATTGGGGCTATATCGCGCTTGACAAGCTGACGGTATACGAAAGTCCGGAAATGGGAGAAGCGTTTTTCCGGGTGTCGGCAAAACTTGTCAATGAGAATGCGGATGAATGTGCGAAGCGCCTGATGAGTTATCTATGTGACAACTACGGGACGAATGTTCTGACGGGGCAGTATTGCGATACCGGACTTTACGGAAAGGAGACTGCGTGCATTTGGAAGGAAACAGGTAAATACCCTGCTGTCATTGGACTGGATATGATCGAGTATTCACCGTCGCGTGTGGCGAACGGAAGTACGGGACATTCCATTGAATATGCAAAACAGGCATGGGAGAATGGCGCGATCGTGACGATGTGCTGGCACTGGAATGCACCGTCCGATTATCTGACAGGTACATGGTACAGCGGATTTTATAAAGAACATACGAATATTGACCTTGATGCGATCATGAACGGTGAGGATGAAGCGGGCATGCAGGCGCTTCTCTCTGATATGGATGCGATCGCGGGGGAATTAAAAGTATTGCAGGAGGCGGGCGTACCGCTCTTATGGAGACCGCTTCATGAGGCGAGCGGCGGATGGTTTTGGTGGGGTGATTGTGAAGCACAGTCCAATATCGCCCTGTACCGCCTGATGTATGACAAATTTACGAATGAGTACGGACTCAACAATCTGATCTGGGTATGGAACGGACAGAGCGCCGACTGGTATCCGGGAGATGATGTGGTCGATATTGTCGGAATTGATATTTATGCCGGCGAACACCAATATAATTCACAGATCGCCAAATTTCTTGAGGTGAACCGCTATGCGGGCGGAAAGAAGATGGTCGTGCTTTCCGAGAACGGAACGATCCCTGATCCTGACCTGATGCTGAGGGACAGGGCAATGTGGGGATTTTATGCGACATGGGGCGGTGACTTTGTGGCAGGGTCAAGTGCGATCAATACGTATGTCGAGACGTATACGGAAGCGGATATCTTAAAGAGGGTCTATGAGCATGAAAACATGATCACGCTTGACGAGGTTCCTGATCTGACAACCTACCCGATCAGGGAGGATGCATAGCGGATGGAACAAAAAGACAAGTATGAACGGAAGGATGAATATGACCGTGCGAATGATACGGCACGGGATGAGAACGGAAAGGAAAAGAAACCAAAACGCAAGATACTCGGTGTTGAGGGCGATCTCATCTACTTTATGACAAAGGCGGGGCATGTCATCATTCTGAATATGTTGTGGCTGGTGTCCTGTATACCGGTCTTTACGATCGGAACGGCGACGACGTCTCTGTATTACGCGATGATGAAGAATGTCCGCAGAAACCGCAGTTACCCGACAACGGAATACTTTGCTTCCTTTAAGCGGACATTTTTTCCGGGAAGCATGCTGACGCTGGCATTGGCGGTATGGCTTTTTGTCCTGTACCATTTGATGGTGATCGCAACGGGGCAGGGTACGGAGATGGGCTTTTTCCTGAGCCGTGTCTATCTTGTGCTTATGGTGGTGACAGCGGCGATTGTGATCTATCTGTTTCCGGTTTTGTCCAGATTTACGATGAAGCTGTCGTCGATGGTAAAGCTTTCGTTTGTCATGGCTGTGCGTTACATATACTTTACGGTGCCGATCCTTGCGGGGACGGCGTTGCTCGTATGGCTGATGTTTTTTCATTTATCTTATATGACGATTTTGGTCATACCGGGGGCGTGGTGCTATGTTTGTACATTCATGATTGAGCGGGCGCTGCGCAGATATATGCCAAAACCTGATGAAGGCAGTCTGGATGCATGGTATTACGAATAAGAATCCGCTAAGCAGATTCTTATCATAAAGAAGAGTTTCCAAAAGAAAGGATCCTTTCTTTTGGAGTATCAAATAATCTTTAGATTATTTGATACTCCTTGGGCTTGAAAAGCGGGGCGGGAACGGTTGGAAAAAAGAAAATAAAATCTTAGGGATAGATCATTTTTTCACTTGCAGATCTGAAAAACGGCGCAGTGATGCGGGTGATGGAAAGGTGTGGGTATCAAGATGAAACAGGGAAAAACGAACAGGAAATGGATGGCGGCGGTATTGACGGTGGCAGAGCTTTTCAGCGTCCTGCAGCTTGCGGCGCTGAATGTCAAGGCGGAACCCCTGATGACGCAGGAGGAATGCAGGGATGTTGTCAGCACCTACTCTGTGACCGACTCCGTTCCGGGCTACAGCGAGTATTTAGAAGCGCATGCAGGCGCCGCACGCCCGCAGCAGGAAATTACGGTGGATGCAGGCAGTTATAGCTGCTATATGGAGAACGACGCCGAAGTGACGCCGGAAATCTATTCCGATTATGAGGGAATGACCGGCGACGCGCTTCTGACAACGGAGAGTGCATATGTCGAGTATCAGGTGGATGTACCTGAGTCAGGGCTTTATGAGCTTGCGCTTGAATATTATCCGGTGGAAGGAAAGAATTCTGAAATCCAGAGAAGTATTTTCGTGGACGGCGTTCTTCCTTACGGAGAGTTGTCGCTTGTTGAATTTCCGCGTATATGGTCAACGGACATCGCCCAGGCGAGCTTCGAAGACGGAATTTATGATGTGGAGTGGGCGCGGGACATTCAGGGCAATGACAGAAAGCCTACCGCGATTGAGATCCCGGAGTGGACGGTCGCAAATTGTTATGATAACAACGGCTATATCACGGAGCCGTTATCCCTTTATCTTGAACAGGGCGTACATACGATCACGATCAATTCGCAGAGAGAGCCGATGCTTCTGCGCAGACTGATTTTATCTAACAGCGCGTCGGTTCAAAGCTACGCTGAGGTGAAGGCGGCTTGGGATGCGCAGGGCGTACAGCCGACCAGCGGACAGAACGTGATGATCCAGGCGGAGAATGCAACAAAGACATCTTCCCAGATGCTGTATCCGAAGCAGGATCAGTCCTCACCGGCAGTATCGCCGAGCAGCGCAAAGGCGCTCCTTAACAACAGTATCGGCGGGGAGAGCTGGAGCGATGCCGGACAGTGGATCGAGTGGGAGTTTTCCGTGCCGGAATCCGGATATTACGAAATCTCCATGTTTGATAAACAGAGCTTTATGCGTGGTATCTATGTATCGCGTAAGATCAGTATTGACGGCGTTGTGCCGTTTGCAGAAATGTCGGATTACGGCTTTACCTATGCATCCAACTGGCGCATGGATACGCTGGAGGACGCGGAGGGGAATCCGTATCAATTTTATTTAGAGGCAGGGACACACACGCTCCGCATGGAGGTCGTGCTCGGCGAGTTTTCGAGTGTCATTGCCGAGGTGCAGGACTGTGTTTCCCAGTTAAATGCTATTTACAGAAAACTGATCCGTATAACAGGCGTGAGCCCTGATACCTACCGTGATTATCAGATTGCGGCATCCTTGCCGGGACTGGCCGATGAGATGACGGTCGTGCGCGATCAGCTCAATCACGCGATTGCGGCGCTGCGTGAAGCGGCGGGCGGTTCTTCCGATAAGGAGACGGTACTGATTACGATGCGCGATCAGCTTGATTATCTGATTAAAGATGAAGAGCGCTTCGTGAAGGTCGTTGCCACCTATAAGCAGAATGTCCGTGCGTGCGGTAATTGGATCACGCAGGTTATCAGCCAGCCGTTGCAGCTTGACCGCATTTTCATCCGTTCTTCGGATGTGACGAATAAAGTTTCTTCCAATTCATTTTGGGATAAGCTCGTATACGAGATCAAGAGATTGTTCTACTCGTTCGTGATCGATTACAACTCTCTCGGAGCGACCGGAGAGTCGGGAAAAGATACGAAGGAGATCACGCTTTGGGTCGGAACCGGTCGTGACCAGGCGAACGTAATCCGCTCACTGATCGATTCCACGTTTACCAGTGAGACGGGCATTAACGTAAATGTACAGCTTGTGGATATGAATACGCTGTTGCGTGCGGAGCTTGCGGGAGAAGGCCCCGATGTCGCGATACAGGTTGCAAATACGAACGGAATAGCCGGAGCGGTGCTGGCAACGGGAAATGATACGCCGGTCAATTACGGACTGCGCAATGCCGTGTTGGATTTAACACAGTTCTCCGACTTTAATGAAGTGGCTTCGAGATTTTATCCGAGCGCTCTGACTGCATTCTCCTTTGACGGTGCGACCTATGCGCTGCCGGAGACGCAGACCTTCCCGGTTATGTTCTACCGTAAAGATATTTTGGCAGAGCTTGGATTAGAGATTCCCGAGACATGGGACGATGTAAAAGTGATCATGTCCGTGCTTGCCAAGAATCAGATGGAGTTCGGCATGCTGCCGACCGAGCAGATTTTTGCAATGCTCCTTTATCAGAACGGCGGGGAATATTACAACGAGGGCGGTATTTCGTCGGCGCTGGATTCCGATATCGCAGTCAATACATTTAAGGAGTATTGTGAATACTACACGGATTACGGACTGGATAAGACAACGAGTGTGGAAGAGCGGTTCCGTACCGGAGAATGTCCGATCATCATTGCAGATTATACGGTATACAACAATTTGGAAGTATCCGCACCGGATATTGCGGGACTGTGGGATTTCACGATCGTTCCCGGAACGGTGCAGGCGGACGGTACGGTCGATCACTCCGTCGGATGTACAGGTCTTGCGAGCCTGATCATGGCGGATACCGATGAACCCGATGCGTGCTGGGAGTTTATAAAATGGTGGACCTCTGCCGATGTACAGACACTATTTGACCGCGAGATGGAGTCGCTCATGGGTTCTGCGGCACGTGTTGCGACAGCTAATCAGGAGGCATTCGGACGCATGCCGTGGAAGGTGGATACTTATGAGGCGCTCGCAGAGGCGTTTACATGGGTGAAAGGAATTCCTCAGGTACCGGGCGGTTACTATTCGTGGCGTAATGTCAACAATGCATTCTATACGGTAACGACGAAGACAGATACCGCGTCACCGAGAGAGGAATTGATGGATAAGGTGCTCTACATCAACGATGAGATCACCTATAAGAGAAAAGAATTTGATCTGATCACATTGGAAGATTTAGAGGGGGAGGGCAATTAAATGGCATCAAAGGAAGCTTTGGAAGTAGCCAGAAAACAGGGAACGCTTGGCTACCGGATCAAGAAAAACAAATCCTGCTATATCATGATGGCGCCGTACTTCATCCTGTTCTTCCTGTTTACGGTGCTTCCGGTGCTAATGTCGATCGCATTGAGCTTTACCTACTTTAATATGCTGGAGTGGCCGACATTTAACGGATGGAACAATTATGTGAAGCTGCTATTAGAAGACGATATTTTCCTTGTCTCTCTAAAGAACACCCTGATCTTCGCCGTGGTGACCGGACCGGTCAGTTATTTTCTCTGTCTCATGTTCGCGTGGATCATCAACGAATTTTCAAGTAAGGTCAGAACATTGCTTACCCTGATCTTCTATGCGCCGTCCATCTGCGGTAACGCTTATATGGTATGGCAGCTGATTCTCTCAAGTGACCGTTACGGGTACTTGAACGGTATTCTGATCAAGCTTGGCGTGATCAATGAACAGAAGCTGTGGATGCAGGATGCGAAGTTCATTCTTCCGTGCCTGATCGTCGTACAGCTCTGGCTCTCGCTTGGTACCGGCTTCCTTTCGTTCATTGCCGGTCTTCAGACGGTGGATAAGAGCTTGTATGAGGCGGCGGCTTTGGACGGCGTCAAGAACCGCTGGCAGGAGCTGTGGTATGTAACGCTTCCTTCCATGAAACCGCAGTTAATGTTCGGTGCGGTTATGCAGATCACACAGTCGTTTGCCGTGGCGGATATTTCGATACAGCTTGCCGGAAACCCGTCGGTCAACTACGCAGGCGCGACAGTCGTCACGCACCTTTTGGATTACGGTTCGACGAGATTTGATATGGGTTATGCTTCGGCAATCGCAACCGTACTGTTCCTGCTCATGGTCGGCACGAACAAACTGGTACAAAGAATATTGAGAAGGGTGGGAGATTAAGTGGCAAAGACAGCGACAAAGACGAAAAAGAAATATCGTTTTTTTAAGCCAAGGGAAAAGAAGCTGAACCGTTCCGTGGCGGGAAACGGCATCCTGTTCTTTATCATGGGAATCTGCGGTGTATTTATGGCGCTGCCGCTTGTCATGATCATCAACAACTGCTTAAAGCCACTGGATGAGCTATTCCAGTATCCGCCGAAGATTTTTGTGCGGAACCCTACATTTGAGAACTTCACGGATCTGTTTACGGTCATGAGCGATTCGTGGGTGCCGTTTTCGAGATACATATTAAATACGATCATCATCACGGGAGCCGGCACGGTCCTTCATGTCATCTTTGCCTCCCTCGCGGCATATCCGCTGGCGAAGCATGAGTTTCCGGGTAAAAGCATCCTGTTCAACATGGTCGTGCTTTCCATGATGTTCTCATGGACGGTTACACAGACGCCGAACTACATGATCATCAGCTGGCTTGGCATCAATAACAATTATCTGGCACTTATTTTACCGGCGTGTCAGTACGGTATGGGACTTTACCTGATGAAACAGTTCATGGAACAGCTTCCGACGACGCTGATGGAGTCGGCAAGACTGGACGGTGCGAGCGAGTTTCAGGTATTTTGGAAGATTGTCATGCCGAACGTAAAACCTGCGTGGCTGACGCTTGCGATCTTCCAGTTCCAGCAGATGTGGGGTAACACGGGATCGATGTTCCTTCGGGATGAGCAGTTAAAGCCGATGCAGTTTGCCTTACAGCAGATTGCAGCCGGAGGTACGGCGAGAGCCGGGGCATCTGCAGCCGTTACGTTTGTTATTGCGGCGGTGCCGATCATCTTCTTCCTTGCGTGTCAGAGCAACGTATTAGAGACGATGACGACATCCGGTATGAAAGACTGATGGGAGGGAGCGCTATGAAAAAGAAAAATCTGATCAAAAGAACTGCCGCTGCCCTTCTTGCGGCAACAGTGCTCTTGCTTGTGCCGGCTGAGGCGGTGCAGGCGGAAGAACTTCCGTATGATACATACAATTATAATTACCGCCAAGAGTTTGTGATCACACCGGCAGCATATGTGCCGAACGGCTCCGTGACAGGTTTGAGCGTCGGGACGACCGATTTTAAGGAACCGCAGGATTTCTGCGTGGCGCCGGACGGACTCATCTACGTGGCGGATACAGGAAATAACCGGATCGTGGTCTTAAATCATGAGATGAACGAAGTGGTGAGGGAGATCGCCACATTTGACAGGAACGGAACAGCGGATACCTTTAATGCACCTTATGGCGTGTGCGTTTCTGAGAATATGGAGCTTTACATTGCGGATTCCAATAACAGAAGAATCGTTGTTCTGACGCCGGAAGGCGAGTTTATCAAGATCGTAGATAACCCCCAGTCAGAGATTCTGGATGATAATTTTGAATTTATTCCTTTGAAGGTAACCGTGGATTATGCGGATCGTATCTATGCTATTGTGAAAAATGCGTTTGAGGGAATCTTGGTATTTGAGAGTAACGGCGATTTTACCGGATACTTTGGGACGATCGAAGTAAGCATTTCGTTGTGGGAGAAGTTCTGGAGACGGCTTGCGAGCAAAGAGGAACGCTCCAAATCACAGCTCTATATCCCGACCGAGTTTACGGGCATTGACGTCGATGACGGCGGATTCATTTATGCATCCAATATTGATCCGGATGGCAAGCAGGCGGTCAGACGGCTTAACCCGCAGGGAAAGGATGTCATTCAAAAAGGGGAAAACGGAAATGTCGGCGGCGATATTCTTACCGGCATGTACGGCGATTACAGCGGTCCGTCCCAGATCACGGATGTGGTATACCGCGATAAAGGAATCTATTCGCTGTTAGACAGAAGGCGCGGACGTATTTTCACTTATGATAAGGAAGGGAATCTTCTCTATATTTTCGGTGGCGTCGGGTCGCAGGAAGGAACGTTCAATGTACCGGTTGCGATAGAATCGATTGACGGAGAGATCATCGTACTTGACGCTTATTACGGAGCAATCATGAGGTTCTCGGAAACGCGTTATGGCAAGTTGATCAACGAGGCAGTCGGTCTGCGGTTTGACGGTGATGAGACCGAGGCGATCGAGAAATGGCAGGAGGTATTGCGGTTAGACGCCAACAATGAGCTTGCCAATACCGGTATCGGAAAAGCATATCTGACTGCAGGAAATAACCGTCTTGCGATGGAATATCTGGAGCTTGGCATGAACCGGAAATATTATTCGATCGCATGGAAACGGTACCGGAACGAGCTGCTGGCAAAGAACATGAATATTATCATGACCGTGGTGGTCGTATTGATCATTCTTTGGGTGGTATATAAGAAATGGCGTAAGAAAAAACGCGGAAAAGCAGTCGAAAAGGAAGGAGGGCTTCTCTGATGAAACAGTTATTTTCCAAGGAGAAATGGAAATATGCGTTTTATACCGTAAGTCATCCGGCTGACGGGTATTATGAGATCCGGCACAGGGAACGCGGAAGCGTGCCGATCGCGATCCTGCTTGTCATCCTCTTTTCCATCAGCTTTTCCATTAACCGTATATCGGCAAGCTTCATTGTCAATGATGTGGATCCGATGACGGTCAATCTGCTGAGCGAGCTGGTATCGGTCCTGCTGCTGTATCTGCTGTTCTGCGTCGGCAACTGGTCGATCACCTGTCTGATGAACGGAGAAGGCAGATTAAAGGATATAGCGATCGCGCTGGGCTATGCAATGATCCCGATGATCATCTGCATGAATATAGGAACGATCTTCAGCCATGCGGTAGCGGCGGACGAGGGTGCATTCTATGTGATGATCATAGGGATTGGCATTGCCTACGGGGTATTCATGATGCTGATCGGTGTTATGGAGGTTCACAATTATACGTTAGGAAAGACATTGCTCACGATTTTTCTCACCTTTGTGGCAATCTTCATCATTATATTTGTGGTACTGCTGGTAGGAGATCTGATCAATCAGGTATACAGTTTCTTCTACAGTATCTATCAGGAACTGATATTCAGGTCATAGGGGAGGGCATAAGATGCGGAAAAGTAAAAAGATTCTGATCGGTGTTGTAAGCCTTATCGCTGCAGTCGTCCTGATATGGTTTGCGTATTACCTGATTCATTTTTATTTCTACAACCATTATAAAGACTATCTGACCTCTTACGATTACGAGGAGGGAAAGGAATTTACCCCGATCGCTGAGAACACGCCGGATGTGGAAGGCATGGATCTTGCCGCACAGAACGGAACGTTAAAGCTGTATGCGGATACGGAAACGGCAAGTATCGCGGTCGTGGATACGCGAAACGGTGAGATCATGTATTCAAATCCGCCGGATGCGGAGGACGATGCGATCGCAAACCGCACGAATAAGAATTATATGAGATCCCAGCTGGTCGTGGATTATTTTAACACTTCAAGAACGCAGGGAACCTATGATTCCTACAGCTATTGTATTGAAAAAGAAGATCAGCTGGAAGTGGAATCAATCGAGAACGGCGTGCGGTTCATTTATACGCTCGGAGATCTGACGGCGGCAACCGGCATCGTACCGATCTATATCAGTACGGAGACACTGGATTCTGTCTGTGCGGCGCTTGATGAGGACGGCGCGAAGTTCGTCCGGTCTAAGTTTAAGGAAAGCAGTATCGCAGACGATTATATGGAAATGTTGGAATCCGCGCAGAACGGAGCATCCCAGCTTCGCAGGCTGAACCGCTACTTTGAGGAAACAGGGTTTACGCAGGAAGATTACAACCGCGAGATGGAGGGTTCAGGCGTGGAGGGCGCAGTTCCGGTCTCGTTTGAGATCCCTCTTGAGTACCGTTTGGTCGGGGATTCCGTGGAGGTGTCGATTCCGATGTGCGCCGTAAAGGAGAATGGCGGCGGAGCGATCTTCCGAATTTCGCTGCTTCGCTTCCTTGGCGCGGCAGGGACGGATGAGAACGGGTACCTTTTGGTGCCGAACGGTTCGGGTTCACTGATAAACTTTAACAACGGTAAGACGTCGGCGGCGCCGTATTCGGAATTTGTATATGGCATGGATCCGCTTGCTGCGGAGCTGACTGTCAGGGAGAATACGGAGAACGTCAAAATGGCGCTGTTTGGCATATGCAGAGATGACAGTTCCGTCTTTGCGACAATTGAGCGGGGCGGCTCACTGGCATATATCAGCGCGCGTGTTTCAGGAAGCATCAATGAGTACAATTATGTTTATCCGACGTTTGTATTAAGAGGGAATGAGAAGCTCGCCATGTTCGGCACAACAGGAAATGAGGCGGACTTACCGATCATAGAGAAAGAGTTTTATGATCAAAATCTGACAGTCAGATACACGATGTTGACTGAGGAGCATGCGGGATATGCCGGGGCGGCGAATTATTACAGGGACCGCCTGATCAATGAGGGTGTGCTGGAAGCAAACGGTGCGAGCGGGGATATCAAGTTTTATTATGATGTTCTCGGCGGAATCGAGAAAACGAAATTTTTCCTTGGCGTGCGATACAGAGGTCTGTATGCAATGACCAGCTTTGACGAGGCGGTCGAGATGTCGAACGACCTTGCGGCAAACGGGATCACGAATCAGGTCATGAACTATCAGGGCTGGTGTAACGGCGGGTATCATCATGACGTGCTAAATAAGATCAAAGTGCCGTTAAGACTCGGAGGCAGATCCGGCTTAGAGGAATTGAGCGCGGCAGTGGAGGCAAACGGCGGCAGCTTTTATGCGGATACTTCTTTCCAGCGCGTGACCGAAGTATCGGACCGCTACAATATCGGAAACGAGACATCCCGATATTACGGTGCGGGTTATGTTGCCGAGTTCGGACTGGTCAATCCCTCGACGTTGCGTCAGACATCTGGTCTGGGGTGGAGTGAGAACCGGTTCTTTCTGGTTTCTCCGAAGTTCCTCGTGCGATATGTAGAGAAATTTACGGACCGGATCGGACGTTATGACATCGGCGGAATATCACTGCGCGATCTCGGCAACCAGCTTCACTCTGATAAACGGAGAACGAACGTGATCGATCGCTGTGAGGCACAGGATGTCGTGGAGGCTGAGCTTCAGAACATTGAAGATACCGGAAAGCGGGTCATGATAAACGATGGAAATGATTACTCGTTTGCCTACGCGGACGATATCATCAACGCACCGCTGACGGACAATGATTATTATATCGTGGATGAGACGATTCCATTCTATGAAATGCTTATACACGGTTGTATTGATTACTCCGGTTCAGTTATTAATCTGAGTGATACCTTTGACAGAACCGAGACGGTCCTGAATCTGATCGAGACAGGCGCGTCGCCGCATTTCGTATTCTCGTGGGAGAATGCCAATGAGATGAAGAATACGGGCTTAAGCCGTTTCTATTCCACGACTTATGAGAGCTGGAAGCAGGAAGCGCTGGCGGTCTATGATGAAGTGAACGGGGCGCTGAGATATGTCAACGGCGAGACGATCGTCGATCATGTGATTTATGATAACGGTGTGCGTGCCGTGACTTACAGCAACGGTGTCACGATCTATATCAATACAGGCATGTCAAATCAGACAGTGGACGGTGTGACGGTACCGGCACGAAGCTATGAGATAGGGGGCGTTCATTGATGAAGAAGAAAAGAAGAAAAATGACTCTCACAAGAAAACGCGCCATAACCGGTTATCTCTTTATCATGCCGTGGCTGGTCGGATTCCTTTGGTTTTATGCGCGAAGCCTGTTTATGACATTCCAGTTTTCCTTAAACGTGCTGGAAGTAAAGCCGGGCGGCGGTTATACATTGACGTTTGCAGGGTTGGACAATTTCCTGTATGCGTTCCGCGCACATGCATCATTTAAGCAGGTGCTGACAACATCCATTGCCGATATGCTGATTGATGTGCCGCTGATCACGTTTTTCAGCTTGTTCATGGCACTGCTGCTCAATAAGAAATTCCGCGGCAGGACGCTGGTAAGGGCAATTTTCTTCCTGCCGGTCATCCTGAATTCTGAAGCGATCGTGGATGCAACAAACTTGGCGCGCAGCCTGATGAGCGGCGGTATATCTAACGCGGCGGCGGAAGTTGCGGAAGCGGCGTCGGGCGGAGTGAGCATAGAGTATTACATACAGATGTTTGGTTCCCTCGGACTGCCGATGGGTATTATCGAGTATATCGTCGGGGCGGTCAGCAGGATCAGCGACATCATCAACGCTTCCGGCGTACAGATCATTATCTTTATTGCGGCGCTGCAGTCCATACCTGGTTCGCTCTACGAAGTGGCGAAGATCGAGGGTGCAACCGGATACGAGACGTTCTGGAAAGTAACGTTCCCGATGGTGATGCCCCATATCATCACGAATGTGGTCTATACCGTGGTGGACAGCTTTACGGATTCGGAGGTCGTCGAACTGGCATACGATACGGCGTTCACTTATAACAATTACGGGCTAAGCTCCGTGATGAGTCTGGTTTCGACCGTGATCACCTGTCTGATTCTCGTGATCGTCTGTCGGTTCATACAAAAACGTGCATTCTACTATAACTAGGAAAGGAGGAAAAAGAAATGGCAAAGACATCAAAAGCGGTAAAGCCTGCAAAAGAAAAAAAGACGTTTTCCATCAGAAACCTGAAGGAACAGTATCATTCGTTCAAAACGGATACGCAGTTTGCAAATGACAGGAAGCGCTGGTCGTCCAATGTCAAGGGTTTTATCATCGGTCTGTTAAAGTTTTTACTGATCGTTGGAGTCAGCTATGTGATCTTAGGACCGGTGCTCGGTATTATCAGCAAATCTTTTTTCTCCAACGCCGATAATTACAATCCGATGGTCTACATGATTCCGCAGGAGCCTACACTGGAGCGTTACACGAAGGCGATCGCGCATCTTGACTACTGGAAGGTTGTGTGCAATTCGCTGATTTACACCGTCTCGCTCATGCTGATCCAGGTGTTTATCTGCTCAATGGTCGGATATGGGTTTGCGAGATACAAGTTCCCGTTAAAAGGTCTGCTGTTCGGCTGCGTGGTTGTGATGATCGTTATTCCAACGCACACGATCATGCTTCCGCTCTACATGACGTTTGCGAACTTTGATGTATTAGGCATCATCAAACTGATCAGGGGCGCGCCGGTCAATATCCTGTCAACGCCGATTCCGCTCTACATAATGACGGCGTTTGGCTGCGGGCTGCGTTCGGGGCTGTATATTTATATTTTTAACCAGTTCTTCCGCGGGCTGCCAAAGGAGATCGAGGAGGCGGCGTTCGTGGACGGTGCGGGAACCTGGTATACGTATTTCCGCATCATGTTAGTCAATGCTATGCCCTCTGTCATTACCGTGGCAATCTTTTCACTGGTATGGCAGTATAACGATACATTTTACACGAAGTTATTTTTGATCAGCGACGACGTGGTGATCAGTAAGAAGATCGCGTCACTGGCGGCAAATATTGCGAATGCGGAGAAGATTTATGACCCAAGCATTCAGCAGCTTTATACGAATGCCGGCATTGTGCTCGTCATGCTTCCGGTGCTCATCATTTACATCGTTCTTCAAAAATACTTTATAGAGGGAGTTGAGCGGAGCGGTATCGTCGGTTAAACGGCGTGCTGCCTGCTCGAAACAATTCAACAAATATAAATAAGGAGGATGAAAAAGTTGAAGGCAAAAAAACTCTTGGCATTATTACTTGCGGCGGCAATGACATTTGCAATGGTCGGCTGCGGCGGTGATGATGCAGGCAACGACACACCCGTCGATAATAATCAGACGGATGAAACAACACCGACGCCGGAACCGACAGAGGAACCGGCGACGGTACCGGAGGAGGATGTGCCCGCGGCTCCCACAGAAGCGAGCATCGACTTCGAAGACGGAGCATTTGGTTTCGCATACTGCGACACCTTGATTGCGGGTGGTACCGGTCCTGCGGAGCTTTCCGTGACGGATTACAACGGTTCCAAGGCATTACAGGTTGTGCCGGGTGGGAAATTCCCCTGTGTGGCACTTCCGATCGATCAGCTCTTAGGCGATAAGGCAGGTGATGTGGCGTCGGTTGATGTTACGATCGGCGCAGTAAGCGCGGACGGTAATTTCTATGCCGTATCCGGTAATCTGTGGAGCGTGATCAGCGACGGTAAGGACAGTCAGGCGTGGAGCGTTTATCTTGAGACTGCCAATCCGAAGACTGTAACCTATACGGTTCCGGCTGACAAGGCTTTTGCGGCAGGCGATGTGTTTGCAATCTCCATGGAAGTTGATAACTGCAAGACAGAGACAGGCTCCATGACGACGCTCTACATTGACAACATTACGTTTAAGGATGCGTCCGGCAATGTAATTGCGGCTGATACCTCCGTTGTTGCGGAGACGGCAGGAAATACGGCTGATCCGAATCTCTTAGTATTAAAGGATGTTGTTGAAATCGACGGCTTCGCGGCAAGCGGAGACGGCTGGGCACAGGGCGGTATTGACTTAACAGAGGAGCAGAAAGCGCTCTTTGTACCGGGCTCCGTGATCGAGATTGATTATAATTCTGCCGCACCGGTATGGCTTGTGGCAGTCAGCAGCGATGAGAATCCGAATCCGCTTGGAACCTGGCTGCGCGGCGTGAACCAGGAGACCTTTAAGGTCAATGGGTATGTGGGAGACGGCAAGGTACAGTACCGCTATGAAGATTTGGTAGAATTCTTCGGTGAAGACTTCGGTCAGTATGTGGTTACGTTACAGTGTGAGTCTTCCGAAAAGTGGGAAGTATTCGGTATGAGAGTCGGCACGGACAGCGGGCTGGTAACGGTCGGCGGAACCGAGATTGACGGATTTGCATGCAAGGGCGACGGCTGGGCACAGAACGGTATCGACTTAACGGATGAGCAGAGAGCACTTTTCGTACCGGGCTCCGTGATCGAGATCCAGTATAACTCTGCAGCACCGGTATGGCTTGTAGCGGTCAGCAGCGATGAGAATCCGAACCCGCTTGGAACCTGGCTGCGCGGTGTCAATCAGGAGACCTTTGAGGTTGACGGTGCGGTAGGAGACGGTGTGGTACAGTACACCTATGAGCAGTTGGTACCGTATTTTGGTGAAGACTTCGGTCAGTATCTGAATACGTTACAGTGTGAGTCTTCCGAAAGCTGGGAAGTATACAGCGTGAAGGTTGGCAAGCCGTTCGTTCCTGCAAAGAATGCAACAGATATTGAGGGCTTTGCGGCAAGCGGAGACGGCTGGGCACAGGGAGGTATTGATTTAACCGAAGAGCAGAAAGCACTTTTTGCACCGGGCTGTGTGATCACGATTGAATACAATTCGGCTTCACCGGTATGGCTTGTGGCAGTCAGCAGCGATGAGAATCCGAACCCGCTTGGAACCTGGCTGCGCGGCGTCAATCAGGAGACGTTCGTGGTGGACGGAGCGGTAGGAGACGGCGTGGTTCAGTATACTTATGATCAGTTAGTACCGTATTTCGGAGGAGACTTCGGTCAGTATCTGAATACGTTACAGTGCGAGTCTTCCGAAAGCTGGGAAGTATACGGCATGACGGTCGGCATGGGGAACTAAAGTTTCCCAAGGGAATTGAATTCCTCAATGGGAACGAAACAGGTTCCCGTTGAAATGAAAACAAACTAAGACCGCAGGGCGGCGGGACCGTATCGCCGCCTGCGGTTACTATGATATGATTCATGAGAAAAAAGGAGGAACAATAAAACATGAAATCTTACAAGAAATTTCTTGCGCTCGGTCTCAGCGTGGCAATGCTTGCAGGTATGACGGCATGTGGCGGCGGCGACAACGACACGCCGGCAAACAATGACACGAATACACCGGCAGCCAATGATGCGAATACGCCTGCAGATAATGACACGAATACACCGGCGGACAATACGGATAACAATACGCCGCAGGCAGGCAGCGAAAAGAGAATCATCCGCATCGGTACCTGGTACGATCATTTTTATGACAGTACGAATGAGAGCATTTGGGATGATACAAGCGTGTCTGATGAGGCGTTTGCACAGGCGCATTTCGATATCGTTGCCGAGGTGGAGCAGAAGTACAATGTAGAGATCGAGTTTGTAAATCTGACCTTTGATGGTACGAAAGAATCCATCAATACTTCTATTCTGGCAGGTCATCCTGACTGTGATATTTACGAGGTGGACTTAACGTTCGGTATTCCGGCGGCTATGAATGGTTATGCGCTCAATCTGCGCGATGTCGTTCCGGATGCGGATGTCTGCAACGATCAGATGATCTTCGCGCCGACCAACATTGGTCTGTCGGATGACAGCATATATCTGTTTACGCAGGTTTCTGCGGAGGCTGGGCTTTACAACACGTACATGCTTGCTTACAATAAGCAGATTTTGGATGATGCAGGTCTTGAGTATCCTGAAGATCTGTATGAGAGAGGCGAGTGGACTTGGGATAAATGGCGCGAATACATGATCACGCTGACTCAGGATACGAACGGCGACGGCGTGATCGATCAGTTCGGTTACTGCTCCCGTTGGGATTTCACGGTTATGCAGCTTCTGCTCTCCAACGGTGCAACGATGGCATCGTCGGATACGGAGACGCTTTCGAGCCCGGAAGTCGGCGAAGTACTTGACTTTATGTACAATATGTGGAGCGTGGATAAGGTAGCAAAGCCTTGGAACGCGGATGACTTTGATTCCAACATGAATTCTTATCTTGACGGCAATATCGCATTCTGGGTTGACGCAGCATGGATCTCTTCTCAGAATAAGGATGGCGAGTGCGATTTTGATATCGTATGGTGCCCGTGGCCGGTTGGACCGAGCGGTAATCAGGAGACCAATAACTTCCGCAACGTGTCTTCCGGTAATGCGTGGATGATCCCGACTGGTGTGGAAGATCCGGTATTTGTATATCATGTATTTGAGGATTGGGCGAATTGGTACCACGGTGATGTTGCATACCGTGACAGCAACCTGACATGGTGGGAAGACTGTGCAGTGACGGAAGAGAACTATGCAGTTATGGAAATGATGGGTTCCAAAGATCAGTTCGATCTGTTCAACTCCTTTGGTTTGAAGTGGGATGACGATTATGTGAAGCTCATCAACGGCGAGATGACTCCGGCACAGTTCCAGGAGACATGGAAGCAGCCGATGCAGGATGGTCTGGATAATTTCTTCAAGTAGGAGTATCCTTAAACCGGTAATGTGATATTTTAAGTATTTACAATCTTGAATATTTTTGGTTTCATATATTTGAGATTTCAGTGTTTTGCAATTTTAAGTGCATGAAAACTGCCGCATATCTTGAAACGCTGTATTTTTATACTGCGGAAAAGATATGCGGCGGCGGACGTGCCGCTTTTCTACAGACGCCGTGGGGGAGTGCCAGCGGCGTATACGGACTAGAGACAAAGGGAACAGGGAGGGAAGATCTTGTTTCGCAGTGATAGTCTTTTTTCAAGGTTTATGGGAATGCTCTGCGATATTTTATATGTGGGCATTCTGTGGATTATCGGATGTATTCCGGTCATTACGGCGGGCGCCTCAACGACAGCAGCATATTATGCGATGGCGAAAGCGGTGCGGCATAAAACAGGATATATTCATAAGGAGTTCTGGCATTCTTTTAAGGCAAACTGGAAACAGGCGACGGTCATGACGTTTCTTTTTATTGTGATCGCGTTTGTTGCCGTTATGGATATCCGCTATGTGTGGGTGAATGATAGTAAGTTGAACAGCGCGCTTTTTATGGTGCTGATGTTAGTTTCGTTTTTGATTCTTTCGGTAACGGCGTATTTTTGTCCGTTTTTATCGAGATTTGATAAAAAAAATCTGGACATGTTAAAATTTGCGGCATATGCTTCATTTAAGTATCTGCCGCTGACGATCGGGATCATGGTGCTTTTTGTGCTGGCCTGTATCGGCGTGTATCTGATGCCGTGGGCGGTGTTTGTGATTCCGGGCGTGTATTTATTCCTGCTGACTTATCCGATGGAGTATGTGATGTTAAAATTCATGCCCGCACCGGAGGAGGGAAGCGAGGAATCGGAAAAGTGGTATTATCAATAGAGGAAAATAAGGTTTTATATTTGAACCATGAAGATAGATGACAGATGCAGATGAAAGCAAAGCATATCACAGTATTCGTATGAGATATAAAATGTAAGTATGTAATGAGTTGCTATACGGTATTGGCGGGTATTATACCGGGAATCACATAGAAAGCAGACATGGAAAGCATAGGTGAGGCATGAATAAGAATGTAACAATGAAGAATATTGCCGATGCTTTGGGCGTCAGTACCGTGACAGTTTCCAAGGCGTTGTCGGATAAAGACGGTGTCGGCGAGCCGCTGCGCCGTACAATTAAGCGCAAAGCGGACGAGATGGGTTATTCCTATGCGGCGTCGAAAGCGAAGGGTGCGCAGGACGGTTCAAAATTTAATATCGGTGTGATCGTTGCAAGCAATTATGTGGATCCGGATTCCTATGCCTTTTACTTAAAAATGTACCATTATATTGTACTTGCATTGAAAAAGATCAATTATTCGGGTATTATGGAGATTATCACGAATGAGATGCGCGACAATCTGATACTGCCGGTGGTTGCGGTGGATAAGAAGGTGGATGGCATCATTGTTCTGGGGCAGTTTTCGACTGCTTATGTCCAGAAGGTAAAGGATACGGGAATTCCGCTTGTGCTTTTAGACTTTTATGACGGGGAACTGGAAGCAGACAGTGTCGTGACAGACAATGTGTATGGTGCGTATGCACTGACGGAATATTGTATCAACATGGGACACAGAAAGATTGCATTTGTCGGAAGCATTCATGCGACGGCATCCATACTGGATCGATATCTTGGCTATTACCGGGCGCTGCTTACACATCATATTCCGCTGAGAGATGATTATGTGGTTGAGGACAGGGATGAAAACTGCCTGTTCAGAAAAGAGATCAAGCTGCCCGAGGATTTGCCGACAGCATTTGTATGTAATTGCGACGAACTTGCCTATCTGCTGATGGAACAGCTTAGAAAAAAAGGGCTGCGCGTGCCGGAAGATATCTCGGTTGTCGGGTTTGATAATTATACGTTTATTGATTATTTTACTTATCGTAAATTGACAACAGTTGCGGTCAATGTGGAGGTGATGGCGGACGAGGCGGTCATGCTTCTGATACATCATATCGAAGAAGGAGCGCCGTCCAATATCAGGAAGGTGATCAACGGAACATTGTTGATCCGGGATTCTGTGAAAAAGATCGACTCATAGAATCATTGCGCCGGTATGCAGCACAATTTTGTGCCGACAAAATTGTGCGGACAGAAGCGTGCCGGGAGCAGGAATGCTGCGGTAAGGCGGGAATGAGCACGAATGTGCTTCCAATAAAGGAAAAGGAGAATAGTATGAGCGAAGTAAAAATGTTAAATTGCCCGGAGGTTAAGAATGTGCCTTGGCAGGAAAAGCCGGAAGGGATTGTCGGAGCTCCCATTTGGAGATATACGGAAAATCCGATCATCGGCAGAAATCCGGTGGAGAATGTAGCACGGATTTTCAACAGCGCGGTAATGCCATATGGAGACGGGTTTATCGGTGTGTTCCGCGGCGAGCAGACAAACGGAATTCCCTATATCTATCTTGGACACAGCAAAGATGCGATCCATTGGGAGTTTGATAAAGAGAAGATTCCGTTTAAGGATGAGAACGGCAATGATTTTATGCCGGTGTATGCGTATGACCCGCGTCTGGTAAAGGTGGAGGATACTTACTATATCATTTGGTGTCAGGATTTCTATGGCGCTTCCATCGGCATGGCAAAGACGACGGATTTCAAGACGTTTACCCGACTGGAGAATCCGTTTATTCCGTTTAACAGAAACGCAGTACTGTTTCCGAGAAAGATTGACGGAAAGTATATGCTATTAAGCCGTCCTTCCGACAGTGGACATACACCGTTCGGCGATATTTTCTTAAGCGAAAGCCCGGACATGGTATATTGGGGAAAACACCGCCATGTGATGGGACGCAGCAGCGAGTGGTGGGAGTCCGTAAAAATTGGCGGCGGCGCGGCTCCGATCGAGACGACCGAGGGCTGGCTGTTATTCTACCATGGCGTATCAGGAACCTGCAACGGTTTTGTGTATTCAATCGGCGGCGCGATCCTCGACATAGACAATCCGTCCAAGGTTCTTTATAGATGCGAGAACTTCCTGCTGACTCCGGAGGAGTGGTATGAGGAGAGGGGCTTTGTTCCAAACGTATGCTTCCCGTGTGCGACGATCCACGATCCTGTTTCCAACAAGATCGCGCTCTATTACGGATGCGCGGACAGCTATGTCGGTCTTGCATTTACGAAGCTGGATGAGATCGTTGACTATATTAAGACCCACAGCCATGTAACGGAAAGCGATACCGAGCTTGGTATCCGCTAAGCATATATGTGGTATGCAGATCGCAATCTGATACCGCTTAAGCAGAGCCGGAACGTAAGACAGAAAAGAACAAGAGAGGGTTCTCTTGTTCTTTTCTGCTATAGCGCGATATGATATAATGTCGTCAGATATGATACCAGCGTCGAGCGAAGCGAGTGTGCATCGCGAAGCGTAAGCATGTGCGGAGCACATGATATAATGAGCGCAAAAGAAAAACATGAAATAACCGCAAAAGAAAAACAAGCAACACGCAGCGGCATTGAAAAAGTGTATATAAAATAAGGAGAATTCAAAATGTCTTATCAAATTCACACTGAAAAGGGACTGGTAAACAGAGGAAACTGGCGGCGTATGAAGGACTGCATGAGACGTGCACAGGGCGGGGACCGCATCACGATCGGATTTATCGGAGGCTCCATCACACAGGGGGCCGTGGCAGAGACACATACGACCTGCTATGCCTATCTTGTTTTTGACTGGTGGGTAAAAAAATTCCCTAAAAGCGCCTTCACCTATGTCAATGCCGGTATCGGAGGGACGACTTCGCAGTTTGGCGTTTCCAGAGTGCAGAGTGATCTGCTGTACAGCCGCCCTGATGCAGTGTTTGTGGAATTCTCAGTCAATGACGAGAATACGGAATTTTTCAAAGAGACTTATGAGGGGCTAGTGCGCACGATCTATGACGCACCCTTAAAACCTGCGGTTACACTGATCCATAATATTATGTACGACCACGGAAAGACGGCACAGGAGATTCATCAGGCAGTCGGCGTCCACTACAATCTGCCCTGCGTTGCAATGCAGCCGGTGATCTATGCGGAAGTGAAGGCGGGACGCATACCGAACCGTGAAATTACGCCGGATGATCTGCATCCGAATACGGCGGGGCATGCGCTTGTCGCGTCAGTCATAATTGATTATCTCGAGAAGGTTTATGCGGAATTATCAATAGAGGAGCCGGCGCCCGGAAGCATGCCCGGGCCGATTACCGCGAACCATTATCAGAACAGTGTGCGTCTGCAAAATGGGAATTGTGATCCTCTTTTAGAGGGATGGACAGTGGATCACACGCCGCAGAGACTTGTGTTAGAAGGATTCAGAAACGGATGGACCTCCAAGACAAAGGGTGCTAAAATCACATTTGAGGCGGAGGGAAGTGAGATCGCCGTGCAGTACCGCAAGACTGTTCATCATCCTGCGCCTATCGCGTCCGCGGTCATTGACGGCGATATACGGCATGCGGTGACCCTGGATGCGAATTTTGAGGAGGACTGGGGAGACTGCCTGTTCATGCAGAATCTTATCGTGCATGGAGAGAATAAAAAGCATACAGTGGAGATCACACTGACGGAAACGCATGAGGACGATGCGGCGGAGTTTTACCTGATCTCACTCATTGTATCACATGAATGAGAGAAGCGTCACGGGATAGGTGCTGCAGCCATGAATTTGAATTGATTACATAAAATATACTCCGGTATGGCGGATCAGCGGCCCGCATCATTACGGATTGTCGGAGAAAGAAAGGCTTGGATGATAGGATGTTTCGAGAGGATTTTGTCTGGGGCGTTGCGGCGAGCGCGTACCAGATCGAAGGAAAAGAAGCAGGGGACGGTATTGGAAGGAGTATTTGGGATACCTATGCCGACGAAGGAAAGATATACGGCGGGCACCGCGCGGAGACTGCCTGCGATCATATGCACCGCTATGAGGACGATTTTGCAATGATGGGCGCGCTCGGCATCCGGGCGTACCGATTTTCCGTCAACTGGTGCAGGATTCTGCCGGACGGCACTGGGGAGGTCAATGAAAAAGGGATTCTTTTTTACCGGAAGCTGATCAAAAGCATGATCAAAAATGGCGTGACGCCTTATCTGACGCTCTATCACTGGGAGCTGCCGCAGGCGCTTCAGAATCAGGGCGGCTGGCTCAATGAGAAGTCGATTGAGTGGTTCGGCGAATACGCGCGGGTCATTGCGGAACGCTTTTCCGATCTGGTGGAACATTTTATCACGCTCAATGAACCGCAGTGCTTTGTCGGGCTTGCGCATTTGCAGGGCGTGCAGGCGCCCGGCTTAAAGATGTCCTATGCGGAGACGTTTCAGATTGCGCATAATGCGCTGCGCGCGCACGGACAGGCGGTCATCAATCTGCGCAAGTATGCATGCCGTCCGGTCAAGGTCAGCATTTCTCTAACCTGCGGCGTGGCGATACCGAAGACAGATGCGCCGGCGGATATCGAGGCGGCGCGAAAGGTCTATTTTGGCTTTTATAATGATACGAGCAATTGGGCATGGAACATGGGCTGGTTTTCCGACGCTGTGTTTTTGGGAAAGTATCCGGACGAGGGCATCCGGAAATTCCAAAAATGGCTGCCAAAGATCACGAAAGAAGATATGGAGCTGATCTCACAGCCGCTTGATTTCATGGGAACGAATATTTATAACGGATATTATGTCGGGGCGGGAGAAGACGGAGAACCGAAGTTCTATGACTATGAATACGGTGCGCCGCAGACCGGGACAGGATGGCCGATGACGCCGGAATGCATTTACTGGGGACTGCGGTTTGCTTATGAGCGGTATCATTTGCCGGTCCATGTGACGGAAAACGGTGTGTGCTACCGTGATATCGTATCGCCGGACGGCCGTGTGCACGATACGAACCGCTGTACGTTTTTAGATGCGTATTTATCAGAGGTACAGCGCGCGGCGGATGAGGGTGTGGATGTCAGAGGTTATTTTTTATGGACGTTTCTTGACAATTTTGAATGGTCGGAAGGTTATAAGGATCGGTTTGGCATCATTCATGTGGACTACGCGACATTAAAGAGAACCGCGAAGGACTCTGCCTACTGGTATGCCGAAACGATCAGAACAAACGGGAGGAATTTGAGTATGAATCAGGAAAAAAAGCCAGTTCTTTTTTTGAATCCGGTATTTAAGCAGATGATCTGGGGCGGAAACCGTCTTGGAACGGTCTGGGGGTATCCGATTCCCGGGGACGATACCGGAGAGTGCTGGGCGGTCAGCGCGCATCCGAACGGGGACTGCGTTGTGCGTGAAGGAATGTATGAGGGAAAGACCTTATCGGAATTGTGGGATACACATCCGGAGTTGTTCGGCAATACAGGCTTAGACCGCTTCCCATTGCTCATTAAGATCATTGACGCGAAATCGGACTTAAGCATTCAGGTGCATCCTGACGATATCTATGCAAAGAAGAATGAAAACGGCTCACTCGGAAAAACCGAATGCTGGTATATTCTCGATTGTAATGAGGACGCAAAGCTTGTGATCGGGCATAATGCATCCTCCAAAGAGGAACTTCGGAGCATGATCGAAGAAAAGCGGTGGGGAGAACTGATCCGAGAAATACCCGTGAAAAAGGGAGACTTTATCCAGATCGATCCGGGAACCGTTCACGCGATCAAGGGCGGTCTGATGATCTTGGAGACACAGCAGAACAGCGACATTACTTACCGCGTTTATGATTATGACCGCATGAGCAACGGGAAACCGCGCGAGCTTCATATTGAAAAGAGCATCGATGTGATCACGGTGCCTGCCAAACCGGTGGGGGAAAGTGTCATGACGCCGGAGGGACTTCCTGAGAATCAGATGAATCCGTTGATCGTCTGCGATTATTATAAGGTGTGGAAGCTGAATGTGACGGAGCCAGTGACGCTTTCCCAGAACGAGCCGTTCCTGATCATGAGTGTGATCGAAGGAAGCGGACTTCTTGACGGAGAGCTGATCAAGAAGGGCGACCACTTCATTCTTCCGGCGGGATACGGGACGTTCCACATGCAGGGAAACATGGAACTGATCGCGTCCACGGTAAAGTGAAATACGCGTATTGATTTTGTATGGGAATGAAGGAAGACGGTAAGGAGAAGGTAATATGCTTTCAAAAAAATATCGGGATATGCTTTCGGCGAGATCCGTGATCCGCAGCCTGTCGGAGTATGCAGCTGCGCGGGGGAAGCAGATCGGTTATGAGAATGTATTTGATTACAGTCTGGGAAACCCCTCGGTCGATGTGCCGAAATCTTATACGGATACACTCATCCGGCTGCTGCGCGAAGAAAATCCGATGACGCTGCACGGCTACAGTCCGACTCTGACGATTCCTGCTGTCAGGGAAGCGGTCGCGCACAACTTAAACCGGCGTTTTGGCATGAATTATCAAAAAGAGCATATCTTTATGGTGAGCGGCGCGGCGGCAGCGATCGCGCATGCGGTCCGCCTTGTGGCGGAACCGGGGGACGAGATCATTACATTTGCCCCGTTTTTCCCGGAATATCATCCGTATGTAGACTTAAGCGGCGCAAGACTGAAGGTGGTTCCGGCGCATACACAGGATTTTCAGATTCATTTTGAAGCGCTTGACGCTGCCATGAATGAGAAGGTTTCGGCAGTGCTGATCAATACGCCGAACAATCCGTCTGGCGTTGTCTATTCAGAAGTAACATTGAAACGCCTGTCTTCTTACCTTCGTGATAAAGAGCGGGAATACGGGCATGAAATCTATCTGATCTCCGACGAGCCGTACCGGGAGATCGTCTTTGACGGCATGACTGCTCCGTATCCGGCAAATTACTATGAAAAGACGATCACCTGCTATTCATGGTCGAAATCTCTGTCCGTTCCGGGGGACCGGATCGGATATGTGGCAGTTCATCCGGACTGCCCCGGCGCGGAGCTGATGATCCCGATGTGCGGGCAGATCTCGCGCGGCATTGGACATAACTGCCCGACGGCAATGGTGCAGCTAGCGGTCGCGGAGAACTTAGATGTGACGGCGGACATGGAGGTTTATGAGACAAACCGGAATCTTCTGTATGATGAATTGATAAAGCTTGGCTTTACACTCGTGCGTCCGGTAGGGACCTTTTATATTTTTCCAAAGGCGCTTGAGGAGGATGCGGCGGCATTTTGTGAAAAAGCCAAAAAGTATGATCTGATCCTCGTGCCCGGAGACAGCTTCGGATGTCCCGGCCATTTCCGCATGGCATACTGCATCGACACGGAAAAAGTAAAACGCTCGATTCCCGCGCTCAGGCGTTTTGTGCAGGAAGAATACGGGGACGCCCGACTGTAAAGATTTGAATAGGCAATCGCCAGAAAGATTTGGACTTTGAAAGGAGAACTCATGCTTGAATTTCTAAAAGCAGTCCTGTTTGGTATCGTGGAGGGAATCACAGAGTGGCTTCCGATCAGCAGTACGGGACATATGATCCTGTTAAATGAACTGATGCCGCTCAAGGTGTCCGAAGAATTTTACAGCATGTTCGAGGTGGTTATCCAGCTCGGAGCGATCATGGCGGTCGTCGTGCTCTTTTGGAATCAAATTTGGCCGTTTCAGTGGAAGGACAAAACAAAGCCCGTCATAAAAAAAGATATTTTTGTGATGTGGTTTCAGATTCTGGCGGCATGTATTCCGGCGGCGGTGGTAGGACTATTATTTGATGATGTGCTGGAAAAATATCTATATAATTATGTTGTGGTAGCGCTGGCGCTGATTGTGTTCGGCGTCGCGTTCATTGCCGTGGAAAACCGTAACCGGGGGATGCAGCCGGTCGTGACCAGCTTAAGCCAGATGACCTATAAGGCTGCGCTGATCATCGGTATGTTTCAGCTCATCGCAGCGGTCTTTCCCGGGACGTCCCGTTCGGGAGCAACCATTATCGGTGCGCTGATGATCGGCGTATCCAGAACCGTTGCAGCGGAGTTTACATTTTTTCTGGCGATCCCGGTCATGTTCGGTGCAAGCCTGCTGAAACTTGTAAAGCATGGCTTTTCCTTTACGGGACAGGAGGCATGGATCTTAACGATCGGTATGTTTGTCGCATTTGCCGTATCCCTTTTTGTATTAAAATTTTTGATGGGTTATATTAAAAAGCATGATTTCAAAGTTTTTGGATGGTACCGTATCGCGCTTGGTATGACGGTATTGCTCTATTTTCTGGTGTTCAGATAATTTTTTGCGGGATTTCATTGTGCATAATTATGAAAAAACTAAGAAAATATATCCTAAAAATATGCAAACAAACGAAAATGCAGACTTTTGTTTGACTTTTTGCGTCATATGCGATACAGTGCAATTGTATGAAATATAGGTAATACTTTGCAGCCGATAGTGAATGCACCGGCAGCAGGGCAATAATAAAAAAAGCAAAGACACAGAGTATGATGTGTAAGGGAGGATGTATGGCTGAAATGAAAAAACCTGCAGCTGATAAGGTGGCAGCGAAAAACACGGTTACAACGACGGAAGCGACAGCACCTGTTGAAGTAAAAGCAGAGGTAAAGGCGGAGGAGACGGCGCCTGTTGTAAAGAAGAAACCGGGACGTAAGCCGGGTTCTAAGAATGCGGTCAAGAAAGCGCCGGCAGTAAAGAAAGCTGCAGAGAAGGAAGAGAAGAAAGAAACCATGAATAAGAAAGTAAAGAACAGCATCACGTTAGAGCTGAACGGCTATTCTTATACGGAAGAGTCTTTGGTGCAGAGTGCAAAGGACGTTTGGGTATATGATCTTGGCAGAGATGTTAAGGATTTCAAATCCGTAGAGCTTTATGTGAAGCCGGAAGATAAGGCAGTTTACTATGTCATCAATGGCGAAGTAAAGGGCAGCTACGGTTTATAATAAGAGTTTTTTGCAGGACTTGCAGAAGAAGACAATTTACTATCATTAAAAAGATTTTCGCTTGCGCGAAAGTCTTTTTTTTATTATTTTTCAAAAATCAGTTGACAATATAGAAGGTAAGTGATAATTTATGTATGAAGATATTAGCACTCTATCTAAATGAGTGCTAACAGACAAAAGGAAGGTGATCACGGGTGGTTCTGGATGATAGAAAAATGAAAATTCTGCAGGCGATCATCCGCAATTACCTGGAAACGGGAGAACCGGTCGGGAGCAGGACGATTTCTAAATATACGGACCTGAACCTAAGCTCGGCGACCATTCGCAATGAAATGGCGGATCTGGAAGAGCTCGGTTATATTTTGCAGCCACACACTTCTGCAGGGCGGATTCCGTCTGATAAGGGCTATCGCCTGTACGTCGATCATATGATGGCGGATAAAGAGCGCGAAGTCAATGAGATGAAGGAGATGCTTCTCGAAAAGGAAGAGAAGATGGACCGCCTCTTACAGCAGGCGGCGAGGGTGCTGGCGACGAATACGAATTATGCCGCGATGATCTCGGCGCCGCAGATCTTCGGAAATAAGCTCAAATTTATCCAACTGACAAAGGTGGATGCGGGGCAGCTCTTAGCGGTGATCGTCGTGGAAGGAAATGTGATCAAGAACGAGATGCTTACCGTGGAAGAGGAGCTTTCCGATGAGACGGTCTTAAAGCTGAACATTCTTCTGAATACGCAGCTCGGCGGACTATCTGTCAATGAGATCAGTCTGGGTATGATTTCGGCAATGAAGCAACAGGCAGGCATTCACAGCGGCATCGTAGGTGATATCATTGACGCGGTTGCAGCGGCGATTCAGTCTGATGAAGATCTCGAGATCTATACGAGCGGTACGAATAATATTTTCCGGTATCCCGAGCTGGCAGACCAGAGACGGGCCAGCGAACTGATCACGACGTTTGAGGAAAAGCAGGAACTGACGCAGATCGTGCAGGAGACGCTTTCGGATGACGGGAACACGGGGATCAAAGTCTACATTGGTGATGAGACTCCTGTGCAGCATATGAGGGATTGCAGTGTCGTGACTGCTACGTATGAGCTGGGCGAGGGCATGAAGGGGACGATCGGTATCATCGGCCCGAAGCGTATGGATTATGAAAAGGCAGTCGGCAGCTTGAAAACAGTTATGACGCAGCTTGAGGAGATATATAAGAAAAAGTAAGTAAGGAGATGAGTCCAGTGTCAGAAAAGAAGGAAGACAATATCAGCGAAGAGCAGAGTTTCGATACGCAGGAGAAAAACACGGCGGCATCGGAACAGAGCCGGACGCCGGAAGAAAACGAAAGCCGGGCGGAAGCGGCGCAGGGTACGGACGGCGGCAGGACGAAGGCAGAAAGCGGACAGAGCGCGGAGGACGGCGATGCGCAAAAGGACGCAGACCGGGATACGGACAGTGCGGCGCAGGAGAAATCAGGGCAGGGTGCGGACAGCAGCCGGGCGGAAGCGGACGAGGATTCCGGTGAGGAGGAAGCGGAACGATCCGCGGAAAAAGCGGAACAGAATGCAGAAGAGACCGGAGACGGCAATGCCGGAGACGGGGCGGATATCCCGAAAGAAAAAGAAAATAAATTTTTTAAGAAAAATAAAAAGCAGGACAAAAAGGATAAACAGCAGGAGAAAATAGGGGAGCTGGAAGACCGCGTCAGACGCCAGATGGCGGAGTTTGAGAATTTCCGCAAACGGACGGAAAAGGAAAAGACAGCCATGTTTGAGACCGGTGCAAGAAGTGTGATCGAAAAGATACTGCCGGTCGTTGACAATTTTGAGCGCGGCCTTGCAAGCGTTTCCGAGGAAGAAAAGAGCAGTCCGTTCGAAGAGGGTATGGCTATGGTTTATAAGCAGCTGATCGGAGAGCTGGAAAAGCTTGAAGTGCGTCCCATTGAAGCAGTCGGCAAGGAATTTGATCCTGATTTTCATAATGCAGTCATGCAGGTGGAGAGTGAGGAGTACGAGTCCGGCATGATCGCACAGGAGCTTCAGAAAGGATATACGTATCGCGACACGGTTGTCAGACACAGTATGGTCGCGGTCGTACCGTAGCGCGGATATAGAAAAAACAAATAACAGATCAATATAAAATGGAGGAGAAAAGCTATGGGAAAAATAATTGGTATCGATCTTGGAACAACGAATAGCTGCGTTGCCGTTATGGAGGGAGGAAAGCCTACGGTCATCGCAAACCAGGAGGGTGCGAGGACGACGCCTTCTGTCGTGGCGTTCACAAAAAACGGCGAGCGTTTGGTCGGCGAGCCGGCAAAGCGTCAGGCTGTGACAAATGCAGATAATACGATCTCATCCATTAAGAGAGATATGGGTACGGATCACGGACGCAATATTGAAGGAAAGAAGTATTCCCCGCAGCAGATCTCAGCGATGATCCTGCAAAAATTAAAGGCAGATGCGGAGAATTATCTCGGTGAGAAAGTGACGGAGGCAGTCATCACGGTTCCGGCATATTTTAACGACTCACAGCGTCAGGCAACCAAGGATGCAGGTAAGATCGCCGGACTTGATGTAAAGCGTATCATCAACGAGCCGACAGCCGCAGCGCTTGCATACGGTCTGGACAATGAAAAAGAGCAGAAGATCATGGTTTACGACCTTGGCGGCGGTACGTTCGATGTTTCCATTATTGAGATCGGAGAAGGCGTTATTGAGGTTCTCGCAACAAACGGCGATACCCATTTGGGCGGCGATGATTTTGACCAGAAGATCATTGACTGGATGGTAAAAGAGTTTAAGAACATGAACGGCGTGGACTTGTCTCAGGATAAGATGGCGCTTCAGAGATTAAAAGAGGCGGCTGAGAAGGCAAAGAAGGAATTGTCCTCCGCAACGCAGACAAATATCAACCTGCCGTTCATCAGTATGAATGCAAGCGGACCGCTTCATTTCGACATGAATCTGACGCGGGCGAAATTTGACGAGCTGACTCATGATCTGGTAGAGAAGACGGCGATTCCGGTTCAGAATGCCTTAAAGGACGCCGGACTGACTTCGGCAGATCTTGGCAAGGTACTCCTTGTGGGCGGTTCCACAAGAATTCCTGCCGTACAGGATAAGGTAAAGCAGCTGACCGGACATGAGCCGAATAAGTCCTTAAATCCGGATGAGTGCGTGGCATTGGGAGCTTCCATTCAGGGCGGTAAGCTTGCGGGCGATGCGGGTGCAGGGGAGATCCTTCTGCTTGATGTAACGCCGCTGTCCCTGTCGATCGAAACGATGGGTGGTGTCGCGACAAGACTGATAGAGAGAAATACGACGATCCCGACGAGAAAGAGCCAGATCTTCTCGACAGCAGCAGATAATCAGACTGCGGTGGATATCAATGTCGTACAGGGCGAGAGACAGTTCGCAAAAGACAATAAGTCCTTAGGACAGTTCCGCTTAGACGGTATTCCGCCTGCAAGACGCGGTATGCCGCAGATCGAGGTAACGTTTGATATTGATGCGAATGGTATCGTCAATGTGTCCGCAAAAGACTTGGGGACAGGAAAAGAGCAGCATATCACGATCACGGCGGGATCGAATATGTCGGATGAGGATATTGATAAGGCTGTAAAGGAAGCTGCAGAGTATGAGGCACAGGATAAGAAACGCAAGGATGCCATTGATACGAGAAATGATGCGGATTCCTTTGTATTCCAGACTGAGAAGGCGCTTGGCGAGGTCGGAGACAAGATCAGTGCAGATGAGAAATCGGCGCTGGAGGCAGACTTGCAGGCAGTCAAAGATCTGCTGGAAAGAACCAAAGACAGTGAGATGACGGACGATCAGCTGAACGAATTAAAGGCTGCAAAAGAGAAACTGACGAACAGCGCACAGAGTCTGTTTACAAAGATGTATGAGAGCATGCAGCAGGCAGGCGGCGCACAGGGTCCTGACATGAGCGGGATGGGCGCGCAGGCAGGGCCGGACGCAGCTTCCGCAGATGATGATGTCGTTGACGGAGATTACCGCGAGGTATAACACATATGGCAGAGCAGAAACGGGATTATTACGAGGTCCTTGGGGTCGGCAAAAATGCTGACGAGGCAGAGATCAAAAAGGCATATCGTGTACTTGCCAAGAAATATCACCCGGATATGAATCCGGGTGATAAGGAGGCGGAGAAGAAGTTCAAGGAAGCGTCCGAGGCTTATGCGGTCCTGAGCGATCCGGAAAAGCGCAGACAGTATGATCAGTTTGGTCATGCAGCGTTTGAAGGCGGAGCAGGCGGGGGTGGTTTCGGCGGATTTGACTTCAGCGGCGCCGACTTTGGAGATATCTTTGGAGACATTTTCGGCGATCTGTTCGGCGGCAGCAGCAGACGCTCCGGCAGAGGCGGTAACGGTCCGATGCGTGGGCGCAACGTAAGAACAAGTATCCGCATCAGCTTTGAAGAAGCGGTATTTGGTGCAGAGAGAGAAATAGAGGTTCCTTATAAAGAGGAATGCAGGGTCTGTCATGGCAGCGGGGCAAAGCCGGGCAGCGGACCTGTCACCTGTGAGAAGTGTAAGGGTTCGGGGCAGATCGTCTATACGCAGAACAGCTTTTTCGGAACGGTCAGAAACGTGCAGGCATGTCCTGACTGCAACGGAACCGGAAAGGTGATCAAGGACAAATGTCCGGAATGTCACGGCGGCGGTTATCATGCAACACGTAAAAAGATCATGGCGATCATTCCGGCAGGAATCGATAACGGGCAGGCATTCCGCATTTCCGATATGGGCGAGCCGGGAACAAACGGCGGCCCGCGCGGAGATGTGCTTGTCGAATGTCAGGTCATGCGGCATCCGATCTTCCAGCGTGACGGCGTGGATATCTACTCCACGGTTCCAATCTCGTTTGCGATCGCAACGCTCGGCGGAGAAGTGCTTGTTGATACGCTTGACAGCAGGATTGCTTACACGATCAAACCGGGTACGCAGACGGACACCCGTGTTGTTCTGAAGCGGAAAGGTGTTCCGAATGTTCATAACAAAGAACAGCGCGGCAATCATTACGTCACGTTTGTGGTACAGGTGCCGGATAAGCTGTCTGCAAAGGCGCGCGATCTGCTCATGGAATTCGATTCCCTGACGGGGGATAGTATCAATGAGGTAAGGCGCGTGACCGGAAGCAAATCAAAAGAAGAGGCACAGAAAGATACAAAAAAGAAAAAGAAATTTTTCTGACCAGGAAAGCGGCAGGGTGAAACGGCGTTTGATCCTGTGTTTTAACGGGGTGTGGACAATCGGAGTCTGCGCCCCTTGTTTTTTTGACAAAATCCATATATACTGTAACAGGACAGGCTGTCGGAAAAGTATGAAAGGAACAGGGATCTTACCATGAAATGGACGGCGTTTAGGATCAAGACAATTACGGAGGCGGAGGATATTTTGATCAGCACGCTCTATGACATCGGACTTGAGGGTGCGCAGATCGAAGATAAGGTACCGCTAAGCGCGTCTGATAAGGAGCGGATGTTTGTGGACATTCTTCCCGACACGCCGGAGGATGACGGGATCGCCTATGTGACATTTTTTGTGGAGACCGGTGCGGACGGCATGCTGCTTCTTTCGGGAGAAAAGATCACAAAGCAGGCGCTTCTTGCACGTATCGAAGAAGAAATGGATGATCTTCGGTGCTTTATGGACTTGGGGGCGGGAGATATCGCGCTCTCAGAGACCGAAGATATCGACTGGATCAATAACTGGAAACAGTATTTTCATCAATTTTATATTGATGATCTGCTTGTTATTCCGTCATGGGAAAATGTGCCAGAGGAGAGCAGGAACGGAAAGGTTCTGCATATTGATCCTGGCACAGCGTTTGGTACCGGCATGCATGAGACAACGCAGCTCTGCATCAGGCAGGTCAGGAAATATATGGAAGAGAACGCACAGATTTTGGATGTCGGAACAGGCAGCGGCATTTTGGGGATCATTGCGCTCATGTACGGCGCTGGGCATGTGACCGGTACGGATATCGATCCGTGTGCGGAGCAGGCGGTTGCGGAAAACCTTACTGCAAACGGGATAGACCCGGCACGATTTGAAATGATGATCGGGAATCTGATCACGGAGGAGCCGGTTCGGGAGCGTGTCGGCTTTGAACGGTTTGATATTGTCACGGCGAATATTCTGGCGGATGTGCTTGTGATGCTGACGCCGGTGATCGTGCGTCATATGAAGCAGGGCGGTTATTATATTACCTCCGGCATTATCAATGAAAATCATAAAGAGCAGGATGTGAAGGACGCGATGCTTGCGGCAGGCTTAGAAATTGTTGAGACGACGTATCAGGGCGAGTGGGTGAGCGTGACTGGCAGGAAGGGCTAACAGGTCGGAGGTGCCTGATATGCATCATTTTTTTGTAGAACCCGCGCAGATCGACGTGGAGAGACGCCGCGTCGTGATCACGGGAGACGATGTGAATCATATCGTGAATGTTCTGCGCATGGCGCAGGGAGAAGAGCTTGCGGTCAGTAACGGTGTGGATGGGAAAGAATACCGCTGTGAGGTGCAGGCATCTGACAAGGAGCAGGTTATATGCGTGCTCCGCTTTATCAAGGAAGACGGCGTGGAGCTGCCTGCGAGAGTCCGGCTGTATCAGGCGCTGCCGAAGGCGGATAAGATGGAGCTGATCATTCAGAAGGCAGTGGAGCTCGGGGTGTATGAGATCATTCCCGTGGCGGCGGGGCGCTGTGTCGTAAAACTTGACGCCAAGAAGGAAGCGGCAAAGTCTGCACGCTGGAATGCGATCGCGGAGGCGGCAGCGAAGCAGAGCAGGCGTGCCATCGTGCCGAAGGTAAGTCATGTCATGCAGTTTGCAGATGCGGTGAAGGCGGCTTCCAAGGCGGATGTGAAGATGATTCCCTATGAGCTTTCATCGGACATGGAGCGGACGAAAGACCTGATCGGCGGCATCCGTGCGGGGATGGAAATTGCAGTCATGATCGGACCGGAGGGCGGATTTGAGGAGGCGGAGATCGCGGCGGCGACGGCAGCGGGAATCGTGCCGGTGACGCTCGGCAGGCGCATCCTGCGCACGGAAACCGCGGGCTTTACAGTCATGGCATGGCTGATGTATCATTTGGAGACGGCTTAGAATATAGTAGAATATAAGAAATGTCTTTTTATCCGTGGACGGAGACGCGTTCACGGATATGGATCATAAAACGAACAGCCGGAAAGAGAAGACAAAAAATGAAATGTTATTTTGATAATTCGGCGACGACAAGATGCTTTGACAGTGTTGTCGAAATCGTAGATCAGGTTTTACGCACAGATTACGGAAATCCGTCGAGCCTGCATACAAAGGGCGTTGAGGCGGAACGATATCTGCGCTATGCAAAAGAGCAGATTGCGGCGAGCTTAAAAATACAGGAGAAAGAGATTCTTTTTACATCGGGCGGGACGGAGGCGGATAATCTGGCGCTCATCGGTACCGCGATGGCGAATTACCGGAGCGGAAAGCATCTGATTACGACACAGATCGAGCACCCCGCAGTCCTGCAGACGATGAAGTATTTGGAGAGCCTCGGTTACAGGGTAACTTATCTGCCGGTAGATGCATATGGCTGTATCCGGCTTGAGGAACTGGAGGCGGCTGTTACGCCCGAGACGATCCTTGTTTCCATTATGCATACGAACAATGAGATCGGGAGCGTGATGCCGGTCGCGGAAGCAGGAAGGATCATTAAACAGAAAAACCCGCGGGCACTGTTTCATGTGGATGCGGTACAGGGATACGGGAAGTGCCGTATCTACCCGAAAAAATCAGGTATCGATCTGCTGTCCGTGAGTGGACACAAGATACATGGACCGAAGGGTATCGGGTTCCTCTATGTCAGTGATAAGGCAAAGATCAAGCCGATCATATTTGGAGGAGGGCAGCAGGGCGGCATGCGTTCCGGTACGGAGAATGTGGCAGGAATTGCCGGTATCGGAAAGGCGGTAGAGGAGATTTTTTCTCATTTTGGTGAGGATATAGACCGCCTGTATGAATACAAAGAATATTTTACCGAACGTGCGCTCAGAATCCCCGATGTGTCGGTAAACGGACCGCAGGGAAGGAACGGCGCACCGCATATTGTGAGTCTGTCCGTAAAAGGCGTCCGCGCTGAAGTGCTGCTTCACAGTTTGGATGCAGAAGGCATCTGCATATCGGCGGGAAGCGCATGCTCCGCGCATAAACCGACGCCGTCTTCCACACTTGTGGCGGTCGGAATTGCGAAGGAACTTTTGGAATCGACCGTGCGCTTCAGCTTTTCGGTCGAGACGACAAGAGAGCAGCTTGACTATGCACTGGCCGTATTGGAAGAGCAAGTGCCGAAGCTCAGGCGTTATGTTAGAAAATAGAAAAAGAAGGAAGATTTTCTAAGCAGTCCCAATATGCCTGTCAGGAAAATCTAAGTCATTCTTCGAAAAATGTCAAAAAACGGGTGTTTTTCATCTGGAATGAGGCGTGGAATGCGGACCGGGCAGGTCCGGTCCGCATTCCGCGTGCAAGTGCCTAAAGGAGGCGAATGATGTTTTCAGCTTTTTTGATCAAGTATGCGGAAATTGGCATCAAAGGGAAAAACCGTTATTTATTTGAGGACGCGTTAGTCAACGATATTAAGTATGCGCTGCGCCGCTGTGACGGAAGCTTTCGCGTGCATAAGGCGGACGGGCGGATTTACGTCGATGCGTTTTCGGAGTTTGACTATGACGAGACGGTGGACAACTTAAAGACCGTGTTTGGCGTATCAGGAATTTGCCCGGTCGTGCATGTTGAGGACACAGGATTTGAGCAGCTTACAAGAGATGTGATCTCATATATGGATACCGTCTATGCGGACAAGCATAAGACGTTTAAGGTCTTTGCCAGACGTGCAAGAAAGAACTATCCGATGCAGTCCCCGCAGATGAACGAGGAACTAGGGGCTGCGATATTGGAAGCATTTCCCGACTTCCGCGTGGATGTGCACCGTCCGGACATTCAATTGAATGTCGAGGTCCGGGAAAAAATCTATCTGTATTCGGAGGTCATACCGGGACCGGGCGGGCTTCCGCTCGGAACGAACGGAAAAGCGATGCTGCTGCTTTCCGGAGGGATCGATTCTCCGGTCGCGGGTTATATGATAGCCAAGCGGGGCGTGCATATCGACGCTGTTTATTTTCATGCGCCGCCTTACACGTCGGAGCGTGCAAAGCAAAAAGTGGTCGATCTGGCGAAGCTGATCTCGCGTTTTACCGGTCCGATCAGTCTGCATGTAGTCAATTTTACGGACATTCAGCTCTATATCTATGAAAAGTGTCCGCACGAAGAATTGACGATCATCATGCGGCGTTATATGATGCGCATTGCAGAGATGATTGCGGCGCAGAACAACTGTCTGGGGCTTGTGACGGGTGAGAGTATCGGACAGGTCGCGTCGCAGACGATGGCGTCCCTTGCCTGTACCGATGACGCCTGCCTGATGCCGGTGTATCGTCCGCTGATTGGTTTTGATAAAAATGATATTGTGGACATTGCCGAAAAGATTAATACCTATGAGACGTCGATCCTGCCGTTTGAAGACTGCTGCACGATCTTTGTTGCAAAGCATCCCGTGACGAAGCCAAATCTTAAGGTCATCCGTGACCATGAGACGAACTTAAAAGAAAGAATCGACGAACTTGTGAGGACGGCGCTGGAGACGGAAGAGGTCATAGAGGTCGAAGCATGAGGCGCGGACAGGGACATCGCAGCTGCTTATCGACATAAAAAGAATAAAAAAGCAAGGCGTCAGCCTTGCTTTGGTAAGACGTTATCCCTGCTGTTTCAAGGTGTTTACCTTGCTTTTGCATGAACCGGTGCCGCCTTCGCAGCGCCGGTCATGCCTATGTGTTCCATTGGATCAGATCATGTACGGCTTTAAGATATCAAGTACGTCGTCGATGTTATCTTCGGCATGGATATTTAAGTCGATAGGCTTGGATAAGTCTAAGCTGAAAATACCCATGATAGATTTTGCATCGATAACATATCTGCCGGAAACTAAATCAAAATCATAATCGAATTTCGTAATATCGTTTACAAACGATTTTACCTTGTCAATGGAATTCAAAGAAATCTTTACGGTCTTCATTGATAGTACCTCCTTTATATTTGATTGCGCGGTCTTTGAAACCACATCATCATCTTAATTGTAAAAAAAGGAAAAGTCAATATATAAAACAATACAAAAAAAACGGGGTTTCCTATGAAAAGTGTAGCATTACATAATCTTGGCTGCAAGGTGAATGCCTATGAAATGGACGTTATGAGGCAAAATCTACAAGAAAACGGTTATGAAATTGTATCATTTGCTCAAAAAGCGGATGTTTATATTGTGAACACTTGTACCGTGACAAATATTGCGGATCGAAAAAGCAGGCAGATGTTACATCGCGCCAGAAAGAACAATCCGGCGGCCGTGATCGTGGCGGTGGGCTGTTATGTACAGCACGAAGCGGAAAGCCAGTCTGCGGCAGATGACGCACCTTCTCTTCAGGCAGAAGCGCTTGGAGCCGATATTATCATAGGAAATAACCGTAAAAACCAGATCGTCCGTATTTTGGACGAATATTTTAAGAGCCATGCGGTGCAGGACAATTTGATCGATATAGCGCGCACGGATGAGTATGAGCGGCTTTTTTTGAAAAAACCGCAGGAACATACGCGTGCCTTTCTCAAGATACAGGATGGATGTAATCAGTTCTGCACTTATTGCGCCATACCATATGCGCGGGGGCGCGTGAGGAGCAGAGAGCCGGGAGAGGTTCTTTCGGAAGCGCGCGTGCTGGCGGATGCCGGATGCAGGGAGATCGTGCTGACAGGAATCCACTTAAGCTCCTACGGGCTGGATTTTCCCGGCGTGCGTTCTGCGGATTACCGGGATGCCGTAAAAGCAGGATTTCTTGCGGAGCTGATCGGACGTCTGGCTGAAATTCCGGAACTGGCACGCATCCGTCTTGGATCGCTGGAGCCGCAGATCGTGACGAAAGAATTTGCGGAGCGGCTGGCGGAGTGTGAAAAGCTCTGTCCGCACTTTCATTTATCGCTTCAAAGCGGATCTGATACCGTCTTAAAAAGGATGAACCGCCGTTATACGACAGAAGAATTTGAGGGAGGCGTCCGGATTCTGCGGGAGGCATTTGACAGGGTTGCGATCACGACGGATGTGATCGTCGGATTCCCCGGAGAGACGGAAGAGGAGTTTGCCGCGACAAAAGCGTTTGCGGAGCGTGTTGGTTTTTATGAAATGCATGTGTTTCCATATTCCAAACGGGCCGGAACACCGGCTGCACGTATGAAAGACCAGATTTCCGAACACATCAAGGCGGAAAGAAGCAAAGAGCTGATCGCGATTGGAGAGAAGCTTTCCGGACGATACCGTGCAGGGCTGATCGGGCAGAAGATGGAGATCCTGACGGAGGAAGTAAAAGACATCGGCGGAATGCGCGTTCTTGTCGGACATACCAAAGATTATGTGCCTGCCGCCGTGCCGGAGCATGCATCGGAAACGAACCGGATCGTGTGCGGCGTTGGAGAAAGGCTTCTGACGGAGGGCGGACAGCAGCTTGTACTGATGCGGGAGCCTCATGACGAAAGTTTCATTGCATAATTGCCAAAAGTAGGGTAAAATAGGTACAGTATTGTACGCGTGTAAAGTGCCGGTGCTATCCGGCGCAGATCATCTCGGATAAAGGAAGTGGCTATATGGCGGACTTGGGGAACACACAATTTTTCAGAGTAGAGACAGAGCCGGAGGTTCAGGTGCAGGAGGTCCTGCATGCGGTGTATGAAGCGCTGACGGAGAAGGGCTATAATCCGGTGAATCAGATTGTCGGATATATCATGTCGGGAGATCCGACCTATATTACGAGCCATAAGAATGCCAGAACCATGATCATGAAGGTGGAACGTGATGAGCTGGTGGAAGAGATGCTGACGCAGTATATTCGATCCTGCGGCTGGAACGGGGAACGGGACTGAAAAGAGATTTACGCTGATTGCGCAGGAATGGGGATATGATTGATGCGGATTATGGGATTGGATTTTGGTTCAAAGACGGTGGGTGTCGCAGTAAGCGATGAACTGCTGATCACTGCGCAGGCAAAAGAGATCATTCGCAGGGAACGTGAGGATAAGCTTCGCAGGACATGTGCGCGGATCGAGGAACTGATAGAAGAGTACGGTGTGGAACGGATCGTGCTCGGACTTCCGAAGAATATGAACGATACACAGGGCGACCGTGCTGAGAAGACACGCGAATTTGGGGACATGCTGATAAGGCGCACGGGGCTTGACGTGGTATACTGGGATGAGCGGTTAACGACAGTGGCGGCAGATAAAGTGATGATGGAGACTGGGATCCGCAGGGAGCACCGCCGCGACTATGTGGACATGATCGCGGCCGCCCTGATCCTGCAGGGCTATCTGGATCATCTTGCGATGCAGACTGGCGGCGCAGGTAAAACTGCTGATGTGGCAGCGGATCACGTGGAAAACGGCAGGAAACAGACCGAAAACGATAGGAAACAGACTGAAAACAGGGAACAGGCTGAAAACGGGAAATTGGCGTGAATGCGGCACAGGGAAAAGAAAGAATGGAAGAAGATCAGATCGTTTTAGAGGGCGAGAACGGCGAAAAACTGGTGTTTTATGTGCTAGAGCAGACGCGGATAGCGGGAAAGAGCTATCTGCTTGTGACAGACAGCAGGGACGGGGACGCGGAGGCGTTCATTCTGCGCGATGATTCCGAAGATACGGACAAAGAGAGCGTGTATGTGTTCGTGGAGGATGATGCGGAGTTTGAAGCGATCTCAGGCGTTTTTGAAGGAATGCTGGATGAGTAAATGTAACGGTTTCCGGTTATAATCAAGACAGATCATGAGACCGGAAAATACGAATCTGAAATGTGGAGGAATTTTTTTTGAAAAGAAAGGAAAAAGAAGGAAGCCGGGCTTCATCACTGCGGATCATTCCGCTCGGGGGGCTGGAGCAGATCGGCATGAACATTACTGCCTTCGAGTATGAGGACAGTATTATTGTGGTGGATTGCGGGCTCAGTTTTCCCGCGGACGATATGCTCGGGATTGATCTTGTTATTCCCGATGTGACATACTTAAAAGAACATATCGATAAGGTGAAAGGGTTTGTGATCACGCATGGTCATGAGGATCATATCGGCGCACTGCCCTATGTCTTAAAGGAGATCAACGTACCAATCTATGCGACGCGTTTAACGATGGGGATCATTGAGAATAAATTGCGTGAGCATGAATTGATGAAGGTAACAAAACGTAAAGTCGTAAAATTCGGGCAGTCTATCAATTTGGGACAGTTCCGTGTCGAATATATCAAGACGAATCACAGTATTGTGGATGCGGCGGCGCTTGCTATTTATTCGCCGGCCGGCACAGTCGTTCACACCGGGGATTTTAAGGTGGATTATACACCGGTGTTCGGCGATGCGATCGATCTCGGAAGATTTGCGGAGATCGGCAGAAAGGGCGTACTCGCGCTCATGTGCGATTCGACCAATGCGGAGAGACCCGGATTTACACTGTCGGAAAAGACTGTCGGAAAGACGATCGATACGATTTTTCAGGAGCATAAAGATACGCGTATCATTATCGCGACGTTTGCATCGAATGTGGACCGTGTACAGCAGATCATCAATTCTGCGTACCGGTTCGGGCGCAAAGTTGTCGTGGAAGGGCGCAGTATGGTGAATATCATCGAGACGGCGTCCGCCCTTGAATGCCTGAATATCCCGGAAAATACGCTGATCGATATCGAGCAGCTCAAGAATTATCCTGATGAGCAGACCGTCATTATCACGACGGGGTCTCAGGGTGAGAGTATGGCGGCGTTAAGCCGTATGGCGAACAGTACGCACAGAAAAATATCGATCAAACCGAACGATACGATCATTTTTTCATCGAACCCGATTCCGGGCAATGAAAAGGCCGTCACGAACGTGATCAATGAATTACTGGTGAAGGGTGCGGACGTGATCTTTCAGGATGTACATGTGTCAGGACATGCGTGTCAGGAGGAGATCAAGCTGATCTATACGCTGACAAGACCGAAATACGCGATTCCGGTGCACGGGGAATATAAGCACTTAAAAGCACAGGCGAAGCTTGCAGCGGAGCTTGGTATTCCCAAAGAGCGCATTTTTATTATTTCATCAGGCGATGTGCTGGAACTCTCGGATGAAAAGGCGGGAGTGACTGAAAGGGTGGCGGTAGGCGAAGTTCTCGTTGACGGGCTTGGCGTAGGAGACGTCGGCAATGTTGTGCTTCGTGACAGACAGCATCTGGCGGAGGATGGCATCATCATTGTCGTGATGGCGCTTGATTCCTATTCAGGACAGCTTGCGTCGGGACCGGAGATCGTTTCGCGAGGATTCGTGTACGTGCGCGAATCGGATGAACTGATGGCTGAGGCGAGGGAGCTTGTGTCCGCACAGGTACTGCGGTGCCTTGACCGCAATGTGACGGACTGGGGAAAGATCAAGGCGACGATCAAAGACAGCCTGAGTGATTTTGTATGGAAGAAGACGAAACGCAGACCGATGATCCTGCCGATCATCATGGATGTGGAATAAAAAAACAAACAATTCAAAGGACTGAAGATGCCATGAAAAATGTAGAGCAGGCAGTCAATGAGTTTATTGGCTGTGTAAAGGATTCGGAAACCTATCAAAAGTATATGCAGGAGCGCAAGCGGCTTGAGATGTTTCCTGATCTGAAACAGCGGATCGACGAGTATCGTAAAAATTTATACCTGCTGCAAAATACCGAGGATGGCGATACGCTGTTTGACGAGGTGGAGCAGCTCGAAGCGGAGGGGACAAGCCTCAGGGACAACAGGCTTGTCAGTGATTTCCTTGCGGCAGAGCTTGCTTTTTGCAGGATGATGCAGGAGATTTACACCTGGATCACGGCGGAGCTGGAGTTTGATATGACGTTTAGCGGTTCGGAGTATTGATACACTGTCAGACATTTGGAAAGGAACGGGTTATAAAATGGATGTAAAGCAGATCATCAGGGGGATCGCGGCGCTTGTGATCAAAGTGGCGGTAGCAGTTCTTGTGGTATTCCTAATATACCGTCTCGCCCTGTCAGCGTATACGTTCGGTTACCGTATTTTTGCAGAGGAACCGATGACGGAAGGGGAAGGAGTTACCGTGACGGTGGCAGTGACTGAGGAGGATGATGTGCGGTCGCTTGGACAGAAATTGTACGACAAGGGATTGATCCGCAGCACGAGGCTCTTTTATTTTCAGGAGATGTTTTCTAATTACCATGGAATTGAGCAGCCGGGGGTCTATGAACTGAATACGAGTATGACGGTCGAGGAAATGTTGAAAAAGATTTCCGAGGGGATGCCGGAGGGAAATTAGCTGTGGTTGTGGATGAAAGAATGATTGCCTTTATCAATTCTCTTGATAAAGGCAATTCGGCGTTTTTATATGAATTGGAAAAGACTGCGCACGAGACGGCGGTTCCTATTGTACGGACGCAGACGCAGGCACTTCTGCGGTTTCTTTTGAAATTGACAAAACCGGGGCGCATTCTTGAAGTTGGTACGGCAATCGGGTTTTCGGCTCTGCTCATGAGCGATGCTGCGCCGCAGGCTGCGATCACGACGATCGAGAAATATGAAAAAAGGATTCCTCTTGCAAAAGAAAATTTTCGCAGAGCCGGCAGGGAGGAGCAGATCACGCTGCTGGAGGGGGACGCTGCGGATATGTTAAAAGAACTGACCGGAAGCTATGATTTTATTTTTATGGATGCTGCAAAGGGACAGTATTCTCATTTTTTCCCGGATGTATTCCGCCTGCTTGCGCAGGGTGGACTGCTCGTATCGGACAATGTACTGCAGGACGGGGATGTGATAGAATCGCGCTATGCGGTCACGAGACGCAACCGTACGATCCATGCGAGGATGAGGGAATATCTGTATACGCTGACGCATCATGAGGGATTGGAAACAACGATCCTGCCGGTCGGGGACGGCGTGGCGCTGAGTACAAAAAATGAAGAAAAATGAAGAAAAAATGAAGATTTTCTAAGGCAGGAAAATACCCTGCCCAAGAAAATCTAAGTCATTTTTATAAAGAATCGCGAAGCGATTCTTTTGAATCAGAGAAGCGATTCTTTTGAATCAGAGAAGCGATTCTTTTAGAACAGAGAAGTGATTCTTATTAGAATGCAAGGCGATGCTTTTTACGGAATAGATGATCAGTCAGGAAAATGGAGAGGGATATGAGGAATGAGAAGAGGGCGGGCAAGCCGGAGTTATTGATACCGGCGGGAAGCCTTGAAGTGTTGAAGACAGCAGTTATATTTGGCGCGGATGCCGTGTATATCGGGGGAGAGGAATTCGGACTGCGCGCAAAGGCGAAGAATTTTTCGACGCAGGAAATGGAAGAAGGCATCGCGTTTGCGCATGAGCGCGGCGTGCGGGTCTATGTGACTGCTAATATTTTTGCACATAACGAAGATCTTGCCGCGGCGGGAGATTATTTCCGGGAACTGAAAAAGATCGGTCCGGATGCGCTGATCATTTCCGATCCGGGGATGTTTATGCTGGCAAAGGAAATTTGTCCGGAGATGGAGCTTCATATTTCCACACAGGCAAATAATACGAATTACGGGACATACCGGTTTTGGTGGGATCTGGGCGCGCGCAGGGTCGTATCCGCAAGGGAGCTGTCGCTGAAGGAGATCCGGGAGATTCGCGGACAGATTCCGCAGGAAATGGAGATAGAGACGTTTGTTCATGGGGCGATGTGTATTTCGTATTCGGGAAGATGCCTGCTAAGCAATTATTTTACGGGCAGGGATGCAAACCGCGGCGCGTGTACGCACCCGTGCCGATGGAATTATGCGGTTGTTGAGGAGACGCGGCCGGGCGAATATCTTCCGGTATATGAAAATGAACGGGGTACATTCCTGTTTAATTCTAAGGATTTATGTATGGTGGAGCACATTCCCGAACTGGTGGAAGCGGGGATTGACAGCTTTAAGGTTGAAGGACGCATGAAGACGGCGCTGTATGTGGCGACGGTGGCGAGAACTTACCGGATGGCGATCGATGATTATTTTGATTCGCCGGATCGCTATAAAGAACGGATCCCGCTGTATCGCGAAGAGATCGCAAAATGTACGCACCGCAGATTTACGACCGGATTTTTTTACGGAAAACCGGATCAGGATGCGCAGATCTACGATGAGAACACTTATATCAACGAATATGTTTATCTTGGCATGATAGAAGAGGTGGCAGAGGATGGAAGCTGCCGCATCACCCAGCGCAACAAATTTGCGGTCGGTGACGAAGTGGAGTTGATGCGGCCGGACGGGAGCAATGTGCCGGTTAAGGTGCTTGGCATGAAGACCGAAGACGGCGAAAACGTACAAAGCTGTCCGCATCCGCAGCAGATACTGGATCTGACGCTTTCAGAGACGGCATCGCAGTATGATCTGCTCAGAGCCCAACGAAAAAACGGTTGACCGGTGTCGCGGGGCATAGTACAATCAAGAGCGGAAATGTGCCTGAAGCATGTCCCGGTGCGCGTGCAAATATCAGGTATGGATATCGGATTTCTGAAAAAATAGGAAAATTTGTGATTGGGGCTTGCATTTTTATTCATTTTAGGGTATGGTTATGAAAATGAAAGTGATTTCGCAGAAGCGGTCGTGAGAAAGCGGAAGACTGTTTTGCGAAGGAGGCTTTCGTACATACAGGTACCTGAACGATGATGTTCCAAAAGCAATTTTGGGGCATTTTTTGTTTTTGTAAGGGAAAGGGAGGAGCATTATGAGTGAAGTAATGAATGTGGAAGAAATTTTTGCATCGGACGTCTTTACACTTGGAAAAATGAAAGCAGTACTGCCGAAGGACGTCTATAAGGAAGTCAAAAAAGTCATGGATGAGGGCGGCGAGCTTTCCATGTCTGCGGCGAATGTGGTTGCGAAAGCGATGAAGGACTGGGCTGTCGCAAACGGCGCGACTCATTACACACATTGGTTCCAGCCGCTGACTGGCATTACGGCAGAAAAGCACGATGCGTTTGTCACGCATCCGGATGAGACAGGGAAGATGCTGACTGAGTTTTCGGGCAAGGAGCTGATCAAGGGCGAACCGGATGCTTCTTCGTTTCCGTCGGGAGGACTGCGGGCGACGTTTGAGGCGAGGGGATATACCGTCTGGGATATCACATCTCCGGCATTCTTAAAGGAATCCGGCTGCGGCATGATCCTTTGTATCCCGACTGCGTTCTGCTCCTATACAGGAGAGGCGCTTGATAAAAAAACGCCGCTTCTCCGGTCGATGGAGGCGCTTTCCGAACAGGCTCTGCGGATCGTCCGGCTGTTTGGCAATCAGGGAGCGACGAAGGTTTCGGCGTCAGTCGGACCGGAGCAGGAATATTTTCTGGTGGATAAGGAGTTATATATGAAGCGCCCCGACTTAATGTTTGCGGGGAGAACGCTGTTCGGCGCGCCGGCTCCTAAGGGACAGGAGATGGAGGATCACTATTTCGGTGTCATCAAGGAGCGTGTCGGCGCATATATGAAAGACCTGAATATTGAGCTTTGGAAGCTTGGAGTGACTGCCAAGACACAGCATAATGAGGTCGCGCCTGCACAGCACGAATTAGCGCCGATCTACGAGACGGCGAACATTGCTGTCGATCACAACCAGCTTGTCATGGAAGCAATGAAGCGCGTTGCCTATAAGCATGATATGCGCTGTCTGCTTCACGAGAAGCCTTATGCGGGTGTGAACGGTTCCGGTAAGCATAATAACTGGTCGATCACGACGGATAACGGTGTGAATCTGTTAGATCCGGGAGATACGCCGAATGAAAATATCCAGTTCCTTTTGGTACTGGCCTGCATTATGAAAGCGGTCGATACCCATGCGGATCTGCTCAGACAGAGTGCATCCGACGTCGGAAATGATCACAGGCTTGGCGCAAACGAGGCGCCGCCCGCCGTCATTTCCATGTTCCTCGGGGAACAGCTTGACGACGTTGTGACACAGCTTGTCGAGACGGGAATTGCCAAAAGCTTAAAAGAAGGCGGCAAGCTCATGACGGGCGTCAAGACGCTGACGGATTTGGATAAGGATGCGACGGATAGAAACAGAACGTCACCGTTTGCATTTACCGGAAATAAATTTGAGTTCCGTATGGTCGGCTCGGCGGATTCGATCGCAAGCCCGAATACGATCTTAAACGCGATCGTTGCCGAGGCGTTCTGCGAGGCTGCAGACAGGCTTGAGGGCGCAGAAGATTTTGAGGCTGCGGTACACGATCTAATCAAGGAATATATGACCAAATATCAGCGCATTATCTTTAACGGTGACGGTTATTCAGACGAGTGGATCGAGGAAGCTGAACGGCGCGGTCTGCCGAATATCAAGTCCATGATCGAGGCGGCAGGTTCCCTGACGACCGATAAAGCGGTAAAACTGTTTGAGAGGTTTGGTATTTTTACGGAGAAAGAGCTTGCATCGCGCGAGGAGATCATTTATGAGACCTATGCCAAGACGATCAATATTGAGGCGCTGACGATGATCGATATGGCGGGAAAACAGATCATTCCGGCAGTCATAGGCTATACAAAGAGCCTTGCGGATACGATCAATGCAGTGAAGGCGGCGGGCTGTGACGCGTCCATGCAGATTGAGCTTTTGAAGGAGACGTCCGCACTTCTTTGTGAGATGAAGGATGCGCTTGCATCGCTGAAGCAGGCAGAGGCGGAAGCATCTGCAATGACGGATGTGAGGGAGCAGGCGTTCTTCTATAAAGATACGATCATGAAGATCATGGAGCAGTTACGTGCGCCTGCGGATAAGCTTGAAATGATTGTAGATAAGGAACTGTGGCCGTTCCCGACCTACGGAGAGTTGATGTTTGAAGTATAAATCTAAATTAAATTTGAAGTGGAAGAGTATAAAAAAGAAAGCGAAGATTCTCTAAGACCGGAAAGTACCCGGTTTAAGAGAATCTTCGTTTTTTCTGTCTGCCCTGATGAGCGTTTTTCTTCTTTGACTGTGCTCACACATCCATGATCGGAACTTTCTTATATCCTCTGCTTTTTTTGATCTGTTTCACCTGATCCTTGGTGATATCGGAGGCGACGAGGATTTCTTCTCCCGTCATCAGATCCCTGATCCAAAACTCATAGCTGTTATCCGTGGACATGAATTTTGTCGGTTTTTTAGCTAAAATGTGTTTTGCATAGGGCTCGAAATTCTGACGGCAGCCAAAATCACCAACGGCCATTTCAGCCTTCGCTTCTTTGTTTTTTAATTCGATACCTCTCCCGCATACGGGACACATTTTGAAATAAATTTTCCTGACGGGAAAAAGCGGTATGTATTCTAAGTGCGCCCAAACGCTATTCCTGACATATCCTTTTTGGTATATTCTGTGGCAGACAGGACATTCTTCTCTCTGTCCGAAATAACCTGTGAGTTTTGTAAAAACATGGGTTCCGTAAACGATCACTGCCATAATGCATTCCCTTCATCGTGCAGTTTCTTTATATTGTTCCCGCCGGCGGCTGTCGGCAGCGGGTCCTCGTGCACGCACATAGCATATCATGTCCGCCGTTTTTCTGTCAAACGGAATATTTTGATTGAATGAACAAATGTTCGATAATGTTATGGACAATAAAAATGAGCTGTGGTATACTCAGAGAACGGGATGGATGAAGTGCAAAAGTAGAGAATCAGATGGTAAAGATCATTATAAAGATCACTGCGATCTGAAGACGATCATATGCGGAATGAAAGGCTTTTATTATGGATCATTTTGAATTGGTATCAGAATATGCCCCGACCGGCGACCAGCCGGATGCGATCAAAGAACTGGTTGCCGGATTCCGGGAAGGTAATCAATTTCAGACCTTACTTGGTGTCACGGGTTCGGGAAAGACGTTCACGATGGCGAATGTCATACAGGAACTGAACAGACCAACCTTGATCATCGCCCATAATAAGACTTTGGCGGCGCAGCTATACGGCGAGTTCAAAGAATTTTTTCCGAATAATGCGGTGGAGTATTTTGTGTCCTACTACGATTACTATCAGCCGGAGGCTTATGTGCCGTCTTCGGACACCTACATTGCGAAGGATTCCGCTGTGAATGAAGAGATCGACAGACTGCGGCTGTCAGCGACTGCCTCGCTGACAGAGCGCCGGGATGTGATCGTGGTAGCGAGCGTATCCTGCATTTACGGTTTGGGAAGTCCGGATGATTATATGGGGATGGTAGTATCCCTGCGTCCGGGAATGACAAAGGACAGGGATCAGGTCATTCATGAGCTGATCGATATGCAGTATGAGAGAAATGACTTGGATCTTGCGAGAAGCTGCTTCCGCGTGCATGGAGATGTGCTTGAGATAAATCCGGCGCAGGGCTCCGATGCGCTGATCCGGGTGGAATTTTTCGGCGATGAGATCGAGCGCATCACGGAAGTTGAACCGCTGACAGGCAAGGCACTCTCGGTGTTGGAGCATGTGATGATATTTCCGGCGTCCCATTACGTCGTGGCGCAGGAGAAGATCAAACGCGCCTGTGATGCGATCGAGGAAGAACTGAAAGAAAGAGTAGTGTTCTTCAAACAGGAGGACAAGCTGTTAGAGGCGCAGCGAATTGCGGAGCGGACGAACTTCGATGTGGAGATGCTCAGGGAGACCGGATTCTGTTCCGGCATCGAGAACTATTCCAGACACTTAAACGGGACGAAAGCGGGAGAGCCGCCGCAGTGTCTGATGGACTATTTTCACGATGATTTTCTGATCATCATTGACGAATCCCATATTACGATTCCGCAGATCAGGGGCATGTATGCGGGCGACCGTTCACGCAAGACGACGCTTGTTGATTATGGGTTCCGTCTGCCGTCGGCGCTTGACAACCGGCCGCTCAACTTTATGGAATTTGAACAACATATAGATCAGATGCTGTTTGTATCTGCGACGCCAAATGTCTATGAACAGGAACATGAGCTGCTGCGCGTCGAGCAGATCATCCGCCCGACCGGGCTGCTTGATCCGGAAGTATCGGTCCGTCCGATCGAAGGGCAGATCGACGACCTGATCGGCGAGATCCGCAGGGAGACGGGACGAAAGAATAAAGTACTTGTGACGACGCTCACAAAACGAATGGCAGAAGATCTGACGGAGTATATGAAGGATGTCGGTATCCGTGTCAAGTATCTGCACTCGGATATTGATACGCTCGAACGCGCTGAGATCATCCGCGATATGAGACTGGACGTGTTTGACGTGCTGGTCGGGATCAATTTATTGAGAGAAGGACTGGATATTCCGGAAATTTCACTAGTGGCGATCCTGGATGCGGACAAGGAGGGATTTCTTCGTTCTGAGACGTCACTGATACAGACGATCGGACGTGCGGCGCGTAATTCTGACGGGCATGTCATTATGTATGCGGACCAGATCACGGATTCGATGCGCGTGGCGATCGAAGAGACGGAGCGCAGGCGCCGTATTCAGCAGAAGTATAACGAGGAGCACGGGATCACACCGCAGACGATCCGCAAAGCGGTGCGCGATCTGATCAGTATCAGCAAGAAGATCGCCAAAGAAGAAGTGAAATTCGAAAAAGATCCTGAGTCCATGTCAAAAGAAGAACTGGAAAAGTTGATCGCGGCAGTCCAGAAGAAGATGAAGAAAGCGGCGGCGGAGCTTGACTTTGAGACAGCGGCAGAGCTGAGGGATAAAATGATGGAACTGAAGCGGAGGGCAGAAGAATAGGGCAGAGGAATAAGTCAGAGGAATCGGGCAGGAAGCAGCAGAAACGGGGAAAGAGTGTTTGGGAGTGAAAGAAAAGGAGAGCGGATCAGGAAACGGAAGCTATAAGGAATAAACAGCAGAGGAATAAAGGGATAAAGAAACAGAGAAATAGAGAGGCAAAAAAACAGTAAAACAAAAAGCAGTATATAAAAAACAGAAAATAAAGAAACAAAGAAAAACGGCTGGGGAAAAAGAAGGAGCGGACGAAGCATGGCAGCAAAGAAAATGCTTGCACCGTCGGAATGTATTCGGATCCGGGGGGCAAACGAGCATAACCTGAAAAACATTGATATTGATATACCAAGAAACAAACTGGTGGTTTTAACGGGACTTTCCGGATCGGGAAAATCGTCTTTAGCGTTTGATACGATCTATGCGGAGGGGCAGAGGCGTTACATGGAGTCGCTGTCTTCCTATGCGAGACAGTTTTTAGGCCAGATGGAAAAGCCGAATGTGGAAAAGATCGAGGGGCTGTCACCGGCGATTTCCATCGACCAGAAATCAACGAACCGTAATCCGCGGTCGACGGTTGGGACCGTGACGGAGATCTATGATTATTTTCGTCTGCTCTATGCACGTATTGGGATTCCACATTGCCCGGAATGTGGCAGGGAGATCAGAAAGCAGACAGTCGATGAGATGTGCGACCAGATCATGGAACTTGCGGAGGGTACCAGGTTGCAGCTGCTTGCGCCCGTCGTCCGCGGGAAAAAGGGAGAGCATGCCAAGGTGCTCGCGCGTGCCGCAAGGAGCGGGTATGTGCGCGTGATCGTAGATGGCAGCATGTATGAGCTGTCGGAAGAGATCAAACTGGATAAAAACATTAAGCACACGATAGAGGTCGTTGTTGATCGTCTGATCGTAAAGCCCGGAATCGAGAGCAGATTGACAAGTTCCATAGAGAATACGCTGGCTCTGGCGGAAGGGCTGATGGTGGTGGATGTGATCGACGGGGAGCGCCTTCAGTTCAGTCAGAGTTTTGCCTGCCCTGACTGCGGCATCAGCATCGATGAGATCGAACCGAGGAGCTTTTCTTTTAATAATCCGTTCGGTGCCTGCCCGGATTGCTTCGGGCTAGGCTATAAGATGGAATTTGACCCGGAGCTGATGATCCCGGACCGCAGCATAAGCCTGAATGAAGGTGCCATTGTCGCGATGGGCTGGGTGTCAAGCTCCGACGAGGGAAGCTTTACCCACGCGCTTCTTGAGGCTTTGTCAAAATCGTATGGATTTTCTCTGGATACGCCGTTTGAGGAGCTTTCCGAAGAAGTTCAGAATGTGATCATTTCGGGCACAAACGGGCGTCAGGTGAAGGTGCATTATAAAGGGCAGCGGGGGGAAGGGGTCTATCCGATCGCGTTTGAAGGCTTGATCCAGAATATGCAGAAACGCTATCGTGAGACAAGCTCGGAGATGATGAAGCAGGAGTATGAGACGTTCATGAAAATAACGCCCTGTAAGCTCTGTAAAGGGATGCGGTTAAAGAAGACGTCGCTTGCGGTAACGGTCTGCGATAAGAATATTTATGAGATCACTTCGCTTTCTATCAAAGCTCTGGCGATTTTTTTGGAGACACTCACGCTGACAAAACAGCAACAATTAATTGGAGAGCAGATCTTAAAGGAGATACGCGCGCGCGTACGTTTTCTGGTTGACGTTGGACTGGAATACTTAAGCCTTTCCAGGGCGACGGCGAGCTTATCGGGCGGCGAGGCACAGAGGATCCGTCTGGCAACCCAGATCGGTTCGGGGCTTGTCGGCGTGTGTTATATTTTGGATGAGCCGAGCATCGGACTTCATCAGCGTGACAATGATAAGCTGCTTGCCACATTGAAGCGGCTGCGCGATCTCGGTAATTCCGTACTTGTTGTGGAGCATGACGAGGATACGATGCTGGCGGCGGACGATATCGTGGATATCGGTCCGGGTGCCGGGGAGCATGGCGGCGAAGTTGTTGCCCATGGGACGGCGGAAGAGATCATGAAAGTGAAGGAATCTGTCACAGGTCAGTATTTAAGCGGCACAAAATGCATTCCCGTACCAAAGACGAGAAGAAAGCCGACGGGATATCTGACGGTGAAGCGCGCAAGGGAACATAATCTGAAAAAGATTGACGTGGATATTCCGCTTGGCGTATTCACCTGCGTGACGGGGGTTTCCGGATCGGGGAAAAGCTCGCTGGTCAATGAGATCCTGTATAAGCATCTGGCAAAAAAATTGAACCGTGCGCGCACGATCGCGGGAGCGCATGATACGATCCTTCATGTGGAAGAGCTGGATAAGGTCATCAATATTGACCAGTCTCCGATCGGGCGCACGCCGCGTTCTAATCCTGCTACGTACACGGGCGTTTTCGATCAGATCAGGGATCTGTTTGCGGGCACGACAGATGCGAAAGCGCGCGGCTACAGCAAGGGACGGTTCAGCTTTAACGTGAAGGGCGGGCGTTGTGAAGCGTGCAGCGGGGACGGCATTATTAAAATAGAAATGCATTTTCTGCCGGATGTCTATGTGCCCTGTGAGGTGTGCGGCGGAAAGCGCTATAACAGAGAGACGCTGGATGTCAAATATAAGGATAAAAATATTTATGACGTGCTGAACATGACGGTAGAGGAAGCGGTACATTTTTTTGAGAATGTACCGTCCATCCGGAGGAAGATCGAGACGTTATATGATGTGGGGCTTTCCTATATCCGTCTGGGGCAGCCCTCGACAACGCTTTCGGGCGGCGAGGCACAGCGCATTAAGCTGGCAACCGAGCTGTCGAAGCGTGACACGGGGCATACGATCTATATATTGGATGAGCCGACGACCGGACTGCATTTTGCCGACGTGCATAAGCTTGTGGATATTTTGCACCGTCTGGCAGACGGGGGAAATACCGTAGTCGTGATCGAACACAATTTGGACGTGATCAAGACGGCGGACTATATCATTGACATGGGACCGGAGGGCGGTGACGGCGGCGGTACGGTGATTGCGAAAGGGACGCCGGAGCAGGTCGCACAGATACCGGAATCTTATACGGGCTCTTATATCCGGAAAATATTGGAAAAGGAAAATCACAGAAAAATGCAAAAAAGCACGAAATGACCTTTATTTTTCGTAAAAACAGCCGATAAATAATATTAGATGCAGGGAGGCACGGATACGGAGGCGGACGGAACCGCTTTTCGTTTCGTGCTTTCTTTTTTACTGGAGAAACGGTTCGCAGGTCCGGACCGGCAGCAGGAGAAAAACAAAAATTTTGTGAAGTTTTTTGAAACCCCTTTGAAAATGCGTTCTTATGGGTTATAATGGCTTGGTATGTTTATTTTTTACAGTAGATGGCAATGCTGATGATAGATTTTGCCATTTGGTCATGAACCTAAGAATCTTTGATATAGAAATAGAGGAGAGAGTGAGAAAGGGGTTTGGAACATGCAGTACACGGATATCGGGATTGATTTGGGAACTGCGAGTATTCTTGTCTACATCAGGGGAAAAGGCGTCGTTTTGAAAGAGCCGTCCGTTGTCGCGTTTGACAGGGATACCAATAAGATAAAGGCAATCGGTGAGGACGCGCGTTTGATGCTGGGTAGAACGCCGGGCAATATCGTTGCGGTCAGACCGCTGAGGCAGGGCGTGATCTCAGACTATACTGTCACTGAGAAAATGATGAAGTATTTCATTCAGAAGGCGCTCGGAAGAAGGACGTTCCGCAAGCCCCGCATTGCCGTATGCGTGCCGAGCGGCGTGACAGAGGTTGAGAAGAAAGCGGTTGAGGACGCGACGTATCAGGCGGGTGCGCGTGAAGTTTCCATCATTGAGGAGCCGATCGCTGCGGCAATCGGCGCAGGAATCGATATCAGTAAGCCGTGCGGCAATATGATCGTTGATATCGGGGGCGGAACATCCGATATCGCAGTCATTTCACTCGGCGGTACGGTGGTCAGTGCATCTATTAAAGTCGCAGGCGACGATTTTGACGAAGCGATCGTGCGCTATATGCGTAAAAAGCATAATCTTTTGATTGGTGAGAGAACGGCGGAGGATATCAAAATTAAGATCGGAACGGCGTTCAAACGTCCCGAGGTCGATTATATGGAGGTCCGCGGACGGAATTTGGTGACAGGTCTGCCGCGTACCGTAAAGGTTTCTTCTGAGGAAACCGAGGAAGCGCTCAGAGAGACGACTTCCCAGATCATAGAGATCATACACAGCGTGCTTGAGAAGACACCGCCCGAGCTTGCTGCGGATATTGCAGACCGCGGTATTGTGTTGACGGGGGGCGGAAGTCTGTTGCGCGGTCTTGAGGATCTGATTGCCAGCAAGACGGGGATCAATACAATGACAGCGGAGGAGCCGATGACAGCGGTTGCCATCGGAACCGGTCGCTATGTGGAGTTCCTTGCGGGCTATCATGAGGAAAGCTGAGCATAAGGGTATCATGCGGTTGTCATGAGTAAAGCGAAACGCGAGGGCATCATGAGATCATGAAGAAAGAGCGAAGCGCGAAGGCATCATGCTGATATCATGTGATTATTATAAGGGAAACAAAGAACGAGTGCTATCATGCGGGCTGTCACAACGAGAGCCGGGTATGATTTGACAATAGAGAAGGTAACGGACAAAAATACGGTAAGGAGGCAGTCATGCTCAGAGGATTATATACGGCATATACCGGGATGGTGAACCAGCAGAAGCGCATGGATACCATGACGAATAATCTGGCGAACGTCAATACGGTGGGATTTAAGAAGGAAGGCGCGACGAATGAGGCGTTTTCCGATGTGCTCGCATACCGCCTGAAGGATGTAACGACGCCGGGCGGGGGCAGCTATATCGGGCAGATGAATCTTGGCGTCAAGATCGGAGAGAACTATACAGACTGGACACAGGGGGCGTTCCGCAACACCGAGAATACATATGATGTTGCGTTGAGCGGCAATGGTTTTTTCAGTATCGAATTTACGAATAAAAATGATGAGACGATGACGCTGTATACGCGCGATGGCGGTTTTACCGTGAATACAGCCGGGTATCTTGTCAACGATAACGGAGATTATGTACTCGGCGGGACGGCAGGAGGCGGCTTGGAGCGCATTCAGTTAGATCCGACGAAGGACAGTTATATCGATCAGCTCGGAGGTATCTACCAGGATGACGAGCTGGTGGCGACGCTTCAGATCACGGATTTTACAGATTATAATTATCTTGCGAAATATGGCGAGAACTATTATCAGGCAATTGAAGGAGCCGAAATGCAGGAGGCGGATGCAAGAGTGCATTCGGGATATCTGGAGCAGTCCAATGTGGAGAGTGTGCAGGAAATGGTCAATATGATCACGATCCAGCGGAATTATGAGGCGAATCAAAAAGTGATCACAACGCTTGACCGTTCGCTTGACATAGCAGTTAATCAGATTGGTAAGGTATAATTATAGTGTTGACAGAAATTAGGAGGATTTTGTTATGGTACGTTCTTTGTGGTCAGCAGCGACGGGAATGATGGCGCAGCAGCTGAATGTGGATACGATCGCGCACAACCTTTCGAATGTGAATACGACCGGTTACAAAACGGATGTGGCGGAGTTCCAGTCCCTGCTCTATCAGACGCTTCAGACGCGGACAACTTCTGCAAACGGCGAGGAGAAACCGGGAAGCGCGCAGGTCGGCTTAGGTGTCAGGAATTCTTCCATCAGCTCTATTTTTACACAGGGAGAGATGCGTGAATCGACGAGTCCGACGGCATTCGCCATTTCAAAGGGAGACGGATTTTTTGCGATTCAGGGACTTGACGGCGGCACTTACTATACAAGGAACGGTAATTTCTTCATTTCAGAGGGAAATGACGGTCTGACACTCTGCACGGCAGAGGGGTATCCGGTGCTTGATACGGAAGGTGAGCCGATCGTATTCGATAATGATATGGTGGCAAATAAGATCACGGTTACGGATGGCGGCGTATTCTGTTATCCGGATGAGACGAATAATCCGCGTGAGCTTGGCATGGCGCTTGGCGTGTTCCAGTTTAATAATCCGACAGGTCTGTTTAAGACGGATGGCGGATACTATCAGGAAACACCCGCCAGCGGGGAAGCGATGAACGAGGCGGACAATAATAACCTGGAAAAGAGCAAGATCGTTCAGGGATTTTTGGAAGCTTCCAACGTCAAGGTTGTGGATGAAGTCGTCAATCTGATCATTGCGCAGCGCGCGTATGAAATGAACTCCAAGGCGATCACGACAACGGATGAAATGATGCAGATTGCAAATCAGTTAAAAAGCTAACTGATTCATCAGTTAAAAACGAACTGAAAACCAGTTAATGAGCAGAGAAAGCGCTGAAGCTGTCAGAAAACAGGGAACCAGTAGAAAAGCAGCCGGTCGGGGATGGGAATGAGGATATACATATGGATATGAGCGGTCTTACAATGGGCTATGATTATTTGGATATGGCGAAAGATGTCTCGGCAACGAAGACGAAGAACGCGGCAAATGCCGTGAGCAAGGATTCGACGGATGAGGAGCTGATGAACGTCTGCAAGCAGTTTGAGTCCTATTTGCTGGAGCAGGTGTTCAAGGAGATGCAGAAAACCATCTCCTTTGACGACGATAAGGAATCGTCTGCGCTGGGCTTTAACACGGGAAGCGATAACAGCCTGACGGAATATTTCAAGGAGCAGGCGATCGCATCGATCGCGTCTACCTCCACAGAACAGGGGGGACTGGGCATCGCGCAGATGCTTTTTGAGGCAATGAAGCGCGGACAGTCATAATAGGCGGGAACCCACGGATAAAGATAATGGAAGAATCAGATAGGGAAAGGCTGCTTACCTCTAAGCAGCCTTTTTGCGCGTGAACAGCAACGCTTGCAGGATTAACATGTGGGACTGCTGTTTTTTCGGGGTGGGAGCGGACGGTGCCGGCAGACGGACATATCCGCAGATGGACGTTTTGGAAAAATCCGCATGGAGGCCGGACGGGATGGAAACGATCAAGGGTTATGTGGAACATGTGATCTATCGAAATGAGGAAAATCACTATACGGTGCTGGAGCTTGTGGTGGAAGGAAAAGCAACGACTGTTACGGGCACGTTTGACAGTGCGTCCGAGGGCGAAACGATCGAGGCGGAGGGCGAGTTCGTCAAACATGCAATTTACGGAAATCAGTTTAAGGTGAGCAGCTATCGCAGCACTTTGCCGGATGATGTGTTTTCTATCGAGCGTTATCTGGGTTCGGGTGCGGTGAAGGGAATCGGGGAATCCCTTGCGGCGCGTATCGTCGGAAAGTTTGGCGCGGATACGTTTACGATCATTGAAAAAGAACCGGAGCGCCTTGCGGAAATCAAAGGTATCAGCGAGCGCAAAGCCCGCGAGATCGCCGCACAGCTTGAAGATAAAAAGGGAACGCGAGATGCCATGATGTTTTTGCAGAAATATGGCATCGCCAATTCGATGGCTGTGAAGATTTATCGGCAGTATGGTTCCGAAATATATGGAATTTTACAGGAAAATCCCTATCGTCTTGCCGAGGAAGTGGACGGGATCGGGTTTCGGGCGGCGGACGACATCGCGGCAAAGATCGGCATTCATGTAGACTCTGATTTTCGAATCCGCAGCGGACTTTTATATACGTTGCTGCTCGCGGGAACGGAAGGGCATCTGTATCTGCCGCTGCCCGTTCTGCGTGCGCGGACGGCGGAGCTTTTGGGGCTTCCTGAAGAGGCGGTCGATCCGGTGATCCCGAATATGGCGATGGACAAAAAGCTCGTGATCAAAAATCAGAGAGACACTGCGGCCGTATACAGCGCAAGCGCTTATTATACGGAATTAGACTGCGCACGCATGCTGCATGATCTGATGCTTGCGCAGGAAAGCTTTGATACCGCGGAGGAAGAGCGGCTTTGCAAGACGATTACCCTGATCGAAGAGGAGCAGCAGATCACGCTGGATGAATTGCAGCGCAAAGCAGTCGCCGGCGCGATGAAATACGGCGTCTTTATTCTTTCGGGAGGACCCGGAACCGGAAAGACCACGACGACAAAAGCGATCATTGAACTGCTTGATAAAGAGCGTATGGAATTTCATTTGGCAGCGCCGACAGGGCGCGCCGCGAAACGGATGCAGGAGACGACAGGATATGAAGCGCGTACGATCCACCGTTTGCTGGAGCTGAACGGGGCAGTATCCGAGCAGGGAAGGCGCATACGTTTTGAGCGTAACGAGGAAAACCCGCTGGAGGCTGATGCGATCATTATTGACGAGATGTCGATGGTGGATATTTATCTGTTCCACGCACTGCTAAAAGCGGTCACGGTCGGGACGAGGCTGATTCTGGTGGGGGACGCGAATCAGCTTCCGAGTGTCGGACCGGGACAGGTCCTGCGGGACTTGATGGAAAGCGGCGGCTTTCCTGTCGTTGTACTGAATAAGATATTCCGTCAGGCAGAAGAAAGCGATATTGTTGTGAATGCGCATCTGATCCACGAGGGAAAGGAAATTGCGCTCAATAACCGGAGCAGGGATTTTTTCTTTTTGGAGCGCGATAACGTGAATGTGATCTATAAGCATATGATCCAGCTGATCACCGGTAAGATGCCCGCGTATGTGGATGCGCAGCCCTATGAGATACAGGTGCTGACACCAATGCGGAAAGGAGCGCTTGGGGCGGAAAGCTTAAACCGCATTTTGCAGCAATACTTGAATCCGCCTGCTCCGGATAAAAAAGAATGCATGATCGGGGAGAATGTATTTCGCGAAGGTGACAAGGTCATGCAGATCAAGAATAATTATCAGCTGGAGTGGGAGGTCCTTGGCGCCTATCAGATACCCGTTGACAGAGGCACGGGGGTATTTAACGGCGACATGGGGAGAATCATAAGCGTGGACGAGGCGGCGCGCACGCTGTGCGTACAGTATGATGAGGGACGGCGCGTGAGTTATGAGTTTACCGGTCTGGAGGAGCTGGAGCTCGCCTATGCGATCACGATCCACAAGTCGCAGGGCAGCGAGTATCCGGGCATCATCATGCCGCTCCTTACGGCGCCGCGCATGCTGTTGAACCGCAATCTGCTTTATACAGGCATTACAAGAGCGCGCGGATGCGTGACGATTCTGGGAAGCAGACAGACGATCGCTCAGATGATCGCGAATGTGGATGAGCAGAAGCGGTACACGGGGCTTGCCTGCAGAATGAGAGAGCTATCAGTGTGAAAAATACTTCTAAGGCAGCAAAAAACACTGCCTAAGAAGTATTAAATTTCACACCAGAAAAACGCAAAGGACAGCGTTTTTCATAGATGTTTGTGCCGACGCTCAAATTCGCGGGCTGTTGGCGGAACGGAGGTACGATGAAATGGATATTTATGGGAAAAAGCAGCAGAAAAGAGACTGAAAACGGAAATGGAAAAACGAGGAAAGCACCGCAGCTGGTTTTGATGCGGGGAAAGCGGAGTCTGCGGTGTGCCGCAGATCAGTTTTGGAAGTTACTCTATCCTGCGCGCTGTGCGGTTTGTGACGAGGTTCTATCCGGAAAAACAAGCCTGATATGCCCGGACTGCCGCGGGCAGATCCGCACTGTGGGTGAACGATACTGTATTACATGCGGGAAGCCGTTGCACGAAGGACAGGATGCGTATTGCTTTGACTGTGCATCGGTGAAACATTGTTTTACGCGTGGAAGATCGGTATTTTGTTATGAAGATATTCGGGAATCCGTGTATCGTTTTAAGTATGAAGGACGGCAGGAATATGCCTCCTATTATGCGGAGGAGGCAGTCCGTGTACTTGGAGAAGATATCAAGTCATGGCATGCACAGGCGCTGATTCCGATACCGCTGCATAAAGATAAATTGAGAAAGCGCGGTTATAATCAGGCGGCATTGTTTGCGGAGGAGCTGTCGAAGCGTCTGGGGATCCCTGTTTTGGATAAAGTGCTTGTACGGGAACGGAATACAGCGCCGCAAAAAGGACTGAATCGGGAAGAACGGCAAAAAAATCTGAAAAAGGCTTTCAAATTTGTACAAAATGATGTAAAATTAAAGACAATTATACTGATCGATGATATTTATACGACGGGCAGTACGGCGGACGCCGCCGGAGACGTGCTCAGGCAGTCCGGAATAAAGAATATTTATGTGGTAACACTGGCCTCAGGCAACGGGATCTAGAAAAGGAGCAGGGATTATGAATGTCAGAAATTGTAGAAAGTGCGGAAGAATTTTTAATTATGTAGCAGGCCCTCATATCTGCCCATCCTGTAGGGAAAAGCAGGAGGAGAAGTTTCAGGAGGTAAAAACCTATATCCGGGATAATAAAGATGCGACGATCAATATGGTTTCTGAGGAATGCAATGTAGAGATCCCGCAGATCCAGCAATGGATCCGCGAGGAGAGACTGGCATTTTCGGATGATTCTCCGATCGGTGTAAGCTGTGAAAACTGCGGAACCATGATTAAAACAGGACGTTTCTGCGAAAAATGTAAAAGAGAGATGGCAAATGATTTGAACAGCGCGATCCGTAAGCCTGCACCGCCAAAACAGGAACCCAAAAAACAGGACCGCGAGAATCCGAAGATGAGATTTCTGGACAGATAGTCGATACGGGAGAATTATGTTAAACGAAGAAAGAATCATTATGATGACCCGGATGGCAGCTTATGAGAGTGGCGAAGGGAAAAAGAACGGCGCGATCGGAAGTTATTTCAGGGGGGATTATATTGGACTTCAGGTTCTCAAATCCGTTATCAGCGCAACGATCGCGTATTTTTTGGTGTGCGGTATTTATGTGTTGTACCATTTTGAGACGCTGTTAGATGGAATTTATGAAATGGATCTATGGGGCTTTGCGCGCAAGGCGGCGAACGCTTATATCGTGACGGTCGTCGTGTATGCGCTCATTTCCTATGTAGTTTATTCTTACAAATATGGAAAAGCAAAGAAAAAACAGAAGGCATATATGGGCAGGCTGCGTCAGCTGTCGCAGCTCTATCAGCTCGAGTCCAAAAATAAACAGTCATAAAAAGAAACAGTCATATTGAGAGGATACCTATGGCTACGCTACTCGTATTCAAAGAAAAATTAAAAAGCTTTTACAGTAAATATGAGGTATATCTTGTTCCCGTGCTGAAGTTTGTAACGGCAATGATATCCCTGCTCATGATCAATAAAAAACTTGGGTATATGGCACAGATCAATAGCACGGCGGTCGTTTTGATCGTTTCGCTGCTCTGTTCGTTTCTACCGTTAAATATCATTGTTGTGATGGCTGCGGCGTTTTCGCTCGGACATGTATATAGTTTGTCGTGGGAATGTCTGGTCGTGCTGCTGGTACTCTATCTGCTGTTGTTCTTGTTATACTTTCGTTTTTCGCCGAAAGATACGATCGCGGTACTGCTGACACCTGTCTGCTTTGCACTGAAGATTCCGGTGGTCATGCCGCTTTCGATGGGGCTGGTGGGAGGACCTTCATCTGTTGTATCAGTCGGCTGCGGCGTGATCGTTTATTATGTACTGGATTTTATTGACCGGAATGCGCCGGCGATCCATTCCCTGGATGCGGACGGCACGCTTGTACGTTTTCGATATTTTTTGGATGGCATCATGCATGACCGCGCGATGATCATGATGGTAGCTGCATTTGCAGTGACGATCATTGTTGTCTATATTATCCGCAGAATGCCGGTGGATCACTGCTGGACGATTGCGATGATCACGGGCGCGCTGATGAGTATGGTGATCCTGATGGTCGGTGATCTGAAATTTCACACGAATATTTCGATCATAGGAACGATCGTCGGAAGCATTGCAGCGGTCGGCATTGTAAAGGTTCTGCAGTTTTTTGTGTTTAATGTGGATTACAGCCGGACAGAGCACATACAATTTGAAGATGATGAATACTATTATTATGTTAAGGCAGTTCCCAAAATGTCCGTGACGATCCCGGATAAGACTGTGACAAAGCTTGACACGAGAAAGCCGTTACAGCATACGGGAAGCGGAAATACGGTACATCATGAGGTGTCTCCGCAGGGGACAGCTGCTCAGGCCGGGGAACGTATTCCCGCAAGAAGCAGCATGCCGACAAGACCCTCGGCCACGAAAGGCGTGCAGGGGACTACGACACATAAAGAGCAGCAGACCAAAAAAAGTAATACGGTCAGCGGAGTGAACCGGCTGCGGGAGCACAATGAAAAATAAGACAGGGAACAGATGGGATCGGCATGGGAAGATTTACGGCGTTTGCGGACAAATACCTGTCCGAAGTGCACATACCTAATTACATTAAGGCAACGGATATCGTTGAGATCTTAATCATCTCCTTTTTGGTTTACCAGATCATGGTGTGGATCAAGAACACCAGGGCATGGGCATTCCTGAAAGGAGTTCTTGTCATACTGGTCTTTATCGGAGTTGCGGCATTTTTCCACATGACGACGATTTTATGGATTGCGGAGAACGTGATCAGTGTTGCGGCGATTGCGGTTGTGATCATTATGCAGCCGGAGCTGCGCAAAGCGCTCGAACAGCTTGGCAGTAAGAACTTTTTGAGTTCGGTCCTGCCTTTTGACACGACGCGCAAGGAAGGCGGCAGATATTCGGATCGTACAGTGAACGAGATTATCCGCGCCTGCTTTGAAATGGGCAGGGTGAGGACTGGTGCCCTGATCGTCATGGAGCAGACGAATTCTCTTGCAGAATATGAGAGGACCGGAATTACGGTGGACGGTCTTGTTACGAGTCAGCTGCTGATCAATATATTTGAACATAACACACCGCTTCATGATGGGGCGGTCATTGTGCGCGGGGAGCGGGTCACATCGGCGACCTGTTATCTTCCGCTGTCGGATAATCGTGATCTGAGCAAGGAACTGGGAACACGCCATCGTGCTGCGGTTGGTATTTCTGAGGCGACGGATTCTTTAACGCTGGTCGTATCGGAGGAAACCGGGTATGTCAGCGTTGCTTATAAAGGAGAACTGTATCGGGATTTGGACGCTGACGGCGTCAGGGAGAAGATCGCGATGATACAGGATAAGCCGGGTGGTGACGAAAAGAGACACCGTGTGAGAAAGGGAAAGTCCAAAGTATGAAAAAGTGGTTTACACAAAATCTCGGGCTGAAATTTCTGTCGGTCATTTGCGCATCGATTCTTTGGCTGATCGTCATGAATATCAATGATCCGATCGATGAACAAAGGTTTGTCGGGATTCCGGTCGAGCTTGTAAATACAGATGCCATTACCGATGAGGGAAAAGTATACCAGATCCTGGAGAATACGAATACGGTCAATGTAACGGTCCGCGCAAAACGCTCTGTATTAGACCAGCTTGACAGGGATAATATTCATGCGGTTGCCGATCTGTCAGAGGTCAGTGTCACGAATCTGGTGACGATTAAGTTATCGAGCAACCGCTACAGCAATCAGATTGACAGCATTACGTCCAATACGGAATTTCTGAAATTGAACATTGAGGATGTCAGACAAAAACAGTTTCCGATCCAGATATCAACAATCGGAACTCCTGCGGAGGGATACCTGACGGGTACGGTAACGGCAGGACAGACGGTTGTGAGATTGAGAGGGCCGGAATCCGTGATCGACCAGGTGCATTCCGTGCAGGCTGTGATAGATGTGACGGACATGACAAGTGACGTAAGCACGACGGCAAGCATTGTTCTTTATGATGCGGATAATAAAAAGATTGAGGATGACAGCCTTCAGTTTAATATTTCGTCTGTTGAAGTGAAGGTTTCGATCCTTGCTACCAAGAGTGTACCGTTTACCTATCAGGTATCGGGAACGCCGGCGGAGGGTTATGAGCAGACAGGTGTGATAACGGGAACGTATGACAGGATTACGATCGCGGGTCCGCAGAACGTGATCGATACGATCACCAGCATCAATATTCCGGCGGAGGCACTTAACGTAACAGGACAGACAGATTCCCTGCATGCGATGATCACGGTGGCGGATTATCTGCCGGCGGGGGTCAGCATTGCGGATGAGGAGCATACAGGATTATTGGGTGTCATGGTAGGGATCGAGCCGCTTGAGGTATCATACCTGACAATTCCGGAAGAACGCATCCAGATCACGAATGTGCCGGAGGGATATGAATATACACTTGTCAATTACAGCGGATCGTCCATCGGCGTCAGAGCGATACCGACCGTAATGGGGAGAGTGGATGAGGCAGGCTTTGTCGGAGAGATCGATCTGGGTGCTTATTTTGAGTCGCAGGGCATATCGGAACCTGCGGATGGCGTTTACTCGGTCGAGGCGGTCTTCCAAATGCCAGAGCGCGTCACACAGGTACAAATGCTGTATGTATCCATTGAGCTTACAAAGATCGTGGAGGAAAGTGAATAAAGGTCTGCTGATGATTTCACAGGCGGATAACGACAGATCCTGCGGTGTGCGGGATATCAAAACAGAAATGGGAAAGGAATCGGAACAATATGGCACGACTGTTTGGAACAGATGGCGTAAGGGGCGTTGCAAATGAGGAACTGACACCGCTTTTGGCGATGCAGCTAGGTCAGGCGGGGGCTTATGTACTGACAAAGGAGCGGGATCATAAGCCAACGATCATGGTTGGATGTGATACGAGAATATCGGGCGGCATGCTTGCCAACGCGTTGATGGCGGGAGCTTGTTCTGTGGGGGCAAATGCGGTTTACGTTGGTGTGATCCCGACGCCTGCCATTGCATACCTGACCAGAAAGTATAAGGTGGATGCAGGAGTTGTGATTTCCGCATCCCATAATCCGGTTGAATTTAACGGAATCAAGTTTTTTGACGGGAACGGTTATAAGCTTCCGGATTCTTTGGAGGATGAGATCGAGAGCCTGATCCGCTCCGATATGAAGGGCGTGAAGTTCCCGACAGGATCATCGGTTGGAAAGATCAAGTACCGCACGGATGCGCGGGAAGAATACATCAACCATGCGGTCCAGTCCGTCCCCGTTAATTTAGACGGTATGAAGATTGTCGTGGACTGTGCGGAAGGTGCAGCGTTTTATACGTCCGTGGAGACTTTGAAAGACCTTGGGGGAAATATCGTGGCAATCCACAATAATCCTGACGGGACGAATATCAATGCCAACTGTGGCTCCACGCATTTAGAGGAGCTGAAGGCGCGGGTCGTCTACGAAAAAGCCGCACTGGGGCTTGCGTTTGACGGTGACGCGGACCGCCTTCTTGCGGTGGATGAAAACGGCAGAGTGGTGGACGGAGACCAGATCATGGCGATCATCGGAAATCACATGAAGAACAATGGGACGCTCAAAAAGAATATGATCGTTGTGACGATCATGAGTAATCTTGGATTTTCGCTGATGGCGAAAGAGCGCGGCATCGCGATTGAGCAGACAAAAGTGGGCGACCGTTATGTGCTTGAACGGATGAAAGAGATCGGTGCGAACCTTGGCGGGGAACAGTCGGGTCACATTATCTTTTTGGATGAAAATACGACAGGGGACGGCCTCTTAAGCGCACTTCATCTGCTACAGGTACTTGTAGAAACTGGAAAATCGTTATCCGAGCTGTCGTCCGTGATGGAAGTACTTCCTCAGGCACTTGTAAATGCGAAAGTTCCCAACCATAAAAAAGAGAGTTATATGGAATATCCGGAAATTGCGGCTGCAATCGAGGAATTGAACCGGACATTTGAGGGCGAGGGAAGGGTATTGATACGTCCATCGGGAACGGAGCCGCTTGTGCGGGTGATGATCGAGGGAAAAGATCAGGCGATGATCCAAAGAGAGGCACAGAAACTTGCTGACCTGATCCAAAACAGTATGCTCTAAAGAAAAGCTTGTGATTACATTCTGAAAATGCTATACTAGTCGTATTGGCAGTAATCGTGGGGGTTATGGTCGATTCGGCTCCAAAGAAGATAAAAGTGGAGGTATGACATTATGGTAAGCCAAAAGGTAGTGATTAAGAATCCGACGGGGCTACATCTAAGACCTGCCGGCATCCTATGCAAGGAGGCTATGCAGTTCAAATCTTTGATTACGTTTACCTTTCGGGAAAATACAGCAAATGCAAAGAGCGTTCTAAGCGTGCTTGGCGCATGTGTAAAATGTGGCGATGAAATAGAATTCACCTGTGAGGGTGAAGATGAAAATGAGGCATTAAAGACGCTCGTAAATGCGATAGAGAGCGGCCTCGGAGAATAAAGCCGCAGTTAAAGTCAGCCCGAAATGGTTTCGGGCTGACTTTTTTGCGCGATAAGCAGAGTAGCAAAGCCTTTCTAGTGCGTCTGCCGTGCTTGCACAGGCAGGCGTGCGGGAAAGACTTTGCGGCGAGCAACGCGAGCTGCGAACGCAAAGCGTTTGCAGTCTGCTTATCGCGCAGGGAGTAAGAGAGGCAGTGCGTCTGCCGAGCTTGCACGGGCAGCCGTGAAAGCTCGGATTTACGGCGAGCAATGCGAGCGCTTGAAACAGGGAGTGCGGAGCGTCCCTGTTTCAAGCGGCTGCTCTGCAGTAAGCGGCGATATCTAATCAATATCACAGGAATCGGAGGGAAAAAGTATGTTAAATTATCAGCGTTACAAAAGAAATCCGGTCGTTGATTACCCGGAGAGAGAATGGCCGAACAAGGAAATTCAGAAAGCGCCCGTCTGGTGCAGCGTGGACTTGCGCGATGGTAATCAGGCATTGATCGATCCGATGGTTGTGGGCGAAAAGATAGAAATGTTCCAGTACCTTGTAAAACTGGGCTTTAAGGAAATTGAGATCGGTTTTCCGGCGGCGAGTCAGATCGAGTATGATTTTCTGCGCCAGCTTGTGGAACGGAGACTGATTCCGGACGATGTAAGGGTGCAGGTGCTTTCCCAGTGCCGTGAAGAGCAGATCGCGCGTACGTTTGAATCCATAGAGGGGTGCAAGCAGGCAATCGTGCATATTTATAATTCTACATCGACATTGCAGCGGGACGTCGTATTTGGAATGAACCGTGATGAGATCACACGGATCGCGGTACAGGGCACGAAATGGGTAAAGCAGCATGCGGCTGATTTTCCGGGGAAGATCACCTTTGAGTACTCGCCGGAAAGCTTCACCGGAACCGAGCTGGACTATTCTTTGGAAATTTGTACCGCAGTGCAGGAAACATGGGGAGCGACAAAGGAGAATCCGATCGTGATCAATCTGCCGTCCACAGTCGAGATGACGACGCCGAATGTGTATGCGGACAGGATTGAATGGATGGACCGGCATTTTCAGAATCGTGAGAGTATTATCTTAAGCGTGCATCCGCATAATGACAGGGGAACCGGCGTCGCTTCGGCGGAGCTTGCCATGCTTGCGGGAGCGGAACGCGTGGAAGGCACGCTGTTCGGAAACGGTGAGAGAACCGGAAATGTAGATATTCTGAATGTGGCTTATAATATGTTTTCCCAAGGCATTGATCCAGAATTAAACATTGAGCATGTGAACGAGAGCATTGAAATTTATGAGCGCTGCTGCAAGATTCCGATTCATCCGCGTCATCCGTATGCGGGGAAACTTGTATTTACGGCATTTTCCGGATCGCATCAGGATGCGATCAATAAGGGCGTCAAGGCGATGCGCGAGCGCGGCAATGAATATTGGGAGGTGCCGTATCTGCCGATCGATCCGGCGGATATCGGCAGGGAATACGAGCCGATCGTGCGCATCAATTCACAGTCGGGCAAGGGCGGTGTAGCCTTTGTCATGGACACCTATTTCGGGTTCAAGCTGCCTAAGGGAATGCAGCGTGAGTTTGCGAACGTGATACAGGATATTTCGGAGAAGCAGGGCGAGGTTTCGCCGGATCTGATCATGGAGAGCTTCCGGAAAGAATATCTGGATCAAAAGGAACCGATTCATTTCAGGAGGCTCAAAGTCGATGATCTGAGCGGGGAGACGGAATCGCAGTTTGATACAAAGGTAACGGTCCTGTATACGGATCACGGTGAGGAAAAGTCGTATACGGCAGTCGGCAACGGACCGCTTGACGCCGTACAGCGGGGGCTGCAGGAAACACTCGGCTTTGCGATTAAGATTTTGGATTATGAAGAGCACGCACTGCAGAGCGGTTCCAATTCTCAGGCGGCGGCGTACATTCATCTTCTGAGCGCTGATGACGGAAGGGTCACCTATGGTGTCGGAGTCAGCTCAAATATCACCCGTGCATCCGTGCGCGCGATCTTCTCAGCAGTCAACAGGCTTGAGCTTGGAAAGAAATAAGGAAGAACTATGAAAAAATGGATCCTTAAGAAAAAACGGATATGGGTCTGGACAGGCGCCGCGCTGGCGGCGCTTGTTTTTGTGTGGAGCAGTCTGTTTCCCAAAACTGCCTATGACACCAGAGAACTTCATGTGAGGCTGGAAGAAGGGGAACAGGAGCGGGAGATCGCACTCACGCCGGATACGATCGTGCTTATATCTTTTTTTTCAAAAGAACAGCATGTGGAGGGCATACAGCCCTGCGCTGACTGGGGGGCGGAAAACCGTCCGGGAGGGCAGTTATTCGTCGATGTATGGTGTGTGGACGAAGCAGGAGAGCAGATCTATGCCGGTCAGGGAAGCGTGCCGCTTAGCGCGGATATGCGCAGGGCATATACCTATATCCCGCTGTCACATGAAGGAGAACTGAGCGGAGAGCTGATTTTTGCCATACGTTATGTTCCTGCGGAGGGGGAAGCTGCGTATCCTTCTTTGATCGCAACGAACAGAGATCTGAATGACTGCCTGACCGTCGTAAATGAAGAACAGTATGACGGCGATCTGCTTTTATATTATGTTTGTATGAGAGAGACATATCCACTGCTTTTTGACGCGAAACTGGTATGCCTTCTGCTTGTCTGCGTCGCGCTGACGATGGGCAAAGACCACGGAAAGGAGGCGTGCGCATGAAGGGAAAAACATGGCTTCGGAGGTTTAGGATCCCACTGACGATCGTGTCGGTGCTTGCGCTTTCCGTGCTGCTTGAAGCGTTCTTTTTTAACCGGCACGCAATGTTTCAGGAGCGGTATCAGGCAAGCGGTGCCATTGAGCAGGGGAGTCAGGAGACGCGGCTGGATCTCCGGGAAGAACATTACATAAAGACAGTGCGCGTGGAGCTGGCGGCTGAGAAGACCGTGGATTACCGGCTGATATTGCTGGACGGACAGGGAAATGAAATTTCAGAGCGGACAGGCAGTATTTCGCCAAAGCTTGGCGTGAGCGTGATGAATCTTCGTGCAGAGGCGGCAGGGCTTGTGCTGAGCTTCTCCGATGTACCTGCGGCGGGCGGTGTGATAACGGCGAAAAATTTTGTGGAGTGGAGCCCGTACCGAATGTTTTTTTTCATTTCCCTGTTCGGGCTGGCGGCGTTCTTATGGATGGGAAGGCGGATCGTCTCAGGGAAACCGGAGTATGCATTTGCGGCGATCGCATTAACTGCGGGGATTCAGTTGATCCTGATGACCGGAACGAACCAGATCAGCTATGATGAGCAGACGCATGTCAGTAAGACATGGAATCTTTCGTTTGTCGGGACAGTTTATGACACGGAGGCGGTTTTGGAATTAAAGACGCTGACGGCGCCGGAATTTCATAACCGTTTCGAGCGGGTGCAGGCGGAGTCCTATCTGGAGAGCATTCATGATTATGATACAGCGGATGTGTACCGGCAGACGAAGATGGTCTATTATGACAGGCGCGCATATCTGCCGATGGCGGTCTGCATTGCGGCGGCAAGAATGGCTGGGCTGCCGTTTGCAGTCATGCTGATGATTGGAAAATTAGGCAATCTGCTGATGTATACGGCGGTGTGCTTTTTTGCGATCCGGAAAGCAAAGCAGAAAAAAGGACTTGTATTGGTGATTGCGCTTTTGCCAAATAGTATTTTTTCCGCGTCGCAGTTCTGCTATGACGCCTGTGTGAACAGTTTTCTGCTTCTTGCCATGGTTTTGACCGTGAATGAATTTTTGACGCCGAAGGAGCGGGTGCGCCCACGTGATATGGCGGCGATCCTGTTGTGTCTGATCATCGGCAGTTATGCGAAACCGGTGTATATGCTGATGGGGCTGCTGCTGTTGTTCCTTGGAAATGAGAAATTTCCGACAAAGTGCGCGGCATGGATCTTTCGGGGCGCGCTCACTGTACTATGTCTGTGCATGCTTTATGAAGTGCTTGGCAAATCCGCGGTCGGCGGTTCCGCGATGGAAACGCTTGCCCATGCAGGCGATACGCGCACCGAAGGGACGAATATGCTGGGGCAGATCAGGCATATTTTCAGCGCGCCGTTTTCTTATGCCGGAATGCTGCTGTCCTCTATGTTCGTGCGGATCGCGGACTGGTTTACGGGAAAAGACCAGTTTCTGATGTATGCGTATCTGGGTACGCCCGGAACCTTATGCACATGGATTTTCTTTGCGGCGGTATGCTTTTCGGCGCTTGCCGGATGTCCGCACGAGCGCCAGGAACATCTGAAAGCGGGAAATAAGGCTCTGTTTATCACTATGGTGTCTGGCATGTCGGCAGTGGTGTGGACATCGCTGTATCTGTCTTTTAACGCGGTTGGAAGCCGTGTGATCGAAGGCGTGCAGAACCGCTATTTTACGCCGGTGCTCTTTCTGTTTTTTATCTGCTTTATGAACAGACGGCTCGCATGGAAGCGGAGCAGGGAAAGCTATTACATGATCCTGTTTACCGTGGTGGCAGGGCTGTTGTTGTACGCGAACTGGAAGCTTTTGATCGTGCCTTATTATCTGTGAGGTTGAAGGGAATGCTTTGGCGGGCTGACTGAGGCAGGTCTGTTGCGTGCCGGGCGTAATAACGGTTCAAAGCAGGTAATGAACGGATACGCGAATGCGGAGAGGCGTATTCTGTTCGGATTGAAACCGCAAATGGATTGTGGTATGATAGAGGCATTCGAAGGAGAATGGCAATATCAGAATAAAAGTGGATGGGCGACGTCCATCTGGGAATCAAAGGGAAGTTTTACCGATGGGACTGAAAGTTTCGATCATTACGGCGACTTATCATGATGCGGATCATTTGGAACAGGTTATCCGGCAGGTAAAAAGGCAGGATTACGAAAATTTGGAATATATCGTGGTGGATGGCGCATCCAAAGACCGGACGCCTCAGGTTCTTCGCGAGGCGAAAGAATGGTTTGGGGACCGGATGAAAATCTGTTCGGAGCCAGATCACGGGATTTATGATGCGATCAATAAAGGGATTCGTATGGCGGACGGGGATGTGATCGGCTGCTGTTTTGATGAATTCAGTACGCCTTGCGCCGTACGGAAACTGGTGGAAGCGATGGAGCGGGAGCAGGCGGACGGCGTGCATGCCGATCTGGATTACATAAGGGATGGAAAAGTAGTCCGAAAATGGCGGCAGGGACAGGGAAATCTCCGGTTCGGCTGGATGCCGGGGCATCCGACGTTTTATGTGCGGCGGGAGGTGTACGAGCGTTACGGCGTGTACCGGACGGATTACCGCATTTCGGCGGATTATGAATTTATGGTGCGCTGCTTAAAAGACGGTCAGATAAAGCTTGCGTATGTTCCCGAGGTATTGATCCGCATGAATTATGGCGGAACAAGCAATCAGGGACTATCCGCGTATCTGCTGTCGCTGAAAGAGGGGCATCGCGCGCTTAGGGAAAACGGAATGCGCTTCGCATGGGTGACGGATGTGTGCAGGACGCTGCGCGTGCTGCGGCAGTTTGTGTAGGGGAGCCGGCGAAGCAGAGTTTTGTCTGTGGCAGTCAGAGCGGAGAGCCGGGGAAGCGGTTGTTCTGAGTGGTGGTAGTCTGAGCAGGAAGTCCGTAGGAGCGGTATTTCGCGCAGCGATCGTTTCGTGGGAGAGAGCCGATGAAGAGTCTTGTCATGATACCGGCGTATAATGAAGAACAAAATATCGAAAAGACGGTGCAGGATATTCAGAAGAACGCGCCTGATTTTGATTATATCATCATCAACGACTGTTCGCAGGATCATACGCTGGAGCTGTGCGCGCAGAAAGGACTGCATGTCTTAAATCTGCCGGTCAATCTGGGGATTGGCGGCGCAGTACAGACGGGCTACCGCTATGCCGCGCAAAACGGATATGACGTTGCGGTACAGTTCGACGGCGACGGACAGCACGACGCCGCGTATCTAGCGGATATGAGAAAGAAGCTTGTGGATGAGGAGCTTGACATGGTGATCGGGTCGCGGTTCCTTTTGCATGAGGGATTTCAGTCGTCCGGCGCAAGGCGCATGGGAATCCGCTATTTTACCGGACTCATCCGTTTTTCGACCGGAAAAAAGATCACGGATCCGACGTCGGGGATGCGCATGGCAAATCGCAGTGTGATCGAAACCTTTGCCGAGAACTATCCGAAAGATTATCCGGAACCGGAGAGCGTTGTCTGTCTGCTGCGCAGGGGGAGACGGGTCGGGGAAGCGCCGGTGAAGATGCGCGAGCGCGAAAACGGAAAATCCTCTATTTCATTCACGAAAAGCATTTATTATATGTGTAAAGTAACCTTTGCGATTTTGATCGAGAATATGAGGAGATATTGAGGCAATGTGGAAGTTACAAATGATCGGAGCGGCAATTTTGCTGCTCGGGATGCTGTATATCGTCCGTCTGGTCCGAAAAAGGAAAATGGAACTGAAATATGCGCTGCCGTGGCTGGCGGTTTCTTTTGCGGCGCTTATCGTAGATTGTTTTCCAAAACTTTTGTCCGTCCTTGCGGATCTTCTTGGAATTGCGACGCCTGTCAACGCGTTGTATCTGGTGGCATTTTTATTTTCTGTCTGTCTGTTGTTTGCCCTGACTGTCATTGTGTCAAGGCAGTCTGAACGAATCAAGCAGCTTGTACAGTCTGCGGCGCTCAGTGAGGAGCGGGTCAAGCGGTTAGAGGCGGAACTCATGGGGAAAGCATGCGACATGGAAAAGGAAATGCAGGGCAAGGAAACTGCTGAAAGTGCGGGATGCATGAGAGATATGCAAGCTGCGGACGATACGGAAGGTATGAAAAACGAAAGAACATAACCGAAAGCCGGACCGATACGGAGAAACGCGGAAGAAGCGCAGGCACGGGAAACATGCCAAAATTGTGGTAAAAAAGAGGCATTAACCGTATGAAGACAGCGGGGAAAGGGTATCACAAGCGGAATGAACATCCTTTATGTAGCGCATGAGCGCAATTTGGGCGGCGCATCGAAATCTCTAATCACGATGGTATCAGATATGAAACAAAGGGGACATACGGTGGCAGTCATCCTGCCTTTTCGATCGGGGCAGGTCGGACGTTCCTTAAAGGAGGCGGGAATTCCGGTCAAACATATTTTTTTTGGATGGTGGATGATGCCGAAAGCCTGGAATCCGCTGCCTAAGTTTTTGTTCCGCGTATTATATCTGGCAGAACCGTTTGCAGTGCGCCGCATTGCATCTTTTGCCAGAAAAAATCATACACAGCTCATTCATTCCAATTCAAGCGCGATCGATGTCGGTGCGCGTGCGGCGCTGCGGTGTGCGCTGCCGCATGTGTGGCATTTCAGAGAGTTTGGCGATATAGACTACGGATTAAGTTATTTGATGGGAAGGGAGAAAAGTATGCGCCGCGCCCGCATCGTTCCGGGAAAGATCGTGTTCATCTCGAAGTGCCTGCGGCACTATTATGAGAAAGAGATTCCCGATGAGTGTGCCGAGGTCATCTATAATGGTATATCAGAGAAATACTTAAACGAAAAATACGAGGCTGAACGAAATGAGACGGACATAGCGCAGATGAACAGTGCGTATAAAGCGCAAGGGCGTCAAGCGGACAATGCGCATGGACAAAACACGGTCACGTTTCTGATTGCCGGAAATTTCCATGAGGGAAAGCATCAGGAGCTTGCGATTGAGGCTTGCAGGATCCTTCGCGAACAGGGTTTCGGCGGCTTTCTTCTTTTGATCGCGGGCGCGCCGTCAGCATTAAAGTCCTCGAAGTTGTTTGAGGCACATCTGCGTGCAAAAGCGCGGGAACTGCCGGAGGGTATGGTCACATTTACCGGCCATGTGTCTGATATGGTTAAGCTTAGAAAAACGACTGATGTGGAACTGGTCTGTTCCGGCATGGAGGCGTTTGGCAGGGTGACGGCGGAGGCGATGCTTTCGTCTAATCCGGTGATCGGCGCGGACAGCGGGGCGACGCCGGAACTGATCACGGACGGCGAAAATGGGTTTTTATTTCAGAGCGGAAATGCAGATGCCCTTGCGGAAAAGATGCGCTATTTTCTGGAATGTCCGGAGGAAGTCAGCCGTATGGGGATAAATGCCTGTCGGTATGCGAAAGAGCATTTTCCGGCACGTCTCAACACGGATGCTGTCGAGCAGCTTTATCGCGGGCTGTTTGGTGGAGATAAACGGTGATAACGGAAAATCAGAGGCAACGGGTCAAGGAGAGGCATGGGATTATCATGGGATACATTCTGATTACGGGAGGGAACCTAATCAATAAAGGGGCACAGGCAATGACGTTCATTGCAGTAGACGAGATCAAACGGCGTTTTCCTGACAGGGAAGTGGTTGTGATCTCCGATGTGGATGCGGCAAGGAGCGACGAGGAGCTTTCCCGCTATCGCTTTTTATTTCGTGACAGCGTATGCCTTTTTGGAAGAAAATATAAACTGGTGCAGCACCGCTACGGCAGACTGGACCGGCACGGCGATGCGGCGCACATCCGCAGAAACGTCGAAATGATCGTGGACGTCAGCGGTTATACATTTGGCTCACATTGGGGTGTTCTGGCGAATTTGCTTGCGGCGTATCGTGCGAGACGGGCGTTTCGAATGAAGGTACCTATTTATTTTATGCCCCAGTCCTTCGGACCGTTTACATGGACGGGGCTGAGGCAGCGGGCGGTGGGGAGTATCTTAAAAAAGTGGCTTGGCTATGCGGAAGTGTTTTATTGCAGGGAAATGCAGGGCTTTGAGCTGATGCGTGCGCATTATCATTTACCGTGTATCCGGTATGCCGCGGATTTGGTTTTGGTAAACCGCGGTGTGGACAGGGAAGTACTTTTTCGGGATATGCCTAAGCAGACGGAGGCGGAGCAGGCAATCGCACAGATCAGACCGCACAGCGTCGGTATTCTGCCGAATGTGCGCAACGAGGACTGCAGTACGCCGGAAAAAATGAATGCGCTGTACGGAAGTATGATCGATACTTTTTTAGCGATGGGAAGGACGGTGTATCTCATCCGGCATGCGGCGCAGGATCAGAAATGCTGTACCGCGCTTAAGGAGCATTACAGAGAAGACGGGCGGGTCGTGCTGCTTGCATATGAATTTGATTGTTTCGCGTATAGTGAGCTTGCAAAACGGTTTGACTATCTCGTGGCGTCCCGTTATCATGCCGTCGTACACGCTTATAAGGCGGGAACGCCGTGTATCGTGCCGGGGTGGGCGGTCAAATATCGGGAGCTGATGCAATTGTTCGGGCAGGAAGCATATGGATTGGACGTGAGAACGGCAGAGCCGGGCGATGCAAAAGCACGGATCCGCCTGATGGAAGAAAACTATGAAAAAGAGGCGGCACTGATCCGGGAACGTCTGGGCGGGCTTCAGCGCGAAAATGTATTTGACGTTTTGAACAAATCGAAATATAGGAAAGATTCGGAAGATTCAAAGGATTCGAAATATTCGAATAACTTGAAGAATTTGAATCTTTCAAGCGATAGAAAGGATTCAAGACCTTCGAACGATACCCGTATCGAAGAAACAAAACGTGGACATGCGAATGTAATGGGGATCGCAGATGACCGGCAATGCGTTTCATGCGGCATCTGTGCAGCGGTCTGTCCGGCAGACTGTATCCGGTATGAGCGGAAAGACGGATATTATCTTCCGGTGATCGATGAGGAGGCATGCCTGCACTGCGGCAGATGTGCGCGCGTCTGCTATGGCGGTGCAGGGGCGGAGGCGGTTTCGTTCCAAAAGCCGCAGCGGGTATTGACTGCGCGTGCGAAGGAGGAACGGATCCTGCTTGGCGGGACGAGCGGCGGTACGGTGACGGCGCTTGTGGAGCGGCTTTTGCAGGACGGCATCTATGATAATGCTTATTTGGCAGAGGCGTTTACCGACGACGGACAGCTTTTTACACGCGAATTTGCGGCAGGAGAGAATCTTAGCGGGACACAGAAATCGCGCTATGTGCCGGTATCGCAGCAATATGCTGTAAAGGGGATTTTGTCAAATCCGGATAAACGCACGATTTATGTGGGAACTGCCTGCGCTGTTTACGGGCTTCTGGAGGCTTTGAAGATTTCCGGCAGGAACAGGGATCAGGTGCTGGTCATAGGGCTGTTTTGTGACCGTATGCAGACGTATTCGATTTATGATTATTTCAGGGAACGCTATAGAAGAAAAGAGCCGCAGCGAGGCAGGCTGACCGGATTGTATTTTCGGGATAAGCGTGCAGGAGGATGGCCCGGCAATATGCGCCTTACGTTTGAGGACGGGAGCAGTATCGACGTCAGCGCAAAGGAGCGCATGATCGTGAAAGACTTTTTCCGGGGGAGGCGCTGCGTGTCCTGCGGTGATAAACTGAACAGGCAGGCGGATATTTCCGTCGGGGATAACTATACAGGGAAAAACAGCGACTGGCGAGGCTCTAACAGCGTTCTGATCTATACGGAGCGCGGCGCAGCGGCATGGGAGCACTGCGCAGATGTATTTGAGACGTTTCCGTCAACCGCGGAGGCGGTCTGCAAATCGCAGCATACGACATGGAAAGATGCATTCTGCTGCACACAGGACGGGCAAAGCCGCGTGGAACCCCAAGCGCCCGGCGATATGAGAAACGGGAGACCGCAAATGTCCGATGATCTGAAAGAATGTCAAGCGATAGCGGATTGTGTGCTCGGTGAGCAGGGCGACTATTCTCTGATTGTAAAGGGAAAAAAGAAAAAGAAGCGTCAAATGTATCGGAAAGCATTGCGGGAGAGGCTGCATTTATGAGGAGTAAAAAAGCAATTGTGAATACCCTTGCGGGCGGTTTGGGTACGCTGCTTGTCGGCTTGCTGCAGTTTGTCGGGCGTGTTGTATTCATCCGCTTTTTAAGCGATGAATATTTGGGTATTTCCAGTCTGTTCACCAATATTTTGTCCATCTTAAGCCTGACGGAATTAGGCTTATCTACAGCAGTCTGCTTCCGGCTGTATCAGCCGCTTTCTGGTGGAGACAGCGAGACGATCAAGGCCGTCATGCATTATTTCCGCAGGGCATATTTTGTGATAGGCTGGGTCGTGATAGGATTAGGAGCGGCTCTGCTTCCACTTTTGCCGCATCTGATGACGGGAACGACCGGACTTGTTGACGTGCGTGTCGTTTATCTGCTTTATGTATTGCAGTCCGCGTTTTCCTATTGGTTTTGGGGATATAAGGCGATTCTGTTACAGGCGGATCAAAAGCTTTATATCGTGCGTTTCTATCATGTAATCGCGAATCTGATCGTGACCGCATTGCAGCTTTTATCTTTGATGCTGTTTCGGGACTTTTTGATCTACTCGGCAATCGGGCTGCTTTCGGCGGTGCTTGTGAACTTGTTTTCCGCGCGGGAGGTGGACAGGCGATATCCGTATCTGAAAGAAAAAAGCTGCCGAAGACTGGATAAAGAGGAAAAGAAAAGCCTGTTTCAGGATGTGTCGGGGATGTCGCTGTTCAAGATCAATACGACTATTGTTAATTCAACGGACAATATAGTCATATCGGCGTTCATCAATGTGAAAACTGTCGCATTGTATGGAAATTATCAGATCATTATTTCAGGTATATCTCAGGTCGCAATGCAGTTGTTCGGCGGCGTGACTGCGACCGTGGGCAATTATTATGCGGAGGATACCAAAGAACATAATGAACTGGTATTCCGCTGTATTCAGCTTTTATGTTACTGGGTGTATACATTTTTGGGTATCGGACTCTTGCTCTTCTTAAATCCGGTGATACAGTTGTGTTTTGGCGAGTCGCGGGTTTTTTCGCCGGAGCTTGTCTTTTTACAGGTGTTTTACTTTGTCATGAACGGATTTCAACGGACCTCATTCATTTACCGTGATGCCTGCGGTTTGTTCTGGAAGGGAAAAGCGCGTCCGGTAGCGACGGCGGCGCTCAATATCGTGATCTCGATCGTGCTTGTGCATTACATCGGTCTTGCGGGTGTGATTGCCGGAACGATCATCAGCTGGCTTCTGACGACATGGTGGTACGATCCGTGTCTCATCTACCGGCAGGCTTTTTCCATGCCGCCGCGCACGTATTTTGCAGGCTATGCCAAGGCGGTGCTTCTTTCGGCGCTGCTTGGTGCGTTTTGTATCGTGATTTCAAACATGATACCGTTTGGCGGTATCGGCGCGCTGCTCATTGACATGCTTCTATGCATGAGTATTCCGAATTTGGGGTATTATCTTGTATACAGACGGAGTGAAGAATTTGGCTTTCTGAAAAAGCTTGGGATTGCCAGTTTGCGTCAGATGGGCTACAATGGAAAAAAATAGAAAGTCAGTATTTACAAATGAAATCTATGATTTCATATGGAAAAAGGAGTGGTCGGGATATGAAAAAAATCATGATTACGGGCTGCGGAGGGCAGCTTGGCCATGCAATGAACCAATATTATGGGACAAGCACGGAGTATGAATGCGTGAATACGGATGTCGGAGAGCTTGACATTACGAATGTGGATGCGGTTTTGTCGTTTGCGCGCAAGGTAAAGCCGTATGCGATCGTGAACTGTGCGGCATATACGGATGTCAATAAGTGTGAATCAGAAAAAGACCTTGCATTCCGTATCAATGCGATCGGTCCGCGGAATCTGGCGATCGCGGCTTCCGAAACCGGAGCAAAGCTGATTCAGATTTCGACGGATTATGTGTTTCCGGGGACGGAAAACCGTGAGTTAAACGAGTTCGATGCGACGGGACCGGTCAGCGCATATGGGACGGGAAAGCTTGCGGGAGAACAGTTTGTGCGTGATTTTGCAGACCATTATTTCATTATCCGTACGGCGTGGCTTTACGGTGAGGGTAAAAATTTTGTGCGCACGATGTTAAAGCTTTCCGAGACAAACGAGAAGGTGCGTGTCGTAAAAGACCAGATCGGAAATCCGACCAGTGCGAAGGAACTGGCGGCGGCGATCGCTTATCTGCTTCCGACAGATAATTACGGATTGTTTCACGGTACCTGTGAGGGAAGCTGTTCGTGGGCAGAATTTACGTCTGAGATCTTCCGGCTTGCGGGAAAGAGCACGCAGGTGGAACCGATCACGACTGCGGAATATCCGACGCCTGCCAAGCGTCCGGCGTATTCGATGCTGGACAATTATATGCTGCGCATGACGACGGATTTCCGGTTTGCACACTGGAAAGATGCGATTGAAGAATATATCAAAAAAAGCTGCGTATAAGCGCAGCTTTTTTGTTGGAATTTTGACATATTAGAAGAAATGAGGAAACTCTTTTTATTACTGAAGTACGATCTTATTCCATGAGTCGCTGGGTATCAGTGCGACATAGGTTTTTCCGGTATTGATCTCAATCTGCTCTCCGGTCTGCTTGTCCAAATAAATGGTAGGGGACGTCTCGGACTCCTTGACCCATACGACCTCAATTGCACGTCCGTTTGTGATATAGTATGCGGAGCGCTCGGACGTATCAATTGCATTGTAGATCAGGTAACCGTTCGGATCGAGCTGGGCAAAGGTGGTATCCTGCAACAGCAGATTCTTAAAGGTCAGCGGTGCATCGTCATGCTGTGCATCAAGATGTGCCTCCCCATATTCATAATAATCGTAGGTTCCGGTTTCTTCATTATAGATCAGTTTGGACTCGTTATGCGGGAATACGGCGCTGAGATCGACTTCCGTGCAGGCAATCGAGTCTGCATCGTCGGACAGGTCAAGTTCCGTATTGGAAAACAGATAATGAGGTCCTGGATAGTAGTCATTGTACTCGGTCGAATAACGGGAATTGCTGAAACGCTCTTCCAAATCTCCGGCGCATACATATTCGGTGAACTCATAAGCCTTTCCATTTTTTACGCGTGTGAAGCCGCCGCTGAAGTTTGCCGAATAATTTCTGGCGATCCACTCGTCAATATAGAAAGGACCTCCGTCATGGCAGAGCACCGCGTTCCACTCGGCAGCCAGCATAATATTCGTCTGTCTGGTGCTCCGGATGCTTCCAAACCGTTCAATAGCGCCCCAGTCCTTTACAACAGCCATCAGACGGGTCACGCGGTTGTTCGCGGTACTGTTCATGATCTCATATACGATATCTGCCTCTGTCAGCCCGTAGTGAGGAAGTGCAATGGATTCATTATCGACCATGATCGCTACAGGTCTCTGATCTTTCAGATCTTCATCGATCCATTCATTGGTTAGTTCGCTGCGGTACATCCCCTCGCGGACTTCTTCTTCCTCAGGCGGTGCCGAATCGGGAGTAACATCTTCTGTACTGTCCGGTCCGCCGGGTTCGTCGATCTCTGAATCTACCGGTATGACAATGCTTGAATTAGAGTTGTCCTGGCGGGTATCATTTTCTTTTTTGCCGCATCCTGCCACGGTGCCTGCCGCCATTGCCGTGAGAAGCAGAATGGCAATTACTTTTTTACTGATGCATTTTCTCATAATAATCCTCCATGCCGTTCTTTTGCAGCCCAAATAGATGTGAAAAACGCTGTTCTTTTGCTTTATAGCTGCATGATATCCTTATTATAACGCGGTAGCTGCAGGTCGTCAATGGTTTGCAATCCTTGTCAGAAGTTGTCAATAATCGTTTGATATCAGAATTCGCTCAGCTTGACGACAACAAATGCCTCTGTCTCTAAGATGGAGGAGGATGCCGGCCAGCATTCCATATCAATGCTTACTGCTTCCGCTGCTGCCGTTACTTCTTTGTCGGGCATTTCATAGCAAAAGCCGAGTGTTTCCAAATAGCCCAGAATCCTGCCGGTATTATGATAATTTGGATATTCGACCGGCACCCCTTCCACATAGGCAAACTCAAATAAAGAGTAGCAGAGAAAGGAGGCGGCCTGTTCTTTGGTGTAGCAGGAACCGTTTCCTTTTGCCGTAAGGTGTCCGACAAAGACGACCGGCTTTGTACGGGCGGTGTCGCTGAATGTGTCCAGCCGCTGCATGATCTGTTCTGCGGTGATCCGGTCAGCATCCCTGATGACATCCTGCGTATAAAACATCCTCATCAGCACGGATGACTGAAGAAATAGCAGAATGCATCCTAAGAGAATCCAAAGAGAACGCATGAGCTGTCTTCCGGGCAGATAAGAGGATATCAGGTGAACCAAAAACAGCCACATTGCCGCGCATACAAACGGAAGCATGCACTGTGCGCGGTATACGGTCGGCGTTCCCGTCACAAGGGCAAGGAAAAACGGGGATGCTAACAGGGCGCATACGCCGATAAACAGAGAAGGCTTCAGCGCTTTCCTGATAAGAAGAGCGACAAAAGCCGCGGCTGCGGCAATCACGCATACGGCATAGGTAAGCGGATAAAAGACATCGGATGCAAGAAGTACATGTTTGACATATGCGAGCAGATTGCGGATGGTCCATGCAAGATCGCCTGAAAACCAGCCGATTTGATCGGACAGATAGGAGGCGCCGCTGAAGAACAAACCGGAGATCACTTCATAGATTGTAAAACCAATGATAAAGTGAACGATGGACCACAGCACCTGCTTCTTTTGCGCCGCTGCAGCAGAATGTTCCGCGCCAAACAGATAAAGTGCGATCAAAAAGCAGATCTGCAGATTGGCCATGGACTGATATATGCCATAGGAGAATACATCCAAAAGGACGGCAAGAGCAAATGCCGCCGGATTTTTAGTTTTCATAAATAGCAAAAAATAAGCAGACGCTGCAATGATCATCGCCATTGCCAATATGATTTCAAAGGACTGAAAACGGAACATGTACTGGTCCGCATAGGTGGGAAAAATGAAAAACAGACAGACGAAGATCAGGCTGATATAGCTGCGTTTTCCATAACCAAGATAGGAGAAGAGACAGCAGCAGCACATGGCGGCGATCCACATCGTGATCAGGAACAAAGCGGCGGAAAAGTAGGGGTTATACCATTTCAGTCCCGTGATGCATTTGCATGCGATCAGTCCGAATCTGCCGATTCCGCCCCAGTTATAAAAGGTTCCTGGATTGTTGAGGATCACTTCGGAATCCACATAAAAGTCGTTGGAATATGCTGCTTTTCCATAAACGAGCAGCAGAAGGGCGAACAATACGGCACCTAAGCCGCGATGCTCTCTTACGTAACGGGAAATTTCCCGAAGCGGAGCTGATAAATTTTGAATGAGTTGTCTGGTGTTTTGATTTTTATTCATTGTAATATTCCTATTAAGAAAATCCATACCACCGCATGAAAACGATGGTATGGATTTTGAAAGTCTTATTTTTCAGTTTGATTTCCGGTTACAGAGGATCATTGTAAGCCCAACTGCGACCAGCTGGATACGCCTACGAAAGGTGCATATTGATTCAGACTGTCGCGATCCACCATCTGGTATACAAAATAAGCAGGCTTGGGAGCACCGTTTACGGTCATCAGACCGTTAGCCAAATTCTGTGCGATCTCTTCCGGATTATCAAGCATGGCGCTGTAAAGTACCATCTTAATGTACGGGTTTGCTGCGATCAGCTTATAGGAATAAGCGAGCGCTGCCGCCTGAATATTATCGTCATTGCCGGCACCCATGGAGCTAAAGCCAAGCTCGGAAATGATGATGTTTCTGACTGTGCCCGCAGGTGAAAGGAACTGCGGCTGCTGGAAGTAATCTGTCACAACATTCATGTTGAGCGGTGTGATCATCTTTGTGTTAGGTGTATTGTCCACCAGCTTTAACGGACCGTATCCGGGAGCCGTCGTCCAGAAGCTGCTGTGTGTCAGCGGAACGGAATACGGATGGAAAGAGAGTCCCCAGTTAATGTTTCCGGTTCTTAAGATCTCTGCGTTAAAAGCGTCGATGACCGGTTTGCCGCCGTAAGAGCTGCCGCCGTCACTGTGCGTCCATCGCTGGTCCGTGCAGATGTAAACGTTTGCAGCGCTGTTATGACTCTTGATCGCATTGTATGCCACGCGGAACTGGGTTGCATAATCCACAGCAAATGCTTCCGCAGAAATCTCACCCGCATAGTGCCAGGAGTCGCTGCTGTTTACTTCGTTGCCGATGACAAAGCTCTGTACGGAACCAAGCTTGCCGCCGCTATAACGATTTGCAAGGAAGGACATAAATGCCGCAAACTTCTCCTCGCCTGCCTGGGTAGTGACATTGACGGAATAGAAATGAGGGTTCTTACCGGTGCCAAGTGCGCCCGGATGAATCATGTCGGCAGTTCCTGCCGAGAAGCTGTTAACGATGATCATGCAGACATCAGCATTCTGCGCGTTGTAAAGACCAACGATCGTATCCAAAACCTTTACTTCCTGTGCGTTAAAGGAAAAAGTCTTGCCGTTGTGGGTATAATTGATGCCTCCGCCGTTAAAGAACGCAGCCGTATCGACTGTTGTTCCGGCATATCCGACGCCGAGATCCGAGAGGATATGCGCATACGGCCAGTATGCCGTGATGCCCTTCTTGTTTCCGGTAGCCTCGGAAATGCTGACAGTTGCCTTGGTTGCAGCGGCTTCCGGATTGAGGATATACATCTCATTACTTACCGGAACAAAGGTTCCGCCGCTCTTTACGGTCACGACAAATCTGGAATACAGCTGTGAAGCGGGCGTATCAAGATTTAACGGTGTGGTAAAATAGATGATGCCGTCTGCTCCCAGCGTACCGGTTGCACAATAATTTTGTCTGACGCCGACTGCAGTCTCGTATGGCTGCAGCGCAAATAAGTAATACTGTCCGTCATCGCCCGCAGCGCTTCCGGTTGCGGCAACAACGACCTGATCGCCCTGAATGTTACAGAAATGTACTGTCACGGTATTCCCTGCGGCAGATACCGGAAGCCGCAACATAATGACCGCAACGAAGGCGATGAGCAGGCTGATTCCCCATCTCTTTTTCATATGCTTTCCCTCCATAGATGTAATTAAAATATAGTTGTGGTATTCTCATGTTTAGCCTCCATGCTACGACTGCTTTTCAGGAGTAGCTAATGGCTCAAGTTTTTGCGTAGCATAAAACTTGCAGATTGAAAAATCTATTTTTCAATCTTGCACCAAACGTGAGTAAAAAAATTATATCAAATACATATTTACTATGCAACAGTTTTTTATTACTGTTCTCAAAATAACTATTCATGTACTGTCTCTTATACACATCT
>RYVZ01000048.1 GCA_003979345.1 Lachnospiraceae bacterium
ACCGGGCCTTTACCCTATTGGAATCAAGATTTTGAACTTGTTTCGCAATTACCTAGTTATGCTGACAGGAGGCTGACTACCGCCTGTTGATCATACTATAGTCCGGAATTTTCAACTTTTTATCTACGCGGTCAGATATTCATGCTCCACATCGAAAAGCAGCCGTTACCTGTGCGCCGTCCCTATTTTCCAGTTTCAGGAATCCGCCGTGTTTTTCGCAGAGGATCTTGCAGATATTCAGACCCATGCCAAAATGTTCATGACCCGATTCTTTATCGGATTTATAAAAAGGTCTGACTGCTTCCGTAAGGTCCTTTGCCGTAAATCCGTTTCCGTCGTCGGATACGGTTATTTGGAACAATTCATCTGCGGCAAAGACAGAGACAGTGATGGCATGCTTTGCAAAGCGTATAGCGTTTGCCAAAAGATTTTCATAGACCTGCATGACGATGGATATGTCCAGTTCCATTGTTGTGTGAGAGGAAAGCATATTATTAAAACGGAAATCTTTTTCTTTACACAGGGATGTACCGGTCGTATTCATCTGTTTTAAGAGATCATTCCGGTCAACGGGCTGTTTTTGGATCTCGATATGTTCCAAACGCTGTAGATCTGTCATGATCATGACATAGTTTTCAAGTCTTAGGATATGGCGGTTCATCATATCTGCAGTCTCGATGATTTTTTCTTCGGTCATCCTTGGCGCATATTTGATCAACATTTCACTCTGCCCTTTTAAGACAGTCAGGGGTGTTCTTAAGTCATGTGCGAAAGCGGCGTTGAGGCGCCTGCGCTCTTCTATTTGGCGCCACAGCTCCGTATTACTGTTCCATAATGCCAGCCGCATTTTCTCAAAAGAGATACAGAGTTTTCCAAGCTCGTCCTTCCGGTCATAAGAAATCTTAAAATCCAGATTGTTTTCAGAAATGTTATCCGTCGCGCCAGCGAGAATTTCCAAAGGCTTTTGCAGTATCTTTTTATAAAAAATAATACTGGCAATAAAAAGACATACAAAAAAACTGAGCGGAAAAACTACAAAACTTAGAATGCCTAACACATTATAGACAATATCTTCCAAAGGCGTCATAAACTGGGTAGAACCCACCGTCATATAATCGATGTAAAATGTTTGTTCGTCGCCGGTGCCATGAAATGTAGAGGAATGTTTTTGATAGTTATAGTAATCCTCATATTTACCGAGGATCGCATGCTGTGCGTTCTGCAATAATCCGGAGCAGATTACTGAAATGATCAGTGCGGTTAAAATAGAAAGGCAGGTGAATGTGATATAATCTTTTTTGATCGATTTTGCAGTAAAAAAATGTTTTATTTTGCCCATCGGTATCCCATCCCCCAGACTGTTTCAATATACGGCTTCATACCGGCATCCCTAAACTTTGCACGTATACGGCGGATGTGTTCGGCGATCACGGAAGATTCACCCTCGCTGTCATAGTCCCAAACCAGTTCGTAAATACGCTCTTTGTCAAAAATCTGCCCTCTGTGCGAGGATAATAGCTCTATGATATCAAACTCCTTTTTGGCAAGAGAAAGCGGATTTCCGTCATAGTAAAGGCATCTATGTGTATAGTCGATCGTTAGTTTATCATCAAAATGTATTTTTGTGGATTCTGCCTTGCGGCGCTCCCTCCTAAGATGCGCCGAGACCCTTGCGCCCAGCTCCTCTATGGAAAACGGTTTGACAATGTAGTCGTCGGCGCCGATACCGAAGCCCCTAATCTTATCCGCATCATCAATTCTGGCCGTCAGAAAGAGAATGGGACAGGACACAAAATCCCGGATGCGGGTGCAGACCTCCATACCGTCTATGTCCGGCATATTGATATCAAGCAGGATCAGGTCCGGCTGTTTTTCCGCGTTTGCAATGGCGTCTAAACCGTTTGCGGAGGTGATGACATCATAGCCGTTCCACTCAAAATAATTTTTCAGCATTGTGACGATATCCGCTTCATCGTCCACGATCAGGATCTTGTTTTTCATCATTATCAGATACTTCCTTGCCGTTATATTTTGCACACTACTTCTGCTTAAAGGATACGTGCCACTTTTCAACTATTTATCAACATATCGCCATTTGAAACGGGCATGCGTGCCATGTCAGGCGCCGATGTGTAAACAGATAGGGAAACGCTTCGTTAGGAAGTGTTCCCCTATCCTGTATGATGTATGGATGGCTTTCGCTTTATTCTAAGTTGACATGTTTCTTCACTATAAAAGCACAGATCACATAGTAGATGACGGCAAAAATGGAGAAAATGCCGATCGAGAGCCAGAGTCCGGCCTGCGTAGTCTTGGTAATGGCTTCGCGTATCTGCTCGAAGCTTTGATGAGCATCAGTGACACGAACCGAGAACCATCGTTCCGGAATGTGCATGATGATCACGGTTACAATAATCTGCTCTAAAAAAGCAAGACCGATACCGATTCCGATTGCCGCGCGGATCTTGTGCAGGCTTGCGAGCTGTCCTAAGGATATTGCGGTATAAACGAGCAGCAGGGCGTTGCACAAGGCTGCGAGGACGAGCAGCACAACGATCAGCATCAGAACCGGGAAATGATAACCGGTCGAATACAGGACGCTCTGATCCAATTCCCGATAACTGAAGGAGCGGAGTGCATTTACAAATCCGTTGGGCTCAGACGCCAAAAAAATCGTAATGATACTCAAAACAAGTATGATACCGGAGATGAGCAGCCATACGATGAGGTGATCAGCCGCGCGTTTAAGTTTGAGAGCGGGCTTACCGGCAGCGTATGCGTTAAGTATCCCTGTTCCGAGTACATACTTTTGTAGAACCGTTCGCATGTCATAATGAAAACAAGGATGACAAGCGCTATGACGACCAACGTATAAGAGAGTACGAATGTGATCACAAGCACGTTTTCGATTTCCTTTGGAAGGATACTATTTGACCGGGGAGCCGGAGTACGGAAAAGAAAGCATCCGAGCACGGTTGATATGACTGTCATCAGATAAATGATCAACATTGGTCTGTATGTGGACTTAAATTCGTTTCGCAGTAATTTTCCTAACATCTGAACACCTCCCTGAAAAGCGCGTCAACCGATTTGCCCTGTTCTTCGCGGATCGCATCTACTGAGGAAGTTAAGCGGATCTGACCATTCTGAATGAATAGCACCTGATCTAAGACATTTTCGATATCTGCGATCAAATGTGTGGAAATGATGATCGAAGCGGAAGTATCGTAATTTGTCAGGATCACATTCAAAATATAATCTCTGGCAGCAGGATCGACACCGGCGATCGGCTCATCCAGAATGTAGAGATCGGCACGGCGGCTCATGACAAGGATGAGCTGCACCTTTTCTTTTGTACCCTTGGACATGGATTTTAAGCGATCCTTTGCATTGATGCCGAGCTTCGCCAGCATGTCGTAAGCTCGCCGCTCATCAAAATCCTCGTAAAACGTCTTAAAAAACGAAATGACTTCTGAAACACGCTGATTCATATTCAAATACGTATGATCCGGCAGATAAGAGATTACTTTTTTGCTGTCGATGCCGATCGGCTTTCCTTTTACAAGGACGGTTCCGCTTGACGGCGTGAGCAGGCCGTTTAATATTTTGATTAATGTTGTCTTTCCGCTGCCATTCGGTCCGAGCAGACCGATGATATGTCCGCTCTCGATTGTCAGATTGACATCATGCAGGGCTGTTACTTTTCCATAATTTTTGTTTAGCCCCGTACATTCTACCAATGTACTCATGTTTGATTCTCCTCCCTTTTTGATGATATTCCGTGCTAGAAACAGATGGACAGCGGTTTTAAGCCTTTTGCCTCAATGCGTCTGCCGCATCTTGTACGCTGTAGCCAATCTGCTGCATCCCCTCTAAAAAAGCATCGATCAGCTGCTTTGCCCTGCGCTCTTTTAACAGCTCGATCATAGCGGTATCTTCTGTAATAAATCGTCCGCTTGTGCGCTGTGTGTAGACGAGTCCGGCGCGCTCCAATTCGGCGAGCGCTTTCTGCATCGTATTTGGATTTACCGCCGCCAGCATGGCAAGCTCACGGACGGAAGGAAGCTTATCGCCCGGCGCATATTTGCCGGATAAGATGTCTGTTTGAATCTTATCAATGATCTGCTGGAAGATCGGTCTGTCTGAGTCAAGTTCCCATGGCATGTCATCACCCCGTTTTCTGTCTGAATGTATTACTATATTATTGTGTTACTCACATATTACAGCAATACAAAAAAGAAGTCAAGGGGTAAACAGATATAAAAAAATTACTTGAGGAAATACGGATGATGCGATATTGTATAATGACTTTCCCTTAAGCGTATGCTAAAATATGCCTATGTATCAACATCATATAGAATCAATCGAAAACTTAATACAGTATTTTACTGGTAAAAAAGAAGTCATTGCACTTATTTTTGGAGGTTCTGTTGCGAAAGGCTGCGAACGTCCCGACTCCGATCTGGACGCGATGGTCGTGCTTACGGAAGAAGCCTATGAGCTTCGGCATAAGGAAAATCGCACGGCGGAAACGATCGGGGGATATTGTACCTATGAAGGCGGGTATTTTGACGTCAAATATATGACGAAACAATTTTTGAAAGATGCGGCAGAAAAGGGTAGTGAGCCGGCGCGCAACGCGTTTGTGAAAGCGCGGGTACTCTTTACCAGGGATGATGAAATACCGCAGATTGTGGCAGAAATCCCCGTATTTCAAAAGAAGGAGAAGGAGGAGAAAATGTTATCCTTCTATTCTGATTTCTGGCTAAATTATTATTACTTCTTAAAGAGCTGCCCGCTTGACGGCTATATGAAACTGCATGCAGTCAATGAAGTCATTTACAGTATTTACCGGATGATTTTGCAGGAACATGAAATTCTGTTTCCAAGTAACCGGAGGCTGGAGGAATTCGTGCAGGGAATTTCGCCGGAGACGGCGAAGCTTGTTTCGCTTGGCAGGGTCTGTGCCGGAACGCAGGAAATGGCAGATGTTGACCGGTTTGTGGAATGCTTTCTGAAGCTGACGTCTTATCAGGCACCGGTCGATATTGGGCGGGTTCTGTCACAGTATACGACGGATTTTGAGCAATGGTGGAGAGTCCCGAGACCGAATATCAATGAGTGGTAAAAAACGAGGCGGATACTAAGGTATCTGCCTCGTTTTTTAGATATGAAGATTTCACGAAAAGGATCCATTTTACGAATTCAAAAGACTCCGTTTTACGGAGTCTTTGAAAGAACGCTTCACGTTTTTGGTGAAGCGTTCTTTTGTTATGCCAAAGGTAACAAATAGAAGGAGCATGTTTTTTTGCCTTCCGCCGGGATCAGATACGGTTTGTGAACCGGCGCGCCCCAGCTGTCATCGCCGCCGACACCCATCTGCATACTGCTGATCCGGATGACGGTCTCATAAGGTTTTGGCAGCTCAAACGAATGGCGTGCGGTTTCAAGCTCCTGCGGAAGGTAGGGCAGTGCGCTTACATTTAAGGGATTATGCCCGTCATACAGGATATGCAGTCCGCAGCCGTCCGCGTCGGTAATATCCGCAAAACGCACGTCCGTATGGTTACCGGTTTCCTGTGGAAACAGGTAATGCGCCACATTATCCATCACCAAATTATGATAGCATCCGATCCGGCTGCCGCTCTTTCGGTCGGCATACGTTTCTTCCATTCCCCTGCCATACCAGCGCAGATTATCATAAAACAGCGGCAGGGCAGTGCACATACCAAATTCCGGCAGATCGGGAAGTCCCGTAAAGCCATCGCTTTCCATGGTTACCTTGATCAGTCCCGCAGCATTCACTCGATAGGTGACCGTACACAGAACGCCCTCGCAGAGCGGCGTGCGATATTCATAACAGATCATAACGGTTCCGTCTGTTTCACGCTTTGTCTGCGTAAGCGCTGCTGTCAGATTTTCGCTGATCAGCTTCCAGATTCCCTGTCGTGCCGGCATGCCGTTTCCGATGTCATTTTGTACGGGTGCCCGCCAGAAATTCGGCCGCAAAGGTCGGTAAAGCAGTTCTTTTGCAGGCATGTATTTCTGAATGGCGCTCTGTTTCAGGTTCATGGAGAGGAATGCCTGATTTCCGCGGTTAAAAATGTAATGAAACCGCATGTGCTCTTTTGCGCCCTCTGCCATATATTCGCCATGAACGCCTACGTTATAAACACACTCTTCCATGGCGGGAGCCTTCTGCGCAGCACCGGATTTTTTTCTGCTTTCATGGGTTTTGGCTGCTATGCGCACAAGTGTATCGTCAAGATAACGGCCAAAGCCTTCCGATTGTCCAAATGCGACTTCATAGCCGGCAGGTGCATAGCTTCTGTCTTTTTTTAATAAAACAGACACGGTGACCAGATATTCTCCGTCCGACCGCTCTGCGCTTATCACCCTGGCATCGTAAGGAAGCAGATAGATCGCTTCACTGCCGGCCGCAACGCGTACAGGCAGTTCGTCTTCGCGCACACGTTCTCCGTTTTTCGTCAGTACGGCGACGAAACGGTAAGGTTCCGTGCCCTCAAAAAGGGACAGATTTTTGAGGATCACACGGTCATGCTGAACAGTAATATGAAAATTCTGGTAGTCATGCTTTACCTGAACAAGCTTTGGCGACGGCGTACGGTCGGCAAACATGATGCCGTTACCCGAGAAGTCAGCGTCGTGGGGGCGGTCTGCAAAATCACCTCCGTAGCCTAAGTAGGATTCTCCGCCGGCGTTTGTTGCTTCCATAGCCTGATCAACATAATCCCAGATAAATCCGCCCTGATAGAGGGGTTCTGTTTCCGTCAGTTCTGTATATTCGTCGAAATTGCCGGTGGAGTTTCCCATCGAATGGGAGAACTCGCAGCTCACAAACGGCTTCTCACGATGGTCTTTTAGGTAGGAGGCAATTTCCGCAGGCTTCCAATACATGCGGCTGACCACATCCGACGTGTCCGGATAGCGCTCGTCATGGCACAGACCTTCATAGTGTACAAGACGTGTCTCATCCTTGGCATGAAACAGCTGGGACATTTGGTAAATGTCAAAGCCGCCGGAAGACTCGTTTCCGCAGGACCACAGAAGGACGCTCGGATGGTTTTTGTCCCGCTCAAACATCGAATTGGCGCGGTCTAATACGGCGGCGAGCCACTCAGGTTTATCTGCGGGAATGGAGATCTCGTCGTCCGGGCGTGCGCCGTCGCGGTAGACGCAGCCGTGCGTTTCTAAATTTGTCTCGTTCACCAGATAGATTCCTTCGCTGTCACAGAGTTCGTAGAAACAGCCGGAATTCGGGTAATGGGATGTGCGCACGGCATTGATATTATTGCGTTTCATGTTAAGTACGTCCTGCTTTTGCAGCTCATAGGGCAGCGAGCGTCCTGAGTGCGCGCAGAATTCATGACGGTTTACACCCTTAAAAACGATTCTTCTGCCATTTAATTCCATAATGCCGTTCTGCAGTGAAAAGGTACGGATACCGACCTTTTGTACGATCTGCTCAACAAGTCCGGTCGTTTTGCCGTCCGCATCCAAATGGCGGATGAAAATCTTGAGCGTATAGAGCCGGGGATTTTCAGCGCTCCAAAGAAGAGGCTGTTCCAGTTTGATACTGAGCTGCTGTGTATAGACATCGGGTGTGGTAAGTGTCTCTGCGCTCACGGTTTCGTTTAATGCCGGTCTTCCCTCTACGGGTTTTGTGAATCGGACAAGTTCTTTGCCATCCGGGGAATATACACGATATTCGGCACAAAAATCATTTGCTTCGCTCATGCGCAGATATTCATAGCGCAGGCTTAAGGAAATCAGCGCTTTCGTGTTGTTTTCTTCTAAAGTAGTCCGGACAAAGAGATCCTCTAAATGGCATGCCGGTTTTGTGTAGAGAACGACATCGCGGAAAATACCGGAAAAGCGGAAAAAGTCCTGATCTTCGAGCCAGGAACCTGAGGAAAACCGGTATACCTGAACGGCGATCTTGTTTTTTCCATCGCGGACGAACGGTGTGATCTCAAATTCGGCAGGTGTAAAGCTGTCCTCACTGTAGCCGGCGAACGTGCCGTTGACCCATAGCGCAAACGCGCTTTCCACACCGTGAAAGCAAAGATATACGGGCTCATCGGTCAGAACGAGCGATACTTCGCGGATATAGGAGCCGGTCGGGTTAAAGCGTGACGGCACTTCGCCCGGAAGCACGGTTTCAACGCCGTCCCACGGATAGGTAACATTCAGGTATTGGGGATGTCCGTAACCCTGAAGTTCCATATGAGACGGGACGGGAATGGTATCCCACCCGCTGTCATCATAACCTTCCCGCTCGAAGCCTTTCGGTGCAGAAGAGATATTTTCACTGTAACGGAATTTCCAGTCACCGTTTAACAGTATTTTTCCGTCCTGTTCGCCTGCTTCATCCCGATACCAGGCATGATCGGAATGCGCCCGTAAGCGCCGGATCGCAAAGACTTCGGGATCGCGGATAACGTCATAATCAAATTTCATAGTATACCCCCTTTACAATAAAAGATTTTATTTTTTACCCAGGTGTTTTGGCATAAAGCAGTTTTAATACGATCGGCGTAGCGATTGACGATACGATAATGAGCAGAATAACCGAAGTAAAGTAAACGGGCGACATGAGTCCGACCGCCAGACCCTTTTGTGAGACGATCAGCGCCACTTCCCCGCGCGTCATCATGCCGACGCCGATCTTGAGCGAGTCGTTCCATGAAAACCGGCAGACTTTTGCGATCAGACCGCAGCCAATGATTTTGGTGATCAGGGCGACAACTATGAAAGCTGCCGAAAACAGCAGGATGGAGGTATTGACGTCGCCGATATCTGTCTTTAAGCCGATGGAAGCGAAAAAGATCGGTCCAAACAGCATATAGGAATTCACGTCCATTTTCTCTGCAATATATTTAGAATCACGAATACTGCACAAAATAATACCTGCGACGAAAGCGCCCGTAATATCAGCGATGCCAAAATACTTTTCAGCGATATAGGACATGGCAAGGCAGAGCGCAAAGCCGGCGATCGGAATCCGTCTTGTATGCGGATAGCGCTGATCCACCTTTTGGAAGATCTTATAAAAAATAAAGCCGACAACAAATGCAAACAGGAAAAATAAACCTGTCTGTGTTACGATATGAAGCGGCTTGACATCCGGATCCTTGAATGCGATCACGAAAGTCAGGACGATAATGCCGATCACGTCGTCTATGATGGCGGCAGACATGATCGTTGTTCCGACACGACCGTTTAAGTGTCCGAGTTCGCGCAATGCCTCAACGGTAATGCTGACGGATGTTGCCGTCATGATGCAGCCGATGAAAACAGCTTTTAGGAAATGGTCGCTTCCGACCGCAGACCAGCCATAAAAGCAGGAATAAAGGACCGTTCCTCCGATCAGGGGAACAGCTACACCGCAGCAGGCAACGAGAAACGCCGCGACCCCGGTTTTTTTCATCTCTTTTAAGTCTGTCTCAAGGCCGGCGGAAAACATGAGGAGAACAACGCCGATCTCCGCCATCTTTGTTAAAAAATCACTCTGGGCCACAAGACCGAGCACGCTTGGTCCGATCAGCAGTCCCGCAACGATTTCTCCCGCAACCTGCGGTACTTTGATCTTGCGCGCAACAAGACCAAAAAACTTTGCAAATACAATGATAATTGCTAGATCCTTAAAAATAACATAGGATTCCATGATGCTGTTCCTCCGATGAACGTTGAAATTTGTGATCATGAGACTGTCAGTGCATGTCTAAACGGCAGTCTCTGACTATGATTTCTCATTTTATCACGTAAACCGGTCAAAAAAAAGATTGAATTCAACGAAATCGGCGTCTCTTTTACAGATTTTCATAGAAATTTTTACAAAAACGTCGTATAATAGGACTAAAATATTCATATACACCTGAGGAAAGAAGCATGCCGGATCAAAAAAATTCTTGTATAGATGAAGCATTATTTTTGCGTGCCTGTGATTATGTGCGCGGTCTGGAGAAGGGCGCAATGGGCATCGGCACGATCGGTGAAAAAACGATCCATGCCATCATGAAATATTATTATGCGCCGAATCCCGCGTATCATGAGCGGAAAGTCGGCTCTTACGTAGCGGATATCATGTTGGACGGTGAGATTTTGGAAATACAGACGCGCGCATTCCAAAATCTGCGCCGGAAACTGGATGTGTTTCTCCCCGAACATGAGGTGACGGTCATTTATCCGGTCGCGCATACGAAATGGCTTTCCTGGATCGATCCTGAGACGGGGGAAGTCACAAAGCCGCGCAAGTCGCCAAAGACCGGTACGATTTACCGGCTGATACCGGAGCTTTATAAGCTGAAGATGTACTTAAAGAGTGAACGGCTGCATTTTACGATTCCGCTTATTGACGTTTTGGAAACAAGGATTCTGGACGGATGGAGCAAGGATAAAAAAAGGGGTTCGCATCGGGATGACGGTGTTCCCGTGGGGATCTTTGACGAGGTACGCATCAATAAGCGGGAGGACTACCATGTGCTTCTGCCAGACGGACTCCCTGCAGAGTTTACCGTGAAAGATTATAAATGCGCCGCGCGTGTTCCGGTCGGCGTCGCCTCGACCGCGCTCAATATTCTTTTTTCCCTGGACTTGGTGGAGCGGACCGGAAAACAGGGAAATGCATTTGTTTACAGGGTGTCAGAAGCGTGATAACTAAGCGTTTTAAGAAGTTGTTTTGCGCATAACGGAATTGATAAAAAAAGAAAGAGGGAAGAGCAGTATGACGAAAAAAGAACGTGAAAAAAGTGTGAAAGACCTGCTGCATTTTATGGAGCAGGCGACCGCGCCGTTTCAGGTCGTGGAGGAGTCGAAAAATCTGCTTGTTGGCGAGGGGTTTGAACAGCTGGAGCTGTCAGAGCCGTGGAAATTAAAGCAGGGCGGCGCATATGTTGTTCCCGTATACGGAACGACGCTGTTTGCTTTTTGTATCGGGAAACAGTTTCAGGCGGGGAGTGCGATCCATGCCGCATGTGCGCATACGGATCATCCGTGTCTGCGCGTAAAACCGAAGGCGGATCTGTGCAGCCGCGGTTATATGAAGCTGGATGTGGAAGTGTACGGGGGCGCGATCCTGAATACCTGGCTTGACCGTCCGCTCTCCATTGCGGGGCAGGTTACGCTCAAAAGCGATGATCTGTATGAGCCGGTAACGAAGCTTGTTGACTGGAAGCGACCGCTTTTGACAATACCGAATCTCGCCATTCATATGAACCGTGAAGTCAATAACGGGGTCCGGTTAAACGAACAATCGGAGATGCTTCCGCTTATAGCAATGGTGCATGATCAGCTGGAGCAGGAGAATTTCTTTATCAAATTGCTGGCAAAGGAATGCGGCGTATCGCCGGAGGATATTCTGGATTTTGACCTCTATGTGTATAATGCGGAAAAAGGATGTGTACTTGGCGCGCATGATGAGTTTGTGAGCGCACCGCGTTTAGATAACCTGACTTCTTGCTATGCATGTCTTCAGGCGGTGACGGCTGCGGCAAAGATTACCGATGATTCTGAAAGGCTGAATCTGATCGCCCTTTATGATAATGAAGAGATCGGCAGCCGCACGAAACAGGGGGCTGATTCCCTTGTGGCAAACTTTATATTGGAAAAGATTTATGACGGATTATCCTATGACCGTGCGCGGCTTGTGGACAGTTATTTCAAGAGCATGATGCTCTCGCTTGATGTCGCGCATGCACATCATCCGAATTATGAACAGAAAAGCGATCCGAACCTACGCGTGATCTGCGGTCAGGGACCGGCGATCAAATTAAGCTATTCCCAACGCTACGCGACCGACACGAAGGCGGTCGGGATCGTCAGCCAGATCTGTGAGGCGAACCATATCCCGTATCAGAAGTTTGTCAACCGTTCCGATATGGCGGGTGGCAGCACGCTCGGCACGATCACTTCGGCGTTTCTGCCGATGCTCACGGTCGATCTCGGCATCGGTGTTCTCGCCATGCATTCCGCACGGGAGCTGATGGCGGGTGAGGATCAGGCGGCGCTCAATACGCTGGTGTATTGCTTCTTTTTATAACAATTCAGGCGTTTTGTCAGAACAGATACCGCGCCCATCCTGCAAAACGGCGGATGAACCAGATCCGCCGTGCGCGCCTGGGCGTGAGCTCTACGGGTGTGACGCCGTACGGGTTTTCGTAAGAGCCGTCTGCGAGCGCATGTCTTGCCGTGTGCTCATAGAATTCCATGCCGTCTGCGAGTTGTGCGCAGACGGCTTCACTTTTGATCACGAGCATCAATTCCGTATCGAGATAAACACTTCTCATATCCATGTTAAACGAACCGACGATGGCGATATCGTCGTCGATCACCATACTTTTTCCGTGATAAGAATAGCCGCCTTCATATTCCCAGACAGAGAGTCCTGTTGCGAGGATTTCGTTTTTTTGGGCGGCATAGTCGGAGGCGCCGAACGGATTTCCGTTATTGGCGGCAGAGTTTGTCATCAGAGTTACCTCCGGAACGGCACCGCAGAGAGCACCCAGGGAATCATACATCGAATCGTTGCAGATGATGTAGGGGGTATGGATTTTCACGCGCCTTTCTGCATTCGACATGAGTGTCATAAGTGCGTGCCATGCGTAGGGTTCTTTGACACCGGTGTGGATCGGGTTGCTGATCAGGGCAATGCGTTCGACCGGACAGGTCTGCGTAAATAATGACGTATCTGTCAAATTCTCTCCCTGCATCGCGCGGTATGCATCGTATGCCGCGTCAAGCTCTCTGCGCGCCCGTTTTACGCAGGTGCGGTCAGCAAGGGATGTCTGGTCATGTACAGTTACGGTCTGCTCGTATTTCCATACGCTGTCAAAATAGGCGCTAAGCTGTGAGAGGGAGTTTTCCGTACCGCCGCCTTCACAGCGCACCAGTACGTCGCGGTCATAATTACGGTGTCCCGCTGTATCGCCGAGAAAATAGTCGTAAGTATTGCGCCCGCCGAGCAGATAGGCGTGATCGTCGGCAATCAGGTATTTATCGTGCAGGCGCCCCATCGAGCGCCACGGGATCAGCGGATTTGCGCGGTTGTAAACCCTGAGTGTCACATTTTCGTGGGAGGACAGCGCATAAAAATACGGATTCCATTCCATATGGAGCCAGTAATCAAAGCCGTCCACCAAAACGAGGACTTCCACGTCCCGGTCGGCGGCATTGAGCAGCGCGCCGATCATGACTTTGCCGCTTTCATCGGAATGAAAATCGAATGTGGAGAGGATCACACGTTCGTCTGCGCTGTCGATCAGGCGCACGCGTTCCAAAAGCGCCTGCGCATTGTCCTCAATGATGGCTGCAGATTCGCGGCAGGAATTGCCGGTGCCGTCATAAGACGTGCAGCCGCCTGATTGCCCTGTGGTGTCGGAAGCTGCCTGCGCCAGATCGCCGGAAGCAGTTGAAACGGAACTTTGGCGTGTTCCCCAGTCTCCAAATCTGTCCTCAATTTCAGCGGCAGTTTCCGGGGACAGCTCGGGCTGTCTGGAATAGACGGTGAGGGCAATGGAAATGTCGTAAATGAGCAGACAAAGAAAGGCGCCCGCGCAGATCAGAATGACCCTGCGAATGGGTATTTTATTTTTTTCATCCGGAACACCGCGGAGCATGCGCACATAGAAAACGACATAGCAGCAAAGGGACAACAGCATGACGGCAATGCAGAGCACGCAAAGGATTCCCGCCATAAACCATGAAATGTTTACATGAAGCAGCAGGATTAAAAGAAGAATGAACAAAACCGCCGTGCATAATTTTCCGTACCACTGTGCGCCGTCCATATGCGTTCCCCGGCGTTTGATCATATAAAACCCCATGAACCCCATAAAAGCTTCTTTTATCAAAAACAGAAAAAATACATAGCGCATCAACGGAAATCGGAATGTCAGGCTTAACGCTACGGCGCCGTGCGTCACTTTGTCGGCGACCGGGTCGAGGATTTTCCCAAGCTCTGTCACCATGTTGAAGCGCCGCGCGATCTTTCCGTCGAACATGTCCGTCAATGCGGAAACGGCGAGCACCGCCGCCGCAGTCAGATATCCGCGCGTATCGTTTGCGCTAAAATAAAGCACGAGATAGACCGGAACGAGTAACAGCCGGAAGTATCCCATGATGTTCGGAATAGAGAAGATTTCTTTTTTTGTCAGATGCATGTTATCACGTCTTTTCTATAGGTAAAAGTATGCCCGAAGAAGCAGACCGTATACGGTTGGTGCATCCTGCTTTCCGGGCAGTCATTGTTAAGATATATTGGTGGAAGCGGTGATATTGCGAGCTTTTTCAGATTAAATAAGCGCTGTGCTGAAATATCGTTCCGCTCGGTCGGGAAGGACCGTTGCGACAACGCTTTCCCTTCCGTACTTTTCCGCCATGCGCATTGCCGCCCAGACGTTTGCGCCCGAGGAGGTCCCGACCAGAAGTCCCTGAACCCGCGCAAGGGAGCGCGCGGTCTGAATCGCGTCATCGTCCGATACTTCGACGATATCCGTGATAATGGAAGTATCGAGAATATCGGGGATAAAGCCGTCGCCGATCCCCTGAATTTGATGTAAACCCGGTTCGTCGCCTAAAAGTGCCGAAACGTTTTTCGGCTCGACGGCAACGATCTTGCAGTCGGGATTACATTCAAGCAGATATTTTGCGATTCCCTGTAATGTGCCGCCGCTTCCTATGCCCGATACAAAAATATCAATACGTTTTCCAAGCTGCTCTGTAAGCTCCCGTGCAGTCGTCCGGTAGTGCGCTTCGGGGTTTGCCGGATTTTGGAACTGCTGGGGCACAAAGCAGGAGTCCGACTGTGCGCAGAGTTCCATTGCTTTTTTGACCGAGCCGTCGATGCTTAATTCCGGAGGCGTGAGAACCAGTTCCGCACCGAGCGCATGAATGATCTTTTTGCGCTCGTCGCTCATATTCTCAGGCATGACGATGATGACGCGGTAGCCTTTTCTGACGCCGCACAGCGCAAGACCGATACCCGTGTTTCCGGACGTCGGTTCTATGATCGTCATGCCGGGCTTTAATTTTCCGCTTTTTTCGGCTTCCTCAATCATGCTTAAGGCAATCCGGTCCTTGATGCTGCCGCCTGGATTTAAGAATTCGGCTTTTGCATAGACAGGCAGCCCTGTTGTCTCCTCTAAACTGAGCAGGGGCGTGTTCCCGATCAGGTCTAAGATGTTCGTAAAGTACATGTAAGCTCCTCCGATCAAATATTTCCATGGATACAAAAAAGAATGTTATCATATTGTATGTATCAGCTTCGGAAAGTCGCAGGCTGAACTGTTATGTATTTTAGCATATTCTTCCTGTCCCGCCTATGAAAAATCGGATGTTTATGATTTTTTAACAAGTACTGCATAGACGGCGCAATGTTTGATTTTTGCGGACAATGAGCCGGGCACCGTATCTCAAGATCCGCTGGATTTGTAATGGCGCACACCGAAACGCCAAAATCCGTAGCAGGGCAGCAGAAACAGCAGTGCCAAAAGCGGCAGGAACACATAAAAAAGGGAAGTGCGGCGGTCAAGCAGATATAAAAGGGGATAATACTGCACCAATGCGTACGGGACCACGAATGTGGTGAACAAAAGCATTTTCTTCCCATAAATGCCGATCGGGTACTTGCCGTATTCGCGCGCGCCGTCGGTCAGCACATTCATAAATTCAAGTCCTTCCAGCGTAAAAAAGCAAAAAGCGGCATAAATCAGAAAAATACCTGAAAACAGCGCAGTGCCGCCGATCAGCATAAAAACGACCGTAACGATTTTTGCCGGCGTCCAATGCACGTTGCTTTTCGTAATACCGTAAACAAACATCACTAGCGCCTGCAGCATCCGCCCGATCCGCGTCAGCTCGAAGCGGCTGCCAAGTACCTGTACGATCAGACTCCGCGGGCGTACGAGCACACGGTCAAAGCTGCCGGTGCGCACCGTTTGGGAAAAACAGTCGAATCCGCGCGCCGTCATCTCGGCGAGCGAAAATTCCAACAGCATGATAGAAAAGCACAGCAACACTTCGCTGAAGGTAAAGCCTTTTACCTGAGAGAAGCGCTGAAACAGAAAGAAAACACCCAAAAATACATTGAAGGATACAAGGAACTGTCCTGTGGCGCTCAGAAAAAAGGATAGTTTGTACTGCATGGCGCTGCGGACATTGATGGAAACGTAGTGAAGATATAAGTGAATGGTTTTCATATAGATACCCCTTTTATCATAAATATACATATCAGTATGAGTCTGCGCGCTATGCGGGGGGCGCAGCAAAACAGCGGTTACTTTTGAAATAAAATCTTAGATTTTATTTGAAGAACGGTTCATACCGGCAGATTTAACCGCCCTGCACGGTAACACGGCGTTCCGCGCAGGAAAAGAGCAGCCTTCCGAACAGAATCATCACGATGAGCCAGAAAACCTGAAGTCCTGCGGCGCGCAGCATTTCGGCATCCGTCATGCTGCCGCTGTAGATGCGCAGCGGGACGTTCTGCATCGCTGCAAACGGCAGATATTCCATGATGCGCCGGATTGGGTCGGGAAAGAAAGGCAGAGGGATGACCGCACCCGTAAAAAACTCTGTGACTGAATAAAAAAAGATCCGAAGCCCCTCCGGCGAGAGCGTAAAAAAAGTAAGCCCGTATACGATCATGCAGAATGCGACGACTGCGAGAATACCGAGAAACATCGTCAGCAGAAACAAAAGAAAATGCTTCAGATCTGCAGGCGCCGAGATACCGTAAGGCTTTGGCAGAAAAGCCGCCACAAGCAGAATCGGGGCGCACCTGAGCGCAGCGCGTGAGGCGCGGTTTGCGATGCTCCGGGCAAACCACATGTCATAAATATGGACCGGGCGGCACAGCTCATAGGCGATATTGCCGTCCTTTATCGCGTCGAATAATTCATTTTCCATAAAATAAACCATAAAAAATGCCAGAAATGCCTGCTGCATCCAGACATAGGAGGCAGTCGCGCTAAGGCTCATCGGAAACGCGTCCGCGCCCGTTTCGTGAAATGCATGGAATACGAGAATTTCCATAGCTCCCCACACGAACTGTGTGACCATGCCTGCTAAAGCCGCGCTGCGGTATTGTAAGCCCATAGCGAACCGGAGGCGGAAAAAAGCAATATATTTTTTCATAAGCTCACCCCCGTCATATGTCATAGGAACGGTACAATTCAGCGACCGTCTCGTCGATGCTTTCCCCGCCGCGCTGGATGTCTGCAAGCGTTCCGTCCATGAGAATACGCCCTTTTCCGATCAGAATGATGCGTTTGGTAAGTGCTTCGATGTCCTGCATATCATGCGTCGTCAGAATGACGGTCGTGCCGTGCGCTTCATTCTGCCTGCGGATAAAGTCGCGCACAGCGAGCTTGGAGACCGCGTCGAGACCGATCGTCGGCTCATCAAGAAAAAGAATCCTCGGATCATGCAGCAGGCTTGCAGCAATCTCACAGCGCATCCGCTGACCTAAGGAAAGCTGTCTTGCAGGCGTGCGCAGCAGTTCGCCCAAATCTAATAAAGCGGTTAATTCGTCGAGATTATTTCGATAGGCAGGGTCGGAAATCGAATAGATTTCCTTCAACAATAAGAAAGAATCAATGACCGGAACGTCCCACCAGAGCTGGGAGCGCTGCCCGAAAACAACGCCAATGTCCCGCACATATGAGACGCGGTCTTTCCACGGGACATGCCCGTCAACAAGACAGGTCCCGTCGTCCGGCGTTAAGATTCCACATAAGATTTTGATCGTCGAGCTTTTTCCGGCGCCGTTCGGTCCGATATAACCGACCATTTCTCCGTCGCCGATCGTAAAACTGACATCAGAAAGAGCATGAATATCCTCATACTCCCTGTGAAAAAGTGATTTGCAGGCTTCCGCAAAGCCTGCGTTGCGTTTTGCAATCCTGTACGTTTTGCAAATGTGCTCCATCGTAATCATTCTTGCTTCCTCCCGGTAGTTATTCTTTTTTGAATCTTGCCAAGTAGTTGTCCGTGCAGAAAATACCGCATCGGACGAAATATGAAATTGTCTGCCCGCCGTAAAGGTAAAGCCTGTGTAAAAAAAGGGGCGGGGAATTTTTATGTTAGCAGATGAGAGAGGACGTGTCAATAGAAAATGGGCTTCTTGAGTTTCCGCAGTTTTATCCACAAGGTCCTGATTTTATGAGTATCATAG
>RYVZ01000049.1:0-12521 GCA_003979345.1 Lachnospiraceae bacterium
TCTTAATTCCGTTTCTTTTTAGGCACATCCGTCCCCCAAAAAGCAAGGACCAATCCAAAGACAGCAGTTAATGATTTAGAGACAACAAACCAGCCCGGAACCTGAAACGTCGGATCTGCCGTGCCCAGGGTCAACGGGTATTGGGAGAAGAAGTCCCGGAGCGAAAGGCTGACTGCCGGAGGCAGAGGCAGCAGGGAGAGCAAGATCACCACCACCATGAACAGCCAGAGCAAAGCGGGATGAAGCCGGCTTAAAATCAGTCCGGCCCCAAGGCAGAAAAGAATGGGTGGTATCAGCGTCAGCAGGGCTGGCCAAAGCAGCTCACCGTAGTCCATCCAGCCAAATAGCCACACATAGAATACGATTGCCAGAACAGCGGCGCACAGGCAGAGGATGGCGACCGCCGTCAGAACCGTCCCACAGCGCAGAGCCATATATTGCCGCTCCTCAAACGGGGAAGACCGGATCAAAGGCTTACGCAGATGCTCTTCCTTTGAGGAAAAGAACGCCAGAAAAAGCAGCTCTCCCAAGCAAATCAACGGTAAAGTCTGACTAAGATAATACCCAAAGCTCCATGAGGAAAAGGGCGCAGTATGCGCCACGCCCTGAATCACAGAACCGGTCAGTGTCAGCCAGCCATACGCCACGATTGCCAGCAGAGCACCAAAAAACAGCTTATTCCATAACAAACGCCGCAATTCATATCCAAATATCTTACTCAAGGTTCAAATCCTCCTCCTTCAAATCACAAGCATCCAAAAAATCCTGATAGGTCAGATAGGGATACTCCCAATCCTGCTCCCGGTTAAAAAGATCAAACAAAATTTTATCCATAGCCTCTTCGCCGCCCACCAGTTCCTCCGCCTTTAGAAGTTTTAGCGGCATTTCACTGTACAGCCGCACTGACCGCAGGCTGACCGCGATGTCTGCCTGATACTGCTCCGGCAAAAGGGAAAGATACTCCGGTTGACGGACATAGAAATTGTTATTGTAGTCATCAAGCTCTGACTGCCATCGCTCCACATAAGCTCTCCGGGCGGTTTCCTCGCCGTAAATCTCCTTTACGATGCGGTAGGTGGTATAGCAGGTCAGTCCCTCGGATGACCAGGGACCGTCGTCCCACTCAGGCGGAAACATATTGCCCAGCCCCCACCACTGATGAACCAGGTCACGGCTAATTAGATGTAAACAAAAGCGGAAAGGAAAAGCACAATCCAGACGGAACCGGCGATACCGTCAAGAAATATTTGTGAGTTAGCAAGAATCCTGATATAATGGGTACAAACGCCTATCCGGGGCAGAAAGGCAGGGAGAAAAATGCACATCAGCTATAAACCGCTCTGGCACACACTGATAGAGCGAAACATGAGGAAAGAGGATTTAAGGCTTGCCGCTGGACTGACCACAAATATGATTGCTAACATGGGAAAAGGGAAGCATATCAGTATGGAAACACTGACAAAAATTTGTGAAACATTAGATTGTGACATTTCAGATGTGATACAGTTGGAGCGTGAAGAAAATTGTACTGTTTCGATAGGCAATAACTGAATTTGTGACGCTCAACTAAGCGTTTACTATTGAGTCAACGCTTAATATGTTCTAAATAGATTCTCTTTTTGATATACTGCGGTCACAAATATAGCAAAGGAGATTTATTGTATGGATCAGAAAAGAATAGGCGCATTTATTGCACAATGCAGAAAAGAAAAAAATCTGACACAAATGCAGCTTGCAGAAACTTTAGGGATTACCAATCAGGCAGTTTCTAAATGGGAAAACGGAAGAGGAATGCCGGATGTGTCGCTTTTACAGCCTTTGTGCGATGTTCTGGGTATTAGTTTGAATGAGCTTTTTTCGGGAGAGCATATATCAGCGGAGGAATACAAAGGAAAAGCGGAAGAAAATATTTCCAAGCTTTTTAAAGAAAAACAGATTGCTAATTTTAGGCCTGTAAAAAATGTATTCTCCATATGTGCTAATGTCACTTTATTTGTAGCCGTGACTGAATTAGCTATTGGCCTTGTTGGGAATTTTTTTAATTCAACTATATTGAAAGCTATGTTAATCAATGCTTCTGTATGGTTAATATTATTTTTGGCTTCAATAAGTAAAGTGGCTTATGACAAGAAAAAATTAAAAACTCTGAAATATTCAGGCATTTGTATGGACTGCGAAATAGAGGACATGATTCCGGCAGTCTGGATTAGAGTGGCAAACTACGTCAGTTGCAAAATAGTCTGTCAGTTTATTTATGAGGGTAAAGAACACAAAGCGGTAAGTAACTATTATGTTTTGTCACCATTTAAGCGAAAAGAAGATTTATATGCGAATGTTTATATCGACAAAGATAATCCTGACAAATACAGTGTAGAGCTTTTTCAAACAGGCTGATAATTCAGGCATCTTTAAAAATCATATATACCTATCCAAAACTGCCGTTGTAAGAACGCCCATTCCCACAACGGCAGTTTTCATTTACGCTTTTTTCTCTGGCTGACATACCAAAGACGAAGAACGGATTGAAGTGCTGGAAAAGATGGTATTGCGGCTCTATGAGGATATGGTAGCCGGACGAATCACAGAAGAAAACTTCAATCTCCTGCTGGAAAAGACACAGAAGGAACAGGCGGAATTAAAAGCCAAGGCTGAGGAAGGCCGGAAACGCCTTGCCGATGAAATCCGGCTTGCCGTGGACGCAAGGCAGTGGGTGGAATCCATACAGGAATACCGGGACATCACCGAGCTGGACGCTTCCACCTTAAACCGCCTGATTAAAGAAATCGTTGTCCATGAAACCATAGACAGCGACAAAACAAGACACATTTCTATCGAAATTCATTTTAATCTCAAACCCATACCGGAAGTGGAGCAGGTCACAGGCTGACCGCTCCCCTGCTCCGGGGGATTCTTTAAAAACTCCATATATATTTCTTGACGTGCCGCCGCCCGCCAGAAAGCTGTATTGTTCCTACTAATTGGGGATAACACAGTTCATGGATCATAACCTGTTCCGGTGTACCGCCCTTGGCTTCGTCATTCATGTTTTGAGCGGTAAAATCCCGCTCGTTAGCAAGACTGGCACCATAGCCCGCGTAGCCGCCGTCACTGATCCTCCTCTCGATAAGCTTAACGGCATCGCCGTCGTAGAACGACAGCGGACCGATATGTCCGGTGCAGTATTCCACGACCTTTCGGATAGCTCCGGCGGCGTCCGACTCCTCCATAAGAGGCTGATGCTTCCGGGCATAATAAAACTGAACGGTTAATCCGGCGCTTTCAATGGGAATGTCCTCCCGTACATAATCCCCTGCAAAGTCATAGCCCCAAACGAGATTTAGCAGATCATCCCTTGTAAAAACACGTCCTGTATTTTTTAGGAAAAGCAACAATATCTCAAACTCTAAGCGGGTAAGCGTTACCTCGTTCCCAAAAGCTGTAACTTTACGTTCTGTTTCATTCAAAATAATCTCTTTGTAACGGATACAGTCCGACACAGCATCTGACGATGCCCGCCGCAGAAGCGCCTCCACACGCTTTGAGACGAGCTTTATGGAAAATGGTTTTGTGATGTAATCATCAGCCAATTTGTCAAAGCCCTTGATCTGATCGTCTTCCGCATCCAGTGCAGTTAAGAGGATGATCGGGATCTGCGACTCCTGCCGTATCATTTCACATACGGTATATCCGTCAATTTTAGGCAGCATGATATCCAACAGGATCAGGTCAAAGTCCTGCTCATGAAAAGCGTTGATACCTTCCAGTCCGTCCGAAGCGGTCGTAATCCTGTATCCCGCAAAGGCAAGCGGTTCGGATAGTATTTTCTGTATTGCCGCTTCATCTTCAATGATCAATATTTTCTTATCCTTATCCATATCAATGCTCCATTCCGCCTTTTGCTGTACAAACGGGTATGAAAAACGCTGTCCTTTGCATTTTCCCACACTCATGATAACAGATTTTTATTAGTTTTTGATTAGAATCTATTACCGTTACACAAATTAGACGGCGGCATCCAAATGGATAACCGCCGCCCATGATTGTCAGATTTCTAAAGAACCGCTTCAGCCGGTAATTCTTATATGAAATACCAGTTTACCGTAGTTCCGCCAGAATCTTTTACTTCCTCGATCTCAAGGACAAGATCTTCATATTCTGCTTCTCTCATCAGTATATCCTCCTTTCCGCTGTCTATATCGAAATTCAACTTTACAATTGAATTTCAATTCTATCAATAAAATTCTTTGCTATAATTGAATTACAATATCAAATCCATCAAGCAGTTCTTTGCCATGATCATGTGTGATAACGATCACAATCTTGTTTTTTATGGAAAATATCATATTGTAAATTTCGTTTGCCGTTTCTGTATCCAAATTGCTCGTCGGTTCGTCAAATATGAGCACATCATAATCATGTATCAGGAATCTTGCGACGTCAATCCTTTGTTTCTCACCAAATGATATTTCATTGATACTGGATTGACTAATCGTTTTATGTAGCAATTCTTGGGAAAGCTTTAGATCACGGCAGACATCGTTGATTTCGTTACTTTGAATTTCTTCCCGATAAAGCTGTATATTATCAAACACGGTACCCGGAATCAAAAACTCATTTTTTTTGATATAACCGATTTTACGGAAAATGCTATCCTCGCTCAGCGTTCTGACATCCTGCCCGTCAATCAGGATATTACCCTCATACTGTTGATCCGAATAATAGCTCATGATAAGTTTGACTAAGGTTGTTTTTCCTTTCCCTGATTCCCCAATGATTACATACTTTTTATTTTTTTCAAACTTCATATTAAAATGATTCAGTATATGCTTATTGTCAAAGCTGATACTCACATCGGAAAATTCAATCCGGCTCACAGGAGTCCCTATTTCATTTTTTGCTTCTTCCTCCTCCACTGCTTGACTTTTCTCAATCTTTTCAATGATCCCGTCCGCTGTTCCCATGAGATTTTTATTTTGAACAAAACTCTGCAGCGGAGAAAATACTCCGTTTAATAATTGTACGGCAGAAATCAGCATTCCTACAGTCATGCTGTCATGTATGACAAACCAAATTCCGGCAACCATGCATAAAAGCTGTGACAGCATCCCAAAAGACATCCCGACGTCCAGCGCCGCAGCTTTCGCAAACAGATAACTTTTTCTTGATCTTTCATAGGTAAAATCTGCGTTATTCAATTTCCTGCAAAAAAGCTTTCCGAGCCCTAACAATTTGATCTGTTCAAATCCATTCATGTAATTCTCAAGGACTGCCATATAATTGTTATTATTTTCTGTATAATCAGCCGTCTTCTTCGCCATAACAGCCCCCGGTAGTTGGGATGCTATCACTGTAAAACCGGAAATCACGATAAATGCCAATCCTAATTTCCAATTCAAAACGAAAATGGATACCATACAGATAAACGCAGATAAAAAGTTACATACAATATCACATTTGGGAATCAAATAATTGTCTACGATCAGATCGATATCCTTTGAAAATAACCCTAAATAATCGCCTTTCTTTTCTGATAAAAACACTTTCAATTCCTTATTGTATAGTGTTTCATAAAGATTTGTTTTCAAACACCTCACTACTTTATTCACATAAACAATTTCTACATAATCATATACAAAAGAAAAAAACAGCCAGCATACCAACATGCCTACACATACAAATATCGTAGTTTTAAGGATTTGATCCGGATTGATTACCACATCAATCAGTTTCCCTAAGCTTACTGAAAATCTTGACATAAAAAATGCCGATACCATGCCGAAAATGACCGTCAGGATGTAAATCCCCCTGTAACGTTTTTTTGCCTGAACCATTATGCACCTCCTGTAAAAGCCAAATCCCCGCTACATTTCCCAACATCCATACAAGCACAACCGTCTGACGTGCTATCCGCCCAAATAGACCCCTGCGAAACATGTGCGTAAGTGTACCTTCAGCGAACCGTCAGTATCTTATCTTCAATAACTCCCATAACTCCCCATCGTCTCCGCATTGGGCTGTTTCATTTGACTGCCCGCCACAAGTCGGGCATGTTTGCTGTCGTTCATATTTTGTGAATACTTCTTCTTTGAACAAATCAAAATCATATCGGTATAACTTATTCCACGGATCATTCGCTTTTCCGCAGAAGACATCAAGCCATTTTTTTACAATCCATGCACATAATATAGAAATATTAGGATAAATATTGGCAGTGATCACCTTTTGATGATTTGTCAAAAATATATGTATAAAACTCCTAAATTCTTCACTATCACATGACTTTAATAAACAGTCAGCACACCCGGATACCCCCGGATTTACCATAAACATTTTACCCGCACTTTTTTGGCTAAAACAGTAGACACTCGGTGTTTTTAATTCCATACATGCTTTGTTTACGATTCTCTGCGCAATATAAGGAGGCTCATCCATTGCACAAAATACCCAGTCAGCTCCCGCTATTTCTCTTCTTACATCGCTTACGCAATTTAATCTCTCATTGCTTAAACTTACATTCACAAATGGATTTTTAGATTCTAACATAAATTTTGTTATTTCTACTTTTGACCGCCCAATATCATCCATCGTAAAAAGCGCCTGCCTGTTCACATTTTCAACAGTAACCAAATCAGGATCAACAATATGGATTCTGCCCACACCCAACTGCGATAATTGAAATGCAATATGAGAACCGCCCCCACCGCATCCTAGCACCGCAATGTTCAAAGACTGCAGACGCTCCAAAAGATCCAATCCTCCTAATCCTCTGCTCGAATAATAAGTGAACGCTGACTGAAAATACAATTCTTTTTCATCCGGCACATATTTGCAGGGTAATACCTCTATCAAATGTCTTTCCTGAAATTGTTTGATAAATTGAATCGTCTTCTCTTTACTGATTCCATATTTCTCATAAAATACGGAACAGATAGATTCTAAATCATTAGTTCCGTCTGAAAGCCTGATAAGTTCCATCCATATCTCAGTATGATTTTTAATTTGCACTGTATCATCATCATCCGCGCCAATACGCAAATATTCATTATGATATTCGTAAACAATCCTGTCTCTATTGAATAGTGGATATCTCTGTCCCATCAGTTCCCTCTTTTCTTAGATTTCAACAGAACTAAATTTCATATAACACGCTTCTATTTGACTATCAGATTTCATCTATTTTTATAATAACACTGCAAACTACGTCATGTCAAGTTCAAAATCCTATTTTTGTCATAAATTTTGTCATAAAGAACCGTTCCGGCGTCGCCCGTTCCGTTTCCATACCGCTCTTCCTGTAAAAAAGAGCCTGCGGAATGCAGGCTCCTTTGAAGAAATGCTATTTGGTTTTTTCTTATGATCATCCCGCATACGAACAATAAGCGCTGACACTGATCCCTGTTATGACACCGTCCGAGATGTTATAGGAAATAGCGGCGTTTCCGACTTACTACTGCAACCTGCCGTTATGATCATCAGTCCTATCAATAAAATAATAATTTGGAATCGTTTCTTTTTCATATCAACACCCATACCGCATTTGGCGGCTAAAATAGATACGAAAACACTGTTCTTTGCGTTTTTCCGTGTTCTTAATGCTCGTACCTTTCGGGCACAAACCACTGTGCTGTAAAAATCAAAGCCACCGGTTTAATCGATGGCTTTGATTCCGCTAAAATACTCTTTATACGATTCCCTGCGCCTTCATTGCTTCCGCAACCTTCAGGAAGCCCGCGATATTGGCGCCTGCGACATAATTGCCCTCCATGCCGTATTTCTTCGCAGCCTCGTCAAGATTGTGGAAAATATTGACCATAATACCCTGAAGCTTGGCATCGACTTCCTCAAACGTCCATGAAAGCCTCTCGCTATTCTGACTCATCTCCAATGCGGAAGTCGCGACACCGCCAGCGTTGCTTGCCTTACCGGGACAGAACAATACGCCGTTCTTCTGCAAATACTCGGTCGCCTCCAGCGTGGTCGGCATGTTTGCACCCTCGGCAACTGCAAAGCAACCGTTCGCAACAAGTGCTTTTGCGTCCTCCAGATCAAGCTCGTTCTGTGTTGCACAGGGAAGAGCCACATCGCACTTTACGCTCCATACGCCGTGCTCCCCGTTCTTCTTCTCATGATACTCTGCGGACGGTCTCTTTGCCGCATACTCGGACAGACGGGCACGCTTTACTTCTTTCACCTCTTTTAAGAGTGCGACGTCGATTCCTTCCGGATCATAGATCCAGCCTGTAGAATCGGAACAGGTTACCGGTTTTCCCCCGAGCTGCTGCGCTTTCTGAATTGCATAAATTGCCACATTTCCCGCGCCGGATACACAGATGGTCTTATCTTTAATATCCTTGCCGTTGCACTTCAGCATTTCTGCCGTCAGATATAAAAGACCATAACCGGTTGCTTCCGTTCTCGCAAGAGAACCGCCGTAGGTCAGACCTTTACCGGTCAGAACCCCCTCATAAACATTCCGGATCCTCTTGTACTGTCCGTACAGAAATCCGATCTCGCGTCCGCCGACACCGATATCGCCGGCAGGTACATCCGTATCCGCACCGATATGACGGTACAGCTCCGTCATAAAGCTTTGGCAGAAAGCCATCACCTCTCTGTCAGATTTTCCCTTAGGATCAAAATCACAGCCGCCCTTGCCGCCTCCGATCGGGAGACCGGTCAGGGAGTTCTTAAAAATCTGCTCAAAACCAAGGAATTTGATGATACCTAAGTTTACGGAAGGATGGAAACGAAGGCCGCCCTTATAAGGTCCGATCGCACTGTTGAACTGAACGCGATAACCATTGTTCACCTGAACCTGTCCCGCATCATCGACCCACGGAACACGGAACTGGATGATTCTCTCAGGAATCGTCAATCTCTCCAATAATGCGCTTTTCTTATATTCCTCCTCATTCGCTTCGATCACGACGCGAAGAGACTCCAATACCTCTTTCACCGCCTGATGAAACTCCGGCTGCGCCGGATTCTTTTCTACGACCTTTGCATAGACGTCATCTACATATGACATGTTGTAATGTCCTCCTTTTATTTGATTGTAAGGCTGAAAAAAGCAGCGGACCATATTCGTCTGCTGCTTCGACCCCTTTGTCCTTTGCTATTATATAACACTTTAACGCGATAGTGCAAGAACTTTATACATGTATACAATATTTATTTATAAAGACCATAAATAAGAGTCCCTTGCAGTTGACACCTCTACAGATATTCTCTCATTCTTTCGATACAACTCTCCTCAAAATCCGCAAGTTCCTGCGCAAGTTCAACGCTTCGGTCAGTTGCCGTGTCATACCGGTTCATAGCACGCCACATTCCTGTCACGCCTTTTTGATGATTTTTGATCATCAGCTCCGCAATATGACTCGTACTCGTATTGAGCATTGTATTCATATGGATTGCGCCTGACACGAGCGTTTGGCTGACGATCGATTCCTGGCGCACCTGTTCGCCGCCCTCCATAAGACTCTCCACTGCCCTGTTTCTGATATTTTCAATAATCCTGCTTTGCCCAAACAGCATTCTCGACAACTCCGCATTATCAACATATTCAGAAACCGCCTGGATTGCTTTCAAAGCCGTACTGCTGTTTTTCTGCACCTCACGCAGCATTGCCGCATCATCACTTTTCATATATATACCCCTATATGCGCTTCAGCGCATATACCAATCCATATTTGAAAGTTTACTTTCAAACTTCCCGTTCCCAGCATTACTATAAAAAAGAGCAGCGCCCGTTTGGACCCTGCTCCTATCTTTTCCATATTTCTAAAAGCTATACTCCCTCACACGGATAACTTACGCCCCATTGTCTCCGGCATTCATCCATCCATTCCATCATTTTTAAGATTTCCGTATGCGGCACCGCCTCAGTCTGTATCTCTCCTCTTTCCAACGCTGAAATACATGCCTGTACTTCATACTCAAATCCCGTTAGCTGATCCGGGCGCTCTTTTGTCAAAATCAGATTATACCCTGCATCATAGACAGAAACAGATTCAAAGTTATTACAATTTTCGACGATCAGAAACCCGTTTGAACCATATATGATACCCTTTCTGTCACTGATTCCGCACATCGTACTGTTCAACACCGCCATGCGCCCGTCCCGATAATGCAATGCGACCGCATTCGAAGCATCCACTCCGGTATCAGTCATTACGCAGGAAGATACAATATTCTCAACCTCATCTCCAAAAAACATGGATGCAAAATGAAGCGTATAGACCCCGACATCCAGCAGTGCACCGCCTGCAAGCCCCGGACTTTTCAGACGCTCCTTATCCGCAATCTGATAGCCGAGATTGCATGTCAAGACTGACGGTTTACCGATCATACCATCTTTCAGTATCTTTTGAATGGTCTGCACCATAGGCATATATCTCGTCCAAATCGCTTCGGCCGCCAGAATATGCCGCTCTTTTGAAAGCCGCAGCAATTCTTTCGCCTGCGGTGCATCGACCGTAAAAGCCTTTTCACATAAAACCGGTTTATCGTGCAAAAGACATTGTTTTGCGCACGCATAATGATGAGAATGCGGCGTCGCAATATAGATCAGCTCCACCGCATCATCCAAAACAAGTTCTTCATAAGAACCATACGCCCTGTAAAACCCAAAACGTTTCGCAAATTCCTGCGCCTTTGTCAGACTTCTCGACGCCACTGCATAGCACTCCACATTCGGCATCCCTGCCATCGTCCGCGCCATCGTCTGTGCAATATGCCCTGCACCGAGAATTGCCATCTTCCACTGCTTCATGCCACATACCTTCCCTTTTAAGCAGCCGCGCCCGCAGTTCTTCTGTCTTACCGCGGGCACAGAGTTACTCTGTATGCTCCAAATATTCAGTCTTCACATATGCTGTCGATCCGTCAAACAGAATCCGGCTCCATCCGTTCTCCTGGTCTTCGATCAGATCCAGCGTCGTACCGGCACTTACCGTTCCCAGCTTTGTCGCATCCTCGCTTGCGGACGCCCGGATATTCACGCTGTCAATGGTTCTGACTTTTCCGGTCGCTGCCTCAATAACCTGAAGATATTCCGTTTTGATATACGCTTCACTGCCTTCGTAATCAATCTTACTCCAACCGTTTTCAAGACTTTCGTATCTTGTAAACTGTGTACCGGAAGCAACCGTTCCCAACTTTGTCGCCTCAGGACTCGCAGAACTGCGCACGTTCACTCTGTCCGTTGTCATAACCGTGTCTGTCTGTGGCTCAGTGGCAGGCTCCGATTCTTCCGGCGCAGGCTCTTCCGGTACCGGTTCTGTCCCTTCCTGAGTCTCATTTCCACTGCTGTTATCTGCGATCTGATTCTGCTCTTCTAGCTCTAATAACGCCTTTGTTACCTCATCTTTCAGATTTTCTGATAGCGCAGCCAAAAAATCCTCCAGATTCTTATCCGACGCTACTGCATTCTTATAGGTCACCTTAACTCTGGTAAACAGATCCTTTACGTCTTCCTGTAAAGACACCGTACGCATATAGTCTTCTACATTCTGATCTACCTCGTCAGAATAAATATACAGTTCTCCTTCATCGTTCGTGCAGACATAGAACGTCTTTAATCCCGGGGCAAGCGTATTGATTCCTCTAAACTTCACTTCATAATAAACATAGACAAGATACGTATTTTCGACAAGTCCCGGCTTTGTATAGCAGCTTAAATTCTGATAATAGTCAATATAGTTTGCCTTTTTCTGCATTCTGATACATTCTGTCTCATCCGTATAACTCCTCATGGACATATAGGTATCCACATCACCATACGTACTAGCCTCATAATACTTTTGAAAAAAAAGATTCACATGCTCATAGGCATCCTTCTCTAACGGATATTCTTCCGCCATATCATCCATATTGTCAGACGCAGGCGCCGGCTGCTGCCGGAAATTGCGTACAAGAATACATGCCACTACAATTACCAACACCAGGCAAATTGCCGCCGGAATAGACGTTCTATAATTCTTCACACACCAATTCTTCGCACGAACAAATGCGTCCCCGATATCTTCAAACAAATATACGATCGCCGAACGTCTTGTCTTTTGATGACCAAGTCCAAATTTTCCAGACGTTGTCTCATGATCTTTCTCTCTGCTCTCCGCTTTTGCAGAGGCAGTCGATTCCGTCCGTTCAGAAGTGCTTCGGTTCTCATGCACACCGGCGAACTGCTCCATATCTGCAATGTTTCCTGAATCCGCGCGGCGGCTTCCTGTTCTTTCCTCTGCCTCGCTCCGGCTCACACGGCGGCTTCCCGTTCTCTCCTCTGCCTCACTCCGGCTCACACGGCGGCTTCCTGTTCTCTCCTCTACCCCGCTCCGGCTCGCGCGACGGTTTTCCACTCTCTCCTCCGCCCCGTTCCGGCTCACACGGCGGCTCCCCGCTCTTTCCTCTGCCTCGCTCCGGCTCACACGGCGGCCTACTGTTCTCTCTTCTGCCTCACTCCGGCTCACACGGCGGCTTCCCGTTCTCTCCTCTGCCTCACTCCGGCTCACACGGCGGCT
>RYVZ01000049.1:12531-17413 GCA_003979345.1 Lachnospiraceae bacterium
TCACACGGCGGCTTCCCGTTCTCTCCTCTGCCTCACTCCGGCTCACACGGCGGCTCCCCACTCTTTCCTCTGCCTTGCTCCGGCTCACACGGCGGCTTCCCGTTCTCTCTTCTGCTCCACTCCGGCTTCCCGTTCTCTCTTCTGCTCCACTCCGGCTCACACGGCGGCTCCCCGTTCTCTCCTCTGATTCACTCCGGCTCACGCGGCGGCTTCCCTCTCTTACCTCTGTCGCCGTCCTCCCCTCACTGCCTTCGTCCATTCGCGAACTGTCGATCGGGCTCTCCTGTTTTCCTGTCTCCCGGCCGCTTCCGTCAAACGTTTCTCCCTCTCTTATATCCGGCACAGAAACAGTTTCTTCCGCGTCGCCTCTTCCCATGGTATTTTCTTCCATTCCCTTTACTCCTTACCACAAATACCCTGCTATCTATTTCCGTAAAAAGAAAATGCACCCGACAGGAATCGAACCTGCATTAAAGGCGTCGGAGGCCTTCGTTCTATCCATTAGACTACGGGTGCGTGCTTGCAAATAACTGTAACAATTGTTACAATTTTATTACAATGCAAATATAATATCATAAAATAAATCATTTGTCCAGTCACGATTGATGGAAACTTAATACATACGATTGACGGTAACCTGATACATATCGGGCGCGGCAAAACAAACATCTAGGGAAGATTAAAAAGCGCTTCATTTCCAACCGGATGCTCCCCTGTCAAATGATGTTACCATCAACAATGCAGATCTTCCGGTCTGCAAGTTCCGCTAGTTCCCTGTCATGCGTGACCATTACGATCGTCATGCCTTCTTCATTGATCTCACGTAAGAGTTTCATAATAGCACGGCCGTTCTCGTGATCCAGATTACCTGTCGGCTCATCCGCCAGCAAAGTCTGCGGATGATTGGCAAGTGCGCGTGCGACCGCAACGCGCTGCATCTCCCCGCCGGACAGCTTCGACGGGTGTGCCTTGTATTTTTCGGAAAGTCCTACCCTGTCAAGAAGTTCCATTGCCCGCTTCTTTCTCTCCCTTGCACCGACTTTTGCATACCCTAACGGCAGTGCGACATTTTCCGCTGCGGTCAGCTCCTTCGCCAGATGGAACGCCTGAAACACAAAACCGATATTACGGTTACGAAATTCCGCCAGCTCCTTTTCCTTAAATCCTGTCACCGGCATCCCGTCATACTCATAAACACCTGACGTCTGCCTGTCCATTCCTCCCATGATGTTTAAGAGCGTACTTTTCCCACAGCCTGAAGCGCCTGTTACAGCGATGAATTCACCTTTCTCAATCGTAAGGGAAATCCCTTTCAGCGCTTCTGTCCTGCTGCCGCCTTTACCGTATGTCTTTACGACATCTTCCATTCTGATCATCACCGACATCTACGCATCCTCCTTCAGCGCTGCCGCCACATTTTGCACCTTGATCTCATGGATACCTGCCAGAACGGAACCTGTGCTGAATACAAGCGCCGCTGCTGCCAGAATCCCGATCGCCGTCACGTTCATTCTGAGTTCTCCCTGATAAAGAATAATCTTTCTGAATAAAGGCCAAATCGCAATGCCAATCCCTCCGCCCAATAATAACACGATCAGATTTTCCGCGACTGCCTCAAAGATCTCCCGGCGTATGGTGGAACCATAAGCAATGGACACCGCAATCAGATGCCGCCTCTTATTCAAAAGCAAAAACATCGCCCCCATGCATCCGACGCCCGCAAGCAGAAGAATGCTGACCGCCGCAAGCATCCACCTGTCCATATCCCACTGATAGTCATCCATCTGCCGTTTTAATTCCTTATATTCATCCTGCACTGTAAAATATCCGGTACTGCTTGTCGCATGATTGATCTCCTGAAGCTGTCCGGCGATCAGATCTTCCCGATAATCGGCATTCCGATAACGGTATGAGAGCCGGCTGTAGTGCCGGTTGTCGTCCTCCGAATCCTTTTCATAAGGAATCTCATGCACATTCTCAAGCGGGAAAATGACTGCGTATGTCATAGACTCCATATAGTCTTCGAAAACAGGCAGCCCTGCGTCTTCAACAACTTCATAAGGGTATGCTTCCCCTTCTACAAAGAGAACGTCCCCCTCTATATACATTTCCTCGCCTGTCATATTAAAATACGGAAGTTCGTCTTTTATTTCTCTCATTCCGGACACGATCGTCAATGTGTCATAGGCTTCTTTTCCCACATAAACAACGCCGTCTTTCCGCGGTAAATGATAAAGTTCTTCAAATAACGCGTCATTCATGAAATAAGTGTTCAGATTCCGCATCATAGCGTCCTCTTCCGACCGGTAATAGCCAAATCCTCCATAAAATTGCTCGGCAAACAACATCTCTAAGTCCTGATACTGTTCGTCCGATCTCAGTCTTACATAAGTATCATAAGAAATGCTGTAGCCCTGTCTGCTCTGCCCGTTCAGTTCCACTGCGACATACAGTCTCTCCGCACTCTTTTGCTTACTCTCCCAAAGAAGTTCCCTGCTAGTCATCCGGTAATTCATGCAGACACTGAACAATCCTGCTCCGAGCATAAAAAGAGCGGCGATCACCAGATACAGCAGCCAGTTATCACACAGATTCCGAACAATCTTTCTGATCGAATATCCCATAACATTCTCTCCCGTTTTAACCTTTTAACAGCGTCGCAATATCCCGTTTCCGGAAACCCGCAAAAAATACGGCACTGTTGATCAATATGATAAAGACCGTCCCCGTAAGACCGACCTGAACGACCGTCCTGAAAAGCAGATGGCTTCCCGCGCCGGAGACGACAGCAGTAAAACAGGGATACAGAATAAGCGCTGTCAAAAAAGCAATACACATCAGCAGAATGTTGCGGACAGCCGATTCCATTAAAACCTTTCCGCGCCCTGCCCCCAGCGCGATGCGGACTGCCATATCATACCGCCCTCTTAAGATCATACCGGCGAAAAGCAATGCAAGACTGACCCCTGCAAACGCCGCTACAAGGATCGCGCGCAGAACGCGATAGCGGTTGACTTCCCACATGGAGCCATAATACCATTCCTCCTGTTCTTCTCCGGTCTGTGCCGCAGATACGCCGCTTTCGCTGTCCAAAAACGGAAACACTTTTTTTGCCAGCAGCATCGGCGTCCCTTTTCGTTCTCCATATGTGATGATCTGATACTGCATACCTAACGGGGAACCGGAAGAAACAGAAAACGAAACAGCTCCATATGGAAGGAACACGCTGCCGTAGGCTCTCGGTGCGCGCACGATTCCTTTCACCCGGTAAGATTCCCCGAGTATCTCAATCAGATCCCCGACGCGGATATTCTGTTCCTGTAATGCGGAGCGATAGCTTAACAGACATACATTTTCACCGTCTGCCGCATAATCTTCGTCCGAAAAGAATGCGCCCTCTATCAATTCATATCCGGCAAGCGATAAATACTCCTTACTGATCCCGCTGATGCTGCAGCTGTAAGAGCGGCCGTGTGAATAAACGATTTCTGACAGGCAGACAGAATATCCCGCTTTTTGAAACATCCCTTCCTCCTGACAGCGGATAATGGATGCCTCCATTTCTTCTTCCCCGATTTTGGACGTCACCAGATATTCGAGAACAGAGATTTTGGAAGCGTCTTCATATTTTGCGACTTCCCCATCCCTGATCACATCATTGATATCATTGACCGCAAGCAGTGGGAACAAAAAACCGATCACCAAAGCCGCCCACAGGATCATACTGTTATACTTATCATAAAGAATCTGCTTCCATGCATTCCGTATTATCAAAACGCAACTCCCTCCGTATCGGCTAAGATCAGCGCCGCCGCGCCGATGATCCCCGCAGAATTTTCAAGCCCGGCAATTCCGATTTCCGGTATAAATCCCTTGTCGCCCGCAAAACAGTGCCGTCCGACATACGCGTTCAGCGGCTTTGTCAGAATTTCTCCCTGCTTACAGACTCCGCCGCCGAGCAGCACGATATCCGGTCTGAACAAATTCACGGCATTCACGATCCCCTCTCCAAGATAACGGATATAGCGATCCACAACTCCCCGCGCACAGTCATCGCCCGCTGCCGACGCATCGAACACGGTCCTGCCGTTTACACGCTCCAGATCCCCGTTGCAAAAACGCCATATCATGGACGCAGGATCCGCCCCGGCAGCCCTTCGCGTATCCCTGATCAGCGCCGTAGCCGACACATAAGCTTCCAGGCAGCCCCGTCTGCCGCAGGTACATTCCTCTCCGTCCGCCACCAGCGATGTATGCCCGAGTTCCGCGCCTCCCGCATGCGCACCTTCAAAAATATGTCCGTCAATCACGATACCGCTGCCAACGCCCGTGCCGAGCGTTAACAACACGCAGTTCGCATATTTGCGCGCCGCCCCTGCCCTGACCTCTCCGAGTGCGGCACAGTTTGCATCATTGGAAACACGCACCGGCATATGAAGCGCTGCGGACAGACATTCCCCGAGACGTATATCTTCCCAGCCAAAATTATTCGAATACACCACAATGCCTTTTTTCGCATCCACGGTACCAGGCGATCCGACACCGGCGCCCAAAACGGTCTGCATCCCGATACCCGCTTCCTGTATCAGCGACCTTACAAGCGCCGCCATATCCCGGATGACCTCATCTGCTGAACGCTTTACAAGCGTCGGAATGCTTTTTTCAAGCAAAATCTCGTAGTTCTCATTGACGATTCCCGCCTTGATATTCGTTCCTCCGAGATCAATACCGATTCGAAACTGCATCCGTTTATCCTCTCAATTTTATTCGCTGTATACCCGCACTTTATTATAGTATATCACATAACATTCTGCAACCTTTTGATGACTTGAGTTTCCGCAGTTTTATCCACAAGGTCCTGATTTTATGAGTATCATAGTGA
>RYVZ01000021.1 GCA_003979345.1 Lachnospiraceae bacterium
AATCGGATGAGTGCTGTTGCATTTTATAGCATATAATATATGGCAAAATATAGTCGGAATTTGTTGTTGAGAATAAAGATATATGCTATACTGTAACTGATTAGAAAGGGTGTGATAAAAGTGTTAGCAACCAAACCGCAAATATCTGCAGAAACATCGGATACTGCAAAATTGGAATTATATAGATTAGTTGGTGAAGGCTATAAAGCAATGCAGGAAGGCAGAACTAGTACAATTGAAGAGGTAAGGGAAAAACTGGAAAAGAGGAGAAAAGAACGTGGCTAGGGTGGTATTTACTGAGCCTGCAGAGTATGACCTCTTGGACATAGAATACTATATATTTGTAGATCTTTGTAACCCGCAGGCGGCGCAGAGGATATCCGATGGCATTTTAGATGCAGCGGGTAAGCTGGAAGAATATCCGGAAGGATACCCGTTAGTAGGAGATGAATTACTGGGGCGTATGGGGATACGTACAACATACTTTGATAATTACAACATTTTTTATTTTTATGATGTGCAAAATGACGTAGTATACATAATCAGGATTTTGTACAATAAAGCTGATTGGCAGAATATTCTCAAAAGATAAATTTACAGTAATTTTATGATACCTCCCAATTCAAAAGAATTTGGGGGGTATCATAATTGGTTGGCATAAATTGTGTATTCGGTAAAATTTAATGGAATTGTGCGTGTGATTTCAGTATAATAATATGTAAATTGATATGCAATACTTTATATAATGCCAAAAGTCATACAAAAATGGAGAAATCAATATGAAAACATTTTTCAATGATCTTGCAGAGAAAATTGAGCAGGCAGTGAAAAAAGATATGGAACAAATAAGGAAAGAAATCGGCAAGGAAAAAATATATGCAGTGGCACTTGTGACAGACAGCGATTATATTACCCTGTTTTTGGCGTTGAATACCTATGAATATATGCGAAAAAAGGATACGGAATACTTAGAAATGCTGCATGATCATTTATCCGAAGAGGATATAAAAAATGTAAAGGAAGGCACTGCCAGCCTTACGAAATGGACGCCTGCTGAATGGGGATATTCTGACGGGAAGAATAGTCACTTGGTTGAAATTAACAAGCTGTTATATGATAAAGAAGAAGCAAACTCAAAGGAATATGAAAAACACATTACGCTTTTCTTTGAAGCGGTCACTTCCGCATTCAAAAATCTGATTATGAAAAAAACGTTCGGAAACAACCCTGATGAAATCACCTATTTTATTTCAATGTCCGATGATGAGAAGACATATGAGATTGAAGATTTTTCTGCGAAGTTACTCAATTCGGAAAGTGTGTGTCAGGCATTTTTGAAGCGTAAACCGAGCGAGGGTAGTTATACTTTTAAGTGTTAAATGTTGTTGCAATAGAATATTCGGTTACAGGAGATACACAAACTATCTGTTGGGAGCGCGTTAAGCACATAGGAAATATAAGCGCTTTTAAGGCGATCACACTTACAATATTGTGGCAGAAAAAATATAAAAAAGAATACTGTTTATTTTGGGCGGCGATTTAATTTATGAAAAAATCAGCTGCCTCTTTAATTATAGAAATTTATATCCGCGGCCGGGTTAGATATTCAATATTTCCCATTCCTTTCCAACTCTCCTATTGACATATCGGTAACTTGTTGCTATCATTAAAACGCAACAAGTTGCGCATAAGGAGGATACTGTGAAAAATAATTTTCACAGACGAATTTTTTGCAAATATTGTGCTTGCGCCCAAATTCACGGGCTGAGCAAGAAGGGAGGATTCCATGAATTTAGATGAGTTGACTAAAAAATTTTCAAATTCTACAGAAAACCAGAGAAAGGCTATTTTCAGTACATTATTTATCGCAGGAAACAAGCTGCAAACACTTTTTGATAACCATATTCCTAAAGTATCGTTGAAGCAATTTATGTTATTATCAATCGTCAGACAGTCAAAGGAACAGATGACATTTACTCAATTAGGAGATTTGCTGGGCTGTTCAAGACAAAATATTAAAAAGTTAGCGGATGTTCTGATGAAAAAAGGATTTATCACCGTTCAGCAAAGCCCGCATGATACAAGAGCCATGTGTATCTGCCCCACGGAAAAGGTCGATGATTTTTATGCAAACGACTTTGCCGAATATCAGGAGGATTTGAAATATCTTTTTGAAGTTTACACAGACAAAGAGATTGAAACTCTTTTTACCCTTTTATCAAGACTGTATGCCGGAATAGAAAATTTGGAAAAGAGGACTGGCAATGAAAAAAAGTAAAAAGGTGCTTCTAGTCATATTATTTGTTGTTTTGTTTCTGCTTATTGCAGGAAAAATCATAATTGGAAATATGGTCAGGAATGTTCGGAATATTTCTGTATCTATGCCCGATTTATCGAATATGCAGGACGGGAATTACACAGGTGAATATTCGATTGCCCCCGTTTATGTGAAAGTTGAGGTATCCGTGAGTCATCATCGGATCACTAATATTATAATATTACAACATGATAACGGGCTGGGGCATGCGGCGGAGAGTATCGTCAATGATGTGGTGGAAGAACAGTCATTAGATATAGACGCGGTATCGGGAGCTACGGTAAGCAGTAAATGTATCTTAAAGGCGGTTGAAAACGCAATAGAAAATGCAATAGAAAATGAAAGAGGGAGATTTTAGCAGATGAGGACGATTGTAATCTACAATTCACAAACAGGGTTTACAAAGCGTTATGCCGAATGGATCGCGGAGGAGGCGAGGGCTGACTGTCTTGAATTATCTGCCGCAAAAAAGAAAGATCTGGCAGCATATGAAGCAATTATTTTTGGAGGCTGGGCTTGCGCAGGCAGTATCAGTAAAATTAGTTGGTTTAAGGGAAATATAGATAAATGGGCGGATAAGAAGCTGATTGCATTTTGCGTTGGCGGAAGCCCGATCGACAACCCGGAAATTGACATAGCTCTCAAACGGAATTTCAGCGAGTCGGAGCGGAAAAAGGTAAAAATATTTTATTGTCCGGGCGGATTCAATTATGAAAAAATGTCTACACCGTCTAAACTGATGATGAGAATATTTATAAAAACGCTCAAAGCGAAAAAAGATAAGACAGAAGAGGAACAAATTATGATAAAAATGATTTCTTCGTCTTATGACATTTCGGACAAAAAGTATATAGAACCTATTTTGCAATATCTGAAAAAATAAATGCCCGTTTTATTAAAAAAAACGCCCTTATCAGAAATCATACATTGACTTGCACAAATTTGATTTTTCCGATATGCTATATGATATTTGCGCAAGTCATATTCGTTTTGACAAAAAAATGTCCTTTTCCTGCAAGGCTCATTTTGACAGGTAATTCCCGGTATGTTGTAATGGGCTGTTTGATTGGAATATGTTTCGTATTTTTGCCGATTGGATATGGACTATGTTTTAGCAACCGGGTAATAAGCAATAGTCAATTGCGAACACTCAAAATAAAGTGTTTGGATTGTGTAAAATATAGAATGATATATGTTTTCAAAGGGTGTTTTGCAATTGACTATTGTAAACAAGAGAGCAAGGAAATAGATTAGTACCGTCAGGAGAGGAGCGTCACAAAATGGAGATAAAGGGATTTACTTACGGTTTTTTTGGAAAAAGAGGACAGTATCGCTCGAAGGAGGGCTATCGTTCGCGGGAGCTCATGTTTCAGACCGGGATCAACTGGATGTGTCTTGCCATGGCGGTCATGCAGGAACGGGTATCCAGTACGGAGATCAAATTTGACTTTGCATGGAACAGCTCGGACAGGGATATCATGGCGGCTGTACGGCATGCGCATGAAAACGGGATCAAAGTGTGCATGAAGCCGGTCTTAAACTGTGCAGACGGCGTATGGCGCGCCTATATTGATTTTCCCGACGAGGATATGGAGGGGCGCGGTGCCTATTGGGATGCATGGTTTGAAAGCTACGGCAATTTTATGAAGTACTATGCGGAGCTGGCGGAGGAGACCGGCTGCGAAATGCTCTGCATCGGCTGTGAGATGTGCGGTACGGAGCGGAAAGAGGGGCACTGGCGCGCGCTGATCAAAGAGCTGCGGCAGATTTATTCAGGGAAACTCATTTACAATACGAATCACGGACATGAATATGCGGTGAAATGGTTTGACGCTGTGGATTATATCGGGACGAGCGCGTACTATCCGGTTGCACGGAAGGCGGGCGCGACGGCGGAGGAGATGTGCGCGTCGTGGGAGAAGGTAAAGGAACGGTTAGAAAAGCTTTCCGACCGATTCGGAAAGAAGATCGTATTTGCGGAGATTGGCTGCCGCAGCGCGCATGGCTGCGCGAAAATGCCGTGGGATTTTATTCACAGAGAGCTTGCGCATGACGAGGAGGAGCAGGCGGCGTTTTATGATTCCTGCATGAGGGTGTTTTCGGGGGAACCCTGGTTTGCCGGCATGTTTTGGTGGGACTGGAGCACGCTGATCTATGATACGCCTGAAGAAGCGGCGGCGGACAATGGCTTTGCCATCCATTTGAAAAAGGCGGAGCGCGTATTGACGGAGTGGAATAAGAGGCTGTGACCGCTGTGCATTGCGGGTACAAGCAACGTTAGTAAAAGCGGCGCTAATACAAATAATATATGAGCGCAGATTTCGGCATATGAGACGAATATCGGCAAAGCGTGCCGCATACGAACTTTTTTTGTGCGTGCGAATATCCTATAGTAAGAAGCCGCGGGCATAAAGCTCCCATCCGCGGCGGTTAGTCAGGAGTCGGCAGGCAGAATGAAATTCGTGAAAATGCAGGGTTGCGGCAACGATTATATTTATACGCATGAGACGGCGGGGCTGCCGGAGGATAAGGGCGCGCTCGTAAAAAAACTGTGTGACAGACATTTCGGGATCGGCGCGGACGGCGTGATCTTTTTGCACGTCAGGGACGATGCCGCGGCGGACTTCGAGATGGAGATTTATAATGCCGACGGCAGCTATGCCGAAATGTGCGGCAACGGCATACTCTGTGTCGGCAGATATGTTTATGAACAGGGACTGACGGATAAAAGAGAGTTAAAGATTGCAAGCGGAAGCGTGGTGCGCAAAGTCTGGCTGTATCCCGACAGCAATTCGACGGTGCGCGTGAATATGGGAAAACCGGAGCTTGCCTGTGAGCGGATTCCGGTTCTTTTTCCGAAAAAAAGAATGATCGACGAGCCGGTTACGGTTCAGGGCAGGGAATACCGCATGACCTGTGTCAACATGGGAAATCCCCATGCCGTGATCCTGATGGACAGGGAAATGCTCGTAAAGAAACCGGTTGAGGGAGAGCCGCTTATCACAAAGCGGCAGCTGTTATCGTACCTTCCCTATAATTTGGAAAAAGAAGGCGCGGCGATCGAGTGCGCGGCGATGTTTCCGGAGCGGACGAATGTGGAGTTCGTATGCCCGATCGATGCGCACAATATCATTATGCGTGTCTGGGAGCGCGGCAGCGGCGAGACATGTGCCTGCGGAACGGGAAGCTGTGCTGCTGTGATGGCATGCATCATAAATGGTTTGACGAAAAACACGGTAACTGTTACACTGTTAGGTGGGACACTTTATGTGGAATGGGACGCCGATTCGGAAGAAATATATCTGACCGGACCTGCGGATACCGTGTATGCCGGAGAAGTGCAGCTGTCACAATTTCTGTGAGCGATGTCGGGGATGATACATGCGGGGGCTTTGCGCGGGCATGCCGGATAACATGCCGAGCAAATGTGATAAAGCCGTGTTTTGAGGTATGCGCAATTTCGCGTTTTGCTTTTTTACGGAAGGCGCAGAAGAACAGGAGGAAAATATCGAATGTTACAGGTAAATGACAATTACTTAAAACTGCCGGGGAGTTATTTGTTTTCGACGATCGGAAAAAAGGTCAGCGCGTATACGCAGGCAAATCCTGATAAAAAGATCATCCGGTTAGGAATCGGGGATGTTACGCTGCCGCTTGCACCGGCTGTGGTAAAAGCGCTGCACGAGGCGGTGGAGGAGCAGGCGGACGCCGCGACATTTAAGGGCTATGCGCCCGATTTAGGCTATGCGTTCCTGCGCGATGTGATCGCGGAGAAGGATTTTAAGGCGCGAGGCTGTGAGATTGCGGCGGATGAGATTTTTATTTCCGACGGGGCAAAAAGCGACTCCGGCAATATTCAGGAGATTTTCTCCGCAGATGCAAAGATCGCGGTATGCGATCCGGTCTACCCGGTGTACGTGGATTCGAACGTGATGGCGGGGCGCTGCGGCAATTATGACGGGGAGACGGAGCAGTGGAGCAATATTGTGTATATGCCCTGCACGGCGGAAAACGGCTTTGCACCGGACTTACCGAAGGAGACGCCCGACCTGATCTATCTGTGCTTCCCGAATAACCCGACCGGCGCAGCGATCACAAAGGACAGGCTTCAGGACTGGGTGGACTATGCAAATAAAAACGGCGCGGTCATCATTTATGACGCGGCATACGAGGCGTATGTTTCCGAAGAGAATGTACCGCATTCGATCTATGAATGCGCGGGCGCAAGGACATGCGCGATCGAGATTCGTTCTTTTTCTAAAAAAGCAGGATTTACCGGCTTAAGACTCGGCTATACAGTCGTGCCGAAGGACTTAGTGTGCGGCGGTACTGCTCTTCACGGACTTTGGGCGAGACGGCACGGTACTAAATTTAACGGTGCGCCTTATATCGTACAGCGCGCGGGCGCGGCGGTCTATACGCCGGAGGGTGAGGCGCAGACGAGGGAGCAGGTCGCTTATTATATGAAAAATGCCGCTTATATCAGAGCGGGACTGCAGGAGGCGGGATATACCGTATACGGCGGAACGAACGCACCGTATATCTGGCTGAAAGCGCCGAACGGAATGACGAGTTGGCAGTTCTTTGATTATCTACTGGAAAAAGGTAATGTGGTCGGTACGCCGGGCTCAGGGTTCGGACCGAGCGGCGAGACCTATTTCAGGCTGACAGCGTTCGGAAGCTACGAGAATACAGTGGAGGCGCTTCGGCGGATCAAAAGTCTGTAGCAGGGCGGCATTTGGGTGACGAGCTTGTGCGGGAGGTGCGGAAAAGCCGCGCTTCCCGTTTTGTATATGCAGTGCGTGCGTGATGTAACCGGCAGGAGCAGAGTTGAGTGAAATAGCCGAGGAAAAGATGGCGGTAGCCGTGAACGGATATGGATTGCTGTGGATGGATGCCGGCTGTCGTGAACGCATGCGGATGCGGGAGAGCTGCCGCATTTTGACACAGGGTTTGGGTTTTACTAGAGGAGGGAGCAGCATGATCACAGAAAGTTTTGACAGCCGGTCGGAGGCGATCATCCGGCCGCCGAAAAACGGGGAAGCGCCACAGGCGGATGCCTGCATCATTACGTTTTCCAATGTGATAGAACAGTTTGTTCTTGAAAATTATGATTGTGAGCGCATCGGAACGCTTCATAGCGCAACAGGGGAAACGCCGATCTACCGGATTGCACATAAGGGGAAATCCTTTGCATTTTACAAGACCTATGTCGGTGCGCCTGCCAGCGCAGGTCTGTTGGAAGAAACGCCCGGCGTATTCAGGACGGACAAGTATATCGTGTTCGGCGGAAGCGGCTGCCTGAATAAGGAGATCGCACACGGAAAAGTCATGGTGCCGACGGAGGCGTACCGCGACGAGGGAACATCCTATCATTATGCGCCCGCTTCCGACTATATCAAAGTGAGAAATGGGGACGTGGTTGCCGCATGCATGGAAAAGAACGGGATTCCGTATGTGAAAGGAAAAACATGGACGACCGATGCGTTTTTCCGCGAGACAAGGGACAATTTTGAAAAACATAAGGCGGACGGCTGTATCTCGGTGGAAATGGAATGCGCGGGGCTTCAGGCGGTCTGTGATTTCCGCGGATTTGAATTTTTTACGTTTTTTACGAGCGGAGATCTGCTTGACTCGCCGGAGTGGGATACACGGCGGAAAGAAGGCGAGCTGACAGGCACACAGCATGACGCAGGACATTTTGATATTGCACTGGCGCTTGCCGATTATGTGACGGAGCGGGCAGAAACGATAAAATATTGATTGTCTGTGCGCAGAAGAGCACAGGAGGGTAAAAAATAAAAATATTCCATAAAAAAGGAATGCGCCGTTCGTATCTATTGTGAAGGCGCGGGAAGGAGGAACTGTGACAGAGCAGGAATTTGAGCAGGCGGTCATCCGGATCCGAAGCGGGGATAAGGACGGTCTCAAAGAGATTTATCTTGCATATGTCAGGTTCATCTATGCCGTGATTTATGAAATTTTACAAAGCAAAGAAAACACGGAAGATGTGACAAGCGAGTTTTTTATCAAACTGTGGGACGTGGCGGACCGGTATGAGCCGGGGCGCGGACACCGCGGTTATTTAGCGACGATCGCGCGCAATATGGCGATTGATTTTATCAGAAAGCACCGCAGGGAGGATAGCAGTATTGACTTGGAGAGCAGGGACCTGGCGGGTCCGGGCAGTGCGCCCGCCAAAGAAAGCGCATCGGGCAGAACGACTGCCTCCGGTGCGGCGGGAAGTCCTGTGGAGGAAGAAGTCATCGGAAATATTGCGCTGCAGGAGGCGCTTGCCCTTTTGAAGGACGGGGAGCGCCAGATCATCAATATGAAGATTCTCGGCGATATGACGTTTCAGGAAATATCAGATACATTACATATGCCAATGGGTACGGTGACATGGAAGTACCGCAATGCCATCGGCAAGTTAAGGAGGTGCGGCTATGAGCAGGGATTTGAAAAATGAATACGTAGCAATGCTCGATCAGGAAATCCCGGATTTGTGGAGCCGTATCGAACCGAAGCTGACCGAAAAGACGGGAAAAAGCAGGATGTCCCAGACGGCAGGGATGCAGGAAGCGGGAACGCAGACAACAGATGCGCAGATAAATCAGACGCAGATCACACAGATGCAGGAAGCAGGAACACAGATTACAGGCGGACAGACTGTACGGCGGAAAAAGAGCGCGCGCAGGCGGTCGAAACGCAGTACGATCGCTGTCTTGGGTTCTCTCGCGGCGGCTTGTGTCTGTCTTGCACTCATTCTTCCGGCATGGAGAGGCAGTGAAAAGGGTTCTGACAGGTCAAATCAAATGGCTGCTGATAATACAGTAACAGATTATGTATCTGCGGATGAGGCAGCGAAGGGGGAGTCGGCGGAAAACGGCGGCATGCTGTTTGAAATGGAACCGGAAAGCAGTAGTGTGGAGGCAGGTTCGGCAGATGAGGATGTCATGAATTTCGATGCAAGTTCGGACGGAACGCTTTCTGTTCAGGAAAGCATTTCAGACGATTCAGAGGAAGCGTCAGATTACGAAAGTAGCATTGCGCAGAGCCCGCAGGAAAATGACAAGGAGACAATAGAAGCGCCGGCGGAGGAGGAAACAGATCAGATCGAAGATGCATCGGAGCCGGAGCCTGCGTATGAATGCAGGGGAGAAATCATAGATGCGTGGCGGACGCAGGAGGGATTCTTTTACCGGATGGAACTGGCGGAAAATGTTGAAGGGTTTATGCCTGCCGGATCGGAAATCGTAATCTTTCAGAAAGCTGGGCTTTTCCCGGAACTGGGCGACATAAAGAATGCGGCATTGACGACTGGGTACAGCTACCGGGTCATTGTGGAGACGGAAGGGACGACATCGGCGGACGGAGAAATACGGTATGCGCTGATGAGCTATGAGGAGGATGAGGACGGAAGTAACAGATGATGATAAGATGACGCCGTGAAAGAACTATAGTTTGATTCGCGGCGAAATGATGACAGGAGGCGAAAACTGTGGTCTGCCTGTTAATCGTGCTTTATGCTGCTTTCCGCAGATAAGCCGCAGGGGGGGAGTGTCAGTTATGGGCGGTCGTCCGTAAGTCTGTGGAAGCATTCTTCATAAAGTGATTTTGTCTGCCTCAGAACATGTACCGGTACTTCGCCAAATGGGAAGCCGTCCGCAGTCCGGTGTGCGGTCAGCCAGTTTCTAAGAAACTGCTTATCGAAGGATGGCGGTTCTTGACCGGCTTTGTGACGATCCGCGTCCCAATATCTGCTGGAGTCGGGAGTGAATATCTCGTCTGCCAAAACCAATTCTCCGCGTGCGTTTCGCCCGAATTCAAACTTTGCGTCGGCGATGATAAGTCCTTTAGAAAGCGCATAGGCGCTGCATGTCTGATAAAGCTCCATACAGATTTTCTGAATATGCTCAGCCGTTTCGACGCCAAAAAACGATGCGGCTTCCTGTATACTGATGTATTCGTCGTGTCCGATATCATGTTTTCGCGCGGGCGTGAGGACGGGCTGCTCCAACCGCTGTGCGAGATCATAGGAACCGCGCAGCCTGATCCCGCAGAAGTCTTCGCCTTTCTGATAGGCGTTCCACATACTTCCGAATAAATATCCCCGCACAACGAACTCGAAGGGAAGCATGTCCAGTTTTTCGACGAGAACGGTACGATCTCTGAAATATTCTTTTTGAAAAAAGGAAGGCATTGCTTCCAATCTGTCGTCCATGATATGATTCGGCACGATCGCGCGGGTTCTGCGAAACCAAAAGTTCGATAATTGATTCAGAATGATGCCCTTTCCGTCGACCGGAACGGGCAATATGCTGTCAAATGCAGAGATCCGGTCCGTTGTCACGATGACAAGACGCCCGTCTGAAAGATCATAAATTTCTCTGACTTTTCCACTATAAACAGGTGTATATTCCATAAAAATCCTCCATGCCGCAGTGCTTGTTGTGAGTTTTGAGCTTCTCGTTTCATCAGCTGTCTGTGCCGCTGGCGGCCGCTTTTCGCGCGATCAGCGTATCCATGCAGTGTTTGTGCGGAATGCCGCCGCTTGTGCAGTCGAAGATTTCTTCTTTGCAGATATCAAACAGCCAGTCGTGGTAATAACCGAATAATTCGCCGGAAAACCAGGGATGTCTTTTTTCTTCGTCACGCGAACGGTCGGGGGCGCGGTTGATAAACGGTTTTTTCACAAATACATTCAGTGCATTTAATCCGATTTCGGAGGTATGCGATTTTAAGCTGTTACAAAATTCTTCCCGCATGGCTGGCGGCAGAAAATGCAGCACGCCGCTGCTGAAAATAATGTCATATTCCGTATCAGGGCGGTAGTCAAACAGATCTGCCTTAAAAAAGGTAACTTCGGTCTGATTGTGATCGGCAAGTTTTTTTGCTTTTTCAATCCCCTGTTTGGAAATGTCAAAGGCGGTCACCATGTAGCCGCATTTGGAAAAAAATACCGCATCCTTTCCCTCACCGCAGCCGATATCCAGCACACGGTAGGGTTTGACCGGCGGTAGGAGCTTCATGATATCATAGCAGATCCGGTTTGGCATAAGTCCCCAGTAATAACCTTCCGCATGATACCGGCTGTCGTAATCGGCTGCCACACTGGGGTAACCGAGCAATGCGTCAACAGTCGTGTTTAAGGCGGAAGCCAGTTTCGGAAGCATTTCGATGTCGGGGTATGCGGTTCCGTTTTCCCATTTTGATACGGACTGAAACGAGATGTTTAGGGATTTGGCAAGCTGTGCCTGGGTAAGTCCCAGTTCCTTGCGTTTTTTATTGATCACTTCTCCTGTTTTCAAATGATCCATGACGGCTCCTTTACTGTGAGTTGTTTTTGGGTGTTTCTCAATTACCGGAGTTATATATGCTGTGTTCCTGCGCATTGCTTTGTTACGTGTTCATTTTAATATCATTGGTCATGGAATACAATAACGCGTCGGGGGAATCCGGACGGCAAATTCGCCCGGAGGTTGAAACGCGGATCTTCGGACGGATTGGGATAGGAATAGGGATGATGCAAAACTGTAGGAAAGGAACAAGGCAGGATGAGCTTGACAACGCACTTAAAATACAATATACCACTACATAGAGATCAGTACGGATTTGTAGACGGCATTGATGGAGGAATCATTGTGCGGCTGTGTCAGAAGGGGAGATTTCAGGCATGGGACAAAACGGTTCTTTATTCCGGAAGTGGATATAGAGATCATCACGCCGCACAGGGAAAATGTGGAACGGTTGTTAAGGGCTGTCAACGACCCGGGGGGAGACACGAATGTATCTGGAATACGGAAAAAGAGAAACCGAATACTTAAAAAGCAGGGACAAGCGTCTTGCTGAAGCAATCGACCGGATTGGTCATGTCAACCGGACGGTTGATACGGATCTGTTTGCCGCGGTCGTTCATCAGATCATGGCGCAGCAGATCTCAACTGCCGCGCAGGAGACTTTATGGAAGCGGTTGGCTGACAAGGTTGGCAGCGTGAACGCGGACAGCATTCTTTCTCTTGGCAGTGAGGAATTGCAGAGCGTCGGCATGAGTTTCCGGAAAGTCGAATATATCCGGGATTTTGCCGGGAAGGTAAAGTGCGGTGAATTTGAGATAGATGCGCTTTGGCAGATGAGCGATGAAGATGTGATAAAGGCGTTGTCCTCGCTGAGAGGAGTCGGTGTATGGACAGCGGAAATGTTGATGATATTCTGTATGCAGAGGCCGGACATCGTGAGTTTTGGCGATCTGGCGATCCTGCGCGGCATGCGCATGCTTTACCGCCACCGAAGCATTGACCGTGTGAGATTCGAGAAGTACCGCAGGCGCTATTCGCCGTGCGGGACGGTCGCAAGCCTGTATCTGTGGGCGATTGCGGGCGGCGCCCTTCCGGAACTGACCGACCCGGCTCCGAAAAAGTTTTCCAAAACCCCATAAATCCCTCCCGACTCGTGCGTATCTGTTATAGATGACAGGAAATACACGGAAAAGGGAGGGATTTGTATATGAAAAAGAGAATTGGAATGGGAAAGAAAACAGCTGCAATAGGACTTGGAATTTGTATGATGGCAGGAATGCTAAGCGGATGCGGAAATAGTAAAGGACAAGATCGTGGGAGCGCGCCCTCCGACAGCGGCAATACAAATCTGGCACAAAACACGCAGCCGGATACGGCTCCTGAACAGTATGAGGGAGTGGAAAATCATTCGGGCGGAACCGACAGCAAAAATTCTGGGACGGATATTGGGTCAGCGCCTGCCGAAGATGGCGGATACACGGATGATATGCTATACAATACGGATGTTTCCTGTGACGAGGCGCCGTATGGTTCCTACGGTTATCTGCCGGAACCGCCCTATGCAGGCGGTCAGGAATATGGGGAGGAATATTCCGAGATCACGGAAAATGCGTTTGTCAGCGTGCGGGAGGAGCCGCTTTCCACGTTTTCGGCGGACGTTGATACGGCGTCCTACAGCAATCTGCGCCGAATGATCATGAGCGGGTGGGCATCATGGGATATTCCGGCGGACAGCATCCGTATTGAAGAGATGCTCAATTATTTTCGCTATGATTATCATGGACCGCGGCAGGGGGAACCGTTTGGCGTCAATACGGAAATAGCTGCCTGTCCGTGGAATGAAGACAGTTATCTGATGCAGATCGGGTTACAGACAGAGGCGATCGACTTTTCCGATGCGGCGCCCTCGAATCTCGTTTTTTTGATCGATGTTTCCGGTTCTATGTATGATGCGGATAAGCTGCCGCTTCTTCAGCAGTCTTTTGCGATGCTGGCGGCGAACTTAACGTCGAAGGACCGCGTATCGATCGTGACGTATGCGGGCGAGGATGAGGTCGTGCTGACAGGAGCGAAAGGAAATGAGACGGACCGGATCGTCGATGCCTTGAATGCTTTAGAAGCAAGCGGTTCCACGAATGGCAGTGCAGGAATTATAACGGCATATTCAATTGCGCAGGATTATTTTATCGAGGGAGGCAACAACCGGATCATCCTTGCTACGGACGGCGACCTGAATGTGGGACTCACAACTATAGATGAATTGGAGCGCCTTGTGGAAACGGAAAGAGAAAGCGGCATCTTTTTATCCGTGCTTGGCTTTGGAACCGGAAATATCAAGGACAACCGGATGGAGACGCTTGCGGATAAAGGAAACGGGAATTATGCGTATATTGATTCTTTAACCGAGGCAAAAAAGGTGCTTGTCGAGGAGCTGGGGGCAACGATCGTCACAGTGGCGAAGGATGTCAAGCTTCAGGTGGAATTCAACAGCGATATCGTGAGTGAGTACCGCCTGATCGGATATGAGAACAGGGCGCTTGCGGCAGAAGATTTTGCGGATGATGCGAAAGATGCAGGAGAAGTCGGAGCCGGGCACAGCGTGACCGCGCTCTATGAAATCCGTCTTGTACGCGGGGATATGCGTTCTGCGCTGGATGGAGGAAACGTGGCTGCGTTACACGTCCGCTGCAAAAAGCCGGACGGCGACCGGAGCGTACAGTTTGATTATGAGATCGGACGAGAGAGCTATCGAAGAACACCATCCGATGATATCAGGTTTGCATCCTTGGTAGCGGCGTTCGGCATGGTGCTCAGACAGAGTGAATATTGCGGGAATATGAGCCTTCAGGATGTATTGGAATTTGCCCGTGATATCGATCCGGATGGGGACGAATACAAAGCGGAGTTCGTAGAAATGATGGAAATATTGAAGATCAATGATGACGTGGCAAGGGAATGGCAGGACACGGACGAAAACGACGCGTGGGGTCTGACGCTCAGCGTGAAAGACGTAACCCAAACGGGCTGCACGGTCGTCTATGAACAGCACGGCGGAGCGCCCTCCGGCGTGGAACTTAACACCGGAAGCTGGTACCGGATCGATAAAAAAGAACAGGACGAATGGGTGGCGGTACCGTATGCGGAGGGCGTCGGCGGGGATATGGATATTGCGTGGGACGACGTAGCATGGATCATTCCGCTGGAGGGAAGCGCAGAGTTTGAAGAAAACTGGAGCTATCTGTACGGAGAACTGCCGCCGGGAACGTACCGCATTATCAAAGAGATCACGGATTTTCGCGGCACCGGGGACTATGATGAGAAGGAGTATGATGCGGAGTTTCTAATTCCGTGAGTGCTGCTGCCGACTTTTGGGCAGGCGTTAGACGTCTGTGCCGGGATAGCGAAATTAAGAAAAACGGGGTAAAAAAAGGATTGACAAAAAGGAGTATTCATATATAATATTTGTTATATAACAATTGTTATAACAAGACGGAACAGGACGCCGGGTGAAACGAAAACAAAGGGGGACAACCGTATGCCGCCGAAAGCGAAGATCACAAAAGAAATGATCGTGGATGCGGGGGTTGAACTGGTGCGGGAGAGCGGGATAGAACATGTAAATGCCCGGGCCGTTGCAGAGAGACTTGGATGCTCCACACAGCCCGTCATGTATCACTTTCAGACGATCGAAGAGATGAAGAGGGCAATTTATGATAAAGCGGATGCGCATCACACCGCATATCTGACGGACATTCATGGTGAGAAGCCGATGTTGGAGATCGGGCTTTCCTATATTCGTTTTGCGCAAAAGGAAAAGCAGCTTTTTCGGCTGCTTTTCCAGTCCGACGGCTTTTCGGAAAAAAATATGAACGATCTGATCAGCGCGGAGGAACTGCGCCCGATCCTTGCCGTTCTTGAAGAAGCGGCGTCTGTCGGTGAAGAGCAGGCAAAAACCATATTCCGGCTGCTGTTTTTGACGGTTCACGGCTATGCCGCCATGTTTGCAAACAATGACATGGAATATGACGAAGCTGCGGTTGCGGCGGATCTTGTGCGCGCGTATGAAGGCGCCTGCCACGTTTCAAAGGAGAAAAGACCATGACCCGTTTTTATCAAAAGAAAGAACTTGCATTTGCCATTGTGTGGATCGTTCTGTATGTATTCCTGCTAAGCGCAGCGGACCAGCTCTCTGCTGCGCTTGGATGTGCCAAGATCGTTACGGCGCCTCTTTGCGTGGTTTTGACGGTTTTTCTTTTTGGCTGGATAAAACAGAACGATCTGACTGAGAAATACGGGCTTGGAAAGGTAACGATCGATTTCAAAAAGTATCTGTATTTCCTGCCTCTTGTCCTGATCGCTTCCACAAATCTCTGGCGCGGAGTGACCCTGAATATGTCTGTTTTGGAGAGTGCGCTCTATGTGGTCAGCATGCTGTGCGTGGGATTTCTGGAAGAAGTTATTTTCCGCGGATTTCTGTTCAAGGCGTTATGCAGGGACGGTGTGAAGAAAGCAGTCGTCATTTCGAGCCTCACGTTCGGGATCGGGCATATCGTCAACCTCTTAAACGGCGCAGAACTGTTTTCGACGTTATTACAGATCTGCTATGCGGCAGCGGTCGGTTTCCTGTTCACGATCATTTTTTTGCGGTCGAAGAGTCTGATTCCCTGTATCCTGACACATAGCGCGATCAACTCATTAAGCACGTTTGCATTCCAAGGCTCCAAAACGCTGGAGATGATTGCTGCCGCCGGATTAACCGTGGTATCCGTTCTTTATGCGTTATGGATAGAAAAAACAGATCGCGGCAGCGGGGATACGGATTCCTTGCAAAAATAGGATTTGCCTCTGTCTTTTTGATTGCTTTTATATGTCGTATCCTGTAAAATAAGAGTATCGTTATCTGGCAGGGGGCGGGATATGGACGCAAAAATGAGCGGCGGGCAGGGCAGTCTGCCGATGAATGAGATTTTGGATAAACAAATATTGAACCGTATGCAGGAAGGTTTTTGCAGTGTTGCGAATATTTATTCGCTGATCATGGATGAGAGAGGACGCATGCTGACAGAGATGACGGGCGATGAGGATGATGTGCGCCTGTTATATGAAAAACTCGGTCAGGATGCGTTTTTTCGTGTTTACGACAGAGTGGCGGGAAATTCGCTCGAAGAACAGGTCGTGGAGCCGACCTGTTATGAAAATGTGAAGCTTGCAGCGTTTCGCGTGCGTGTCCGTGAAGATTTTGTATTGTACTGGATCGTGTGCGCCGTCCTGGATGCACCGCCGGACGGCGGAATGACGGACGCAGGGATGGAAACGGCGCAGACCGTCCGGTTTCTGTCCGGCGTGAAACGCCGCACAGACGAGCAGCGCCTTTTTGATACCCTTGACATCATGCGTCTGACGGCAAAGAGTATGCTTTCCGTAAAGAATACGCTCGCCAATACGGAAGCGCAGCGCTTGAGGACGGAGACGGATAAGGAGAACATGAGCAGCCTCTTAAAGCGCGCGGAAGCGATGACGGCGATCGTGCAGCTTTTGGGCAGTGAAGACAGGACGGAATTTGTACTTGAGCAGCTCTTGGGCATTGTCGGGGAATATCTTGGCATCAGCAGCGCGCAGGTCTTTTTGGTTCATGAGGACAAAGAAACAGCGGATGTACTTACGGAGTGGTGTGGGAAAGGGATTTTTTCTATTTTTGGAAAAACGAAAAATATCAAGCGCCCGCTGCTGCTGCATGGAGAGCGGACAAATGTGATTTCTTCCAATACGGTATGCAGTGCCGAGGAGAGGCATTTGATGGAAGAAGCGCACATTCGTGCACTGGTAACGTTCCCTCTTGTGGTGAACGGGCAGGCTGATCTGTATATAACGTTTCAGGAATGCAGGCGCGAGCGTATCTGGACCCTGGAGGAGATACGCTTTATGAATGACGCCGTACAAGTTATGAATAGCATGCTTGTAAAGCGAATGCAGCAGCATTCCCTTGTCAGTTCGCACAATTCTTTAGAGGCGATCCTTGATCATGTGGGCTGTGCGATCAGCGTGCGCGGGGAAGAGAGCGGTTCCGTGCTCTTTTTCAATCAGATTTGGAAGGCGACGTTTGACTTAAACGCGGGCAGCCGTATCCGGAATAAAGTACAGAATGCACGGCCGGGGGACAAACTGGAATTTTATAATGAGGCGGACAGGAAGCATTATGATCTCTATACTACGCAGATCATGTGGGTGGACGGGACGAGAGCGTCTCTCACTGCCGCCTATGATATCACGGAGAAAAAACGATATCAGCAAAAGATCGAGCAGCTTGCTTATACGGATTATCTGACGGGACTTTATAACAGGCTGTGCTGCGAGCGCGATCTCTCAGTTGAGGTCGATGCCGCGCGCAATGAGAAAAAACGGGGCGCCCTGCTGTATCTGGATCTTGATGATTTTAAGCATATCAATGACGGGCTCGGACATCAGTATGGGGACGAACTGCTAAAGGAGATCGCGCGCAGCTTTATGCGCATTGATGAACTTCGAGAGAACTGCTACAGGATGGGCGGCGATGAGTTTGTCGTAATTGTACCGGTGGAGAAATATCCGCGTCTCAACATGCTGATAGAAAGGATCCAGGCTGTTTTTTCAAAGTCATGGCACTTAAAAAACAGTGACTATTATTGTACGATGAGTATGGGCGTGATCACTTACCCTGACAGCGGAGAGGAAGTGGACGACCTGATCAGCAAGGCGGACATGGCAATGTACGAAGCGAAGCGTGCCGGAAAGAACCGTGTCGTGGAATACACGGAGGACATTGAGTCCGGTTCGGGCAGGCGCCTCAGCATGGAAAAGAACATGCGTGACGCGGCGCTGCATGGATGCACGGACTTTGAGATCTATTATCAGCCGATCGTGGATATCAGCTTAGACGGACATCCCTGCACGGGTGCAGAGGCGCTGCTCCGGTGGAATTCGCCGGAGCTGGGATTTATCCCGCCATCCGATTTCATTCCGCTTGCAGAGTACTTAGGACTGATCAATCCAATCGGGAACTATGTGCTTACAGAAGCCTGCCGGACGCTGAAGGAATGGAACGATCACGGTTATCCGAAATATAAAATGAACGTGAACCTTTCCGTCGTGCAGCTTTTACAGAATGATATCGTGGAATCGGTCGAGCGCATCGTATCGGAGTCGGGCGTCGATCCGCATAACCTGACGTTGGAAGTGACGGAGAGCCTTGCGATCAACGACATGGAGCGCATGAAAAAAATACTGGGAAGAATCAAGGAACTGGGAATACGCATTGCGCTGGACGACTTTGGGACAGGATATTCTTCCCTCAATCACATGAAAGAAATGCCGCTTGACGTCATCAAGGTCGACCAGACCTTTGTGAGGGATCTCGACCGGGATTCTTATGCACAGTCGTTCATCAAAATGGTGTCGGAGCTTGCCGTTTCACTCGGACTTTCGGTCTGTGTGGAGGGGATCGAGAGGAAAAAGCAGCTTGATCTGCTGGAGGGGATGAAAGTACGCATGATCCAGGGCTATTATTTCGGCAAACCGATGCCGAAGGAAGAGTTCAGGCAGAAATTTGCGCCAAAGACCGCGGGAGCGGACGAAACTGGGGAGAAGCGGGAAGAAGCAAAAGAGGCAGGAGAGAAACGGGAAGAAGCGGACAAGGCAGGGAAGAGGCGGGAAGAAGCGAAAAAGGCAGGAAAAAATCCGGAGAGACCGGACGAAACAGGAAAACAACAGGAAGAATCACAGTAAGTACACAGGAAAAGCGGGGGGGCATATGGTTACATTAAGACAGTTGGAGCAGTATGATCCGATCACGATTCAATGCCATGATAATCCGGATGGAGATGCGATCGCATCCGGGTTCGGATTATATACATATTTTAAGGAAAAGGGAAAGGATGTCAGGCTCGTCTACAGCGGCAGAAACCGCATACGGAAAGCGAATCTGACCCTGATGCTTTCTCTTTTGGATATTCCGATCACCTATATGGACAGTCAGGAAGAGGAGATTCCGGGACTTCTTATAACGGTGGACTGCCAGTATGGTGCAGGGAATGTGACAAAGCTTCCGGCGGGGCAGGTTGCGGTCATCGATCATCATCAGGTGGAGATTACTGACGTTGCGATGAGCAGGATCGAGCCCGCGCTTGGCAGTTGTTCGACGCTGGTCTGGAAGATGTTTCAGGAGGCTGGCTACTCAGTGACGAGCATACGGCTTGGCACGGCGCTCTATTACGGGCTGTATACGGATACAAGCCAGCTTACCGAGATTTTTAACCCGAACGATATGGATATGCGGGATGAGCTCATCTATGATGCGGAGCAGATCCGCCACTTAAAGCAGACGAATCTGTCGCTGGAAGAGATGGAGATCGCGGGACTTGCCCTGCTGCGCAGTATCTATAATGCGGATTATCATTATGCCGTTATTAAAACCAAGCCGTGCGACCCGAATCTGCTCGGTCTGATCAGTGATTTTTTAATACAGGTTGCGGAGATCAATTCCTGCATTGTCTATAACGAACAGGATGACGGTTATAAGCTTTCGGTGAGAAGCTGCAGTAAGGAAGTCCATGCGAACGATCTTGTCGCCTATGTGACGGCGGGGATCGGTTCGGGCGGCGGACACACTGATAAGGCTGGCGGTTTTATCAACCGAAAGCTCTATGAGGAGCAGTACCCGACGCTGCACACACAGGCGTTTATGGGAACCCGCATGTCGGAGTTCTTTGATAATAATCAGACGATCTATGCGGCGGACGGGAATCTGGACACGGGCGATATGCGCGAGTACCGCCGGAAGGCTGTGGCGTTCGGTTATGTCAATCCGCTTGACGTATTTCCGCTTGGCACGCCTGTGACGATCCGCTCGATGGCAGGCGACTTAAAAGTAGTGATCGACGGCGAACATTATATTATGATTGACACGCACGGAGACATTTATCTGCGCTGCAAGGAGCAGTTTCTGAATCAAAACAACATGGTGCGAGGGCGTTTTAAGCTGCCGAAGGCGCTGGAATACAACCCGGTCATCCGCAATGATAATGACGGCAGCGTGCGCGGGCTGCTTGAATATGCCGGAAGCTGTGTGAGTATCGGGGATATCCGCGTCTATGCCAAAAAATTAAAAAAGACCGTTAAGATTTTTCCTGCAAACGATGAAGGACATGTGATTTTTGGAAAGCCCGGCGATTATCTGTGTGTGCGGAAAGATAACCCGAAAGATGTGTTCGTCGTGGAAAAAGAGCAGTTCGTCCTTTTTTACCGCAGGGGAGGCAGGATGATGCAGAGCGGTTGATTATTTTGACGATCTATGCTATGATGCTACAGGGAAGCATACTTTAACGAAAAAAGACAGAGCGGGTATGCTTTTCGTGGAGGATGGCTGCGGCGGAGCGGACAAAGAAGCGTGCCGCAGATATCGGAAAGGTATGGTTGATTGGGCAATGGACGAGGCAAAAGAGACAGGCAGCAGGAATTTTATCGAAATCGAGATTGACAAAGACTTATCGGAGGGCGTATACGATACCGTACACACACGGTTTCCGCCGGAGCCGAACGGCTTTTTGCATATCGGACACGCAAAGAGCATTCTCTTGAATTATGGGCTTGCGCAAAAATATAACGGTAAGTTCAATCTTCGTTTTGACGACACGAACCCGACAAAAGAGAAAACTGAGTTTGTCGAATCCATCAAGCAGGATGTGGCATGGCTCGGCGCGGACTGGGAGGATCGTCTTTTGTTTGCGTCCGATTATTTTGAGCAGATGTACGAGGCGGCTGTCAGACTGATCCGCAAGGGAAAAGCGTATGTGTCCGACTTAACGGCGGATGAAATGCGTGAATACCGCGGTACGCTGACGGAGCCCGGAAAAGACGACCCCAACAGGGGGCGCAGCGTGGAAGAAAACCTTGCGCTGTTTGAGAAGATGAAGGCCGGCGGCTTTGCCGACGGAGAAAAAACATTGCGTGCGAAGATCGATATGGCTTCGCCGAATATCAATATGCGTGATCCGATCATATACAGAGTCGCGCATATGACGCATCACAATACCGGCGATTGCTGGTGTATCTATCCGATGTATGATTTTGCGCATCCGATCGAGGACGCCATAGAGGGGATCACGCATTCAATCTGCACACTGGAATTTGAGGATCACAGACCGCTTTATGACTGGGTTGTGAGGGAACTGGAATATCCGAAACCTCCGCGGCAGATCGAATTCGCAAAGATGTACCTTACGAATGTCGTGACCGGGAAACGCTATATCAAGAAATTAGTAGAAGAAGGGATCGTGGACGGATGGGATGATCCGCGTCTGGTATCGATCGCGGCGCTCCGAAGAAGGGGATTTACGCCTGAGTCGATCCGCAGATTCGTGGAACTGTGCGGTGTATCCAAAAGTCAGTCCTCTGTTGATTATGCAATGTTGGAGTACTGCATCCGCGAGGACTTGAAATGCAGTCGTCCGCGTATGATGGCGGCGCTTGACCCGATACGGCTGGTGATCGACAATTATCCGGAGGGTCAGACCGAGGAGATCGAGATACCGAATAATTTGGAAAACGAAGCGCTCGGCACAAGGACGGTTCCGTTTGCGAGAGAGGTCTATATCGACCGGGATGATTTTATGGAGGAGCCTCCGAAAAAATATTTCCGCCTGTTTCCGGGAAATGAAGTGCGTCTGATGAATGCGTATTTTGTGAAGTGTACAGGATTTGAAAAGGATGCGGACGGGAACGTGACCGTCGTGCATGCCGAATACGATCCGGCATCAAAAGGGGGCAACAGTCCCGACGGCAGGAAAGTAAAGGGGACGATTCACTGGGTACCCTGTCATGAGGCGGTTCCGGTCACGATACGCCTGTATGAAAATATTGTGGACGAGGAAAAGGGCGTATATAATGAAGAGGACGGCAGTCTGAACTTAAATCCGAACTCTTTAACGGTTCTTCCCCATGCTTATGTGGAGCCGGCGCTGAAAGACGCAAAGGCATATGAGAGTTTTCAGTTTGTCAGACAGGGTTATTTTTGTGTGGATTACAAGGACTCGAAAGACGGAGCGCTTGTTTTTAACCGGATCGTATCGTTAAAGAGCTCTTTTGTACTGCCGAAATAAAGAGAAAACGGTTTGCTTTTTGCAGTCACGGGACATGGAAGCTGTCAGGCGGAATATTTTTTTTACAAAAATGATTGGTGATTTTGATTTTGGTATAAAAAGGAATCGTAACAGTTTAGTATGAAATAAAGTGGAGGTAGCGCAGTGGGATTATTAGACGGATTGGGGTCATTTGGCCTGGGTGGTCTCGAAGGAATGAATATTTACGAAACACAGGCAGGCGCAAAGGGGCAGGAGGCAGCGCAGGAAGCGCCGAAAGCTCCGCAGGAGCAGGATTTTCTTTTTGAAAAATCATTTCAGTGCCCGCTCTGCGACAAAGAATTTAAGGCGAAGACAGTCAAGATCGGTAAGGCAAAGCTGATCGGAACGGATCCTGATCTGCGGCCGAAATATGAAAACATCGATATGTTGAAGTACGACGTGATCGCCTGTCCGAACTGCGGTTACGCATCGCTCAGCCGGTATTTTAAGTTCCTGACAGCAGTACAGGCAACCAAGATCAAGGAGTCGATCTCGCGTTCCTTTAAGCCCCAGAAGGAGACAAAAGAAATCTATACTTACGACGAGGCACTGGAGCGCTACAAGCTGACGCTTGCAAATGCGATCGTCAAGATGGCAAAGCCGAGCGAGAAGGCGTACATATGCTTAAAGACCGCGTGGCTTCTTCGCGGGCAGGCGGAGCATCTGGACGCTTCCGAGGCGGATTATGCAAAGAAAAAAGAAGCGATCAATGCGGAGGAAGACGAATTTCTTCGAAATGCACTGGAGGGCTTTCTGGCGGCAAGGCAGACTGAAGGCTATCCGATGTGCGGGATGGATGAGTCTACAGTGGATTATCTGATCGCCGTGACGGCAATGCGTTTTGAACAGTTTGATGTTGCGAGCAAACTCGTATCAGGTATCATTGTCTCTCCCGGAGCAAACCCGCGTATGAAGGAAAAGGCAAGGGATCTGAGAGAAACGCTGATGGCAAAGATCAAAGAACAGCAGAAAAAGAAATGAAAGAACTGACACTATTTTTAGAGCCGGGCAGTAAGAGAAAGCTCTACGAACAGATTTATGATTATATGGTAACGGAGATCAGGACAGGGAGGCTTCTCGTTGGCGAGAGGCTTCCCTCTACGCGTTCTTTGGCGGAGTTTTTGTCCGTCTCCCGGAGCACGGTGGACTTAGCTTACGACCAGCTTCAGGCGGAGGGATATATCGAGGCAAGACCATACCGGGGATATTTTGTCTGCCACGTGGAGGAGCTTGTCCGTATTGAGCCGGGAAAAGAATGGGAGGCACAGCCGGAACCGGAGCCTAAGGAACAGTTTCAGATCGACTATTCGCCGAACGGCGTGGATATGTCCCAGTTTCCGTTTGATACATGGCGCAGGATCACGCGCAATACCTTAAACGACGACAGGCTGGAACTTTTCTCGCCAGGTGAGCCGCAGGGAGACTACGGTCTGAGATATACGATCGCGCGTTATCTGCACAGTGCCAGAGGCGTTTTGTGCGAGCCGTCTCAGATCATCATTGGTGCGGGAAACGATTATCTGCTCATGCTTCTGCGGTATATCATTGGAGAGGGGCGTTCGGTTGCCATGGAAAATCCGACCTATCAGCGTGCTTACTGTCTGTTTTCGGCGATGGGGTTTAGGATGTGCGTGGTTGGCATGGATGCGCAGGGAATGCGTACGGATGAGCTTGAGGCTTCCGGTGCCGATCTTGCTTATGTCATGCCGTCCCACCAATATCCGACCGGTGTGATCATGCCGATCGGAAGGCGTCATGAGCTGCTTCGCTGGGCCGATGCCAAGGAAGGGCGTTATCTGATCGAGGATGATTATGACGGAGAATTTCGTTACCGCGGAAAACCGGTTCCGTCCATGCAGGCTTCTGACCGCAGCGGGCGGGTCATCTATATCGGTACATTTTCGAAGGCCATCGCTCCTGCGATCCGTATCAGCTACATGGTACTGCCGGATGTGCTCATCGAAAGTTTTCGCTCCCGGTGCGGTTTTTTATCGTCCACAGTATCGCGCATTGATCAGGCGACCTTAAATGAATTTATACAGGACGGATATTTTGAACGATACCTGAATAAGATGCGAAAATATTACAGGCAGAAGCATGACCTGATGCTTGGCGTCATCAGGCGGTGGGCGCCGGATTTTACGGTTTCCGGGGCGCATGCCGGCATGCATTTGCTGGTGACGGCTAATAATGGATTGAGCGCCAGCGAGATGAAGCTGCGCGCCGCGGCGATGGGAATCCGCGTTTATACGCTAAAGGAACTGACGATCAGGGAGGAGCGCATGGGGCTTCCGGCGCATCTTGCCAAGGACCGGACCGTCGTATTGGGGTTCGGCGGGCTAAAAACCGATGAGCTGCGCGCGGGGCTTCGCATTCTGCGGAGCTGTTGGCGGTATGCGTGATTTGTACAACGGAAGCGATTATTGGCTTATTAGGATATTGGAAAGTGGGAGATACATATAACAAACAGGCGCAATGCCCCCTGTTGGGAACATTGCGCCTGTTTGTTATTAGCGGCCCATTTCATGGTCTGCGCGTAGTTCTTTGTAAAATGGCATAATCAATTATTTCCTATTTCTTCGCAGAGTCTTCGTCGTTAAAAAGCTCTTCCGTCTTTTCTACTGTTTCAGAAGCAATATCTGAAAGCGTGTTAGTGAGCGTCTCAGATGCTTTCTTGACATCTTCCTTGATCTCGTCTTTTGCCTGGCCTAAATTGACATAGGAACGGTCGTCAGCGGATTCCGTCTTTTCATTGGTATCGTCGTCTAAATCTTCGCTGAAATCATCGAAGTCGTCGAAATCATCGACAGAATCTTCTTCAGAAGAATTCTTTTTCTTCATAAAATAGTATGCGCCTGCTGCGGCAGAAGCGGCAGCAGCAGAGAATAACAGGAATTTACCAAACTTTTTTGCCATAACGGACTCCTTTCAAATGGTTGCTGTCTTTAGATAACTGACATCCTTAGATGGCGGCATGCCTGAGTGACTGACATCTATGGATGGTTGGTATCAGAAAAATGGAAATTTATGTTATTTATTTTAATACATTTGTGACAATCTCACAAGTCATTATATGCAAAAAGTCGGAGCTTAAACATAACTTTTGAAAATTTGATCTGACAAGTCAATTTTACTATTTTTTACTCAAAATATTCTGCTAATTTTTTCTTTCAAATCATTTCTTAATGGTTGTGGTATGCGCCCAAATGTGATATGATAGATTTCGACTCGCTCAGTCAAAGAATGTCGAAATATGACGGCATTTTTTGGCGGAGTCAAATGAGGGGGACATATTTTGCAGCTGTTTATCACAGCTTGGAGAAAAGCCGGTATATCTACGGCGGGCGGACTTAGCCAAAGGCGGACAACTATGTCAATGACTGATGGGGTTTACATATGAATGAAAAATTTTGGGATATGAAAAAGGAAAAGCAGGACCGGATCATGAATGCAGCGATCAGCATATTTGCGACGCAGGGTTATGCGCATGCGAGCACGGATGAAATCGTAAAACGCGCCGGCATCAGCAAGGGACTGTTGTTTCATTATTTTATCAGCAAGCAGGGGTTGTATGATTTTTTGTATGACTATTTCAGTCGATTCATGAGACTGGAGCTGTCCGGAATCGCCCAAAGGGAGCGGGAAGGTTTTTTCGAACGCTGTATTGCTATTGAGACGGCAAGAATGCAGGCAATGAAGCAATATCCGTTTATTCAGTGCTTTTTGACCAGGGCGGATGATGAGGATGCTGCCCTGATCGGAGAAAACTTTGGCGTAGCGCGCAGACAGTACCGTGAGTTTTGCGAGACACTATATATAGGGAAGGAACAATATCGTGCGAAGTTTGCGGATCATTATAAAATCTGGCGGAATCTGGAATTGGATGTGTCACAGGGAGCCGCGCGGAGGAATACGATAAACGGAGAGCTTGATACCAGGGCATACTTTCTTGAAGTGTCGGAGGTGTATGCGCTGCTTGCGGAGAGGGTGACGGAGAGCGCCTTATTTGCGGACAATGAAGAAGACGCAGAAATCCCGCAGGAGTCAGAGACAGTATAGAGCAGGTACAAAAGGACTAAAAAGCAGGGATTTTTTCGAAAAATTTTCTAATTTTATATGAAATCATTTGATTGTACTTAGAAAAATACTTTACAACTGGGAAAAAATGTTATATAACTTCTACAACATCTAGTGTAATTGTTGTTTTATGTCAGAAAGGAAGGACAGAAATGATAACAAAGAAAATTTCAATGACACCTGAGGATGTGAAACAGTTTGTAAATGTTGCGACGAAATGTGATTTTGATATTGATATTTCCAACCGCAGCTTTGCGGTGGATGCAAAATCGATTGTTGGTGTGTTAGGCTTAGATTTTTCAAGCCCGCTCTACGTCAGCTACGATGGTTATAATGAAGAATTGGAGAAGCTGATGCACACCTATGCCTGTGCATCATAAAGACACACGGATGTGACAACTGTTTCTCTAGGTGGGACACCCCGTTTGGGAAAAGAGAGCATGTAACGGTCTGGCCTTTGGCTTTATCTGTTACGATTATGGAGCCGTTTCGGTTATGTATTTGCGTAACGCGTGCGGTCATGCTATCATATTCCTGAGCGGGGTGTTTTTTATGCAGGAACATATTTCAGTCAGGACTTTGGTGGAGTTTCTTATGCGGAGCGGGGATATTGATAACCGGCATGCAGCGCAGTCTGAGAATGCGATGCAGGCGGGCAGCCGCATGCACCGGGAAATCCAGCGCAGTATGGGACCGGAATACCGCGCGGAGGTCAGTCTGTCCCATATAGTCAGTCTTGGAAGCTATGAGCTTGTGATAGAAGGCAGGGCGGACGGGATCTTTATGCAGGACGGCGCTGCCACGGTAGATGAGATCAAGGGGACGTACCGGAACCTGCGTGGGATCAGGCAGCCGGTTCCGGTCCATCTGGCGCAGGCAAAATGCTATGCTTATATGTATGCGCTACAGGAGAAGCTTTCAGAGATCCGGGTGCGTATGACTTACTGTCAATTAGAGACGGAAGCTGTAAAATATTTTGAGGAAGTATATTCGTTTGAGGAATTGTCTCTTTGGTTTGACGCGCTGATCACGGAGTACCGGAAATGGTCCGATTACCGCATGGACTGGCTGGAGCGGCGCAACGCTTCGATCAGGGAGCTTGCATTTCCGTTTCCATACCGGAAAGGACAAAAAGAACTCGTTACCTATGTATACCAGACGATCTATCATAAAAGGAAACTGTTTATTGAGGCGCCGACTGGCGTGGGAAAGACGATCTCGACCGTGTATCCGGCGCTCAAAGCGTTGGGGGAGGGACGCGCGGACAGGCTGTTTTATCTGACGGCAAAAACGATCACGCGGACCGTTGCGGTCGATACCTTGCGTCTGCTTTCGGAAAAAGGTATGCTCTTAAAGCGTGTCCTGCTTACGGCAAAAGAAAAAATCTGTCCGCAGGCGGAGACTGTCTGTAATCCTGAGGCGTGCACGTATGCAAAGGGGCACTATGACAGGATCAATGACTGCCTGTATGAGTGCCTGACGGGAGAAGATAGTTTTTCACGTGAAGTGATAGAGCGTTATGCCGAAAAGCACAGAGTATGTCCGTTTGAGATGAGTCTGGATATGAGCCTGTTTTCGGATGCTGTGATCTGTGACTATAATTATGTGTTTGATCCACATGTATATCTCAAACGTTTTTTTGGAGAGGGAAATACGGAGCGTTATCTTTTTTTGATCGATGAGGCGCATAATCTGGTGGAGCGCGGCAGGGAAATGTACAGCGCTGTCTTGTATAAGGAAGATTTTCTTGAGCTGAAGCGGGTGATCAGCAAGGCGCTTGAGGGCGGAAGTAAAGGCAGGGACGCGGCGGGCATGCTTACCGATACCATGCAGGAAGAGCATCAGGGAGCCGGACAGCTGACACTGGCGGATGCCATGCAGGAAGAACATCAGGGAGCCGGACAGTTGACACTGGCGGATACTGTACGGGAAGGGCATCAGGATATCGGGCAGGGGAGCGCACAGCTTTATGCCATCAGGCGGCTGCTTGATCAGTGCAATAAGGAGCTGCTTGCCAGAAAGCGGGAGTGCGAGGGCTGTGTGACCGATCCGGAGCTTGGTAGTTTTACGCTTGCCTTAAACCGGTTGTCGGAAGCAATGGGAAAGTATCTGGAGAATACGGATTCCGGCGGTATGCCCGAACGGGAGGAAATCTTAGATTTTTATTTTGAGGTGTCTCATTTTTTGATGATCACAGAGCTTGTGGATGAGCACTATGTACCGTATATGCAGTTGGATGAGGAAGGGCGGTTTCTCGTAAAGCTGTTCTGCGTCGATCCGTCAGGCAATCTTGAGGAGTGCATGGGGCGGGCCGTAAGCAGTGTGCTTTTTTCGGCAACGATGCTTCCAATCCAATATTATAAGAAGCTTCTCGGAGGGACATCAGAGGATTATGAGGTATATGCCGGATCGACGTTTGACGACCGGAAGCGCGGGATCTTTATTGCAGATGATGTGACAAGCAAGTATACGCGAAGGGGAGAGGATGAATACCGCCGACTTGCAAAATATATCCGGCGGATCGTGGACTGCCGGTATGGGAACTATATGGTTTTCTTTCCGTCACATCAGTTTTTGCGAAGAGTTTATGAAGTGTTCTCTGAGGAGGAGTATGACGCTTCGTATATGGACTGTATCGTGCAGGAAGGGAATATGGATGAGTCCGCAAGGGAGGCATTTTTAGCGCGTTTTTCAGGAACGCAGGGGCAGCAGGCAGAGGGAGAATGCGCGGAAGCGGATGGCAGAGAGGACGCGTCTCAATGTGAGGAGGCAGGGGACGGTGAGGACGTGTTTCGATGCGAGGAAGCACAGGACCGGTGTCTGATCGGCTTCTGTGTGCTCGGCGGATTGTTTGGAGAGGGGATCGACTTAAAAAGGGATGCGTTGATCGGTGTGGTCATTGTCGGAACCGGACTGCCGCAGGTATGCGCGGAGCGAACGATACTGAAGGATTATTTTGACGGGGACGGCGGCGTTGGCTTTGATTATGCTTACCGGTACCCGGGGATGAATAAGGTGCTGCAGGCGGCGGGCAGGGTCATTCGGACTGCCGAGGATATCGGGGTCGTGGCGCTTCTTGATTACCGGTTCTGTCATCCTGAGTATCGGGCGATGTTCCCACGCGAATGGGAGAATATGGAACAAGTACGGCTGGATACGATCGGCAGACGCATTGAGCGGTTTTGGGATGAGTGGTTGTAATGAGTTAACTTCAATTGTTATACGTAAGTCAGGTAATTTTAGCTGCAAAGAAAGAGAGGACTGTATGAATCAAATCCTGTGATTTCATAATCCCGATGAAGAAAATGGCTATCTCAGCGATTGGTATCCTTCCTGTTTTACGCTGGACAAGATCACATTTTCGTCAATGGAGCAGTATATGATGTATCGCAAGGCAGTCTGCGTTCACGACAGCGATATTGTGCCTTCAAATCCTTGCCACAGATGACGTTGCCCGTATCAAGGAACTCGGATGGCTGTATCGGGGTATGTTGACGCGCGTGCTTCCGGAGGGGGGCCTGCTATCTGAGCAGGGCAATTTCTTCTTTATAAGGAGGAAGTGTCTGACCGGGATGCTCCGGGTCGGGGCGGTAGGGTGTTTCCAGAATTTTTGGAACGGAAACAAAATCCGCGTGATGGACAATGGCATGGAGGGCGTCAAAGCCAATGAAGCCCTCTCCGATATTGGCGTGGCGGTCCTTGTGACTACCGCGCTCGTTTTTGCTGTCGTTGATGTGGAATACGGCAATCTGATCCTTTCCGATCAGACGGTCAAACTGCCCAATCACACTGTCAAAATCATGCACGATGTCATAGCCGGCATCATGGATGTGACAGGTGTCAAAGCAGACGCGCAGCCGGTTGTTCTGCACGACGCCGTCATAGATTGCCGCGAGCTCTTCAAACGTTCTGCCGATCTCGGAACCTTTTCCTGCCATTGTCTCCAGTGCGATCATGCCGTCGGGACAGGCGTCTAACACTTCGTTTAACCCCTTGATGACGCTTTGCGTCCCTGCATCAACACCCGCACCGACATGTGCGCCGGGATGAAGAATTAAGATTTTGGAGCCCATGGCGGTGCTTCGTTTCAGTTCTAAAGTTAAAAACTGGACTGCAAGTTCAAAAATCTCCGGCTTTACGGTGTTGGCAAGGTTGATGATATAGGGAGCATGGATGACGATTTCCCTGATGTCATGTTCGTGAAGACAGGTCCAGCCCTCGCCGACCTTTAATTCTTCAACCGGGCGGCGCTTGGTATTCTGCGGCGCGCCGGTATAGAGCATCAGCGTATTGGCGCCGTATGAGACGGCTTCTTTTGCGGAGCCGAGAAAAAAGTCCGGAGCATTCATGCTCACATGGGAACCGAGTAAGATCATAGAAAACCTCCTGGAAATACATTTGACACAGACTGCATATCAGCCCGGCGGGGCGAAAGTCTGTTCATGATCATTTCATAAACAGGATAACATACATTCTACAAAAACGAAACAGGCCAGCATACATTCTACAAAAACGAAACAGGCCAGCATACATTCTACAAAAACGAACAGGCCAGCATACATTCTACAAAAGCGAACAGGCCAGCATACATTCTACAAAACGAAACAGGCCGGCATACATTCTACAAAAACGAAACAGACCGGCATACGTTCTTCAAAAGCGAAAGTGCGCAGGTTCATTCCGAAACACTTCGGCGGACTCATTCCGAAATCTTCAGCCGACTCATCCCGAAACATTCCCCGCTTCCAAACGGATGATACGGTCGTATCCGTTGACGCAGGAGTCGCTTAATTTATGCGATACAAACAGGCAGGTCACATCCCGCAGCGTAAGGATCAGCATTTCAATCTTCTCCGCCATGCCGCTGTCCAATGCGGAAGTCGCCTCATCAAACAACAAAATCTTTTTTTGATGGTAAAGTGCACGGGCGATCGCGATACGCTGGCGCTCGCCGCCTGAGAAATTCGCGCCGTTTTCGCCTGCCAATGCCTGCAGCCCGCCGTCAGTGCGGCTTATAACCTCTTCCAGTCCGGCTTCACGTACCGCAAATGCCAGCCGCTCCGGATCTTTTTCCCGAAACAGACAGATATTCTTTTCGATCGTATCATTAAAAAGAAAAACATTCTGACCGACATAAGCGCATTCCTTAAAAAAACACCCGTATTCTTTTAACTCTGTTCTGTCTATAAAGATTTGTCCGTCGTATGACGGGTAGTACTGCATCAATAGCTTGAGGATTGTGGATTTTCCGCTGCCGCTGTCGCCGGTCAGCGCATATTTTTTTCCTTTTTCCAAAGTAAGGTTCAAGTGGGACAGAACATTATGCTGCCCGTAGGAAAAAGAAACGTCCTGAAATACGATGTCGTGACCGCTGTCTGATAAGGATGCTGCCAGATCTGCCGCATTGCCTTTTGCCCGATCCGGCGAAATGGAAGCGGCGTGACCGGTCCGGTCCGGAAGAATGGGTGAGGCATGCTTCGTGGGAACAGAAAGAGCGGGGGTTATGCATGTGCCATGTTCCTGTAACAGTTCTGTGATCTGCATTAAGACCGGTCGGACAGAAGTGAAAAGTCCGAACATGGAGGTTAGCTGCGAGGCAGGTGAAATGACCTGTCCGGACAGCTGTGTGACAGCGACGATGCTCCCTAAGGTGATATAGCCCTTTGCCGCCAGAAACCCGGCAAACAGCATGATCAGAAACTGCGTCAGGATGGACGCCGTATTAGCGATTCCCTGAAGTTTTGCCATTTCACATCCCTGCCGGTATTTGGAATGTTCCGCCTGTGTCAGACGTTCTAAGCAGCGTGACTCCAGCTCTTTTTCAATGGAGTAGTTTTTGATCAGCTCATAACCGTCTAATAGTTCGTTTACCTCTGTTTGATAATCGGCAGCCTTTTCTGCGGCAGTCTTCTGTGTTTCGGCTAATTTTTTTGAGAACATCTTAGGAATCATGGTAGGTACAAACGTGCAGACGAGCGAAAAAAGAGCGACGAGCGGGTTTGTCACAATTAAAACGACAGCGGCGAGCGTCATGCTCAGGATGGACTCATAGATGGAAAAGAAATTTTTGAACGCGTTTTCTTCAACCAGACTCATATTATGATTCAGTATGGCAATATAAGTCCCTTTGGAATCCTGATGGTAGGATACCATGTCTTTTTGTAAAACGGCGTGCATCACATCCCGTTTTAGCGCAGTCATGGCATTCATGATACATCTGCCTTTCAGCCTGCCTGTCAAAAATACGGATAGACCTAAGAGGATTGCGTAAAGGATACAGGCGATCAGAATGGTTTTTAAGGGCGACGTGTCGCCGCTCTGAATGCTGCCGGATACAGCGTCGATCAGCAGACTTAACAGCACTGCGACAAAGATGACGAGCAGTGTTTGCAGGGTCTGCATGATCAACGCTGGTACAAAACAGATGTTATTCTTTGTAAGATAAGATTTCATAATTAGAACCTCCCGTTTCAGATGTTTTTCAGATGCTATCATGATACAGGGGGGTTATCTGAAATTCCATATCGGATGATGTAAATTTGTCTTACAGCGTTTGATATAAGTCCTCAGCCAGACCGATAAATGCGGCTTTTTCCTGCAATTTCAGAAAAGGGATGATGATGGAAAGCAGTTCCCGGCATTCCTCCTTCCGCCCAAGCCTTAGCAGCAGCTTTGCCTTGAAGTATTGAAGTTCCGCAAACATGACCTGATAGGGAGATTCTTTGCTGATCGTGACTGCCTGTTCGCAGATTTTGAGCGCGTCCTCGTAGGCTTCTTCATTTTCCAAAAGCTGGGACAGATTGATCATGGCGTTCAAGAGCAGCTCTAAATCGTTCCGGAATGCATGCTGGTGGCGGAGGAGATTTTCGGTGAGCGCCTCTGCAAGAGCCATCGCCTTTGTACTTTCTTTGTTTTGAAAGCGGGCGGCGCAGAGGGCGTTTAACAGATTCGCCTCCGTGACGGTCAGCGGCACATCAGGAAAATGGGTATAGGAAAAGTCTTTTTTGGTGAGAGCAAGACCCTGCTGTAACCGTTCAATGATCTCGCAGAGCGGGGCTGTCCCGCCCTGAAGGGCGATGACCGATTGCAGCAGGATGTAAAGCTGCTTTGTCCGGACATCCGTGATCGCTGTGCTGTCTATTTTGGAAAGCAGTGCAGCTGCCCTGTTAAGATCGCCGCTGTTCACTGCCGTGCCGATTCTTTTTAACTGCTGCTCTGTCTCTGAGTCCCGCCTCTCCCGGGAGGTGTTGGCAGTCTGATACAGATCGCTTCCGAGGCGTTCAAGGAGCTGGTTAATGATCCTGTCCGAGGGCATCTGCGTGCCTGATTCGATACGCGAGATCGTTACGCTGGAGCAGATTCCGTCCGCGAGCTCTTCCTGTGTCAGGTTTTGTTCTTTTCGAAGGTGGCGTATGATTTCGCCAATTGCGTATTTTTCCATGAGTATCCTCCTGATATGTGGCGCATACGGAAAAGGTATGATAACGAATTTGGAGTCTGGAAGCACAGATCACCTAAAGACGGATTTATTTGGCAGAAGCAGACCTTCGGTATCTGCATTTCGGGAAACGGGAACAACCGTAAAATTGTTCTCCCGTGTGTGCTCCTTTTGCTGCGGTACGAAGTATTAGATTCGCACCGCATTTTGGACAGATTAGCTGATTACTGTGTTCTTGTGTGAAGTCCGTTCTTTTTTCTTGGATTGTCGCTTTGCTATGAGACATTACTTGAGTCGCCGCTTTGCTGTGAGGCACATTAGAAAAATCAGCGCTGTTTTGCGCATTTGGCGTTGACTGCTTTTGAGAGGCGGCTTGCTTGCTGCCTTGCTTTGTGTGAATGATATCGTCAATATGCTGCAATTTTGTAGCAGCATCCACCTGTGTATAAGGATAAAGTGTTTCGCAAACGTACTTAATTTCTCGGCATGGGTGGTACCATCCTCCGTAGAAAGTGGTCATTGTGATGGATAGTGTATCATATTTGTAATGTAATGCGCAAGGTAACTGCTGCGAAGAGAGTGTTATTTTATTTGGCTGATAACGAATAAACCGAAAACGAATATAAGTTACTGCTGTGCATCGCCGCTTCACCACGAAAATAAGTAGGTGACATAATCTGGAACCACAAAATATGGGATTGACCGGATCAGACAACCGTTGGAGCGAAAATGCAGGGTGTACATGCAGAAAATGAATTAACCATGTGTCATATGACATGTCAGTCGATGTGGATAACTCTGTGGAAATTGGGGATTTCTGACGAAATATGCCATGTGTGTCGGAAAACGCTGTGGATAAATGACAGGGCTAGCACTAAATATTGAAGGCAAAATTGCAAACCACATGATATTGTGGATGAAGGAGGACTGTGTTATAATCTTTACATAACTTGGAAAAACACCTGTGATGCGGGCGGCGAAGATCATAATGTGGACGGGAGAGTCCTTCATGGTCTTTGGGCTGGAATATGGGACCTGCGTCTGAGGGAGTGGATAGAGGATTGTATATGGATAGGAAAGAACAAAAAAAGAAGCCCGACCGGAAGCGCGGGGTCAAAGATGAGATAAAACGTGAAATGTCAACGGCGCAGGCAATCGCGCTCGGTTTTGCGGCGGCAGTATTGATCGGCTCGCTTCTGCTTAGCCTGCCGGTTTCTTCGGCGGACGGAACGTGGACGAACTATCTTGACGCTTTATTCACCGCGACCACGAGTGTCTGCGTGACCGGACTTGTAGTGGTGGATACATATGCCCACTGGAGTGTATTCGGGCAGGGGGTGATCCTGCTGCTGATCCAATGCGGCGGGCTGGGTATCGTTACGTTTACGACAGCGCTGATGGTACTGATCGGCAGGAAAGTGACGCTAAAGGACAGGCTTTTGCTTAGCGCATCGTTTAATCTGGATACGATGCAGGGGCTTGTCCGCTTTCTTGTGCGTGTTCTGAAAGGAACCCTGATCGTGGAGGGGATCGGGGCGCTCTTATGTCTGCCGGTCTTTGTGCCGGAGTATGGGCTTCGGGGAATCTGGATGTCGGTATTTCACGCGATCTCGGCATTTTGTAATGCCGGTATGGATATTATCGGAGCGGATTCTCTGACGGGATATGTTGGAAATGTGTGGATGAATCTGGTGACGATGCTGCTGATCGTTCTTGGGGGAATCGGCTTTATCGTCTGGTGGGATGTCCTGCGCGTCATCCATGAGATCCGTGAGGGCAATATTGCCCGGCGGTTCTGGTACCGGCAGCTTCGGCTTCACACGAAGATCGTTCTGGTCGTTACGCTGTCACTTGTGTTTGGAGGGGCGCTTGTTGTCTTCTTATTAGAATACGGGAATCCCGAAACATTGGGTTCGCTGTCGTTTCCGGTAAAGCTGCTCGCATCCTTGTTTCAGTCTGTTTCCTTTAGAACGGCGGGCTTTGCCACGATCTCTCAGAAGGGACTATCAGGAGGAACCGTTATTGTCGGGATTCTTCTTATGATCATTGGCGGTTCGCCGATCGGTACGGCGGGGGGGATCAAGACGACGACTGTTGCGATCGTACTGTTCACAGCTATGGCGACGATCAAGGGAGATGCGGATGTAAAAGTGTTCCGACGCACGATCCCGGCGAGAACGCTGCGCAAGGCGATTTCAGTAACACTTGTTTTCGGAACGGTGCTGCTGACCATGATTGTACTGATGTCCGTACTTGAGCCGGGAAGCATGACGGATATTGCCTATGAGACGGCGAGTGCACTTGGCACGGTCGGATTATCGAGAAGCTATACGGCGACGATGAACGCAGCCGGAAAGATCCTGATTCTGTGCTGCATGTTCCTTGGGAGGATCGGACCGATCTCCATGGCGATCGCATTGCATATGAAAGGGCATAGTAAAGTCGACGTGAAGTATCCGGAGGAGGATGTGACGGTCGGATAAGGGCAATATAAAATAGCATACGTTACAGAAAGAAAAACGAAGATATGAAATTAGAAGAATGTGAGACTAGAAAGCTATGGAACAAGAAAGCTATGGAACAAGAAAGCTATGGAACAAGAAAGATATAAAACAAGAAAGCTATGGAACAAGAAAGATATAAAACAAGAAAGATATGAAACAAGAAAGATATAAAATAACAAAGATGTGAAATTGTGAAATCACCGCAGAGGTGGTAACAACGCAGAATAGGAGCGGACGATATGGAGAACAAATCATTTGCGGTACTGGGGCTTGGAAAATTTGGCAGGAGCACGGTGGAAGAGCTGGTGCGTGCCGGTGCGGAAGTCATGGCAGTTGATAACGACGAGGAAAAGGTCAAGAAAATTTCCGAGATTGCGGCTTATGCGATGCAGGCGGATGTACGGGACTCTGAGGCGATGCAGGAACTTGGGCTTTCTAACATGGATGGCGTGATCGTGGCAATGACGGGAAGTCTTGACGCTTCCATCATGGCGACGATCATGGCAAAGGAGGAGGGCGTACCCTATGTGCTTGCCAAAGCGCAGGATGAGGTGCATGAGAGGATCCTGAAACGTGTCGGCGCGGATAAGGTCATCATTCCCGAGAGGGAGTCCGCTGCGCGTGTTGCAAGAAATATGATCTCCGGCAATTTTTTAGATTTTATCGAATTATCCGAGCGCGTGCGCATGGTAGAGCTCAGCGTGAAACCGGAATGGATGGGATACAGCCTGTGCGAGCTTGATCTGCGTAAGAAGTATTCCCTGAATGTCATGGCGATCCGGTCGGAGGGCGAGCTGGTCACAAATATTGATCCGGAGGAAAAACTTACTGCAGATATGACGCTGTTAGTGACGATCGATAAGAAAGATCTGGCAAGACTATATACCTGAGCATATATTATAAATAACCGGATGCTTTATGCGTGGCAAGTATCGTTAACGACTGCATGCATATGGGCTGGAGAAGATAATAGGGGTGCCAATGGAAGTTGTTGTTTTAACTGCGCTCGGCGTCGGCGGAGCAACCGTTGTCGGGGCGCTGATCGGTTTTTGTTTTCAGAATATATCAGAAAAAACAAATGATGTGATCTTGGGATTTGCGGCGGGCATTATGCTTGCCGCCGCTGTGCTGGGGCTGATTCTTCCGTCCATGGAAGCTGCCGGGAAAAGCGGCATCTGGATGACGGTCATTGGGATTTTGGCAGGCGCATTGTTTTTGAACCTTGTGGATAAAATAACGCCGCATCTTCATCATTTGACCGGTGTAAAGCCGGAAGAACATCACGGGCGCTCCCATATGGGACGGGTGGAGTTGTTTGTAATGGCGATCGCAATCCATAACCTGCCGGAAGGATTGGCTGCAGGCGTGGGCTTTGGTTCCGGCGATATCGGGGATGCGGTTACGATCGCGCTGGGAATTGCGCTGCAGAATATACCGGAAGGCATGATCATCATTTCGCCTATGATCGCGTGCGGCGTGGGGCGCATGCGGACGTTTCTGATTGCGGCAGGGACGGGATTGATGGAAGTTGCGGGTACGTTTATCGGATATTTTGCGGTCGGCATATCGGGAGCCGTTCTGCCGTTTGCGCTGGCGTTTGCCGGTGGTACGATGCTCTATGTTATCAGTGACGAGATGATCCCTGACACACACAGTCACGGTTATGAGCGCGCCGCAACGTATGCGCTGCTTATCGGATTCATTGTGATGCTTGTGATGGATGTATTGATATGACGGTATTGCGGGCATAAGAGATCGTATGTGCGCTGGAGCGCACATAGGGAGGATAAGAATGAATGATAAACAACGGAAGCTGGAGCGCTATCGGGAGTTGAACCGGGATGCAAAAAAAGGGCAGATCGTATGCGCGGGTTCTTCTTTAATGGAAATGTTCCCGGTGGAAAAGTTTGCTGCGGAAGCGGGAGAACCGGTTATTGTGTATAACCGCGGAATCGGAGGGTTTGTAACATCCGAGCTGCTGGATGCGCTGGATATCTGCATTTTGGATCTGGAACCTTCCCGCCTCTTTATCAATATCGGAACGAACGACCTGAGTGATGCACAGATTCCAATCTCGCGCATGATGCGCAATTATGAGGAGATCCTTGAACGAACAAGGCAGGCACTTCCTGAAATTGAAATTTATCTGATGGCATACTATCCCGTAAATTATGAGGCGGCGGCTGAGGAAATGAAGCCATGCCTGCGCATCCGGACGAATGAAAAGATCAACGCTGCCAATCAGGAAGTCCAAAAGCTTGCTGAGCGGTGCGGGTATCGCTATATCGACATCGGTGATGCGCTCCGGGATGAACGGGGCAGATTGAAGGCAGAGTATACAATAGAAGGGATGCATATCAAAGAGGAAGGATACCGTGAGATCTTTCCGGAGTTCATGAAATATGCGGCGGAGCCCGGATGGAGGAGTGGATCGGATAAGATATTGTGAGCAAAAAAGCATTGGCAGGGGGAATAGGCTGGCGGTAAATGTGGAAGTGTTTTTATAGTTCCTGCTTGACATCTAATATTATATGGCGTATAGTATTGATACAACAATATTATACGCCATATAATATTGCATAAAAATATAGGCATACCGACATGCACTTTTTGCGGGAAGGGGGAAGGGTATGGTATTTAATACGGGGGCAGCGCTGCTCGATGCGATCGTGCTGGCGCTGGCTGCGAGGGATGATGAGGGAACGTATGGCTATAAGATCACGCAGGATGTGAGGATGGTGATCGAGTTGTCGGAATCAACGCTCTATCCGGTACTGCGCAGGCTTCAGCGTGATGAATGCCTTTTGGCATACGATAAAGAATTTGCGGGAAGAAACAGGCGTTATTATAGAATCACGGAAATTGGAAAGGCGAAGCTGCACTGGTATGAACTGGAATGGAAAAGTTATGCGAATAAAATAACAGGCTTATTTGAGGGAGGAAAAGGAGATGAGTAAGGAAGCATTTATCCGGCGGCTGCGCGAACTTCTTGCCGGACTTCCACAAAGCGAGGCGTCGGAAGCGATCCAATATTATGAGGATTATTTTGCGGATGCCGGCGTGGAAAATGAGGAGAAGGTCATAGAAGAGCTTGGCAGTCCGGAGAAAGTGGCTGCAAACATCCGCGCAGATCTCGGAATGCCTCAGACCGGTGATCCGGACGGGGGATATGGCAGGGATGAAGCCGGCAGTGCGGGCGGGGGAAATGACCGTACTTCACGAAGTCAAAGCAGCGGGGACGAATATTCGGGCAGAACGTATGATGGCATAAGCGGAGCCGGGGAGAACCGGCATGATGGCGGCTGGTATGGAGGGGACGGATATCATAACAGACGTTACGAAGAGCCGCCGAAGCAAAGGAACACCGCGTTATGGATCGTACTGGCGATCTGTACCTGTTATCTATGGATCCCGCTGCTCCTTGTGGCGGTCATCCTTGTGTTTGTCGCAATTATTATGGTCTGCGCGCTGAGCTTTGCTTTTGCGGTAACGGCGCTTGCGCTTGGCGTGACCGGAATTGCACTGGTCGGTGTGGCAGTCGTAAAAATGTTCGTATCCCCTGCGGCTGGTCTGATCATTTTGGGAGCGGGACTAATCATGGCGGGACTGACGATTTTTGCAGTCTTTTTGGTGGGACTGTTGTTTGGAAAAGTGATGCCGTCATTTTTTAGATGGATCGGTTCACTGGGCAGAAAAGCACATAGAAGGAGAGGTGGCATGTGATGAAGCGGTCAACGAAAGCATGGATCAAAATAGCAGGTGTTATGACTGCGGCCGGCATCGCTTTTCTGATGGCAGACTGCGCGATGGGAGGATATGATACGTTGAGAAACTGGGTCAAAAACGGGGATCTGTCATGGAATTTCGGGGATTTTGGTTTTTTCGGATGGGGATCGGGCAATTCGGTCCGGTTTGACAGCAGATTTCCGGTCTATGAGGGAGATGTGGAGCGGACAAAGATCGAAGACGCGCAGCAAATCAGGCGGCTGTGTTTTGATGCCGGCGGCGGATTGATCGAGATCAAGATCTCGGAGGACGGCGGATACTGGTTTTCAGGTGATCATGCCAAAGAGTTTCAGTGTTATGTGGATAACGGCTGTCTGGAGCTTCGTGCCAAGGGCGGATCGTGGGTAAACAACCATAATTATGATCACGTGATCACGGTATGGGTGCCTGCGGAAGAATCTTACGGCGGAATCGATCTGGATATCGGAGGAGGTGTTCTGAGAGCAGAAAGGTTGTCCGGTGATGAGATCTCCGTTGATGTGGGAGCAGGAAGCGTTGAGACGGATGAACTGAACGGGACCAATATCGAACTGGATCTGGGAGCAGGCGAGATTTTGGTGCACCGCGCGGATGCAGAACGGATCTCCATTGACATTGGTGCCGGTAAAGTCCGGATAGATGCGTTTTCCGTGCAGAAACTGAATGCGGCCCTGGGCGCGGGAGAAGCTGTGCTTACGGAAGGTGAAGTGCAGGATGCAGACCTTTCCGTGGGTATGGGGCAGATCGATTACAGTGGTTCGGTCACGGGGGATCTGAAGGCGGAATGCTCCATGGGGCAGATCGATCTGGAGCTGAACGGAAAGCCTGAAGACCATAATTACGTGGTCGAGTGCAGCATGGGTGAGATCAGGGTGGATACCCGGAAGTACGGCGGTATGGCTTCCTCCCAGACGATCAGCAATGGTGCGGACAGTGACTTCGAACTCGAATGCAGCATGGGAGGAATCATCGTGACATTTGTTCCGTGAGCATGAGCAGGTCACGCTGCCCGATCATGAAATAACAATTGTTTCTCCTTTTTCCTCAGATTTCCGGAAAGTTTTCGAAAACGATGACTTTCCGGAAATATTATGCTATAGTAATTGAGAGCGGCAGGCAACGTGCGGAGTGAGAGAAGGAAGCTTTGAAACAGCGCATGGAACCGGAGTAAAGGAGGAGGAGCATCATGATTTCCGCAGAAGATATTGCTGATTTTTATGCGCGTTATAAGCAGAACCTGAAAGCGGAAGCCGGGATCGTAAACGATCTGCTGTCCGCGCGGGATCAGGAGATCTGGGTCGAGAAACTGAAGAGAAAAAGACGTTCGATGCGGTATTTATATATTGAAAATGAAGCGCTCCTCAATGTCTATGTTCGTCCTTTCTTAGATGAAAACGCCTTAAATGACGAACTGGCTGAGGAATTTCTGCATCAGATTCATGCGGCGTCAGGGGAATCATGTGAGGATGATCTGGCGTTTCGCGAGGTTGCGGAGACGTTAAGACGCTACTATAAGGAGAAATACGATGTGTCGGGAAGCCGGGATGAGCATGCGTACACAAATTATCTGTGGGCATGCAGCATACTCGGCGCTTATTATAACCGCGGTTTCGAGAAAAGCGACGGGGAGCGGAGCCTTGCCTGCTATGAAGAGATCAGAAAACTGCGCGCGCGGTACAGAGAACTGGAAGATTTCGAGCTGCGCAGGCGGGTCGTATTTTCCTTTTATAATTATGCGGTGGTGAGCCGTAATTTTGAACTTGTCGATGCTGCCGGTCTCATCGGACTTCTGAATGAGGCGCTTTCTTTTTATGAGGACCCGGAAGTACGTGCGCTGGATGGGGAGAGAATTGACTTTACTGCACTCTGCCGGGAACTGAAAATCCATACGATTGGGAATTTTATATTGGGGCATGAACGGGGAGAAGTGGAAAAAGACATTCTTTCGGAGTGCCGCAGGGTATTAGAGGACTGTTATAAGGAGAGTTTGTCTAAGAATCCGGAGCCCTATGAGATGGCGGACGGAATCTACTGCGCCTACACGCGCTGCCTGTTCTTTCTGGGTGAGTTCGATTGTACGGAATATCTGAATGATTATAAACGATATTGCGATTATGTGATCGCGAGGGATACGTTTGATACCCTGCCCGGCATTCCGTTTTGGAACAGCAGGCTGTTTAGGGTTTGCAATCAGCATCTTCCCGTGATCATTTCTGCATTATCAGAATATAAAGATGAGTATCGTCCTGCCGGATGCGCAGATGCCGGGGATGAGCGGACGAATGCCGGAGCCGGACAGCCGGATGCCGCGGATAGTGCTAAAATCATGGCGGAATGTGTCGGGCAGTATTTGGAAATTCTCAGCCAGATGCCGCGTACCGGCTGCGTGAACTTTGTCAATGATGTGACGGCGGAATCGCTTCTTTCCATACTGAACCGGCTGTCCGGCAGTGAGATCGATTTTTCTTTTTTTATCCGTTCGACCATTTGGCGGGATGAGATGACGCTCATTCATGCAGAGCTTGTCGGGCAGCTTGCACGCCGGATCTTAAAAGAAGTTTTTGAACAAAAACCGGAGCTGCTGATCGGGGAGTACGGGTGCAGGAATGTTTTAGAAGTATTGGAGAACAGGGAGAGGCTGACAGCATTTGCAGACGGGGCCGCGCAGATCTTTGATATCGGAAAGATAAAGCTGGCAGGCATTGCCGGCAAGCAGTCGCGCAGATGGACGCAGTGGGAAAAGGAGAAGATGCTCGGGCATCCGAGGCTCGGCGTTGAGATGATCAGGAAAGCGCCGTTTCTTATGCCGTACGCGGATATCGTGCTCGGACATCACAAATCCTACGATGGAAAGACGGGGTATCCGCCGGAGTTTGACAATACTGCTTCCGAACATCGTTTTTTTATTGAACTGATTCATATTTGCGATTTTCTGTGCTCCGAGACGGAATGGATGGGGCGGGCGGCTGCGGATACAGGGAGATTCGGGCGCTGTCTTGAAGAACTCAGGCGGGGGAGCGGTACGCGCTATCAACCGGAGCTTGTGGAACTGATCGTTGGGGAACCGGCGTTGAAAGGGGATCTGTCTTATCTGCTGTGTGCGGGACGCAGCCGGATCTATTATGAGATCTATCAGAGAGCAGTCTTAAACAGGAACGGGGAAGCATCGTATGCGAAGGGTCAGGAACTTCAGGTGCATGAGGCGCAGGAAGAGAATGCAGGAGCGCCTGATGCGTGCGGTCATATCGTGGAGAATGAGGATGTCCGTGATCTTTTAGCCTCGTTTGCGGCGCTGGAGAATATCGGGATTGCCGTCATGTCGGACCGGAAAATTCTGTTTCATGCGGACGGAAGCGACGTATGGGATGAAAAGAGCATGCTTCGCGCAGAAGACTGGACACAGGAAAAAAGAAAACGGCATGAGTTCCTCTTTGAAAAAAGCGGCGGGGGTACGGTCTCATTTGTGTTTTACGCATCTTCGTGGGATGAGAAGCGTTCCCGCTGTGCGGAGAGTCTTGCGTGTGCCTGCATGCGCCTGTTAAGGCAGCAGGACAGGATGCAGAAAGTAATAGAGCATTATGAGGGCGAGCGCGAAAAAAAGGATGTATTACTGGATACCGTACAGGCAAGCGGCATGGAGAACGAAAGTATTGTGCGGGTGCTCTCCCGCGATATCCTGCTGATGCTGCGCGTGGATATGTTTACGGGAGAAAGCCGCGTGCTTTGGCGCGGCGGCAGGGGAATCTTTGACGGAATACAGAGCGGCGCGTATGAGCAGTTTTTGAAAAGGCTGTCGGGCGCTGTTTTTGAGGAGGACTGGTCTGAGGCACGCCCGAGACTGCAGCTTGACAAAATGTCCCGTACCCTGATAGAACAGAACGGTGTGTCAAAACTGGAACTGCGCATTTTGATCGAGAGACGCTGGAACTGGGTCTGCATCGACTGCGCACAGGCAGCGGAGCGCGGCATGGTGCCGAGCGTCATGATGTTGACGATCCGCGATATACACGAGAGCAGACAGCAGAGCGAACAGATCAACCGGAGTCTGAAAGAGGCGTATCAGGAGGCGGAGGACGCCAACCGTGCAAAAAGCATCTTCCTGTCCGCCATGTCTCATAATATCCGCACGCCGATGAATGGAATTATGGGTATGATCGAGATTGCGAAAAAGAATCCCGGCGGCGGGCAGCAGCTTGCCGACTGTCTTGATAAAATGGAATCTTCCTCGCGTTATCTGCTGGGACTGATCAACGATGTGATCGACATATCCACGATCGAGAGCGGCAGACTTGAGTTCCGTGAAGAGGCTTTTTCGATCAGACAGCTGATGGACACGATCGACGTCATGTACCGGCCGGACGCGGAACGCAAGAAGATTCATTTTGACATTCATATCTATCCAATGAAAGCGGAACGGGTATCCGGAGACTTCCTGCATATGCGCAAGGTGATTGGGAACCTGGTTTCCAATGCAGTAAAATATACGCCCGAGGGCGGCAGGGTACTGATCAATGCTGAGCAGCTTCCGGCTGAGAACGATGCGGTCTCTAATTATCGTTTCTCGGTGATCGATAATGGGATCGGTATTTCACGGGAATTTATGGATCGCATCTTTGAGCCCTTTGCAAAAGGAGATGATTCTGCATCCGGTGAGTTGAACGGGACAGGGTTAGGACTTGCGATCGTGCATTCGCTTGTGGAAAAAATGAACGGAAATTTAGAAGTGCAGAGCGAACCGATGCGCGGAAGCTGTTTTACCGTGCTTGTCCCGATGAAAAAAGCGGACTCAGTAGAGGAGACGCGGCAGGGAGAACCGTTCGGCGGTATGAAAAAATCAAAGGAAGAGGGCGGTACGGAACGTTTTGAAGGCTGCCGAATCCTGCTCGTGGATGATAACGAATTAAACCGTGAAATCGCCGCCGAACTGCTTGGCGGGATCTCGCTTGAGGTCGAGACTGCCGTCAACGGAAAGGAGGCATGGGAGCTTGTCCGGGACAAACCGGACGGTTATTTTGATCTGATCCTGATGGATATTCAGATGCCGGTCATGAACGGTTATGAGGCGGCGTCCGCCATCCGCGGGATTGGAAGTCATTATGCCGCGCATCTTCCGATCATTGCCATGACGGCGAATGCACTGGCCGGGGATATCAAAAAATCAATTGACAGCGGCATGAACGAGCATATTACAAAACCGATCAATATGCAGATCATGACGGCTGTATTGAAACAGTGGCTTCCGAAAAAGACGAATGTTCCGACAGACGGGATATGGCGGGTCTGACAAAAACTGGTATGGTAAAAAAAATATAATTTGGCAGTTTCATTATATCCACTTGCGCGTATGATAGGAGTAAATCAAATGACCGTCAGAAAATCATGAGGCGGTGTTCAGTACAGGAGGGTGTGGATATGAGTGAGATTGTGGAAGAAAAGGGAACCCTGATCCAACGAACGGGGAAAAAGAAAAGCTATACGGTTCTCATTGCCGGCATGGTTTTATTGGCGGCGAGCGTGATTTTTTCTGCGTATACATATCGAAACAGCTACAGGGAATCGGTCGAATACGGGGAATGGGTCACTGAGATCAAGGAGGAGATTAAGGCGGTTGAGGCGGGAGAAGCGGAGGGAGACCTTGCGGAGCTCAACATGTGGAAGGATCAGCTTTCTGAAAAAAAAGCGGCGAAAGAAAAGCCGTATGCATACGGGCTGACGCTTGTATTTTTCAGCATTCTTCTGACCGGCAAGGGCATTTACAATGTTGTGCGGGGCGTAAGCACTGCAAAGCCGGATATAAAGCGGCTGGCGCAGGCGGGACTTTTGGCGGCGCTCTGCTATATCGGCTTTGCTTTCTTTAAGATTGATATTCCGGTCGGAACGGAAAAGACGGCGTTTCATTTTGGCAATGTGTTCTGTGTACTGGCGGCGCTTCTGATCGGAGGATTTTGGGGAGGGCTCGCAGGGGCAGTCGGCATGACGGTCGGTGATTTAACGACCGCGTATGTAACAAGCGCGCCGAAGACGTTTCTGTTAAAGCTCCTGATCGGACTGATCGTCGGACTGGTCGCGCACGGTATCTTTAAGCTCAGCCGGTCCCATGACAAGAAGTATATCGTTGGCGTGACGTTGTTTGCAAGCGTCTGCGGAATGGGTTTTAATATCGTTGCAGACCCTGTCGTCGGGTATTTTTATAAAACGTATCTGCTCGGCGTGCCGCAGGATCTCGCGAAAGCGCTTGCCAAGATCAGTGCGGTCACAACGAGCGTGAACGCGGTGGTTGCCGTGATCGCGGCGACGATCTTTTATCTGGCGCTGCGGCCGGCGCTACGCAAAGCGGGATTATTTGTTTTAAGTGAACGGGAATGAGCGGGTTATAATAGCGATATTTCACTGCGCAATCATTGCAATGAGCCTCTAAAATCGTGGTTCGCAACCTATGCCACGGTTTTAGAGGCTCATTTTCAAGAAAACTCTAGAGGAGTTTTCTTTGAAACTCGAAAAAAGTCTTCGAAGAAGACTCTTTTGTTATGAGGCGCAGATCTCCGTCTTCCAGAATCCGTGCAGGTTGCAATATGCATAGGCTGCAACGGCTTCATCGCCCTGTGCAACGAGAAATTCTGCTACGGGTTCTGTATCCGGAGTAAGCCGGCGGAACTGCCCGCCTTTTTTGGTTTCCAGAAAGATCCACTCAATGCTGTGTTCCGCGCTCATCGGGTGAAGTACGCTCCCGACGCGGACCTGGATGCGGTTTCCGTCCGCTTTGACATCGGGAAGATGCTTTTCTCCGGCTCCCTCGGATTTGGAACTGTCTAAGATCGTGAATGCGCCGTTTGTGCATTTCAGAGCAGTATCCATGCTTCCTGATACCAGATAAAATACGTTGTTTTCACATGCTGCAAATGTTGATTCCATTCTTTTTTCTCCTTTTCTGTTATAAGGTGTTTCGTAATTGCCTATATCATATGATTTGTGATTGCCTATATTATGCGTTTCGCGGCGTACTTATCTGCAGTTATCGCCGCCCGCAAACGGGGACAGCTCAAGGCGGATAAAATAGCCCTGATCGTGGTCGCAGACAGGGCATTTTTTAGGCGCTGCTTCGCATTCATAGATATAGCCGCAGTTTAAGCAGATCCATCCTGTCTTGACATCCGAGACATAGAGCTTCTTTTCTTCCAGCCACTGCGCGAAGCGCCCGAAGCGGTCGCCGTGATATTTTTCAATCTCCGCGATCATGTGGAACGATGCCGCGACGCGCGCAAACCCTTCTTCTTTCGCTTTGTCTCCGAAGCGCTTGTACACATCGTCGTGTTCCTCGTATTCGTTATGCTGCGCCATGCGGAGCAGTTTCGCGAGGTCGTCGGTCAGGTCGATCGGGTAGCCTCCGTCAATGTGGATCGTCTCGCCCGCAAGCTCCTGTAAATGGTGGTAAAAGATTTCGGCGTGTTCTTTTTCCTGTGCGGCAGTATATAAGAATACCTGCGCGATGGCGTGTTCCTTTTGTTTTTTTGCCTCCTGTGCGCCGAAGGTGTAGCGGTTTCTTGCCTGGCTCTCGCCTGCAAATGCGCGCATCAGGTTCTCTTTTGTCTCACTGTCCTTAAAGCTGATTCCCATCTGATCATGACTCCTTTCTGTTTACAAAAAATCTTTCTGTCAGCAAAATCTTTTAGAGATACGGGTTTTCGGATCGTTCTTTCAGGCGGAGAAAACGCCTGTCTACCTCCTGCTGCAGCCCATTGACGACGGCGCTGTATTCCTCCCGCGCAAGGTGTTTTGTGCGCCCCATCATGGAGAGAAAGTCCAGTACGGGGATTTTTTTGTTTTTGGCAGCGGGGTCGTAGTTTAGAGTGGTATTGCCGTGCTCGACTTCGTAGAGCGGGAAAAAGCAGCAGTTCACGGCAGCGGCAATGACGTCCCGTTCTGATTCCGGTTTGTCGTTCCAATTTAAGGGACAGGCGGACAATGCTTTCAGATACGCCGTTCCCTGCGTTTTGGCGTACCATGCCGCCTTTGCTGCTTTCCTGATAAAATCTGCCGGATCGGATTCTGCGGCTGTGGCAACATAGGGCATACCGGTTGCCGCCATGAGCTGCGGCATGTCTTTGTGAAAAAAGGACTTGCCGTACTGCGTTTTCCCGACATGGGACGTTGCGCTTCTGGCGCCCATCGGTGTAGAGTAGGAGAGCTGATAGCCCGTGTTCATATAACCGCCGTTGTCATATTCGAATAGCAGGAGCCTGTGTCCGCGCAGCGCCGTCCCGATGGCGGAGCCCATGCCGATGTCAAGTCCGCCGTCCCCGCTTACCATGATAAAGACGATCTCTCCGGGCGGCAGTTCTCCTTTCTGCTGTTTCCGGTAACACATTTCGGCGAGTCCGCTCAATGTCGCGGCGCCGTTCTGAAACAGATTGTGCAGATACGGGACCTTAAAACTCGTCTTTGGGTATGGTGTTGTCACGATCATGCCGCAGCCGGTCTGAAATAACAACACGACCGGATCTTCGATTGCGCGAAGCAGAAGATTTAAGTTGACCGGAATGCCGCAGCCGGGGCAGGCGCCGTGTCCGGGGGCGATGCGTTTCGGTATTTTGATCGTGGCATTGAGCTGTCCGCCCTGTACGAATGCTTTTCCATCCTGTTCCGAAACTTGCGTGATGCCGAGTCCGGTTCGCTCTGCGGTAAGCGGTGCAAAAAATTCTGAGCCGCAGCCGTCAGAGTGTGCGGATGTCCCGCGCTGCGCCTGAATGCCGTCAGAGTGTGCGGATGTCTCGCCCTGTGTCTGGATGCTGTCAGAGTGAACAGATACCCCGCTCTGTGTCTGGCAGGCAGAGGGTCCTGTGATTTCAATTCCATAATAGTCAAAGTCGGGTGCCGCCGGATCATCGGCTGCCGCAAACAGGTTCAGTGCGTCCTCCACAAAAAAATCTTTCCCGCCCAGTCCGTATACGCGGCTTTTCACCGATAGCGTCATACCTGCCCGCTGGAGCGCGGCGCGCACTTCCAAAGACAGGTTTCCGCCGCCTGCGCCGTAGCTGTCCTGACGGTCCGCCACGAGCAGATGCTTTGCCGTGCGGCATGCTTTTATGAGCGCATCGGCGGGAAACGGGCGCAGCAGATGGAGTGTGAGTACCCCGGCTTTTTTTCCCTGCACACGCAGCCTGTCCACCGCTTCAAGCGCTGTGTCAAAGGATGAGCCGAGCAGGACCAAAATGGTATCAGCGTCTTCCGTATGATAGCCCTCTACCGGTTCATAAGTGCGCCCTGAAAGCGCGGCGTATTCGGAAAACAGCGCTGGCAGTGCATGTTCGGCGTCGCTCATCGCAAGGTGGAGTTCATAGCGGTTTTGGATCAGGTCGGGCTCGTTCATATAGGAGCCGACCGTGACCGGATGCTCCAGATCAAAAAACGGATAAGGCTCCCTGCGTATGCCGATATATCCGCGTACGCAGGCGTCGTCGGCAAACCGTTTGCAGCGCCGTTTCTGATGACTGGTAAAAAAACCATCAAAAGCGACAGCGGCGGGCAGGCGCACCTGTTCTGCCAGCTTGAGCGCCATGAGATTGAAGTCATAAACTTCCTGAGCGCTGTGCGCGAAAAAAATGATCCATCCGGCATTCAGCATAAACATGAGGTCGCTGTGATCGCCCTTGATGGACAGCGGACCGGAGATCGTACGGCATGCCACATTCATGACCATCGGATAGCGTGTCCCGGACTGTACGGGAAGCTGTTCTAATGCATACATCAGACCGTTTGCACTTGTCGCGTTAAAGACCCGTCCTCCGCCGACGGACGCGCCGTAACAGATGCCGGCGGCGCTGTGCTCACCCTCCGCCGCGATCATGATCATGTCGGTCTGGCCTTTTGCGCGCATCAGGTCTAAGTTTTCTGCGATCTGCGTGGATGGTGTGATCGGATAATAACCCATGACGTCATAGCCGATCTGACGCGCAGCTTCAGCTGCCATTTCGTTGCCGCTTGCATAAACGGTAATCTGTTCCTTAGAAATCATAATTTTTTTCTCACTTTCCAAAGTGCTTTATACTTCCCCGCCTTCCATTCTTTTTTCTGTCAGATAGGACTCTGAGGTGATATAGCCGTCCGCGCCGGTTTTTTCGTAATAGTCGGGGCTGCGCAGCAGTTCCTGATTCGGCAGGAACCATTCCTTGTTTGGATGTTCGGCTTCCAGCCCTTTGACGAGTGCGTGCGTTGGACATACCGCAACACACCGCAGACAGCCTTTACAATGGTAATAATCAAGTCCGCAATTGATCATCATTTCTTTTCCGCGGTATGTCCCTTCTTTGAATTGAAAGACCATGTCAGGGCATGTGGAATCGCAGAGTCCGCAGTTGATACATTTATCCTGCAAAAAAACAGGAATGTAGCCCTGTCTTGACGGGGACACATCGTTGATCACGCTGTTGCCGAAGTGGGGATTGATGCCTCCGGCTGGCATGGAGGCGGCGTTTGAGGAAGCTGACTGCGCGCGATCAGCCGACTCTGAACTGCCCGGCAATGCCGCGTCTGCCGCCGCAGGACTGTACGGGCGTATGGTGTCTGCTGCTTTTGGGACGACTGGTTCAACCGGATTCGATGCTGCGGCGCCCCCCGCCTGCACGGTGTCAGATGCCGTTGAATTGCCAAACGAATCTTGAAGCGGCGGCATCGGCACCGGGGAAGCGGCTTCATAGCCTGCGCGCAGTCCCGCAAGATTGGCGGCAAGCGCATCGGGATATTTTTTACCGAGTGTTCCGGCGCAGATTTCTTCGGCGGCGGAAAGCGGGATGAAGCCGGAGGCTTTTGCGATCGCGCCGAGCATAACGACATTGATGCGGGAATGTGTTTTGATTGCAAGTTCCTGTGCCGGAAGTGTGTAAAGCGCGCCGATTCCGGTCCGTGCCGTAAGTCGGCGCAATCTGTCGGCAGCGTGGCACGGCGCATCCGATGTGTGGAGCACGATCACGGTATCGCGCGTGCAGCCTTTCAGTACACTTTCGTCCGACAAGAGCGCTTCATGAAAAATGCAGAGCAGATGGGGACTGACTACCGGCGAGTGGACACGGATCTCCTTTTTTGGTTCGCAATAGCGGATGAAAGCTTTCACGGGAGTCCCGGTCTTTTCCGAGCCGTAGCTTGAAAAGCTGGCGCTGTTTAAGCCGAGACATTGAAGCCCGAGTTCGCCGATCATTTTACCGCAGAGATTGGCGCCGAGACCGCCGATGCTCTCTAAGCGGATTTCATAATAGCCGTTATCATTGATCAGGGGGAGACTGATTGATTCTGCCATGAAGAGTTCCATACCTTTCCGAAAGGTTTTTGTTATTTGGAAGTATGGACGTTTTTTTGAGGTTCATACCGCAGAAAATTACAAAACGATGTTTGCACTGGATCATGCAGGAAATATTCTGCCCGATCTGGCAAAAGAGTATCTGCAGAGTGAAAAACTTGCAGAAGCAACGGACAGCCGATATGGAGCGGGCTGTATTCTTGTGCCATGCGGACAAAAGAAGTATAATAGGTTCTGCTTAAAATATATCATGGATGATCGATCAGACTTATCCGACTTGACGGAATTTTGACTTTTATCTCCTATAATGATAAAGACCGGGGCATCATAAAAAAGACCGGAGGTGTCCGCATGGCATATAAAATTTAATTGTTGATGATGAACCAATCCTGACCGAGCTGCTTTCGTCCCATCTGCAGGATCACGGCTATACGGTTTATACTGCTGGCAGCAGCGAGGAAGCTTTGGCAAAATTGAATACAAAGCCGGATCTTATTCTTTTGGACATCAGATACCATGCGTGACTTGGGGACTATCGAAGAAACAGAAGTTTGCCGCAGGGAGACGGAGCTTCCTTACAGCGTGATCTTCAACGACCAAACGCTGACCTATTCTTTGGAAAACCGGACGACCGGCACTTTGACGGAATTACCCCTCTCTCCGCTTTTTGGGGTCTTTTCGGAGGAAGAATCCGTCAAGGCGGTTTATATGACTGCCCCGTACATTTACTATATGGTCTCATGCACGGAGCGGTATGTTGACCGGGTTTGCAGCTACAACAGCACATCTACTCAGGTGTCCATCGTCCGACTCCATATGGAAACCCGGAGGTCATCGCGGACGGTATATGGGACTATCATGATTACCTGACCTGCTTATAGGAACGGATATAATTTCCAAAATTAGAAAGTGAGAAAAATACGGGACTCATTCCGCAAGAAATCTGTTATAATATAATAGAAAAGAGCGCAGGTTATGTTATTTGTGAAGCATCATGCGGAAGCGTCTGCGAAAAAAGTCAGGAAGGGAGTAAAATGCCGGTATGAAGAATGAAAAAGAAGAAAACCAGAACCTGAAAACGAATGATATTGCAGAAGAAGATATTGACGCAGTTCTAAAAATGCTGGAGGACTTCGGGAAGTCCGAAGAGAGTCGGTTTAAGGTTGTGATGTCAGATCAGATGGAACAGGGAAAGAGCGAAAAACAGTACCATCTGGGAAGATGCGACATCGGCAGCCCGTGGGCGAAGGGAAAAGCATTTGATGTGCTGCCGGACGAGGCGGAAAAAGGGAATACTTGCGGTTGAGGGGATTTATGTAACTGCGCAGATGGATGCCGGTACATGGCCGCGCCGTTTCTCTAAAGCAGGGCAGGATCTTCCGAAACAGGGTATGATCCTCTGAAACGGGGGATTGAATTTGTATGACGAGATTGTTGTCATGTTGCACAAAGCATGTGGTTAGCAATGCCTAACACGTTAGTCAGTATGATGAAACTGTGTGCAGCAGTAAAAATCGCGTTGACAAAAATCAAAAGGAGTCATATGATAAAATTGGTTAGCGAGAACTAACTGATATGAAATTCTGGGATGTCAGGCGAAGTCAGGCATCCGTTGTTTCGCACAAGAGGTTAGCTAAAACTAATTTATAATCAAAAGAGTTATATGAAAACGCAAAGCGTTTCGGAATGGGGAATGTAGGATGCCGTTTACATTGTCAGAAATCGGAGATCGGTTACCGGTGCGGTTTGGCTTATGCGGCGGCGCTGATGGTTTACCGGATCGGCTCGGCGTTTGCGGGAAACCTGAAAGTGATCGGTCTGCTTGCGGCTATCATTATTCTTGGAGGTATGATCTATATGCTGTTTAGACTGTATGAGGAAGCGGCAAAGCTGATGAAAAAAGTGAAGGCGGCAAAATAATGTCATGCTCCGTCTTGCAGGCATCATTTGCCGCGGTCACTGGGTCAACACCAAGATGGATCCCGAACATATTTTTTTGACATGAGATTAGTTAATATTAACCACAGAAAGACAGGAGGAATTTCGTATGATCAAGATAACGGTGGGAGTCGACGGGATGGCGTGCGGTATGTGCGAGGCGCATGTCAATGATGCGGTACGGAAAGCTTTTCCGGTTAAAAAGGTGAGCAGTTCGTATGTAAAAAAAGAGACGGTCATTCTTACGGAACAGGAGATTCCGGAATCCGGGATCAGGAAGGTCATAGCGGAGACGGGATATGAAGTGACAGGTATCAACAGGGCGCCGTACGAGAAAAAAGGGCTGTTTTCACGCAGACACACATGAGCGACAATCCGGAGGGTATCAGAATGGATATATTATGGAGTACGGCTGCTGCGGCTGCAATGGTTCTTTTAATTTTGACTTTCTGCTTTGGAATAAAAGCGGCATGCAGGAAATTATTAAAAAACGGAAGAAAAAAATAACAGAAGAAAATAAAGAACGGAAATGAGGGAGACTTATGTCGGAAGAAGATAGAAAGTTTTTGGAGATTGTAGACTTGAAGAAAGGCTTCGGCAGCGGGGATACCCGTCAGGAGGTTTTGCGGGGGATTGACTTTTCGGTGGCAAAAGGCGAATTCTGCGTGCTTTTGGGACCGTCGGGTTCCGGAAAATCCACGCTGCTGAACATCATCGGAGGAATTGACGGCGCCGATTCCGGTTATATATCCATCAATGGCGACAGACTTTCGAATATGGATGAGAAGAAGCTGACATGGTACCGCAGGAGGCATCTGGGTTATGTTTTTCAGATGTATCATCTCATCGGGAACCTGAATGTGGAGGAAAATATTGAGACGGGCGCATATCTTTCCGGGTCCCCGCTTGATATGGAGGAGCTGCTTTGCACCCTCGGGTTATACGAACACAGGCATAAGCTTCCGAATCAGCTTTCGGGCGGACAGCAGCAGCGTGTGTCGATCGGAAGGGCGATCGTGAAAAATCCGGATATTCTTCTTTGCGACGAGCCGACAGGAGCGCTTGACTACAGCACGTCAAAGGAAATATTAAAGCTGATCGAGGACGTAAACAGGAAGTATGGGAATACGGTCATCATGGTCACCCACAATGAAGCGATTCGGAATATGGCAGACCATGTGGTGAAGCTGCGCGACGGCAGGATCCGTCATAATGACCGGAACGAACATAAAATTTCCGCGGCGGAACTGGAATGGTAGGAGGGATGGCGGTGCGAATCAAAAAAAGGAAAAACCCCCTTGCCAGACGGATTATGAGAGAACTGGCGGGCGACTGGAAAAAATATTTGGTGGTGAGCCTGTTTCTGATTCTGACAATCGGCTTTGTGTCGGGAATGTATGTGGCAAACGGAAGCATGGAGGCATCGGCATACAGCGGCAGGACGCTCTACCGGTTGGAGGACGGGCATTTTGAATTAAAAACGGCCGCGGATGAGGATTTGATCACAGCAATCGAGAGCGGCGAAAAGGTTCCGGTAACCGTATATCAGAATTTTTATAAAAATGAAACCGAGGATCGCGGCAACGACGGAATTAGTGACGGGACGGTCAGGGTCTATGCCGCGAATGAAGACGTCAACTTGGCGTGCCTGATGGACGGGCGCTTTCCAAAGGAGCAAAACGAGATCGCGATCGACCGTATGCATGCGGATAATGCGGGCATCAGGACCGGAGATACCATTACGGTCGGTGGTCAGGTCTATGAGGTCGTGGGACTGCTCTCTTATGTAAATTACTATACGCTCCATGAAAAAAGCACGGATTTTATGTTTGACGCCATTCAATTTGACGTGGCGATGGTGACTAAGGAGGGCTTTGCGCGTTTAGGCAGCAGTCCCCATTACTGCTATGCGTGGACTTATGTGGAAGAGCCTGCCGATGAGAAAGAGGAAAAACAGTTTTCCGATGATTTTTTGGAAGCCCTGTTTATGCAGACACTTATGGCAGGCAATGGAATGATGGATTATATGCCTGCTTATGCAAATCCGGCCATTCATTTTGCAACGGACGATATGGGATCGGACAAGGCGATGGGCAGCGTTCTGCTGGATATTCTGATCGTGATCATTGCCTTCATTTTTGCGGTGACAATCAGCAACACCATTGTCAGGGAGGCATCTGTGGTCGGGACGCTCCGCGCGTCGGGCTATCGGAGAGGAGAACTGGTCCTGCATTATCTTTCCATGCCGGTCATCGTTACGCTTGTTTCTGCCGCACTTGGAAATTTGTTAGGATATACCGTGTTCAAAAGTGTCGTGGTGTCCATGTACTATAACAGCTACAGTCTGCCGGTATACCGGACCGTATGGAACTCCGAAGCCTTTTTTAAGACGACCCTGATCCCGATGGCGCTCATGCTGGTCGTGAATCTGGCGGTCATTGTTAAAATGATGAGCCATACGCCGCTGCAGTTTCTGCGCCATGACTTAAAAAAGACAAAACGGAAAAGGGCTGTGCGGCTTCCGCAGTGGAAGTTTCTGACCCGCTTCCGCCTTCGTGTGATCTTACAGAACCTGCCGAACTATGTGATCCTGTTTGCGGGGATCCTGTTTATTGCCACCATGCTTTCCATGGCGGTCGGAATGCCGGATACCCTGAATTTTTACAAAGAGAATGCCCAAGATATGATGTTTTCAAAGTACCAGTATGTGTTGAAGTCCTGTAAAGATGAGAACGGGAATGCGATCGCCACGGAAAACACCGATGCCGAAGCATTCGCACTGACGGCACTGATGAGAAAAGGGGGCGCCATTGATGAGGAAGTTTCGGTGTACGGGATTTCGCGGGACAGTCATTATGTAACGATCGACCGTTTGGACGCGCTTGAGGAACAGGAAGTCTGGGTGTCTTCGTCTTTTGCGGAGAAATACGGACTGTCCGCGGGCAGCATCGTAACGTTGGATGAAAAATATGAAAACAGGAACTATCAATTTGAAGTGGCAGGGATTTACGACGGGTATATGGGCATTGCGGTCTTCATGCCGATGCGAAATTACCGCAGCATATTTGATCTGCCGGAAGGGGAATATAGCGGGTATCTGTCCGACACGGAAATTACGGACATAGACGAAGAACATATTGCCACGGTCATCACTGAGCGGGATATTACAAAGATGTGCGACCAGCTTGATCATTCTATGGGGAACTATATGTCGTACTTCCAGATTCTGTGCATCCTTCTGTCGGCAGCGCTGATTTATCTGCTGACGAAGATCATGATCGAAAAGAACGAAAATGCAATTTCGATGGTAAAGATCTTGGGTTATGAAAATCGGGAGGTTGCAGGGCTGTATCTTTTTTCCACAACGATTGTCGTGATATTTATCGACGCTGTCAGCACATTTTTAGGCGCGCTTGTCATGTCACAGGCATGGAAGACGATCATGGCAGGCTTCAACGGATGGTTTCCGTTTAGGATCGCCCCTGCCGGATATGGGAAAATATTTGCTTTTATCCTGATCGGTTATCTGATCGTCATGATATTAGACTTTAAGCGGATCAAAAAGATTCCGATGGATGAGGCGTTGAAAAATGTGGAGTAGGATGTCCTTGTAAAGGAAGAATATGCCACGGTCAGTTTTGCACATACTCTTCAAGGCAGATGCCCTGCTCATAGATTTCTGCTGCGGCTTCCGGTCCGACATAGCGGTAATGCCAGACTTCTTCGGCGATGCCGGTCAGCCCGGTCTTATTACCTGGATACCGGAAGATAAATCCGTATTTGTAACTGTTTTCCTGAAGCCACAGGTATACATCATAAGTCGCGCCGTTGATATCGACGGCGAGTCCGAGCTGATGCTCGCTGCAGCCGGGCAGAGCGGCATACTGTCCCGCCAGTTCCAAAGCTTCCGTGTCGGCATAACCCTGTCTGCGGTATTTTTTTACTTTGTCGTCATAGATGCGCTGCTGATCGTCGAAAGTCCGGTAACCGGACACGACGACCGGAGCCTGCCCCCCAGTTTGCTTCTTTTGCGTCCTCAAGCATTTCCATAAGCGGATCGTAAATGCGTACATCGACCTGCTCCCCGCCTGCGACTTCCACCAGATCGACCGTATAATGATCGGGAACAGGATGTTGATTGTTTACGAGGATCAGATACCAAAGATCATTGTCGGCAGCGCCATAGCCGGAAGGCAGACCGCCCTCGTCAGTCGGTATTCCTGACAGATCCTGACCGGGCAGGACGGGGCTTTCGACATTGCCGAAGTCCTCATGCGCGGAGCCGTCCGTATTCATGATCGTGACGGGCGGTGGAACCGGCGTATCACGCGCCGGAGCCGCTTCGGATGGTGTGTGGGTTTGGCGCCAGAAGGTATTCCATGCGAGAGCGCAAAGCAGGACAGCAGCCAGTAAACCAATCCATATCGATCCTTTTTTTTCATTTTTCTTTTTCATATCCAAAGCTCCTTTCATTTGATACAAAAAACCATAACGCTTATTTCAGTACGATCATACTGCAAAAAAACGCTATGGTTTTGAACAGGAGCATATGAAATTCTGAATAAAATCCTAAGTTTTTCTATGTTTTTCTTCCTCTTTGGCTGGCAGACATACCGTAAACGTGACAGTGTTATCCTCGCTGGAGGCTTCGATCGTGCCGCCGTGAAGAAGGATGATTTCTCTGGCGATCGCCAGACCCAAGCCTGTGCCGCCTGTGTCGGAGATGCGGGCATCATCCAGCCGGTAAAATTTTTCAAACAGCCGGGACAGTTTTTCTTTAGGGATGACTGCTCCTTGGTTTTGAAAAAGAATACGAATCATGCCGCCCGATCTTTCCGCACGGATTGTGACCGGTGTACCCGGATCACTGTATGCTGCGGCATTTTTCAGGATATTACCGAATACGCGTGCCAGCTTGTCCGCATCTGCGCAGACCGTAATGGATTCATCGACATTCAAAAGGACGGTATTACCGCCGGCATGAAGGATCGGGGACAATTCGTCAGTCAGCTGGATCAGCATATAACAGAGATCGATCGGTTCCGTGCTCAGGGAGATCTGCTGTGAATTGTAGCGTGTGATCTCAAAAAATTCATTGATCATCTGCTCTAAGCGGTAAGCCTTTTCTAAGATCAGATGCAGATGTCCGATTCTTTGCGCCTGAGGCATATCGGGAGCTTCCTCCAACAGATTCAGGTAGCCGATGATGGAGGTGAGCGGGGTACGAATATCGTGGGCGAGGTACATTACAAGTTCATTTTTACGCTGTTCGGCATACGCGGTCTCTGTCTTGCGCTGCATCAGAGTCTGTTTGACCGTGTTCAGTTTTTGCTCAAACGGCCGCATTTCAGGAGACAGCCGGACTGGAGGCGCATCATCGTTAAGCAGCGCGTCAATGCCAAGATTGATCTCCTTAAAGTACCGGCTGATCCAGCGGAACAAGAAAAAGAGCAGCGCCAAAAAAATGAGAATGACTGCTGCCGCAAAAAAGATCTCGCGGTTTCCGCGAAAATATTCATGATAGATCAAAAATGCCGATTCATGACCGGTTTGAAACAGCTGTTCCAAAGCGCTGACAACGACGCCCCCTAAACGCTGTTTCCATAAAAACAGATACAGGGCGGCTGTGATCGCAGCCGCAGTAAGCGCGCTTGCGCAGAAGCGGAGTGTCACTTTGGATTGAAAGATATGGAATTCGTCTTTTTTAGGATGTTTCAATTTTGTATCCGACCCCCCATATGGTTTTGATGTATTTTGGCTTTTCCAGCGTATCGTGAAGCTTTTCGCGCAGATGCCGGATGTGCGCGGTGATCGTGTTATTTGCCTTGTCGTAATATTCATCCTGCCAGATTTGGTGAAACAGGTCCTCTGCACTGACAACAGTGCCTTTGTTCTCCAACAGAATGCGTAAGATCGAAAATTCGGTGGGTGTCAATGTGAGCGGCGCTCCGCCTATCAGACATTGGTGTGCCGGAATGTCCATTTCCAGGTCAAGATGCGTAAGAATGCTGCCATTTCCAGTCTGACTGCCTGCGGGATTGTACCGTTTATAGCGGCGGAGCTGGGATTTTACGCGCGCAACCAGCTCAAGGGGACGGAACGGTTTTGTGATATAATCGTCGGCGCCGAGAGTCAGCCCCGTGATCTTGTCTGTTTCCGCATCCTTGGCAGTGAGCATGATGATTGGATAATGATGAGTTTCCCTGATCTTACGGCAAAGAGCAAAGCCGTCCATATCCGGCAGCATCACATCCAAAATGGCAAGATCGGGCGCAGTCCTGCGGATGCATTCAAGTGCCTCTTTTGCGGAATAAAACTTAAACACCGAAAAACCTTCAGCGTGAAGATAAAATTCAATCAGATCGGCAATTTCGGCTTCGTCGTCAACGACTAAAATTTGATCGGACATCGTGCGAGCCTCCTTTCAGTTCCATTATAAAGCAGAAGCATCCTCATTTGTGTTGTTTTTCCTAAAAAAATATGAAGAATTTATTTAGGGGACCCCGGATAAAACGTTTTCTTTGATGGGATTGCGCAATAAATGCAATTGCGCGCTCTAAATTGCTAAAAATTGTAATATCTGTCAAATCTTATAAAATATCTTAGTAAACTATGTCTAGTTGTTGTTAAAATCCCTATTTGATAT
>RYVZ01000050.1 GCA_003979345.1 Lachnospiraceae bacterium
AGATGTGTATAAGAGACAGGTATAAACTAAATGGGAATTATAAAGTGAATATGGCGGGAGGATTATTTTATGATATCTGCAGGTGATTTTAGAAACGGCATCACCATCGAGTTAGACGGTAACATTTTCCAGATCATTGAGTTCCAGCATGTGAAACCGGGCAAGGGCGCTGCCTTTGTCAGAACGAAGCTGAAAAATATTGTCAACGGAGGCGTTGTCGAGAAAACCTTCAGACCGACTGAGAAATGTCCGCAGGCACGTATTGACAGAAAAGAAATGCAGTATCTGTATGAAGACGGCGGTTTATATAATTTCATGGATACCGAGACTTACGATCAGGTTGCGCTGAACGCAGACACGGTCGGCGATACGCTGAAGTTCGTCAAGGAAAACGAAATGGTCAAAGTATGCTCTCATAACGGGAATGTATTTGCGATTGAGCCGCCTCTTTTTGTAGAGTTGGAGATTACCGATACCGAGCCGGGATTTAAGGGTGATACCGCAACGGGTGCGACCAAGCCGGCAACGGTGGAGACCGGTGCGCAGGTCAGTGTTCCGCTGTTTGTCAATCAGGGGGACAAGATCAAGATCGATACGAGAACCGGTGAGTATCTTTCCCGTGCATAAGACGCCAGTGGCAATTTTTTCGGGACAGCCGTATTTGACGGCTGAGTGATACAGCTGCATAAAAACTGATAAGACAATGAAGAAGATTCCTAAGGAGCATTCTTTTTCATTGTCTTTTTTATTGCTTTCAGAAAGGAGTATAACGATAATATGATGAGTCAAAAAATGACAGAGAATAAGCAGATGACCAAAATGTGTTTTGCAGAGCAGGTGGCAGCCGGCTTAAAAAATGCGATCGGCGGGAATTCTGAGGTCCTGATACAGAATGTCCGTAAGAATAACGGTGTTGTATTGACAGGGGTGAGTATATTTTCGAAGGACAGGAACATGTCTCCTACCATCTATCTGGAGGGCAGTTATGAGCAATATCTGGAGGGGGAGGATATGGAGGAGATCGTGAAGGAGCTCCATGCCTGTTATACGGAAAACTGCCCGGAGAATGCCTTTGACACGGATTTTTTTATTGATTATGAGCTGGTCAGGGAACGGATCGCTTACCGGCTGGTCAACCGTGAAAAAAACGCGGACTTCTTAAAGGAGGTCCCGTTTATTCCCTATCTGGATATGGCGATCATATTTTTTTGCAAGATCGAGCACGAGGAACTGGGAAGCGGCATGATACAGATAAGAAACGAACATATGCGGCTTTGGGGAGCAGAGAAGGAGCGGCTGTTTTATGATGCGGAGCGCAATATGCGCAGACTCTGCCCGGAGCTGATCTGTACGATACAGGAACTTTTAGAGAGTGCCGGGGATGAGCAGGAAATACCGGAGGACATGCTCAGGGAGGCAGGCGAGTCAGGAAAACTGCAGATGCTTGTGATCACGAATTCTGGCAAAAGCTATGGTGCAGCTGTTATCTTATATGAGGGAGTTTTGGACGGACTTTCGGAGCGCATGCAGAGCAGTCTTGCCATTCTGCCCAGTTCCGTGCATGAGATGATCGTTCTTCCGGTGAAAAATGAAGAGGAAGCGGCGGCGTTTTGCGGAATGGTCCGTGAGATCAACGAAACGCAGGTGGAAACGGAGGAGGTATTGACGGACAGCGTTTATTTTTATGATAAACATATGCATGTGCTGACAATTTCTAATAAAAAGATTGACGAATGCGTCCCAAAGGCGCTATAGTGAAAGACAGTTGTATGCTTCGTTAACAGGCAGACAGATAATGAAGGACAGGGATGTTCTGAAAGAATGCCCCGATTTTTAGAGAGGAAGGCGGTATCATCATGGAATATGCAAAAACATATCAAAACCAGCGTTATGACGAAGAGAGGGCGTTATATGGAGTGCGGGATGCACTGGTGGAGAACTGTGTGTTTGACGGACCTGCGGACGGTGAATCGGCATTAAAAGAGTGTAAGCACATTACGGTTCGAGACTGTAGCTTCATGCTGCGTTATCCGCTTTGGCATGTGGAGCACGCAGAGTTGGAGGGGTGTGCGCTGTCAGAGGACTGTCGTGCAGCGTTTTGGTATGATCGGGACATCCTGATTAAGAATTGTAATCTGAGCGGGATCAAGGCGCTGCGTGAGTGTACGGACGTTAAGGTGCACGACTGCCATGTCGAGTCCAAGGAGCTTTTTTGGCGCTGTAACCATGTTTCGGTACAAGACAGCAGTTTACAGAGCGAGTATCCTTTTTTCGAGACAAAGGATCTGGAGATTGAGGATTGTGTCATCATGGGAAAGTATTCTTTCCAGTATGTAGAAAATGCGATGATACATAAGTGTGATCTGAATACAAAGGACGCGTTCTGGCACTGCCGGAATGTTACAGTAGCGGACAGTACAATAAAGGGAGAATATTTGGGCTGGTATTCTGAAAACTTAAAGCTCGTGCGCTGCAGGATCGTTGGAACGCAGCCACTTTGCTATGCAAAGGGACTGATATTGGAGGACTGCACGATGGAGGAAACGGATCTCGCGTTTGAATACAGTGACGTTACGGCGGATATCATCGGCGATATCGAGAGTGTGAAAAATCCGCTCTCCGGACGGATACGCGCGTATCATATCGGTGAGATCGTACGCGGGGACTCTGTGATGGGAGATGGGAACTGCGAGATCATAACAGGATTCAAACGCGACTGAGAAGATATTTTTGCCGTCCAAACCAGTGAAATTTTGTATATTTGTATGATTGTATACAATTTTCTGTTGACATTTTCCGCTTCGTGGAGTATATTTAGCACAACAAAAAGCAGGAGGAGGCTTTTGGTTTATCTGATCAAGAAGGAGGAGAATGATTATGAAAAAATTCAGAAAAGCAATGGGACTTGTTCTGGCGTCTGCAATGCTTGTGGCATCGCTTGCTGCGTGCGGCGGGGACGACAAGGTGAAGGATCAGAATGCAGGATCCGGTAGTTCAAACGGTGAAGCAGTCTTAAAGATCGGCGGCATCGGACCGCTGACGGGCGGAAATGCCGTTTACGGACAGGCGGCTATGAACGGTGCACAGATCGCGATCGACGAGATCAACGAAGCAGGCGGTATCAACGGCATGATGATCGAGTTTAATGCGCAGGATGACGAGGCTGACCCTGATAAGGGCGTCAATGCGTATAATAACTTAAAGGACTGGGGCATGCAGATCCTGATGGGCTGCGTAACGTCAGGTTCCTGTACGGCAGTTTCCGATTACGCGCATGAGGATAATCTCTTTCTGTTAACACCGTCCGCATCTTCACTGACGAGCATTACTTATGACAATGCGTTCCGCGTATGCTTCTCAGATCCGAATCAGGGCGTGGGTGCCGCGGACTATATTTCCCAGCATCAGCTCGCGTCAAAGGTCGCGATCATTTATGATAACTCAGATGTGTATTCTTCAGGTATTACCGAGAAGTTTACGGCAGAGGCAAATAATATCGGCCTTGAGATCGTTGCAAGCGAAGCGTTCAACGCCGATAATAAGACGGACTTTTCCGTACAGCTTCAGGCGGCAAAGGATGCAGGAGCTGAGCTCGTATTCCTTCCGATCTATTACAATGAAGCTTCCCTGATCCTTTCACAGGCGGCTGCGATGGAGTATCAGCCGATGTTCTTTGGCTGTGACGGACTTGACGGCATCCTTGGCGGTGTGGAGAACTTTGACCTTGCTCTGGCTGAGGGAGTCATGCTCTTAACGCCGTTTGCAGCAGATGCAACGGATGATATGACAGTCAGCTTTGTGACGAAGTATCAGGAGAAATATGGCGAGATCCCGAATCAGTTTGCGGCGGACAGCTATGATGCGATCTATATCATTAAGGCTGCAATGGAAAAAGCGGGTGTTACGGCAGAGATGAGCGTGTCTGAAATGTGTGATGCAATGAAAGCAGCCATGACGCAAATTACGGTTGACGGTCTGACTGGTTCCGCCATCACATGGAGCGAAGACGGCGAGCCTACCAAGGCTCCGAAGGCGGTCGTGATCGAGAATGGCGCTTATAAGGCAATGGAATAATTGGTAAGCAAAACAGATGGTAGCCAAAGAGTTTCGCGCTAGCGCGAAACTCTTTGTGCATTCGCGAGGGGTGTCCTATGAGATTTTTAACTTCTTTTATCAATGGTATCAGTCTTGGCAGTGTATATGCGATCATTGCACTTGGTTATACAATGGTATACGGCATAGCAAAAATGCTGAATTTTGCGCATGGTGACGTCATTATGGTCGGCGCGTATGCGGCATTTGTCATGCTCAATCAGATCGGACTGCCGGTTTATGTGGCAATTCCCGTGTCTATGGTAGTATGTACAGTGCTTGGACTCATCATTGAAAGGTTTGCATATCGTCCGCTCAGAAAGGCGGCGTCCCCGCTGGCGGTGCTGATCACGGCGATCGGTGTGAGTTATCTGCTGCAGAATTTGGCGCTTTTGATCTTTGGGGCAAATACGAGAAGTTTTTCGTCTGTCGTTCATCTGAAATCTCTGCGGCTTTTTGACGGAAGGATTATCATTACAGGTGAAATGATAGTCAATGCAGTCGTTTGTATTGTCATTATGACCGGATTGACACTTTTTGTAAATAAGACGAAGCAGGGTCAGGCAATGCGTGCAGTTTCTGAGGATAAGGGTGCGGCGCAGCTCATGGGGATCAATGCAAACGGAACGATTGCGCTGACCTTTGCGATCGGTGCGGCGCTGGCTGCCGTTGCAGGCGTGCTGATGTGCTCCTCTTATCCTGCGCTTACGCCGTATACAGGGGCAATGCCGGGAATCAAAGCGTTTGTCGCTGCCGTGTTCGGCGGTATTGGCTCAATACCTGGTGCTTTTATTGGCGGGATTCTTTTGGGTGTGATCGAAGTTTTGGGGAAGTCTTATATTTCTTCCCAGCTTGGTGATGCGATCGTATTTTCCGTACTGATCATTGTACTGCTTGTGAAACCGACCGGAATTCTCGGTAAAAATATTCAGGAAAAGGTATAGGAGGTGATCGTATGTGGAAAAAGTTAAGTAAAGGCACGAGAAAAAATACGGTTACTTATCTATTGGTGATCGTGACATATCTGGTTATGAGTATTCTGCAGAGCGGAGGTCATCTCTCGAATCTGATATCCGGAATGCTTGTTCTGTTGTGTGTATATGCGATCATGGCGGTATCCTTAAATCTGACGGTTGGCGTGCTTGGGGAGCTCAGCTTAGGCCATGCGGGTTTTATGTGCGTGGGCGCGTTTTCAAGCGCACTGTTTACCCAGCTTACGGTGAGCACGGAAATGAATGCAAATGTCCGCTTCTTCTTCGCAATCGTGATCGGGATCGTGACAGCGGCGGTGTTCGGTTTCATGATCGGGATTCCGGTACTGCGTCTTAAGGGAGACTATCTGGCCATTGTGACGCTGGCATTTGGAGAGATCATTAAAAACCTTTGCAATGTGCTGTTTCTTGGGAAGGACAGCAGCGGGATCCATGTTTCCATGAAGGATACCATGTCGCTTGGCATGGGTGCGGACGGTGTTGTGATCATCAACGGTCCGCAGGGAATCACGCGGACGCCGAAACAGGCGACATTTTTGATCGGTATGCTGATCCTTCTGATTTCACTCATCATTGTTTTGAATCTGATCAATTCCCGTACCGGTCGTGCGATCATGTCCATCCGTGATAACCGGATCGCGGCGGAGTCCGTCGGCATCAATGTTACGAAATATAAGCTGCTTGCCTTTACAGTATCGGCGGCGATCGCCGGGGCGGCGGGCGCATTATATGCGCACAATACTTCATCTTTAATGGCGACGAGCGCCAAATTCGGCTATAATATGTCCATCATGTTTTTGGTATTTGTCGTACTGGGAGGAATCGGAAATATGCGCGGCGGTGTGATCGCGGCAGTCCTTCTCACTGTGCTGCCGGAAGTGCTTCGCTTTGCCGAGGATAAGCGTATGCTGATCTATGCGATCGTATTGATCTTAGCAATGCTTTGGAACTGGGCACCCGCGGCGCGCACATTCCGGGAAAAATACGGTATCAGGCGCATCCTTGCCGCGCGGACGGGCAGGAAGGTCATCGGTTCAGAAGGCATCAATGCGTCCGAAAGCGGGAAGCAGAAAGAGGAGGAAATGTAAGATGGCGTTGCTGGATGTAAAGAATTTAAGCATTTCTTTCGGCGGTCTGCGTGCGGTGGACAGTTTCGAATTAACGATTGAGCAGGGGGAACTTTATGGACTGATCGGACCGAACGGAGCCGGAAAGACCACGGTTTTTAATTTGTTGACGGGCGTATATAAACCGACAGAAGGAATTATTCTTCTGGATGGAAAAAATATTACGGGGCATAAGACGGCGCAGATCAATCATGAGGGAATAGCACGAACTTTTCAGAATATCCGGCTTTTTAAGGATATGAGTGTGTTGGACAATGTAAAAGCCGGACTGCATCAGCATTATAAATACAGTACGGCTTCCGGTATTTTCCGGCTTCCCGGTTATTACCGCATGGAAAAAAAGATGAATGAGCGTGCAATGGAGCTGCTGTCTGTTTTTGAACTCAATAAGGAGGCAGATTATCTCGCATCGAACCTTCCGTATGGGAAGCAGCGCAAACTTGAGATTGCCCGCGCGCTGGCGACTGAACCGAAGCTGCTTTTGCTGGATGAGCCTGCCGCTGGAATGAATCCGAATGAAACGCAGGAACTTATGGATACGATCCGTTTTGTGCGCAAAGAATTTGGCATGACGATTCTCCTGATTGAGCATGATATGAAGCTTGTTTCCGGAATCTGTGAAAAACTGACGGTCTTAAATTTCGGAAGAATCCTGACACAGGGAGAGACTTCTGCAGTACTAAAAGATAAAGAAGTGATCGCGGCGTATCTGGGCGAATAGAAACAGAAAAGGAGCGTGATAAGAGTCATGTCGATGCTTGAAGTGAATGAACTGAATGTATATTATGGCGTGATACAGGCAATTAAGGGAATCTCGTTTCATGTGAATGAGGGTGAGGTTGTGGCGCTGATCGGTGCGAATGGTGCCGGAAAGACGACGATCCTGCATACGATCACCGGATTGATCGAGGCAAAGAGCGGCGAGATTCTTTTTGAGGGTAAAAATATCACCAAAACAGCGGGGCATAAGATTGTTTCAATGGGTATGGCACATGTGCCGGAAGGCCGGCGCGTGTTTTCCGAGCTGACGGTGTTACAGAACTTAAAGCTTGGAGCATATACGAGAAAAGATAAGGATGAGATCGAACGGGCGCTTGAGACGGTATATGAGCGTTTTCCGCGGCTTTATGAGCGCAAAAATCAGACTGCGGGTACCATGAGCGGCGGTGAACAACAGATGCTTGCCATGGGGCGCGCGCTGATGTCACATCCAAAGCTGATTTTGATGGATGAGCCGTCCATGGGGCTTTCCCCGATTTTTGTGAACGAGATTTTTGATATTATTCAGAAAGTCAGCGCTTCCGGGACAACGGTGCTTTTGGTGGAGCAGAATGCAAAAAAAGCGCTGACGATCGCAGACCGGGCATATGTACTGGAAACAGGACTTATCGTTAAGGAGGGGGCAGCCGATGAGATGCTTCATGATGATACGATCAGAAAGGCATATCTGGGTGAGTAGCGAGTTGTGAAAGAACTGTGAATCACATAAAAAAGGGTGCGTGGCACTCTTTTTTATGTTATGATGATTCTTGGTACGAGGTGCGTGCAGACTGGTCTTGCGCGATCATCGGTCAGGTGCCGGAATGCGGCGGAAAATGGCAGAAAACGGAGGAATTGATATGGAGCATTATGTGATCACGATTGCGAGGCAGTATGGTTCCGGCGGGCGTACCGTGGGACAGATGCTTGCCGATAAACTGGGAATACATTATTATGACCGTGAACTTTTGAAGCTGGCATCGGATGCGAGCGGGATCAATGAGCAGCTGTTTGGAAATGCAGATGAGAATGTGAAGGGAAAATTTCTCTCAAAGATTGCCAAGAAAGTATATAACGGGGAATTGATTCCGCCGGACAGCGATGATTTTACTTCGAATGATAATCTTTTTAATTATCAGGCAAAAATTATCAGGGAGCTTGCCGTGCAGGAAGAATCCTGTGTGATCATTGGCAGATGCGCAGACTATGTGCTAAAGGATTATGACAACGTACTCAGCGTGTTCGTGCATGCACCGAAAGAATTCTGTTTAGAGCAGGCAGCCAAAAAAATAAATCTTACAGGGCGCGAACTGGACCGCTATGTCGCGAAAACCGACAAATACCGTGCGGATTATTATAAATATCATACGGGCAGGGAGTGGACGGACGCACGCAATTATGATCTGTGTCTGAACAGCTCCAAGTTAGGTTTCGAACGCTGCGTGGAGGAGATCATTGCCTATAAAGACGTACGCCTCGGGCTGCGTTAGAGGTTAGAAGCATGAAAACTTTTTTGCGGATAGTATTAAAGCCGATGTCTTTTTTACCGGCGGTCCTTGTTATGGTTCTGATATTCCGTTTTTCAGCTCAGACTGGAACGGAATCGGCAAAGCTCAGCCTTAAGGTGAGTCAGTATGTCGTTTCAGGGACGGAGCATTGGTTTGGCATCCGGTTTACGGAGGAACAGCTAGAGCAGGCTGCCAGGCAGATTCATTATTATGTCAGGAAGCTTGCGCATATGGGGATTTATTTTATACTTGCCATGAGTGTCGCGTTTCCGCTGTACGTATATGGTGTCAGAGGCATATGGCTGATGCTGACTGCGGGGCTTATCTGTATCGGCTATGCGGGCTTTGATGAATATCACCAGTCTTTTGTGGCAGGCAGGGGGCCGTCGGTTAAGGATGTTGCGATCGACGGAGCCGGTGTATTTCTTGGAATTATTTTTACGAGGATCATCGGGTGGACAGGAAGGATGACATTATTCCGGCCGCTGTCACGCAAAAAGGGAACCGATGATTAAACTTATTTTTTTGGAAGGAATGCAGGGATCATGATGACGACTGACAGAGCTGAATGGGTTGTGGAAGGATACCGGTTTACGAGCATGGAGGATGCGGATTTGGCGCGGCTGGAGTTAGAAAAGATAAAGGCGCTTGAGAGCCGGATGGATTATCATAACGGGGAAATGGTTTTAAGCGTTTACAATCGTGCGATCATGAACCGCACGTTTCAGACGCCTGTTGGCTGCCAGTATCTCTTAAAGCTGCGGAGTTATCTTTTGGAGACCGGTGCTGCGCGCGAGGGTGAGTTAAGACCGATTCCGTTTCAGGCTCAATTTACCGGTAAGACGAGAAGACAGGAGACCTACCGTAAAGCTTCTGCGGAACAGAAAGAAAAAGAGCGCACGGTACCAATGTGGTCGTTCTGTATATCGGTTGCGATCAATGTGATCCTGGCAGTGCTGGTATCGGTGATGTTCATGATCACTCTTTACAGCGACAATCCGAATATCTTAAATTACAAGACGCAGATCGTGAATGAGTATGCGTCCTGGGAGCAGGAGCTTAGAGCAAGGGAACGCGAGGTGAGCGGGAGGGAACGGGAGCTTGGCATAACGCCCGAATATCCGAACCGCGCACAGGAGGAAGACGAGTAACAGATGTCATGGCAGGCGGGAAAAGCAAAAAAACGGGAACGGTGACAAAGGCTTATAGAGCGGCGGAAGCGGAGGAGACAGATGGAGCGGCTAAAGATTCTGGTTGTGGACGATGAAAGTCGTATGCGTAAGCTTGTCAGGGACTTTTTGATCAGAAATGATTATGAAGTGCTGGAAGCGGAGGACGGTGCACAGGCGATTGAATTATTTTTTGAACATCAGGATATTGTGCTTGTGATCCTGGATGTCATGATGCCGAAAATGGATGGATGGCAGGTGTGCAGGGAGATCCGTTCTTATTCCAAAGTGCCGATCATTATGCTGACGGCAAAGAGTGATGAGCATGATGAACTTTTAGGATTTTCACTTGGGGTGGATGAGTATATTACGAAGCCGTTCAGTCCCAAAATTCTAGTTGCGCGTGTGGAGGCGATCTTAAGGCGGAGCGGTTCACTGAAAGAGGAGACGCTGAGGGAAGCGGGAGGGATTGTCATTGACCAGACTGCGCATGTTGTCAAGGTTGACGGTAAGCAGATCGATCTAAGCTATAAAGAATTTGAATTGATGTGCTATTTTATGGAAAATCAGGGGATTGCCTTATCCAGAGAGAAAATACTGAATCATGTGTGGAATTATGACTATTTTGGAGATGCGCGCACGATCGATACGCATGTAAAAAAGCTGCGCAGTAAGATCGGGGAAAAGGGTGCTTATATTAAGACGATTTGGGGTGTCGGATATAAATTTTCAGTGGAAGAACAGTAATAGAGATGGTTTTTAATTTAGTTTTAATGTTTTTCACATTTCGGTTTAATTCCTGTCGTGTATGCTGATATCAGATCACAGGAAAAGCTGTGATAAAGCCTGAAAGGGAAATAACAAAGCTGCCGGTTTTCCGGAGCAGAGGCTTAAAAACAATGATATCATGGAAACCGAAAAAGGGAGGAGAACCATCATGGAAAACTATGAAAAAGTAGAAAAATTAAGAGAGCGCGCCAATGTAAGTTATGAGGAGGCAAAGGAAGCGCTTGAACAAAACAACTGGGATATTCTTGATGCAATGATCGCATTGGAGAAAAGCGGTAAGGCAGCAGGGCCGAAGCAGACGAGTTATTCCACGCAGGACATGCCGAAATATGAAGGTGTGATAGATGACGGTGCAGAACCGGAGAGCACGCATGATTTTGGAGATACCTTAAGAAAATTCGGATGCTGGTGTGCTCGGATGATCAAAAAGGGATGCAGTAATTATTTTACGATCACCAAGAACGGAAAAGAAGTACTGGCCATTCCGGTTCTTGTCCTGATTCTGGCATTTATCATTGCATTCTGGTTCGTTCTCATTTTAATGGTTGTTGGTCTGTTCTTTGATCTGCGTTATCATTTTCGCGGGCCGGATATGAAAGCGGTCGACTTAAATAAGGCAATGGACAATGCGGCGGAGACAGCAAGACAGATGAAAGAAGAATTTCGTAATGCGGAGGATAAGGAATCCAGGTAACCGTCCGGTACAGAGAAGAGCCGGATACCGGTGTAAGAGGGTCGGCTGCGGGAGAACTTGTTGCCGCGTAAGTAAAGACCGGAGACCCGCTTTGGGGCTCCGGTCTTTGCAGATCAGGAGGATTTTCATGGCACAGGCTATATTGATCGTGGAAGATGAGGAAAAAATCGCAAGGTTTATCGAACTGGAACTGCTGCATGAGGGGTATCAGGTTGAAAAAAGCCAGGATGGACGGGAAGGGCTGGATAAAGCGCAGAGCGGACAGTTTGACCTAATGCTCCTTGATGTGATGCTTCCGGGATTAAACGGGTTTGAGGTGCTCCGCCGACTGAGGCGCGATTCGAATCTGCCGGTCATCATGCTGACAGCGAAAGACACCGTTATGGATAAGGTGGCAGGTTTGGACGGCGGTGCGGATGATTATATGACCAAGCCGTTTGCAATTGAGGAACTGCTTGCCCGGATCCGTCTGGCGCTTAAAAAGAGCAGTGCATCAGATAATACCGGGAAAGATTCCGTACTGCGGTGCGGCGCATTAACGCTTGATACACTGAAATATGAAGCGCGCTATGACGGTCGGCTTGTAGAGCTGAAACACCGTGAATTTGAACTGCTGCGTGTATTGATGGAGAATAAAAATATTGTTGTTTCCAGAGATATCCTGCTGCAGAAAGTGTGCGGTTACGACTATATGGGAGAAACCAATGTGATCGACGTTTATGTACGCTACGTGCGCGCCAAGCTGGATGATGTATATCAGGTCAAAGTCATTCAGACTGTGCGTGGCGTTGGATATGTCATCAAGGACAGTGAAGCCTGAAAAGAATGAAGATTTTCAGTATCGCAGGCAAAGCTTGCGATATGCATGGGGATTAGAATGAAAAAGGATCGGACAGAGGAAGAGATACAAAAAAAGGAACAGCCACAGGGAGAGTCTGTCCGTGTGACCTCGATCGCGCGCAAGATCAATCGGAATACGGCGTTTTCCCTGCTTGGTGCATTTCTGTCTATTGATGTGATGCTCTGCGTGATATTGGGGACAGCGGTGGTCTATTGTCTGGATGTACAGTATCTTGGAGCGTTCCGTCCCGACCTTGCGCGCACGTTTCTTCATACAAAACCGATTGAGAATCTTGTGCTGCAATGCGGAGAGCCGGGTTCACAGGAATTTTATACCGTACTGATCGGTCCATGGGTCAGCGTGCTGCGTTATGCGGCTGCGGTGCTTGGCGTGGTAGAGCTGATCATGGTCGTTCATCAGTTATTGTGGGGAACGCGGAAAATACGTTATTATCTGCGGCCGATTAGACAGATGGCAGAGCGTACGAGGCAGCTTAGCGAGTTTGCGCTGGATGAGAGCCGCTATCAGAATTTGGAAGAGGCGATCTCTGATCTGCATGTCGAGCGGCCGGATGCCCGTCTGACAGGTTCTCATAAGGAGCTACAGGGAATTGAACGTGCAGTCAATGAACTTTTGGAGCGGATGAGACGGTCTTACCGGCAGCAGACGCAGTTTGTTTCCGATGCGTCTCATGAACTGCGTACGCCGATCGCGGTTATTCAGGGGTATGTGAATATGCTGGACAGGTGGGGAAAAGAGGATGAAGCCATTCTGTCTGAGTCGATCGAAGCGATCAAGAATGAGTCAGGACATATGCAGCACCTCGTTGAACAGTTGCTGTTTCTTGCGCGCGGGGACAGCAACAGACAAAAACTGGATAAAATAGAACTAAGTCTCAATCATATCATGCAGGAGGTTTATGAGGAATCATTGATGATCGACGAACACCATCGTTACTGCTATGAAGAGAGCGGGGATGCGGTCATTTGCGGGGACCATGATATGATCAAGCAATCGGCGCGCATTCTGGTAGATAATGCGGCAAAATATACAAAAGAGGGAGAAGAGATCATTTTGCGGGCAGGCAGCAGAGCGGATGGAACCCCTTTCTACAGTATACAGGATAACGGAATCGGTATGGCAGAGGAAGAGGTCGAGCATGCGTTTGACCGTTTTTATCGTGCAGATGCTGTGCGTAACAGTAAGACGGGAGGGACCGGTCTGGGGTTGTCCATTGCCAAGTGGATCGTTGAACAGCATGGTGGGTATTATGATGTTGTCAGCAGGCAGGAGCTTGGAACACGTTTTACGGTTGTGTTTCCGACGGAACAGGACACTGAGGGAAGGGCATGAACATGAAAAAAGAAAAAACAGGCAGATTCGGTTTGCGGGATTCGATCAGAAAACAATATACTTTGATTTTTATGCTTGTCCTGGCAGGTACGATTTTACTTTGCTTTTTAATTAACCAGCTCTGTCTGCAGCGTTTTTATGTTCATAACAAGACGAAGGTCTTGTACCGCACATACCGCACGATCGGGGAACATACCCGGAGCGGGGATCTTAAAAGCGAGGAGTTTACGCTTGAGATGGAAAAGCTGATCGGAAGATATAATTTGGATATTCTCGTTATGAATCAAAGCGGCATTCCGATCCTGTATACGACAAGCGATGTGCAGCTTTTGAAGGTGCAGTTCTTTGAACTTGCACTCGGACTTTACGGCGGAACAGTTTTGGAAAGGCAGGAGGAAGAACTCTTTCAGATCGAGCGCATCACGGAACAGGCATCGGGCATGGATTACATTGTCATGTGGGGATTCTTTGGACAGGAAAACATGTTTCTGATCCGGACGCCGATCGTGGGCATTGAAGACAGCGTACAGATAGCAAACCGTTTTCTGATGTACAGCGGATTGGCAGGCGTATTGCTTGGAGGCGTGATCATCTGGCTCGTTACGCGCAAAGTGACGGCGCCGATCCGCAAACTTTCCGAAATATCGGAGCGGATGAGCCGGCTTGAATTTGATGCGCGCTATGACGGAAAAGAGCATAATGAGATCGGCAGGCTTGGCATGAACATCAACCAAATGTCAGAGGCGCTTGAGCAGACGATATCAGAGCTGAAAACTGCGAATAACGAGCTGCGAAGGGATATTGCGCGTAAAGATGAATTAGAAGCACAGCGTAAAGAATTTCTATCCAATGTATCCCACGAATTGAAGACGCCGATCGCTTTGATCCAGGGTTATGCGGAGGGGCTGCAGGAGGGCATTGATGAGGACGCGGAGGGGCGGGAGTACTATTGCGGCGTGATCATTGATGAGGCAAATAAGATGAACCGTATGGTCAAGCAGCTGATGACGCTTGACCAGTTAGAATCGGGACAGAATGTGACGACGCTTGAGCGTTTCGATATTGTGGCGCTTGTCAATAATTATGTCCAGTCTGCGGATATTCTGGTACGGCAGTATGATGCGACTGTGTCCGTGGAACGCCGCGCACCGCTCTTTGTGTGGGGGGACGAGTTCAAGGTAGAGGAAGTCATAATGAATTACTTTACGAACGCATTGAACCATCTGGACCATCATAAAGAAATTGAAATCCGTTTTGTAGAAAAGGAAGAAAAAAATTTGGTGCGCATAACGGTATTCAATACCGGAGCACCGGTTCCGGAGGACTGCCTTGCGTATTTGTGGGATAAATTCTACAAAGTGGATAAGGCGCGTACCCGTGCATATGGGGGAAGCGGCGTCGGACTTTCCATTGTCAGGGCAATTATGAATACAATGAATCAGGCTTACGGTGTTAATAACTATGACAATGGCGTAGAATTTTGGTTTGAACTGGAGAGGGCATGATGCGCATGATTGACACAAGGCTCTTTTACTACCAAAACAGCGTACCTGCACGGATCTCCAGCTCCGCATCGTGCACTGTTTTTTAGCAAAGGAGGGAATGCTATGGGCGGTGACAAAAAGCAAAGGACAAAAATCCAATGGGACAGAAGAAAGTTACATACAGAGTCTTTACCAAAGGCTCAGCACACAAAACGGAGATCAGAGCGGATATATTACCCCTTTTACTTTTCGTGTTGATGGAGGTTCAATTTTTTAATTTTCTGTTAAAATAACTAACAGTGTTCCCAACAGCCGAATCAGTTCTCACTGTCTCAACATCAAAAGGAAGTAAATGCCCTTAATCTCCCTGCCTCTGGAACATAAAACCAATAGCAGCGTTCATCTTCTGTAATAAAAAAATAGTGAGGGAGAGATTTTTGCTTCGACGGTCGAGCTGTAAAAGGTTCTGATCATACTTTCTGTTGGAGCGTTAGTCCTGCTGGGCATCGTTTCGCTGTTTGTGATCCAAAGGCTGACGAAACCGCTTGAGACGATCAAATTTAACAAACAACTGGCAGATCGCTTGGACGAATTGATTCAAAAGGTTACATTATAAGGTCTGCTTATAAAAAACCTGGTTGTTTACCGATTCCTTTTATGCTATGATAAAAACGATGCAGTAAGATCGGGAGGCATGATGGATGAGAAAGGTACGGAAATTTGCATTTAATCATAATACGGCACGCGTCATGATAATGGCTTGTATAGCCTCGGCTGTGCTGTGCGGCTGCGGCGGGAAGTATCCTGAACTGACGGAAGATCAGGAACAGGCTGTTGTCAGATATGCAGCGACACTTTTATATGAAAATGATCAAAACAGAGATTCCCGCCTGATGACGGAGGAAGAGATGATACTGGCGATGCAGAGACGGGCAGCGCATGCTTATATGCCGCCGGCTCCCACACCGGAACCGGAAGACGAGGAGGATAAGGAGCACTCAGGCGGGCAGGGGACAGAGGATCCGTCCGGGAGCGAACCGGTTGTGGAAACCCGAACATTGGCGGAGTTTTTCGGATTTTCGGGAATTGATATTTCCTATCAGGGCTATTTGTTGACGAAATCCTATCCTGAAGAGGAGGGGGATGAATTATATTTTGCAATGGATGCGCTGGCAGGGAATGAGTTGCTGCTTTTACAGTATACGATCACGAATCAGAATACAGAAGCAGCGCAGGTCGACATTTTGGATCTGAAACCGCGTTTCAGGTTGTTTATCAATGATGGTGCACAGATCAATGCAATGTCAACGCTGCTGCTGGATGATATGAGGACAACAAACTGCACATTACAGCCGGGAGAGAGTTGCAATGTAGTGGCTGTGTTTGAAGTGACAGAAGAGGAAGCGGCGTCGATACAGCAGATGCGTCTGACTGTAAAGACAGAAGAAGATTCATGGACAGTGGAACTTTTGGGATCGGGACAGCCGGTATCCCAAGGCGAAGGAGAGAGTTTGCAGGCAGCAGAGACTCCGGAGTCCGGAATGCCGGTGATATCTTACGAACTTCCGGAAGAATTTATCGGTCAGGCGGATGGTATCTATGTCGCGCCGGATTATCCGGGCGATCCCGCCAATATCATGGTCGTATCTTCTGATTATGATACGGAATCATTTCAATACACCGAGGAGTCTTATTGTGCAGCACTGGAAAATATGTATGAACAACTTTATGGTTATGCGGTCACGGTGAACTGTACAGAGTTTACCGAGTCAGAAATAAGCGGCTGCAGGACGCGTCTGATCAGAATCTCTTATGCCGCGCAGGATATGGAGATTGAGCAGGTTCAGTTTGCGGTTGAGACTGGAGAGAATAAGACGCTGTCAATCTCTTATACGCAGGCAGCAGGTGGTCCTTGGATGGATGCTTTTAATGAAAGTATAGGCTCCGTGCGTATCGAAAATGCGAGATAGCAGGCAGGGAACCGTTTTATCATAAGAGGCATAATATAAAAGAGGCCGTTCGCCGCAGGCGGGCAGCCTCTTTTGGATTTTTCAATTATTTGAACATTGGGATGAATCTGCTTAAATATCAATTTTGAAAACATGTCAGATTTTGTAATGAACATACTGCTCAAAAGAACAGGCTGTTTATAAGAAAATGAAAAGATTGGAAAAATAAGATAGAAAAAAAGATAGAAAAAAATAGAAAAAAGATGTTGACAAGCAGAAGAGAGAGTGCTACTATATCACTGTTGCGGCT
>RYVZ01000051.1 GCA_003979345.1 Lachnospiraceae bacterium
GAAACAATATTATTTTTGCCATTTGGCATTGATTACAGAAAATTTACATAAAGGAGATGTAGACCTATGGAGAAGTAAAAGCAGCACAGCGAACATGACTGTCAGATTGCACAAAGAAAGGGGCGTTCCTTCCGGGGACGCTTCCTTTTTTTGCAGACGGAGCAACAGGACAAGGCGTTACGAGAATCGTGATATTGCCAATGGCGGAGCAGGGAGAGGGGGCGTATAATCAGAATATATCTCATATCTGATCGGAGTATTCTTATCATGCATCTCTATTTTTTCATAAGAAAGGTCTGCTGTGTCAGGCGGCGGTTCTGCCGTGCGGATCTTTCATGCATATTTTTCACTTTATTATGCTGCGCGTGGATCGCGGCTGCGGGCTGCGGCTTTTGGACCGTCTGGCAGCAGGCAGGCTGCGGCGTAGAGGAAATAAATGGCAGCGATACCGTGACCGCCCCCGCATTGCTGGTAAAACGGATTAAGGAAGGCGGCGGTTCTGCTGTGGCTGATGTAAAAAAGGATCAGCAGGAGCTTTTGATGACCATTTATGATGAAAACGGCGCAAAGCGCCTGCTTTCCTCCAAACATCCTGCCTGTCTTGTGGAGGGATTATATTTTGTGTTTCCGAATGATGCGCGTGACGGGGAACAGCGTACCAATAACGGCGTATGGACAAAAGCCGGACGGCAAATTTATGTGCTTCCGCCTGGGGATGCGGGGGAGGTCCTTCGTGTGCAGTTTCGGGCAAGGACAAAGGATGGCATGATGTATTACAGCAGAACGTTTGTACTGACGTCGGAAACCAGCAGATTTTGAATGCTGATATTTCCGCAAGCCCTGCTGTAGCTGATATCTGTAAAATGCTCCGGCACATGGATTTTTTACTCAGATCCCATTTATTTTGTTGCCGTTTTGATACTTTTTTTGAGGTAATTTGAATACGGAACAAATAATCTGATCCATCGGAGAAACGGATGGAAGATACGGAAAAGAGGAAAATATTTTGATATGCATTTTGATCGTAGAGGACGAAAAAGCAATCTCAAATCTGATTCGCATGAGTCTGGCAAAAGAGAATTATCATTGCACATGCGCCTTTGACGGAGCGGAAGCCGCGGAATTGCTGGAGAAAAACCGCTATGACCTGATCTTGTTGGATGTCATGCTTCCTGAAATTGACGGATTTGAGCTGATTGAATATATACGACCGTTGGAGATAACGGTCATTTTTTTGACAGCCAAGGCATCGGTGCAGGACAGGGTAAGAGGTCTGCGTCTGGGATAAGAATGATCACGTAGTCTCTTTTTATTAAAAAAGATGCTTTATTGATGGCACACAGATGATTTTTCAAAGAAACGCCTTGCTATAATGGTACCGCATATTCGGGGGAGAGGGATTAAGAGCTGTTTCCCCGGCATGTACCAATATGATCAAAGCGAGGTGTTTTTATGATGAATACTCAAAATGCGTCTGCACAGAGATATCGGTGCAGACAGCGCAGGCACAGGCAGAAAATGCTGCAAAAGATGTTGCAAAGGGTGATTGTGCGTATGGTTTTTCTGACGGTTTTTATGCTTGTGGGTGCTGCGGTAAAAGCCGTGCTGATGTCCGAATATCGTTCCGCGGACAAGCCGGTATCGGTGGTGCAGGCGGACGAACCGTTGGTACCGGTGTCACAGGCAGATGGGAGGCAGACATGGAAGCCGCAGACAGATGAAATGCAAAATGATCCCATGCAGGCGGGAGGCTCAGCTGTCGATCGGGAGGATTGGAAGCTGCTTTTAGTAAATCCGTGGAATCCGGTGCCGGAGGACTATTCCATTTGAACGGTGGAGCTTCGAAACGGTTTTTGTATTGATGAACGGTGCTATTCCGATCTTCAGGAAATGATGGATGCCTGCCGTGCGGACGGGCTGTTTTCTGTAATCTGTTCCGCATACCGGACGCAGGAACGTCAGGAGGAGCTTTATTTTGAGGAAGCCGAACGCTGTCTGCCGCAAGGCTTGTCTTTTGAAGATGCACAACAGGAGGCTGGAAGAAGCGTGGCTGTTCCCGGAATCAGTGAACACCAGCTCGGTCTTGCGGTGGATATTGTCGATATGGATAACCGGCATTTGGATGAATCTCAGGAATGCACCGCGGTTCAACAGTGGCTGATCAATCACAGTTGTGAGTATGGATTCATCCTGCGCTATCCCAATGAAAAAAGCAGTATTACCGGCATCATTTATGAACCGTGGCATTACCGCTATGCGGGGCGGGAACATGCGGAACAAATACATCGTTTGGGCGTTTGTCTTGAAGAGTATTTAGATGAGCTGCAATCAGGAGAAGCCCGATAGCAGGGACATACATGAAAGAAAAAGGAACTTTTTATTAAAGTTCATACATTTTGTGCTATAATATTTCATAGGAACAGCCCTTTCGGCAGGAACTTGATGTATCACGATATTACCTTAAATATTCACTATTTAATACCGGGCACTTTGCAGGAGAAAATCGGTGAAGTATACGCTTCTATGCCATGTTGGGCGGGAGGAGAAGCATCATGAGTAAATATGCCCCGTTATGGGAGTATGTGCAGAAACGCGGAGAGCAGTCTTTTCTGCTGACGTTCGACGAAATACAGAGTATCGCGGGAATCCCGATCGACCATTCTTTTCTGAAATACAAGAAAGAGCTTGTGGAATATGGATGGCAGGCTGGAAAAATTTCCATGAAAGAGGAGACGGTCATGTTTCATAAGATCGGATGAAGGCAGATATTTCTGCTGATGCTGTCAATGATCAAAGGAGGATGACATGATTTTCAAAGCGAAAAACGGAGCTTCGATCATAGAGCGGATAGAAGTGGACGAGTCAGAGGCATTGTGTCAATACCCCGCGATCGATCATGCCCTGATCATCGTAAAAATGGAAGACGATTACCTGTTGGGCTGGCATAAGTGGAGAGATGATTATGAGACGTTCGGAGGTCTGATGGACCGGGGAGAAAATCTCAGAGAATGTATCAACAGAGAATGTGAGGAAGAGCTTGGAATCAAGGACATGGATTATGAATACCTTGGCGTTTTGCACACTTATATGCCGCCCGGCTATTGGGTCAAAGAGTGGCATGAGGAATACGGCGGGATTTATGGCATAACGCTTCCGAAAACGATGCTTTCCGCGATCGAACAAAATCGTCTCGATCGGGAGGAAATTGGAGAGATTGCTTTTTACAGCGAACTAAAAAGACGCGGAGAAAAAATAGATGAGATCAACGAGGCGTTATTGGCGTTTTATCCTTAAAGCAAATCACCATGATATGATTAAGAGCGGGAGAATTCAAGATGACGAAAAGAGAACAGACAAAAAAAATCCATATCGGGGATCGCGTGATCGGCGGCGGCAGTCCGGTCCTGATCCAGTCGATGACGAACACGCGGACTGAGGACGTTGGGGCGACCGTGCAGCAGATAGAGTGTCTTGCAGCAGCAGGCTGCGATATTGTCCGCTGTACGGTTCCGAACATGGAAGCGGCGAAGGCGGTTGCACAGATTAAAAAGCAGATCGGCATTCCGCTTGTGGCGGATATTCACTTTGATCATAAGATGGCAGTCGCGGCGATTGAGAACGGGGCGGACAAGATCCGCATCAATCCGGGAAATATCGGTTCTAAGGAAAACGTGAAGGCGGTCGTGGATGCGGCGAAAGAGCGGGGCATTCCAATCCGCGTCGGCGTCAACGGCGGCAGTTTAGAGCGCGAGATCGTTGCAAAATACGGTGGCGTGACACCGGAAGGGATCGTCGAGAGCGCGCTTGGTCAAGTGCACCTCATAGAAGAACTTGGTTATGACAATCTGGTTGTCAGCATTAAGTCGTCGGACGTGCTTTTTTCAATCAAAGCGCATGAATTGATTGCGGAAAAAATCAATTATCCGCTGCATGTCGGCATCACCGAAGCGGGAACGCTGACGAGTGGCAACATCAAATCCGCGCTGGGCTTAGGCGTCATTTTATATGAGGGCATCGGCGATACGGTCCGTGTTTCTTTAACGGGTGATCCCGTCGAGGAAGTAAGGAGCGCGAAGCTGATTTTGCGCAATATGGGGCTTTATACGGGCGGCATTGAAGTCGTATCCTGCCCGACCTGCGGCAGAACGAAGATCGATTTGATCGGGCTTGCCAATCAGGTTGAACAGATGGTGCAGGACATTCCACTGAATATCAAAGTCGCCGTTATGGGCTGTGCGGTCAACGGTCCTGGGGAAGCGAAAGAGGCGGATATCGGCATTGCGGGCGGAGACGGCGAAGGGCTTTTGATCAAAAAGGGAGAGATTGTGAGAAAAGTGCCCGAAGACGAGTTGCTTTTCGCGCTAAGGGATGAACTGCTTCACTGGAACGAGGCAAAATAATGTGAAGAATCTATATTTCATAAATGGAGTTTGAGTTTGCGGTGAATACTGCGGATGGAATCGGAATTGGGGATCATATGACAAAGAGCTTTTTTGAAGTATTTCCTTCCTTAAAATTAAATCAATCAGTCAGCGCACGCTTTGAGCCGGTCTCAGTGGAGCGCGTCAGTACGACGCGGAGCAAGAACACGCTGCGCGTTTATCTGTATTCGGAGCGCCTGCTGCAAAAAGAAGACATCTTTTATGCCGAGCAGGAGATCAAAAAGCAGCTCTTTCCGCGTGCAGATATGCGCGTGCGCCTGCTGGAGCGCTATGTTCTCTCTGCGCAGTATGACTTAAAAAAGCTGATCGACGCATATTATGACAGTCTGTTATTAGAGCTGCGTGCTTATGACCATGTTCTGTTTTCCATGATGAAAAAAGCACGATTTACGTATCCGTCGGAGCATGAACTCGTCGTGGAAGTCGAGGATACCGTGCTCGCACGCGGAAAGGAGCAGGAGCTTCTGGGGATTATGGACCGCATTCTGCAAAACCGGTTTTCGATGCATGCGGAGGCGCGGATCGTTTATCGGGAAGCTGCGGCGGATAAACACAGGAAAGAAGACGAAGAACAGCTTCGCAGGAAGGTTATGGATATTGTGAGCCGTGCGGGAGCGGTTTCCGGCGTTTCTGCGGACGAAGCATATGCGGACGGCACGGAGGGCAGTGGGAGTACGGATATGTCCAAGGGCATATCCGGGACAGAAAGTGTATTGCAGGGAGAAGCCGGAGCTGGCAGAGAGGCATTTTTGCAGGGAAGCGAGATTGGCAGAAATGCATCTTTGCAGAGAAGCGAAAACGGCAAAGGAACATCTTTGCAAGGAGACACAACCGGAAAAGAAGCATACATAGCGGGAAACGCTGACGGCAGGGAAGGAGCGGCGGGACAGAATCAGCCGCAGAGCGCGGTCGGAGCAGGCACATTGCAAGGCCGCACCGAAAGCGCGGGAGTATCGCGAAGCGGCGCAGAAAGCGGAGGAACATCACGAAGCGGCGTGAAAAGCGCAGGGAATCCGTCAAACGGCGGACGCGCAGCGGCATATTCCGGCGGACGAAAAGATTTCGGAAAAGGCGCTTATTCCAAAGGAGGCTATGGAAGGGGGAGCAGAGGGTCGGATAACCCTGATGTGATCTGGGGACGTGATTTTGACGACGAGCCGATGCATCTTGACGAGATTCAGGGAGAGATGGAGGAAGTCGTTGTTTCCGGCATGCTCACAAGGGTCGATCCGCGTGCGATCAAGAACGAAAAGACCATTCTGATCTTTGATATCACGGATTTTACCGATACGATCACGGTCAAAATGTTTTTCAAGAACGAGCAGTTCGAGGAGGTCAAAGATAAGGTCAAAGAGGGCGGATTTGTCAAGCTTAAAGGCATAACGCAGCTTGACCGGTTTGACGGCGAGCTCACGATCGGTTCGATTTACGGGATCAAAAAAAGCACGGACACGCGTACGCCGCGTATGGATTACAGCGTGAGAAAGCGCGTCGAGCTTCACTGCCATACAAAAATGAGCGATATGGACGGGGTGTCCGATGTTGCCGATCTGTTAAAATGTGCCGACCGGTGGGGCATGCGCGCGATGGCAGTCACCGACCACGGCGACGTGCAGGCGTTTCCGGAGGCAAACCATGCGCTTGATAAGCTTTCACCGGGGTTCAAGCCCATCTACGGCGTCGAGGGCTATCTGGTCGACGACTTAAAGCAGATTGTTACAAACTCGAAGGAATACTCTTTAGACGGCGCGTATGTGGTCTTTGATTTGGAGACGACGGGCTTTTCCCCGGTTGCGAACCGCATCATTGAGATCGGCGCGGTCCGGATCGAGAATGGGAAGATCACCGGGCGTTTTTCGAAATTTGTGAATCCCGACGTTCCGATTCCGTACGAGATCGAAAAACTGACGAACATTCATGACAGTATGGTCGTGAACGAGCCGATGATCGAACAGATCCTGCCGGAGTTTGTCGCGTTTTGCGAGGGGGCGGTATTGGTCGCCCACAATGCGGATTTTGATATGAGTTTTTTGAAGGAGAACTGCAGACGGCAAGGGTTTTCTACGGATTATACTTATCTGGATACGGTTGGGCTTTCGCGTGCGCTTTTGCCGGAATTAAATAAGTTTACGCTTGATACGGTCTGCAAAAAATTAAACATTTCGCTGGAGGGACATCACCGTGCGGTCAACGATGCGGAGGCGACGGCGGAGATGTTCTTGAAGCTGCTTGTGATGTGTAAAGATCAGGGTGTGAATGATCTGTCCAAAGTGAACGCGCTTGGGGCGTCGAGAGTGGAGGCAGTCAGAAAGATGCATGCGTATCATGTCGTTGTTCTTGCCAAAAACGATACCGGACGCATCAATCTGTATAAACTAATTTCGGAGTCGCATCTGAATTATTTCAGCCGCCGCCCAAAGATGCCGAAAAGCCTTTTGATGAAATACCGCGAGGGGCTGATCATCGGAAGTGCGTGTGAGGCGGGCGAGTTGTTCCGCGCGATCGTGGATGAGAAGTCGGAGGAGGATATCAGCAGGATCGTGCGGTTTTATGATTATCTGGAAGTGCAGCCGATCGGCAATAACCGTTATATGATCCGCGACGAGAAGCATTCTAATGTAAACAGTGATGAGGATCTGATCTCATTCAATAAAAAAGTCATTGCGCTCGGGGAGCAGTTTCAAAAGCCCGTCGTTGCGACCTGCGACGTCCATTTCTTAAACCCTGAGGACGAGATCTACCGCCGTATCCTGATGGCTGGACAGGGATTTCCGGACGCGGACGAGCAGGCGCCGCTCTATCTACGCACGACAGAAGAAATGCTTGCGGAATTTTCGTATCTGCCGCCAGAAAAGGCGGAGGAGATCGTCATCACCAATCCGAATCTGATCGCAGATATGTGTGATTTTATCTCTCCCGTGCGTCCTGATAAATGTCCTCCTGTCATAGAGAACAGCGACCAGATCCTTACGGATATCTGTTACAACAGGGCGCATGAGCTTTACGGTGAACAGCTTCCGGAGATCGTTGAAAAGCGGCTGAAAAGAGAATTAAATTCTATCATTTCGAACGGGTTTGCCGTCATGTATATCATTGCGCAGAAGCTTGTCTGGAAGTCGGTCGAGGACGGATACTTAGTCGGTTCGCGCGGTTCGGTCGGCTCTTCGTTTGTGGCGTTTATGGCTGGGATCACGGAAGTCAATTCGCTTGCGCCGCACTACCGCTGTGAGTATTGTTTTTACACGGATTTTGATTCTGAGGAAGTCGCGGCGTTTTCGGGCAGAAGCGGCTGCGATATGCCGGATAGGATCTGCCCGAAATGCGGGAAACCGCTTATTAAGGACGGATTCGACATCCCGTTTGAGACATTCCTTGGGTTCAAGGGCAATAAGGAACCCGATATCGACCTGAACTTTTCGGGCGAGTACCAGAGCAAGGCGCATAAATATACCGAAGTGATCTTCGGGTACGGTCAGACATACCGGGCGGGAACAATCGGTGCGGTTGCGGATAAGACAGCGTACGGCTATGTGCGCAAATATTTTGAGGAACGCGGTGTAAAAAAGCGGGCAAGTGAGATCAACCGCCTTTCGATCGGGTGTACAGGCGTCCGGCGCACGACCGGGCAGCACCCGGGCGGCATTGTTGTATTGCCGGTCGGGGAGGAGATCAATTCGTTTACACCGGTGCAGCATCCGGCAAACGATATGACAACGCCGATCGTCACGACACACTTTGATTATCACTCGATCGACCATAACCTCTTAAAGCTTGATATTCTCGGGCACGATGATCCGACGATGATCCGGATGCTGCAGGACTTGACGGGTGTCGATCCGACAAAAATTCCGCTTGATGATAAACAGGTCATGTCCCTGTTTTCTTCAACGCAGGCGCTTGGGATCACGCCGGATGAGATCAGCGGCTGTGAGCTTGGTTCGCTCGGCATCCCTGAGTTTGGCACGGAGTTCGTTATTCAGATGTTAAAGGACACGAAGCCGCAGTCATTCTCCGATCTGGTCCGTATATCGGGCTTATCTCACGGAACCGACGTGTGGCTTGGCAACGCGCAGACGCTGATCGAGGAAGGAAAAGCAACGATCTCCACCGCGATCTGTACGCGTGACGATATTATGATCTATCTGATCCAAAAAGGGATTGAGAGCGAGCAGGCGTTCACGATTATGGAGAAGGTGCGCAAGGGAAAGGGATTAACGGAGGAGATGGAACAGATCATGTTAGAACATGACGTTCCGGACTGGTATATCTGGTCCTGCAAAAAGATCAAATACATGTTCCCGAAAGCACATGCGGCGGCGTATGTCATGATGGCATGGCGTATCGCTTACTGCAAGGTCAATTACCCGCTCGCCTATTATGCGGCGTATTTTTCTATCCGTGCCAAAGCATTTTCCTATGCGCTCATGTGCAGGGGAAAAGCACATTTGGAGAGCATCATGAGTGATTACAAAAAACGCATGGATACGCTTGCCAATAAGGAACAGGACGCGTACGGCGATATGAAGATCGTACAGGAGATGTATGCGCGCGGATTTGAGTTTGAGCCGATCGATATTTTTAAGGCGCAGTCCCGCCTGTTTACCGTGACTGAGGACGGAAAGATTATGCCATCCTTAACGAGTATTGACGGTATTTCGGAGGCGATCGCGGATGCGATCGTGGAGGCGGCAAAGGACGGACCGTTTTTATCGAGAGACGATTTTTACGACCGGACGAAAACTCCGAAGAAATGCGTGGACGAGATGGCGGAAATGGGGCTGCTCGGCGATATTCCGCTTTCGAATCAGTTAAGCCTCTTTGATTTTGTGTCGTAGGACTTAAGGAAGGGTTGCAAATAACTGAGAGTATGCCATAATAAAAAGGGGCATAGTTCTATGCCGCCTGAAAAGTCTGACCGGATAAGAACTGCGGACCGTTTTTATAACAGGGGGAGGGCATGATGATGAAAACGAAAGATCTACAGGACTATTTACAGGAAGATGCCAGTCTCTGTAAAAAAATTACTTATGAGCAATTTATGCATAAGGAAATTACATCAAACAACCGGGATTATAAAATGGAGAACGCTTATCAGGCTTACAGAAAGGCGGTTGATCAGGAGTACAGGGCATGAAAAGAGAATTGTTTGATGAGATTTTTGACAGAGAGATCGAGCCATTTGTCGAAGAAATGCTGGAATATGAACCGTTTATTGAAAAACGGAATTTAGCTCCCTGCAAACGGGATATTTATAATGAATATTCCAAGCTGCGGGTCATTTATAAACGGCAGGTCTATAACAGTGATGTTGAGATATTGGACAGGCATAAGGTGGCGTCCTGTATGTGCGGGGCGTTTTTGACTGTACCTATTTTTCATAAAGGACATCTGTTGGAAGCAGTGAAGCAGCACGGGGAGCCTGTCGAGTCGTTTTTTTATTATGCCAATGAGTTTATTGCATTTTATGCCGCAAATAAATTTTTGTCATTTTATATGCTGTGTGAGACGGATAATCTGCGCGGTATGGACGAGGCTGACAGGAGTCTTCGAAAAGAACGCATTCTCAGGCAGTACCCGCTGATGCCGCCCGCGTCGAAGGTGAAAGAGACGCGGGGCACATGGAGCGGCATTTTGTTTAACCTGTCACGCATCAGGGAAGAGGAGAGGCTCGGTATCGAGCATTATGACCTGTACGCATATGCGACGATCTTTTTTATGCTGGAGGCATATTTTAATCAAAAGACAGCGTTTGATCAGAAAAAAGACGAGGGGAAAACGTAACGCGCCGGGCGGCTGTAAAGCGATAATCTGGGTCGTACAGGAAAAAATCATAAAAAAATGTAAAATAGGTATTGCTTTTTTTCCGGAAATATACTATTATAAGCAAGTGCCTTGCTTAAGGCTTTAGGAAATGGCTGATTGGTCAAGCGGTTAAGACGCCGCCCTCTCACGGCGGAAACAGGGGTTCGATTCCCCTATCAGCTGCGTTGAAAAACCTTGAAACACTTAGTGCTTATACGGTGTTCAAGGTTTTTCTTTTTGTAAGTGTTTGGTCAGGTAATCAAAAAAGTAAGCAGATATGCGTTCGATTTGCTTAATCATGATCAAATTCAAGAGGACATCTCAAATTACTTGTTTCAAGTTAACACCACCTATTTTACTTTTTGAATCTGAGCAAGTTACCGGATAATGTATTAATTTCATAGGTCTTAGCCTGACCATGTGGCGGATTACCGGTATAAAAATAGTTATCTGTACTTCTTTGACTGCTAAAATTGCCATATCCGCAAAAAGAAAAGAAACTTTCTAAGCTGCTTAAGTTATAGATCGGACGAACCACATCGTGTCTTGTATATGGGTGTGGTTCAGGATTTTGTGTTTCAACTGATATGCCATATGCAATAGAGAAATTGTCACCGATCAGATGTCTGAGCTGTTCTACTGCTCTTTTTTTGAATTTAGGAATATTTGCATTTGTGTTATATGTTGCAGTAAAAATAGTAATATCACTGGTACCGCTAGTGCTTCCAAGATATTCTTTTTCATTATCAGGATTTCTATAGTGAGATTGAATACCATGTGTATTGGTATCTGTTGATACATTATAATAATAACTATGAAAAAATGTTATTAAGGAACTGAAACTGCCTTTTAGCTGGAAATGTCCAACCGTATCAGTTCCGTCAGAGTGTCCAAATGCATTATAATGAGTTTGAACAGTCAATGGATGTGATAAACTAAAAGAATCTCCTATATAACTTTGAAATTCTTCAATCAACATTTTGTTTGCAAGCTGTGCCATGGTAGCACCGCTACATCTGAAAAATGGCATAAAACATTCTCCTTTTCTTGATTTAATAAGTGAACATAATAGTGTTTTATAAACGATTCGATAGATTTGCGTCCGTCATTTGTCTCGCCTGTTTATTTCTTTGCCATAATAAACATTTCGTTCATATTGCCATTAGGAATGTGAACCCATACATGGTCGCCAACGTTCAAATTAACTCCAACACCATTTTTAACCCAATAATAGTTGCCGTCAATCTGAACTTCGTATTTGTCATGATCTATATTTGTAACAATAGAAGAAGTGTCATGACTTTGAGAATGGCTATTTACGTTTTCTTTAAGTATTGATTCAATTGTTCTTAAAAATTCTTCTTGTATTTGCATGATTGTTTCCTTTTATCAAATTTTACTAGTATTTAATGCGACTTGATATGCTGATAATCCATCTGAACCTTTTTCTCCATTTGCACCGGCTTCCCCTTTAGAGAATCAAGCCATTCTGCCTCAGTTCCTCCGAAACCATGTTCTACGGCAATGTCATATGCGGATTTGCAATTAGAAGACCCGCCTTTTATTTCTTCGCCGTCAAAAAGGAGAGTATTATTGTTCGAAACAGTCAATTTATCTAACACATTTTTGTTATTATGTGTGTGGATTGTGTATGTTTTGTCCAAAATTTGATTTTTGAAATCTTGAAAAGTAGATATCAGATATTCTTTATCAATTAGGTTTCTTTTGAATAATATCCATGTTAAAATATTTCCTTTCTTTATCATTTCTCAATTTCATATATAAAGAGCAAAGTACCTATTTCTATGTACCTTGCTCTTTATCGCAAAAAGTCAGACATCATTGACGAGTTTCCTGCCAAGATATACGATCTTGCAGCTTCCGAGTCCGCTGCTTAATTCATTTCCGTGATTGGTGACTGTGACTTGATATGCACGGTAAGTTTCATTTTCAATGCAGCTGCCGCTGCCGCCTGTGTAAGCCACGCCGCTAAAGCCAGTGCATACATATCTTGGACTGGAGGAGGAGCTGCCTGCCGTACCGTCTGTTACCTGCTTCGTTGAGGCTGAACTGATTGAAAGCCTTCCGCCGACGGCTTCCATACATTTTTGACCATTAATAGTCAATACAGAGCTTTGTGCAGAGGCACCAGGCAGATTGGAGACTGCTCCCGTGTAATTGTCGCACCGGATGGATGCCTGCGATCTTGCATGACAGTTTCCGAGTGAGATGCCTACGACATCATTTTTGTTCAGATAATATACTGCTGATACCACACCGCCTTTCGAAGTGTCCGTATATCTTGTCGCACCTGTATTAGTGCCGGTATAAAATTCCTGATAATACCCATGATGACTGCCTCCTGCCAAAGTTATTTTATAATATCCTTTTTGGGGAATAGTAAATTGTTGTGCCTGTCCGTTATAAATATATTCTTCATTAACAGGTACATATTCAAATATTTCATTCATTCCGCATCTATAAAATGGCATATCAAATAACCCTCCTGTTTTTCGTGGATGATAATTTTAATTTATTCGTGTTTTTTGGATAACATCATTAGAATGAAAAAATAAGTGTCCCCCGGCACACCACAATAAATAGGTGTGGGGGGACACGACAGAAGCCAGTGAGTCTGTCTAGCGGGTAATGCTTGCCCTCTGATAAGCTCTCAGACTTAAACCATTAAACACATTGTTTAACTCTGCTCCAATCTGTTTTGCAACCTCGTCTTTCGTAACTCCGGGACAGTGGATATGCACATTTTCCAGCGTAACGGATGATCGGTTGACAGAGTTATCGTTCACGTTGCTGACATTCCGGGCAATGGCGGAAGATATGGCTCCGGTCTGATAAGACAGGTTCGGCGCAAATTTCTGCATAATATCATCCGGGCTGAATTTTTGAAAAGCCTTTAATAAGGGGAATTCATCTGGAGTAATGGGTCTAAATCCCTTTGCCTTTAGGATCCGTGCGGTTTCTTCGCCGTTATATACCGTTTCTCCGCCTTTCATAGAGAGAAGCGTGGGCTGTTGCGCGATAAATGCTTTTTGGTTATTTGTGATAACAATTTCCGGTTTCTCTTCACCGATCACGGCAAGTCCTTTTTTGGCATGTCTTGTTCCGTCTGCATAAGCATTGCCTGTGTACGCAATCTGTGACACTTTTGAAGATATACCGCCGGCAATGTTTCCGCCAACAGTATGAATGGAGATTGTCACATCTTTGGATTCTGGCATATTCTCGATTGCAGCGGCTACATTGGATACTTCTGATGCAGCGCTTAGGGCTGCTTCCCCGATCGCGTCCATATTTGATGTTACATTGGGAAGCGTTTCATTGGATATCACGCCAAGGTTTGTGACCGAGCAGGAGAGGCTCTCATTTGACCCGTTTGAATCAGGAGTATGGTCGTTGTTTGATTCTAAAGCAGGGACATTGGTATAAAATCCGATTGCAGAAGCAGCACTTCCTGAAGCATTTTTCACTGCGCTTATGGAATCTGTTACATTTTGAAATTGAGCCTGTAGTGATGACAGATCAATATTGTATAAGGATGCGATCTGTTGTGTCATGTCGCCAATATAGCCCTGACTTTCCACGTCGATTCCTGCAAGCGTATTGATATAATTGCTTTTCCACTGCGCAAAGAGATCGTCGTCATATCCGCTCAGAATTTTGCCGATTGCATTTACACCAAATTCATCCGTAAGCAGTGATAGATTCTTTGCGTGTTCCTGACCGTCTGCCACCTCCTGCCATTTGTTTTTGATCTGCTCGAGTGCGCTGATCTGTGTGTCAGCCGCTTTGTTGATTTGGTCGATCAGATCATTGTATCCGTCAATTTCCTCATCAAGTGCATCGATCTGGTCCTGAATGGACTGTTTCTGAATTTCGAGGTTTGCATCGTCTATACTTTTTTGGGCATCCCGTATGGATTCAGAGTCTGATTCGTAGACCATCTGACCGTTTTTGTAGAGCAGCTTCGTTCTTTGGTTTTCAGACCTTGCCAGTTCATATTGCGCTTTTTGAAGATTCAGTATCAGATTTTCTCTTTGGGCTTTTTCCTCAAGTGCATCCAGTTCTTCCTGCAATGGTTCTTTCTTTGCTTCTAATAAGCCGATCTGCTCCTGAATCATGCTTTCTTGGGAATCTGCCGCTTTTTGTATCTTATTGATTTCAGTATCTGCAAGAGATGCGGCGGCACCGGCAACGTCATTGAGATAATCTTTTTCTTTGGAAAGATAGTCCAGTACCGCGTCATGATATTGTTGCGCAAAACCGTCTAAACCGGTATAGAATTTTTCATATGCATCTTTCAGACTTTTCAAATATTGTTTTTGGGTGATGGAATTGCTGTCGAGCTGTTCCTTCAAATGATCTGTCTGAAGGCTGTAGGCACCGGCATAGATATCTTTCATGCTGGTATTCAGTGCTTTTAGTTTGTCAGAAACATTTTGTGCTTTTTCGTACCATTTCTGGTATTCGCTGAGCTGCTTTTTCAGGGTCTCGTCGGTAATATCCTCCATACTGGGCGCGCCGCTTTGTGCAAGGTCTTTGTAGTGACCGGAGAGTCCGACGGCTTCCGCTTTCTGCATGTAGGTGTTGTATGCCTGCTGTTGAAGATCGATTTCCTCGCTGACTTTTCTGAGCTCCTGTGTCAGTGCTTCATTCTTCTGTGAGAGTGTAGAGTAGCTTGATTTTGCGATCTCGTCAAGAGCTTTGATTTCATTCTCTACGTTCTCGATTGCCTGGGCGGTCCAGTCGAAGGTCTCGGCGGCGCTTCGGGACCGGGAGCCGGAAGATGAGAAACCGCTCTTTGTTCCCGCGCCGCCAAATTCGAAGCCGTAGGTTCCGTAGCCCGCTGCAAGCTCCTTAAGTCTTTCCTGATAGGCTTTGATGGATTCGTCTAATCCGCTCGCATGAGCGCCGCTTTCTTTTGCTTCAAAAGCAAGCTTTAATGCGGTGATCGTCTGAAACATTTCTCCGGTGACGCCGAGTGCATTGCACAGGTTTTCCAGCTGCAGGATATCATTCAGGGTCGTAAGGGGATTTTCGGCAAACTGTTTTTGGATATAGTATGCCATGAGCTGTTCAGCGGTTTCCGTGCCTGCAAGACCGAGGTCTCTAAGGGTGTTGGCTTCGCCGCTCATGGCGGTCTGTGCATCCACACCCGCCGCCGCAAGAGATTGCTGTAGCGCAAGGAGGTCTTCGAGCACCTCGTGCGCGTTGGATACGCCCATTTCGGAGAGGGATTCTGCAAGCAGGTTGAAGGTTTCGACGGACATATTCGTGCAGTCGGATGTGTAGAGGATGCTGGTGGCAAGGCTGTCAAACTGTGCCTGTACGTCCGCTTCGGTAGAGGAGGTATCGGTCAATACGGATACGAAGTCGTCAAAGGCGGAGTAGTCGATGGAAATGCCGTCCAGTTCGTCAAGGCTTTCGAGCGCGTCTAAGATGGGTTTGAATTTGTCTGTAATGTCTGCGCTGTCGAGTGAAAATCGTGTTTCTCCAGTAGCTTCATCCGGTGTGAAGATCTCCTGATATGCCGACCGGAGAGAGTTGAATGCGGACCGGAGCCGGGTGTCGATCTGCTGTACCGTTTCGGAGATGGAAAGGGGAGTCTGTGGTGTTACTGATACACGGGAGGCTTCGGCTAATGCAGTCTCATAGAGCCGGATCGCTTCTTCGGCGTCATGCGCGCCAAGCGTTGCTTCTAGCCAAAGTTCAGCCTGTGCGGAGGTAAAGTTTTTGGTGTATTCGTTTAATTTTTGGTTTTCGTTCCGGTTTGCGATTCCGTGGTCATCGGTGATCTGTCGAATGGAAGTATTCAATCTTTTTTTCGTATCGTCGCTGACGTCAAATCCGAGTATCGTTCGGAATTCAAATGGCGTTTCACCCAAAATGCCGGTGATTTGTTCCATGGCGATCCTTATTTTTTCACGATTACTCTCAGAAATGTCAAGGGGATCTAAACGAAACAGATCAGCGAAACACTCAGCTAATTTTTTCTTGTCCGAATCACTCAGATCACTCATCGGAACGATCAGCTTGTCCCTGATATAAGCATACGGATCGGGATCATACGCATCCATCGCCTCTGCATAACCGGAGTCAAGTCCTTCGACGATCTTTACGGCAATGTCCTGTAAATCAGGCTCTAAGCCCTGAAAAGTCGGTTTTGACTGCATGCCTGCGGCGAGGTTCGGGATAAAATCTTTCCATGCATTCTCGCCTTTCAAAATGATATCCTGCGCTTCCTGTTCCTGCGCACCGTATTCGTCCTCCAGTGCGGAGACCGCGGTCGTGAGGTTGTCATGGATGATATTCTGCAAAGATGTAAGTTCGTCATCGGTCAGTTCAAACAGACTTGCGTAAATATCAAAGGTGCCGTTGTTTGTATTTTGCTGGATGTGAAGAAAATTATTTGGAGTGATTCCCATTCCACGTAATGCCGACTGCCGCTCTGCGCTTAAGGACTCATAGAAATTTTTTGCGGATTCTTTGAGCGCGTCCATGTAATCACGGTCGGATTCATTTTGATATTCTCCGCTGAATATCAGGTTTTCCCTTTTGCGGTTTGTATACGGTCCGGATATGGTCAAGCCCGTATCTCTGTCAAGATCAATTCCGTTTTCAGAAATTTCACGAATCCCGTTGATCCGCTCATTTGCTCTGCCCAGAGATTCCTCCATTTGTGCCGAGGCTTTATCCGCGTCTTCGATATACGTATAGACGCCCTTAAAGGCATCCTCAAGCCCCTGCGCGATCCGGAAATTGTTCAGGTCTTCTTCCGTCCGCAATAAATCTTCCAGCTGCTCTTTGGCAGT
>RYVZ01000052.1 GCA_003979345.1 Lachnospiraceae bacterium
TCACTATGATACTCATAAAATCAGGACCTTGTGGATAAAACTGCGGAAACTCAAGAAGGGAAAAAGCTTGCACTTCCATGCAGAACATGCTATAATCAGAGCGTTGCGGTATGCGCCGCAGCAGAAACATGTAAACCGCACGCATTCGGATGCGGCCGTCGGTGCCCGGAACGGGTGGCGGGTGCAGTTGAGGAATGCGGAGGAAATCAAACAAAAACGGAGGTAACAAGATGAGTGTCATTTCAATGAAGCAGCTGCTGGAGGCAGGCGTCCATTTCGGACATCAGACAAGAAGATGGAACCCGAAAATGGCTCCCTATATCTTCACGGAGAGAAACGGTATCTACATTATCGACTTGCAGAAGTCGGTCGGCAAAGTGGACGAGGCTTACAAGGCGGTATCCGAGATTGCCGCACAGGGCGGAACCATTCTGTTTGTAGGTACAAAGAAGCAGGCACAGGACGCAGTGAAGACCGAGGCTGAGCGCTGCGGTATGTTTTATGTCAATGAGAGATGGCTTGGCGGTATGCTGACAAACTTTAAGACGATTCAGTCCCGTATCGCAAAGTTAAAGAAGATCGAGACAATGTCCGAGGACGGAACATTTGACGTGCTTCCGAAAAAAGAAGTCATTGCGTTAAAGAAAGAATGGGAGAAGTTAGAGAAGAACCTTGGCGGTATCAAGGATATGAAGAAGCTTCCCGATGCAATTTTCATCGTTGATCCGAAGAAGGAAAGAATCTGTGTACAGGAAGCGCATGCGCTCGGTATTCCGCTGATCGGTATTGCGGATACGAACTGCGATCCGGAAGAACTTGATTATGTCATTCCGGGTAACGACGATGCGATCAGAGCCGTAAAGTTGATCGTATCCAAGATGGCTGACGCTGTCATCGAGGCAAATCAGGGCGAGGCAGTTTACACCGAGGCAGAAATGGCTGCCGAAGCAGGTGAGGCTGAGGATATCGAAGAAGTTGTAGAGAACGCAGAGGCATAAGGATAATGAAAAGTTCTAAGGCGGCAGAGTACGCCGCCTTAAATTTTTTACCTGTGAGTAAGAGTATGCAGGCAGATTTTTCGTTTTGCCGCTTTAAGTGGTGCGAAAAAAGTATAAAAAATCGGAAAGGCAGGGTATAAACAGAATGGCAATCACAGCAGCAATGGTGAAAGATTTGAGAGAAATGACCGGCGCAGGTATGATGGACTGCAAAAAGGCATTGACACAGACTGACGGCAATATGGACGAGGCTGTTGAATATTTAAGAAAAAACGGACAGGCAAAGGCTGAAAAGAAAGCGGGCAGGATTGCCGCTGAGGGTGTCTGCCGCGTTATCACGAAAGACAACAAGACGGCGGCAGTCGTTGAGGTAAACTCTGAGACGGATTTCGTCGCAAAGAATGAGAAATTCCAGACTTATGTGGAAGCAGTCGCTGAGCAGGTGCTTGCATCGAACGCGGCGGATGTTGACGCATTCATGGACGAGCCTTGGAATGCAGATGCTTCTAAGAGCGTGAAGGATGTGCTTGTCGAGCAGATCGCGGTCATTGGCGAGAACTTAAAGATCAGAAGATTTGAGAAATTATCCGCAGAGAACGGCATGACCGTGACGTATCTGCATGGCGGCGGCAGGATTGGCGTGATCGTTGCAGCCGATACCGATGTATGCAGCGATGCGGTGAAGGAAGCACTGACGAATATTGCAATGCAGGTTGCGGCGCTTTCTCCGAAATATGTGTCCAAAGATGAGATTCCCGCAGACTATATTGAGCATGAAAAGGAAATCTTAAAAGAACAGATCAAGAACGATCCGAAGGAGTCCCAGAAGCCGGAGAAGGTGATAGAAGGTATGATCAACGGCCGTATCAACAAGGAATTAAAGGAAATCTGCCTTGTGGATCAGGTCTATGTGAAGGCGGAGGACGGTAAGCAGACTGTTGCACAGTATTTGGCACAGGTTGCAAAGGATAACGGCGCAAGCATCAGCCTGACGAAGTTTGTCCGTTTTGAGACAGGCGAAGGGCTTGAGAAGAAGAATGAGGATTTTGCGGCTGAGGTTGCAGCGCAGATGAAATAGTCTCGCCTGAAGGCGAACCATTACAAGTTTGCCTGGGAGCAAACTTGAGAGATACGAACAAAGTCTGTTTGGTTATTTTGAATGAAGAACCCCCTGTGAAATGGTGTGCGAATGCCATTTGCAGGGGTTTTTATCTTTTCAAATTTGATAGACATTGCCTGACAAATTTGAAAAGTGAGTAGGAAAAATATGATTGATCTGCTATTTGTTGATATACTATTAACATAGAATAATCTAAGAGGGAATAGCCAAGAATGAAATTTGAATGGGACGAAGATAAGAATATTATAAACAGGGAAAAACATAAAATTTCTTTTGAAACGGCGGCATATGTTTTTGATGATCCTTGTTATTTATTATATTGAAATATTTGATTTTGAACATAGTGCTGATGAAGATAGATGATATATTGCGATAGGGAAAGTCGGAGATGTGTTGTTTGTAGTATTTACGGAACGAAAGGTAACAATACGATTAATTTCGGCCAGACTTGCAACTAATGCAGAAAAGGAGCTTCATTATGACCAGAACATTAATTATTGAGAGCGGGCAAAAACCTACGGAAGAACAATTGAAGGAGGTATAAGAGGCGAAAAAGAGCCGATTAATTTCGATGAGGATTGTGAAGAATTGTCGCCAGCCATGATGAAGGCGTTTAAGAGTGCGGTGGTGCAAAGAAATCGCAAGAAGAAAGCTTAGAAATTTGGGGAAGAACCTTTTCATTTGACCGCCGTGGCAGAAAGAGCCACAGATAGAAAACAGGAGTAAGAAGGGCATCATGACCGGCAGACAGGGTGGTTGTGATGCCCTTTTACCGTACAGAAATTTCGCTATAAAGCACAAACCGACTATCAATTAAAGGAAAATACTGTAAATCATCTTTGTTTTTCTGCCGATATACAATATGGAGGTTTGTAACATTGAATCAGTGAGCAGATGCGGAAGGAAGAGTCAATGTGATAAACGGAACATGGAAGCAGACCACCCGGAGAAAGGATTCTCCGAATATAGTAAAGGAACAGACGGATAACACGACTATTTCAAGGAGGAAAGAGGATGAGTGGAATGGATTCGTATGTGCAGGCGCTGGGGAGCCAGGCTTACAGGCAGGCTCAGTATATGACGCAGACACAGACTGCGGGAAGCCGCGTCAGAAAGCAGGATGAGAAAAAAGCAGCGGAAAGCGGAAAGAAGCCGAATGAGGTCAGGGCCGGGTCGGAAGTAAAGAAGACGGACGGCAAAAAGGAGATTAAGACCGGAAGAACTTATGGCAATCCGAAGCTGAGCAAGGAAGCGGAGGATTATTATAATCAATTAACGAAGAAGTATGGCAATATGAGTTTTGTGCTGGTAGCATCCGATAAAAAGCAGGAAGCGGACGCGATGAAGAACAGCTTTGCCACGCCAAACGGGATGACTGTGCTCATCGATACGGATAAGATTGAACGCATGGCGACGGATGAAAATTACCGCGCAATGATGGAAGGCAAGATTCAGGCGGCGTCTTCCGGGCTGAATCAGATGGCGAAGACGGTCGGAACAAAGCCGGGTGTGAAATCTTATGGAATGCAGTATAAAGACGGCAGGGCGTCGTTTTTTGCGGCGGTTGACAAGTCCTTTGCAGAACAGCGCAAGCTGATCGAAAAGCGGGCTGCTAAGAAGAAAGAGGACGCGAAAGCGGAAAAGAAGAAGGCAGCGAAAAAAGCAGAAGAAGAGCGTATGGAAAAGCGGCGCGCGGACAGAAAAGACCGTGCTGACAGTCTGGATCGTACTGAGAACACGGAGGAAGTTGTGATTACGGCGAATTCTATAGAAGAGCTGATGCGCAAGATCGATGACTATGAAATGGGATACCTTACCGACCATATGCGCACCGACGAGGAAAAAATGATCGGACAGTCCGTAGACTACTCCATATAGGATTCAGGCTTTGGATATCCGAATCGTAGGAAAAAAATTTCGTCGGGATAGATTTTTACAGATCGCAGGGCTGTCAGATAGAAATAAATCTGACGGACAGAAAAGAGGGGAGCCTATGAAAGTTGGAGAAAAAAAGGAAGGCGTGCTTGCACTGTCCTTTGCGATAGGCAGGGACGAGCAGACGCCGGGAACCACAGGAAAGAGACAGGGTGCGCAGGGAAAAACGAAATCCGTGCAAATGGGTGCGGGTATGCAGCAAAATCCGATCATGCAGAAAAAGGAAGCGGCTCTGCGTCAGGCACGGAAAGTCGTTGCCGATGTATTTGAATCGGATAATAAGGTTGCATTAGATATGGGAAAGCGCCGCGCAAATATCAAAACGCTGAAGGCGGAGTCGAAAGCTGCGGGCGCTGAATTAAAGAAGATCAACGACCAGAAAGCAGCATGGAAAGAAGAGTACGGTATAGAGGATGATAGTCAGGAACAAAAGGATCTGCAGCTGTTGGAAAAACGACAGGACAGTCAGGTTCCGGGTTCCGGCGTGATTCTTTCAGGAGAAGAGAGAATGCGCCTTGCCGAGATTGACGGGCAGGGTCTGACCGATTATCAGAAGCGCTGTCTGGAAGTGAATCAGGATGCGGGGATGTATCGCAGCATCATAGAGAGCAGCAAGAAGGAGATCAAGGCGGAGAATACTGCTATCCGCGATACGAAGATCAATATACTTGCCACCCCGTACGAGCAGGGAATGGGCTTTGCGCAGGATACGGCGGAAGACATCAAGCTGGCGGCGAGCAAAGATGCGGCATACGGCATGATTGGCGAGGTCAAGGACAAGGTAGACGAGGACTGGGAGAAAGCGCAGGAGAAAGCCGAGGAGCGCAAAGAGGAAAAGGAAGAGAAGGAAGAAAAACTCGAAGAACGCAAGGAGCAGGAGGAAGCGGCGGAGGAACGCGTAGAAGGCCGGCGTGAGGATAAAGCAGGACAGGAACAGATGCTTGAGCGTAACCGTGAGCACCTTGCCGGGCAAAAGGAAGAGGCGGAGAGTCTCAGAGAGCAGATTGCCGCTAAGACAGCGGAAGAAAAAGAGAGAAGCGTAGAAATGGCTGCCGCGAAACCGAAGAATGAGGACGGAATCAACCAGAAGATCGGAAAATCGGACGATGAGGACGGCACAGACCAAAAGATCGAAAAATCGAACGGCGAAGACGACACAGGGCGGAATGCCGGAAAAACGGAGAAACAGGACGAAAAACAGAATGAGAAACACAGTTATAAGATCACAGAACTCTCCCAGGAGCAGGATGATATTCAGGAAAAGGTCAAACGCAAGTTGAATAAGCTTGGTTTGAATGGGGAAGATGCAAAGGGTGTGGCTGTTGACGAGCTTGTCTGAGCTGCGGTTCCGGCATATGGTTTTTGATTTTCATTAAAATGTTATCATTTATTTTCTTGACTTTGCGCACTACTACCATTAAAGTAATAGTGCGCTTATTTTTTTGACAGCTTTTATTGACAAAGGGCGGTTAAAATGAAGGAAAAGATAAAAGAATTAAAAGATAAAAAGATATTTCATAAAGACAATATTGAATGGATCAACGGGCATTATCTGCTGTTTTGTCTGTATGAGTCGCTTGTCCTCAACGTGGTGATGGAAAGTGTTTCAAGGCATTCTCTTTTGGGGGCGCTGCTATATGTGCTTCGACGGCCGGTGATGTTCGTATTCAATGCGCTGATTCTGCTGCTCTTTCTCGGTGTGGGAAGTGTTTTTCGCAGGAGAATGATGTATAATGCGATCGTTTCCATTCTGCTTTTGGCGCTTGGCATCACAAACGGCATCCTGCTCTGTTTTCGGACGACGCCGTTTGCCGCGGTTGATTTTCTGTTGATCACTTCGGCGATCCGTATTGTAAAACTATACCTTTCACCGCTGGTCATTGTGCTGATCTTAGCTGCGATCGTGGCGGCAATCGTATTCAGTGTCGTGCTTGGCTTAAAAACGCCAAAGTATCAGGGAAAGCTGCACGTGGCGGCGATGCTGGCAGCCGCGGTTGTATACGCGTTCAGCCTGATCGGCGTCAATCGCATTTTAGTTGCATGCGGCGTTGCAACCGAGAACTTTTCCAATCTGGCGGATGCATACCGCAATTATGGATTTTCCTATTGTTTCGTCAACAGTGTGATCAATCTTGGTATGGAAAAGCCTGATGATTACTCGGCCGAGCACATTGAGAGTCTTGTGGAGGGTTCCTTAAATGCGCCATTTCCCGTAAATCCGCTGGAGCCTGGAATGGGTAACGGATGGATCGGAGGGGGGAATCTGCCGCCGCAGAATGATCATACATCTGTGGAAACGACACCATCTGCGGATACAGCTCCCGAGTTAACGGGGAAGCCGGAAAATAGCGACATGTTGCCGGGAAGTGTATCGGATGATCCGGATACGGGTATGCCGAATATTATTTTTGTGCAGCTGGAATCTTTTTTTGATCCTTATACGGTTGCAGGACTGGAGTTTTCCGAAGATCCGATCCCGTATTGGAGAGAACTGACGCAGCAGTATACAGCAGGAGCTTTGTATGTACCGTCAGTCGGGGCCGGAACTGCCAATACAGAGTTTGAGATACTGACCGGGATGAATCTGGACTTTTTCGGGCCGGGAGAATACCCGTATAAAACGATCTTAAAATCGACAACCTGTGAAAGCATTGCCAATAATCTAAAGGCACTCGGCTATACTGCGCATGCCATTCATAATAATGACGGTACGTTTTATGACCGGCATATTGTTTTTTCACAGCTTGGCTTTGATACGTTTACACCAATCGAATATATGTATGACGTGGAGCGCAACGTGAACGGCTTTGCCAGGGACGAAATTTTGGTCGGAGAGATCTTAAAGGCGATGGATTCCACTGGCGGAGAGGACGTCGTGTATGCGATTTCGGTGCAGGCGCACGGGGAATATCCTTCGCAGCGTTTGGAGGATGAGGAACCGATTTTCATTCGCTATACAGATCTGGACATGCAGTACGCATGGAGCTATTATGTCAATCAAATTGCCGAGGACGATCAATTTATAAAGAGATTGACCGAGGCGCTTGAAGAGAGGGGAGAGCCCTCGATCCTTGTGCTTTATGGAGACCATCTCCCATATATGAATCTGGAGACGGAGGATGTGGAAGGCGGCATACTCACCGCAACGGAATATGTGATCTGGGATAATATCGGACTTGAAAAAAATGATGCGGACCTTGAGGCATATCAGCTCTCTGCCAAAGTAATGCAGGAGGCGGCAATCGAGCAGGGCATTTTAACAAAGCTGCACCAAAGCTGCATGAGTGATGAAGATTATCTCAGTAAACTGGAAATGCTTCAATATGATATGCTATATGGGGAACGGGAGATCTATGGCGGTATCAATCCGTATGAAGCGACAGAGTTACAGCTGGGAATCGACGAGATCGCTGTTACCGCAGTGGAGGAAGAAGAGGGGCATATCTATGTCTATGGGACAGGATTTAACGAGTACAGCCATGTCTGTGTCAACGGTGAGCCGCAAAAGACAACGTATGTGGAAGCGGGGATGCTCCTGCTGGAGACAGCGCATCTGTCGCAGGGAGACGTCGTGACGGTCGCACAGATCGGCACGGATAATATCGTGCTGGGAGAGACAGAGGGCTTTGTCTATGAGTAACGGATCGGGGTATGAATTTTGACAGAACGCAGAACTGTTACGACAGGATGTGCGTTTATACTTGCCCGTATAGGGATAGTTATGTTATAATGTTAATCGTGTGAAAGGAACGGAACAAGGTTCCTGCGGTGAAAAGCTATGGCAGGGATGGACAAGGGGCCGGATAAGCCCTTGAGAACGGAAACGGAGCGTAGAAGGCGCGTCAACCGATTGAAAAAACTGATCATACTGACGATCATTCTGGCAATCCTTTTGCCTGTCCTTTTGTGTATCATTCTTTTTTTGAAAGTGGGAAGACTTGAGCATAAGGTACAGGAGCTGGAGGCGGCCCGCGAAGTACTTCTTTCCTCACAGATGAGCGATGAAAAGAGGTTGTCGGCGGGGAGCGGAGTAAATGGGCGTTTCGCGCAGACAGGCGGGAACGCGGAGGGTGTTGAAGCAGGCGGTATCGGCATGGGTACACAAGCGGCCGGAGATGAACCTGAAAGCGGTGCATCCGATCATGAAACTGATTTGAACGGGATACCGGAGGAGGTCAGTGAGACTAACCTGCAGGGAAATACTGCGGCTATAGCGGACAGCAGTGCGGATGGGACCGGTCAGGAAAGGACTGCGGAAAGCGAAGGGGAAACCCGGGAGGAAGATGCGGAGGAACTGAGCGGTGAGCAGTTATATCCGGATTATCGAAAGGTCTATCTGACATTCGATGACGGGCCAAGCAGTAATACGGAAGCGATTTTGGAGATATTGGACCGCTACGGCGTGAAAGCTACTTTTTTTGTGGTCGGAAAAACGGATGAACATTCTCAGGAAATGTATCGGCGGATCATAGAGGCGGGACATACGCTTGGGATGCATTCTTACAGTCACCGGTACGGAGAGATCTACGCATCAACGGAGGCGTTTACTGAGGATCTGGAGAAGATTCGCGGTTATCTATATGAAATGACAGGTCAGACAAGCTGTTTTTACCGGTTTCCGGGTGGCAGCAGCAATGCGCTCAGCAGCACGGACGTCCAGGAACTGATCGATGTTCTGGATGAGCGGGGCATCCTCTATTTTGACTGGAATGTCGTGAATGGAGATGCGGGAAGCGTAAAGCTTTCAGCGGCACAGCTTGCGGATAATGTCACAAATAATATGGAGCGATATCGAACGGCAATCGTGCTCATGCACGATGCGGCGGGGAAACCGGCGACGGTGGAGGCGCTGCCGACGATCATAGAGCGCATTTTACAGATGGATCAGACCGTGATTTTGCCGATCACGGAGGACACGGCGCGGATTCAGCAGGTAAAGGCGGAAGAAGTAAGTGAGTAGCGTCTTAGCGGATACGCATGCGCTGCGGAAAGGTGTGTGGTTATGGGTTTTTTTTCAGACTTAAAAGAAGACTTATCACAGGCTGTCAATGAATTGATGCCGGACGAAGAAAAAGAAAGTGCGGAGGCAGAAAGTCAGATGCTGGCAGATATGGCAGACAGACTGGAGACGGCTGATGAAGCAGACTTTGCGGAGTCAGGGGGAAGCGGGGGTTTAGAATCGCAAAGCGAGGAGGACAAGCTGCTTGCAGAACTGTTTGGCGGTTCCCTTGATGAAACGCAGGCGGAGAGTGTCGAAGCGGCAGAGATCAAAGCTGCTGAGTCAGATGAGATGTCCGATATTGACAAAATGCTGGCAGAGGCGAAGCTGGCCGTTGAGGAGAAAGAAGATGAGGTGCAGTTGTCCGGAGCATCAGGAAGCTTTGCGGATATCATGGAACCGGTAACAGAATATACTTTGCCGTCGGAGGGAGACAGTACGGGAGACGCACAGAAAGAGGACGATAAGCTGCTTGCAGAACTGTTCAGCGGTTCTTTCGATACGGTGGATGCGAAGAGTGCACCGGAAGCAGAAGCTTTCGGGCAGACCGGTATAAGCACGGATGAGGAGCCGGCAGCTATGTCTGGAGGGACAGCAGTTGAGGTGCAGGCACATATGCCTGTAGAGGAAGCAGCAGAAGAAGAGCAGGCAGAATTACCAGCGGAGGAAGTGCAGGAAGATATGCCGCCTGCAGAGAAAACGGCAGAAGCGTTACAGTCTGTGAAGGGCGCAGAAAATACAGAACAGTCTGAGACAGATAGAATAATAAAAATGGAGGCAGATAACATGTCAGAGGAAGTAATGGAAATGGATAACACAGCAGTTGATGAGGAAGTGAATGAGGTGGAGAAGGAAGGAGTCGGAAAGATGCAGGAGCAGGTATTTGGCGAGGATGAAGTAGCAACTGACGAGAAGTCCATTATTACAGAGGCTATGACGATCACCGGTGATATTATATCGAGAGGCTCCATGGAGGTGCTCGGAACGATTACAGGCAATATCGACATTCTTGGAAAGCTGGATGTGACCGGAGTAGTCAACGGAAATTCCAAGGCGGCTGAGATCTATGCAGAGTCAGCGAAAATCGTCGGCGAAGTAAATTCTCTCGGCAGTGTAAAGGTAGGCCAGAGCTCTGTTATCATTGGTAATATCATGGCTACGAGCGCAGTGATCGCAGGAGCGGTCAAAGGCGATATTGATGTGAAAGGTCCTGTTATTCTGGATACTTCCGCAATTGTGATGGGTAACATCAAATCCAAATCCGTTCAGATCAATAACGGTGCGGTCGTGGAAGGTATGTGTTCACAGTGCTACGCAGATGTCAATCCTACTGCATTCTTTGATGAGTTTAAGAAGACCGCGAAGATTTAAGGAAACACTAATTCAATCAGCATTCCCTAAAGGAGTTACGCTGAATGGATCAGAAGGGAGAGCGGCATGAAGCGTATTTTATTGAAACTAAGCGGAGAAGCGCTTTCAGGCGATAAGAAGACCGGATTTGACGAACCCACAGTCAGGGAGGTCGCACTGCAGATCAAGCAGCTTGTTGATGATGGGATCGAGGTCGGTGTCGTTATCGGGGGAGGCAATTTTTGGAGGGGACGCTCGAGCGGGAGTATTGACCGCACGAAGGCGGATCAGATCGGTATGCTGGCGACGATCATGAACTGCATCTACGTGTCGGAAATATGCAGAAGTGTCGGGCTTTCGACAGGGATCCTGACACCGTTTGAATGCGGATCGTTTACAAAACTTTTTTCCAAAGACCGTGCAAACAAATATTTATCAAAAGGTATGGTCGTATTTTTTGCAGGAGGAACCGGTCATCCTTATTTTTCAACGGATACAGGCGTGGTCCTGCGTGCGGTTGAAGTGGATGCTGATGTGATCCTTCTTGCGAAAGCCGTTGACGGCGTTTATGATGACGATCCAAGAACAAATCCGGCGGCGAAAAAATACGATAGGGTGTCCATTGACGAAGTGATCACGCGTAATCTGCAGGTTGTAGATATGACGGCGTCGATTCTGGCAAAAGAGAACCGGATGCCGATGCGTGTGTTTGGCTTAAATGAAAAGAACAGTATTGTAAATGCGATAAAAGGTGATTTCAGCGGCACGGAAGTGACCGTGAACAGGGAGGACTAACATGGACGCAAGATTAGCGCAATATGAGGAGAAAATGCAGAAGGCACTTGATTTTTTGCAGGCTGATTTTCAGACGATCCGTGCGGGACGCGCAAATCCGCATATTTTGGATAAGATCAAGGTCGACTATTACGGGACGCCGACGCCGATTCAAAGTGTCGGGAACATCACGGTTCCTGAAGCAAGAATGATCCAAATCGCACCGTGGGAGAAATCGTTGATCAAGGAGATAGAGAAAGCGATCATGATGTCCGACGTCGGAATTACACCTTCTAACGACGGAACGGTTGTCCGTCTGGTATTTCCGGAGTTGACAGAGGACCGCAGAAAAGAACTTGTCAAGGAAATCAAAAAGAAGGGCGAGGATAATAAAGTCGTTATCCGAAACGCCAGACGCGATGGCAATGACGCTGTGAAGAAGCTTGGCAAGGAAATATCCGAGGACGAGGCAAAGCAGCTTGAAGACCAGCTTCAAAAGGCAACGGATAAGTACATTAAGGAAGTGGATGCACTCGTTGAGAGTAAATCAAAGGAGATCATGACAGTATAAACGGGGAAAATGAGGGGGCGCACGGCATGCTTGCATGCGAGTGCGCTTTCTGCTAGGGAAACGCGGATCAAAGCGTTTCCCGCGCCGGATTTGCGCTGCGAAGCAGCATAAACCACTGCAAATCCGTGCGCATCAGCCGGAGGCTCTAAGGAAACACTGATATAATCAGTGTTTCCTTAGAAATGCTTGAAATCCGGGCGGCAGGAGGAGAATAAGTTTTATGCTGCGCATAACTAGAGCCATCCGCCGTTCAAAAAAATAATCATAGCATGGAGACGAAAAATGATCATACCGCAGCATGTGGCAATTATATTGGACGGAAACGGCCGATGGGCAAAAGCGAAAGGCATGCCCCGTAATTACGGGCATGTGCAGGGCGCGAAAAATGTCGAGGTCGTTTGTCGTGCAGCGCATGAGATGGGAATCCGTTATCTGACGGTTTATGCGTTCTCGACAGAAAACTGGAGCAGGCCGTCAGATGAAGTCGCAGCTTTGATGAAGCTTTTGAAAAGCTACCTCTCTACCTGTAAAAAGACGGCGAAAAAAAATAATATGCGCGTGCGCGTGATTGGCGACAGGGAGGGACTTGACCCTGAGTTCCGGCGTCAGATCTTAGAGCTTGAGGAAGCGACGAAGGACTATGACGGCTTGAACTTTATTGTTGCGCTCAATTACGGAAGCCGGGATGAGATCCTGCGTGCCGTGCAAAAGATCGCCGTGCAGATCAGGGCGGGAGAGGTATCGCCTGATGACATCAGCCCGGAGCTTTTTGAGGCGTCACTGGATACGGCGGGCATACCGGCGCCTGACCTGCTCATACGGACGAGCGGGGAACAGCGTCTGTCCAATTTCTTACTGTGGCAGCTCGCATATGCGGAGTTCTATTTTACGCCCGTGCCGTGGCCTGATTTTGACGGGAAAGAATTGCAGAAGGCGGTGGAGGCATATAATGACAGAGACCGCCGCTATGGGGGCGTCAAGGGATAATAAAATTATAATTTTCAACCGCGGGATTTGTGTCTGCGCGCTGCAAACCCATAAAATGGCAAACCCATAAATGGTTAAGCCATTTATGGGTTGACACAAACTCGTTTATGCGCAAAGAGCAGCGCAGAAAAGGAGATAAACATGTTTTTGACAAGGACGATTAGCGGGATCGTGCTGGTGATACTGGCGTTTGGCGCTATCTGGGCGGGGGACTGGGTATTGCTGCTCACGATCTATGCCGTGTCCGTGATCGGTTTTTTAGAACTGACAAGGGCAATGGGGGTAAATCAAAAAGGAAAGGCGCCCAATGCCTATGAAGTTGTCGGGCTGATCGGCATTACGCTCTATGATATTCTGCTGTATCTGTATGGTTCCGGACTCGGACTTCTTCGCGCGGGCAGCGAGAAACAGCTGACGATTACGGGAGCGGCGGCAGCAGCATTCATGTGTCTGATGGTTTTGATCCTTACGCTGCTTAGCCTGATGGCAGTCTATGTCCTGACGTTTCCGAAAGCAAAATGCGACGTTCCGGTCAGAACGTTTTTTGCCTGTATCTATGCGCCGGTCATGCTTTCGTTTATTTGGCTGATACGGGAGTGGCACGGTGGATTTTATCTTGTGTGGCTCGTGTTTATCAGCAGCTGGATCAGCGATACCTGTGCTTATCTGGTCGGAAGGACGTTCGGGAAGCATAAGCTTGCGCCTGTGCTAAGCCCTAAAAAGTCTGTTGAAGGTTCGATCGGAGGCATTTTCGGAGCGGCGCTTATCGGTTTCTTATACGGATTTGTACTTCAAAAAACGAATACGCTCAATCTTCCGTATCAGGCTCTCTATTTTGCGCTGATCGGCGGCGTCGGTTCCGTGCTGTCGCAGCTTGGAGATCTCGCGGCGTCGGGGATAAAGCGTGACCATGATATTAAAGATTACGGAAAGCTGATTCCGGGACATGGCGGCATCATGGATCGTTTCGACAGCGTGATCGTGACGGCTCCGCTCATTTATTTTTTGGGAATCCTGCTCCTGTCCTGAAAAAAGAATAAAAGGCGATAACTATCTTGAAAGTATAAGCAGACGTTTCTAAAAAGATTGAAAAGTGTAGGCAGGCAATTGCAAAAAGTGCAAAAGAAGAGTGTGGAGAAAGAAAAAATGTGCTTCTGCTCATAAATCAGACTTCATGCAGATCGGGGGGACGTGATGGATCAAGATATGGAAAGTAAGCGCATAGCGATTTTAGGCTCAACCGGTTCCATTGGCACGCAGACGTTAGAGATCGTGCGGACAAATCCGGAATTGCGCGTAGCGGCGCTTGCCGCCGGTACGAATGTGGAGCTGATGGAAGCGCAGATCCGCGAGTTTCATCCACTGACCGTCTGTATGTGGAGCGAAAAGGCGGCGGCGGAGCTTGCACTGCGCACAGCTGATATGCCTGTGCGCATCGTCTGCGGAATGGACGGACTGTTGGAGATTGCCGCCATGCCGGAAGCGGATATCCTGGTTACGGCAATTGTGGGTATGATCGGCATCCGGCCCACAATCGAAGCAATTAAGGCACATAAGACGATCGCGCTTGCCAATAAGGAAACGCTTGTGACGGCAGGACACCTCATCATGCCGCTTGCAAAAGAGTGCGGCGTTTCGATCCTTCCCGTGGACAGTGAGCACAGCGCGATCTTTCAGTCGATGCAGGGACAGCCGCGCGCACGCGTGCAGAAAATCCTGCTTACGGCATCCGGAGGACCGTTCCGCAGGAAAACAAGACAGCAGCTTGAACCGATGACTGTGGAGGATGCGTTGAAGCATCCGAACTGGTCGATGGGCAAAAAAATCACGATCGACTCCGCAACGCTTGTCAATAAAGGTTTGGAAGTAATGGAAGCGCGCTGGCTCTTCGACGTGGAGCTTGATCAGATCGAGGTGCTGATCCATCCGCAGAGCATCCTGCATTCCGCCGTTGAGTTTGCGGACGGCTCGATCATGGGGCAGATGGGTCTGCCGGATATGAAGCTTCCGATCCAGTATGCACTGTTTTATCCCGACAGAAAGCCGATGGGCGGTCCGCGTGCGGATCTGTGCAGCATTGCTCAGCTTACGTTTGAGAAACCGGATATGGAGACGTTTGAGGGGCTTTCGATGGCACTGAAAGCGGCGGAGGCGGGCGGCACGATGCCAACCGTGTTCAATGCTGCGAACGAGCGGGCAGTCAGCCTGTTTTTACAGAAAAAAATCCGCTTTTTACAAATCTATGAGCTGATCGCAGGTTGTATGAGTAAGCACCGGATTGTCAATAATCCGAGTGTAAATGAGATTCTTGAAGCGGAAGCACAGACATATGATTTTATTAAGCAATTAACCGGAGATGCACAATTATGATAAAAATTTTATGGTTCCTTGTAATATTTGCGATCGTCGTGATCGCACATGAGTTTGGTCACTTTCTGATTGCAAAGGCAAACGGAATCCGCGTAGTGGAGTTTACCGTCGGAATGGGACCGATCCTTCTGAAACGGCAGGGAAAAGAGACACTTTACACATGGCGTCTGCTGCCGCTTGGCGGAGCCTGCATTTTTGAAAATGAGGACGGACTTGACGAAGAGGAAAAAAAGAAACAAGACGAGAGCGCCAGTGAGACGCAGGAGCTGATTCCCGATAGAGAGAGGGACCGTTCGCTGCCGGCGGCAAGTCCGTGGGTGAAGATCGCGACGTATGCGGCGGGACCGATCTTTAATTTTCTGCTTGCTTTTTTTCTTTCTCTGATTGTTGTCGGGATGACGGGCAGCGACAAGACAAAGATCCTGAGCGTTATAGAAGGGTATCCGGCGGCGGAAGCGGGGATTTTAGCGGGAGATGAGATCATTTCACTAAACGGGGAGCGGGTGCACCTTTACCGTGAGGTGACCTTGTTTTCACAACTCAATCAGGGCGGGGATGTGAAGGTCGTCTATAAGCGGGACGGGGAGCGGTATACGACGGTGATCACGCCGCGCTATGATGAGGAGACCGGGCGCTATCTAATTGGTTTTTCAGGCGGGATTTACGAAAAGTGCAATCCGCTTGATACGCTCAAAGCGGCTTACTATGAGGTGCGTTACTGGATCAAAGTTGTCTATAAGAGCCTGTTTATGCTGTTTCGCGGGCAGGCGTCCGTGAAAGACTTATCCGGTCCTGTCGGTATGGCGCAGGTGGTCGGTGAAGTCTATGATGAAGCCTCCGAATATGGTATCATGACGCTGATTATGAGCATGATGAATTTTGCGATCCTCTTAAGCGCCAATTTAGGTGTCGTGAACCTGCTGCCGCTGCCGGCATTGGACGGGGGACGGCTGATTTTTGCGTTGATCGAGGCGGTGCGTGGAAAGCCGGTACCGCGCGACAAAGAGGCGATCGTGCATTTTATCGGATTTGTCCTGCTGCTGGTATTGATGGTATTCGTCATGTATAACGATATTATGCGGCTGTTCAAGTAAATAAGCCAGTGGTATCACTGATTGGGCTGGTCGAAAGATCCTGGTCCACCGAACGGCGGGGAATTTCCCCGCCATTTTAGTTACTGAAATTTTGAAGGGCAAAAGTTAAACTGTAATTGCAGATTCGTTTTTTATGCCGTTGATAAGGTAGAGATCGAGGAGAAAACTGTATGATCGGGCAAAAGTATACTTTCACGCAAAAGTCAAGGGTTTCCGTGAAAGTATGGAGTTTCGCCTGTTTGTTTCTGTCGGCAGGCATTTCCCTAAAAACATGGCCTTGCAGTCGGAAAAGCCTAACAGGTAGGCGAGCATCCCAAACCGGGATCAATAGCACAAGTGCTATGCGTGTTCTGCTTGCTGACGTATCGGTCGATCAGCAGCCGGATTTCTTTTGATTAATCCATCCTGTCCGGTTTGCCGGAGTATATATCCGACTTCCGGAGAATCGCCTGGTATTCCCCGTCACTGCTCACGATACCGTTCATGACGCTGT
>RYVZ01000003.1 GCA_003979345.1 Lachnospiraceae bacterium
CATTTAAGGCACATTCAGAGCAGGGAGTAGTTTTCAATCCTTCTTCTGCTTTATTACAGTCTATCCGTAAAAAGTAGCCTGCATAGGTGAATACGTCAATGCTGTTATGGTGGATATTGTATGTTGCATAAATCATATTCATTTTATCTGTCCTCTTTTCGTAGATTTTTTGAAAGCATTTCAATCAGTTTACCAATTCCCGTATATTTTGTGTTATAATGTTTTATGTGATTTTGTTTCCCTCATTTTTTCCCTTATCAGGGTTTGTAATGCCTTTTGGGAAGATATAACATGAGGGAAACTATAAGGGAAAGCTTACCTGCGACAAACTTAGTGTTTTCAAGGGTTAGCGGAGAATTTATTTATAAAATATAACAGCTAATGTTTCCCTTAAAAATCATCAAATCACAATCGGGATTTGTAAGTGAGGTGTGTTATGGCAAAATTACTTTGTATATGTGGAAAGATTGGTTGTGGTAAAACATATTATGCTAATCGATTAAAAGAACAAGAGCATGCTGTGATTTTATCTACAGATGAAGTAACCTATGATTTAACAAATAATCAACAAGGTGAAGGTTATGATGAATTTGCTAGAAAAGTTAATTTATATTTAAGAAAAAAAGCAGTGGAAATTGTAAATGCAGGATGCACTGTAATTTTAGATTGGGGATTTTGGACAAAAGAAAATAGGAAAGAAATAAAAAGATATGGAGAAAATAATGGGGTTTTGGTAGAAATGCATTATATTGATATTGATGATAAGACTTGGTATGAAAATATTGAAAAAAGAAATAATGAAGTCATATCTGGAAATGGTGGATCAAGTTTTTATGTTGATGAGGGATTACTAAATAAAGTTTCTTCTCTGTTTGAAATTCCAGAAAAAGAAGAAATAGATATTTGGTATAAACCACACCAATAGATTACAATTTGTCTAAACAACCATTACCACAATCAAAACTGAATAAGTAATATAAAACACAGCGTCAGAGCGTATAGAAACAGTCTATGCGCTCTATTTTATTGTAAAGGAGCAGATTTATGAGCAAAGAAAGCAGTACACAGCAAAGAGCCAGCCGACAGCAACCACTCACAAAAATAATCGTGGAAAGACACTATGTAGGCACTGAAAAAATGGAAACGGTATTTAAGCGGATAGCCGAGGAACAGATAACAAAAAAGGTTAAGTAGATAGCGGAAAACAACGCAAATTAGCACTGGAAACGGAAAAGGGAATATAGTTAATAGGAGTTGGGGAAGTCCCTTTTCATCAAGGAGGACGACATGAAAAGGGCAAAACTGGATAATGACAAAATCACTGCTTTATATTGCAGGCTTTCCAAAGACGATGGCACAAACAACGAGAGCATGAGTATCAGCACGCAGGAGAACATTTGTCAAGGGGGATTTCGCCCAATAGACGAAATCAACCGACGAGCTAAAATGATTAAGGAATCTTCTTTTCAGTCACAGTCGATATGCAGAAGGTATTTCCCGCAATGGAGGCACTGAAACAGGTATCCGACTATACTGCCGTCTTTTGTCAAGTCGGTGAAAATTTCTTCATACCAGTCATCGAGCAGGGTTTCCCGAACCTCATCTGCCAAGCCCATCTCCTCAAGCTCCGTATAGCCCACCGTACCCAGATAGGCGCAGAAGTCGTTGCAGTGGGCGCGCCAATACTCTTGCTGCCAGCCGCAGTAGCCGGGGGTGCGGTGGACTAATTCGTCCAGTTTGTTGGGGCTGTCCACATCGTCAGTGGATTCACTGTCCTGAAATTCGCCGCTGTACTTTTCCGCCGCTGCACCGCTGGCGATACAGTGGGGACACAGGTGATCCACTTCATCCTTAGAATAGAAAGGCCCCTCGTAGATGATGGAGGTTTGCTGACCGCAACAGGGGCAAGTAACTGGCTCATCTATCCTGCGAAAAGTCTTGGTGGCGAATGGGTCGGGGTGGTATTTGAAAAAAGGTAGGTCTGCGCTCATAGAAATCTCCCTTCAATCATACAAATGCCGATTTGTCGAATTGACATTTTCGAAGTATAGCACAAAATCGACCGGCATTCAACCTCGTTTTGGGGCATTCACCAAAGTTGCTTATACGTTTTCTGTATATATGAGAAACTGATATGCTCCCTTTGCTTACGTGGACATGACTCGATATAGAGTCTTCGCAGTATTACCCCGGGGGAGAAAGCGCGGAGTCCACAGTGATTGAGTTTACGGGAAGACTATGCTATAATGTGCAAAGTATCAATGTTTGTGAATCCGCAACAGTGCGGGCGGCGATAGAAGCGAGGTAATTATGAGCACGAACCATACGATAAAGAAGCAAGCGTCAGGTATCACCAGAGCATTTACGGTCGGCATTGCCGTGATCTTACAGGTGGCAGTGATGGTATTACTTGTATCCTATTTAAGGCAGCTATCAGTCTGGGTCTATTATGTCATAGAAATGTTCAGCGTCATTTTGATCTTTGCACTGGTCAATGACAGCGAATCGTATAAGCAGTTCTGGGTTGTGATCGTACTGGGGCTGCCTGTATTTGGTGTCTTTTTGTATTTTATGTGGGGCAGGAGAAGGTCGAACAGTAAAACAAACCGCCATTTCCGCGAGGTGGAGAGAAGGATGCTGGACAGCTTAAAGCAGGATGAGGACAGCGAAGTGCTCGCGCATTTTCAAAGCATCCATCCGAATAAGGTACAGATCAGCCGCTATCTTACGAGAGAAGGCTTCCCGATGTATGGCAATACGACGGTAAAATATTATGGACTTGGCGAACAGATGAAAGAAGCCATGCTGGAGGACATGCGGCATGCAAAATCCTATATTTTCATGGAATATTTCATTATTAAGGACGGTATCTTCTGGCAGGACGTCTATGAACTGCTACAAGAAAAAGTAAAAGAGGGCGTCGAGGTATGGATCCTTTTGGATGATTTCGGCTGCATCCTTATTAACACGGAACAGTTTCGCGAAGAGGTACGTGCAACAGGGATCCAGCTTGCGGAGTTTGCACCGATCCATAAGGACATTAACCGGCTTTCTTTTAATTACCGCAATCATCAGAAGATCACTGTCATTGACGGTAATATCGGGTTTACCGGAGGGATCAACCTTGCGGACGAATATATCAATGAAGTGGAGCGGTTCGGGCACTGGAAGGATACGGCAGTGCGCTTAGAGGGTGAGGGTGTTTATTCGCTGACCTGTTTCTTTTTGGAAATGTGGCAGATCGCAGAGGGCACTGAAGAGCTGGATTATGCTTTATATAAGCCGACAGTACGGATAGAATCTGAAAGTATGGTGCAGCCGTTTGCGGACGGTCCTGCGAACAATCCGAAGAATACGGCTGAAAGTGCCTATACGCATATGATCAATAAAGCCCGGGACTATATTTATATCACGACGCCATATCTGGTGCTTGACCAAAAGATGGCGGACGATCTGTGCAGAGCAGCGGAAAGTGGTGTGGATGTGCGAATCATCACGCCTCACAGATATGATAAATGGTATGTATACATGGTTACGGTCTCCAATTACGGGCGTCTGATGGAAAAGGGCGTGCGGGTATATGAGTATGAGCCCGGCTTTATTCACGCTAAAAATGTGGTCGTGGATGACGAGATTGCGGTCTGCGGCACGATCAATATTGATTACCGGAGTTTTTACCTCCATTATGAGGATGCGGTGTTGATGAGTAAAACGCCTGCAGTGATGGAGATCAAGCAGGATTTCTTTGATACCCTTGAGAAATGTAAGGAGATACAATATGCCGAATGGCTGCATCGTCCGTTACGCCAGCGCTTTATCCAGTCAGTACTCAGACTGTTTTCACCACTTCTGTAAGCGGATAAAACAGATATCGTTTTCTTAATGCGTCGCCGTCGGGCGGCGCTGCTTTTATAGAAAAGAGGAGACTTCCTAATGAAAGCGTTTCGTGCGGAGAGACTCTTTTTTACACAGATTTTACATAGAATTCGTTCAAACTTTACATGCTTATGGTAAAATAAATCAAAGCGGTTTTTGCGATGGAGGCTGCGGCTGTGAGAGGCGGCGGAAACGTTCGGGAAAGGACATGGTATCGGGATGGATTTTTTCGGTGTTTTGACAATGATCGGCGGATTGGCATTATTTTTGTACGGAATGAATGTGATGGGCGCCGGACTTTCCAAAGCGTCAGGCGGACGGATGGAAAAAATTTTAGAGCGTCTTACTGACAGTACCATAAAAGGTGTGCTGCTCGGAGCGGCAGTTACGGCGGTCATTCAGAGTTCATCGGCAACGACGGTCATGGTGGTTGGTTTTGTCAATTCGGGTATCATGAAATTGTCGCAGGCGATCGGCGTGATCATGGGGGCGAATATCGGAACGACCGTGACGTCGTGGATCCTCGGTTTAGCCGGAGTAGAAAGCGATGCGTTTTTCATTCGTCTGTTCAAACCCACATCATTTTCGCCGGTTTTGGCAATCATCGGCGTTGCGATGATGATGTTTGCCAAGCGTGAAAAAAAGAAAGATATCGGTATGATCCTGATCGGATTTGCCGTGCTGATGTTCGGCATGGATACGATGTCGGGCGCAGTAAAGCCGCTTGCGGATGTGCCCGAATTTACGAATCTGCTGGTGATCTTTTCCAATCCCCTGTTAGGTATTCTGGCGGGTGCGCTTTTAACGGCGGTCATTCAGAGCTCATCGGCATCGGTCGGTATTTTACAGGCGCTCTGTCTGACAGGTTCCGTGACCTATGCAACGGCGGTTCCGATCATACTCGGACAAAATATCGGGACCTGTGTGACGGCGCTGCTTTCGGGCATCGGAGCAAACAGGAATGCAAAGAGGGCTTCGCTTGTACATTTATATTTTAATATCATCGGCGTGGTAAGCTTTGTGATCGTATTTTATACACTTCAGGCATTTTTTCCTTTTGCGTTTCTGCACGACGCGGCGACACCGTGGGGTATAGCAGTCGTACACAGTATTTTTAATGTGGCGGCGACGCTTGTGCTGCTGCCGTTTGCAAAACTTTTAGAGAAACTTGCGTGCGCCTCCGTGAAGGATGGGGATGCGCCGGAACAGACGTCGGAGCATGTGCGGTTTTTGGAGGAACGCTTTTTGGATACGCCGTCTCTGGCGGTGGAGCAGTGCAGGAATGCAGCGGTTCAGATGTCACAGCTGACAAAGAAGGTATTGCAGGGAGCGGTCGCGCTGATAGGTACTTACGAGGAAGAAGCGGCACAGAGGGTGGCGGCGTTTGAGGAGCAGGTCGATCGTTATGAGGATGAGATCGGAACCTATCTTGTCAAGCTCGCTGCGAAAGACTTATCGGAGCGAGACAGCCGGACCGTCTCGGAGCTTTTGCATTGCATCGGTGATTTTGAGCGGATCTCCGATCATGCGGTCAATATTGCGGATGCGGCGCGCAAGATGCAGCGCAAAGAATTGAACTTTTCTAAAAAAGCGGCGGAAGAACTTGCCATATATACGGAAGCGGTTTTTGAGGTTGTGGATGTGTCGTTCCGGGCTTTTGAAACCGGGGAGCGCATGTTTGCGCAGGGGGTGGAACCGATTGAGGAAGTGATTGACGAGCTTCATAAGGAAATTAACCGCCGCCATATGAAACGTCTGCGCAAAGGAAAATGTACCATAGAGATGGGGTTTATTCTATCTGACATTACGACAAGTTATGAGCGCATCTCAGACCATTGCTCAAACATTGCGGTAACGATGCTGCAGATTGAAGAAGACATGTTTGACGCGCATGAGTATATTCTGTCCATGAAAAATAAAAATAAGGAAGAATTTGAGCGCGAGGTCTTTTACTTAAAGAACCGCTTTATGCTGCCGTAGGGACGTCGCCTGTTTTATATTTTCAGACAAAAGGGCGGTGTATTTCCGACAGAATCCGGGCAGGCAGCTCCGACGGTGCATGTATGATGCGGGAGGCGCCGTGTGCGCGTAAGAATGCTTCGTCGCGGAAGCCCCATGTCACGCTGATGCAGTCCATATCCGCGGCTGCTGCGGTGGCAATGTCCACGTCCGAGTCACCGACATAGAGAGCGCGGCGGATGAAAAGCGGGTCTGTGGAGCTGATGTCGGATGTCGGAATGTCCCCGCAGGAAATAGAGCCGGCGGAGGACGCATCCAGTTCGCGGAGTGCGGTGTATACGGAATCGGGCGCCGGTTTGCGGCGCACGCCTTCCCGTTCGCCGATCGCAACCGAAATCCAATTGGAAAAATAAAGAGAGCAGAGTGTTTTGACTGCCGCGTCGGGTTTGTTGGAGACGACGGCAAGCCGGAACCCTCTGTTTTTTAACTCCTGAAGCATTGGAAAAATCCCGTCGTAGGGAGCCGTGCAGTCGTTACAGTGTTTTTCATAATAAGCGCGGAAATGGGAGAGTGTTTCTTCAATGACAGCATCGGCAGCGCCATGGGAGACGGTGTCGTTGACCGATTCCGGCACGGAGCGGCGGATCAGCATGCGTGCGCCGTTTCCGACTGCGAGACGCACTTCCTCTAATGTGCGGATCGGAAAACCCATCACGGATAACGCGTGATTGAGGCTGTTTTTTAAGTCTTCCAGAGTATTTAATAAAGTGCCGTCCAGATCAAAAATAATGGTATCGTAAGTATGTGGCATGGGAAACCTCCTTCCAAACATTATATTCATTTTGCGCGATAAAAGCAAGACATCTGACATGCAGCAAAGGCATGGCATCCGGCAGGGAACTGAGAAAAGACTTCCTTAGAATCGTTGCGCAGCGATTCTTGTATCATGATATACTTAATGTGCTTCGAAGCGATACGGACAGGAGGTGAAAGACGAACCATATGAACTACTATATTCTGATCTGGTCTGTGTGTACTTTTGTAGAAAGCCGCGTACGGGAGGAGATTCCTTTAGAAGAGCTTGCGCGCCAGATCGGTTTTTCCCTGGCGCATATCCGGGACGTGTTTCAAAGGTGTACCGGAATGTCATTGTCCCGGTACGTGCAGGAGCGCAGGATTGCGAATGCTGCCTGCGAGCTTTTAGACACGGACAGATCGATTCTTGACATCGCCGTTGATTACGGATTCTCCGGCAGAACCGTTTTCTCACGGGCTTTTCGGCGGCATACCGGCTATACGCCCTCTCGGTTTCGCGCTGAGGCGCCTGTACTTGCACGGGTGCGGCTCTGCGCGGGGGTATACGGCGCGGCACTGCCAAAGAGACGGAATGATGGCAATGACAGCTATGTTGCGGCAATTGACCGGCCGGGTAAAGAAACCGGAGGAAACAGTGTAGAAAAAAATGCACCGGTATGGGAGCTGAAAGTGGAAAAACGAGATCATGCGATCTTATATGGTGTCCCGAAAGTAGCCTATGGTCAGGATGGAAGCACTCCTTTTCCCATGTGTATCCATTCCTGCGCGAAGTATCTGGGGCTGTGCGTTGATTATACCCGGTCCATGGCAGAAAGCGGCGCGGCTTTTCGGTTTGTCTGGAACACTGCTTATTGGGATGGCGGCAATGTGGATGCTGTTTACACTTTTGACGATCCGGTAAGGGTATTTCATTTTGGTATGCGGGCTATGGAGCGGGAGTTTAAGTTCCTGAAACGCACATCAAGGACGAAAAAAGAAGATTTTATGGAATTCATCTGCAGGGAGATCGATGCAGGGAATCCGGTCATTGCCCTGGGCGTCATAGGTCCGCCGGAGGCCTGTATGATAACGGGTTATAGGGATGGCGGCAATGTATTGATTGGCTGGAATGTATTTCAGGAATATCCGGAATATCAGGCAGGCATCCGGTTTGAAAAAAGCGGTTATTTCATCACCGGGAATTGGTGGGAGGCTCTCGGTACAACCGCCCTGATCGCTGCCGGAACGGAAAGCCTTCCGCCCCTTACTCTTAAAGAAGTGCTTCGGAACGCGGCAGAGATCCTTGAGGGACGTATGTGCGGAACCTATGCCAAGGGCACCCTTGCTTATGATGCATGGAAGAACGCTCTGTTGTGCGACCTTGACTTTCCGGCAGATGCTGTCCTGCCCCTGCTGGTGGAGCGCATGATGTGCCATGGCGATGCTATGGATTGCCTGGTAGACGGTCGCTGTCACGCGTCAAAGTATCTGCGCAGACTGGCAGAGCAGCATCCTGCAGTGTCCGCTGGTCTGAATGCCGCCGCAGAGGAATTGGAAAAGATACCGGAGATCATCTGGAAAGAAATGATTCCTGTTTTGGGCGGCTGGGGGAGGGGCGAGATCCAGACGCGTCAGCTGGCAAAAGCAGAGAACCGCCGTCTGTTTGCCGGACAGATTGAGCGGATGAAGGTTCACGATGAACGGGCGTATGGCTGCATTTGCGAATTACTGGATAGCAGGCAGTCAATGACGGCGCATGATATATGATCAAGACAAAATAAAAAGAAAGGAAGCCTTTTCATGATCCATGATCAAAAACATCATATGCGGACGAAAAAAAGGAAAGGCTATGGTTAAAAATATGAAAAAAATTTTAGGACATCAGGTACCCTTTTCAGTGGGTGCGGAATCAGATAATTTTACTGCGGCACTTGCATCTGCGCTGGTCATTGCGCGCGGATATACGGTGGAAACACCTTATTGGTGTACGTCGAAGCGCCGCCATTGCATTCACTGCAGTCCCTGTGGGGATCATCTGCTCGAACGCCATCAGGAGTCCGTTTATCATTCTCTTTTGGCGGCATCGACACTGGCGTTTGGCTTCGATTATCCGTGGGATGACACCGTTGATCCACATTCTCTGCCGGGATTTCGAAGCGGCTGGCGCTGGGATGATGATTTTGTCCATGCACTGGCGCGGTTTGCAGGATTTTCTTATCAGCGCTTTGATGGTACCAGCGCAAAGGAAGAGATGCTTTCCACAATGAAAAGCTCTTTGGATGCTGGTTTCCCGACTCTGCTGCGGCTGGAAAACGAAATGGCGTGGATTCTGGCAGCAGGGTATGATGCAGATACGGTGTATGGTCTGGATTCACAGTTTCATGCTCTGTCCGATAACTGGTATTCCGCGCTGCGCGATGCCATTGTCATCACTGGCTGTACCGTGCCTGAGATGTCCTGCAAAGAGCTCCTGCAGCGCATCGCAGATGCTCTGTCCTATAAGGAGCATACTGCGCTTGAAAGCGTGATCATGGATGCGCTCGATCATGTGACGGCGGAAAACGCCATGGACACTGCCGGCATGATGTGCGGCATCATCGGTGTGCCGACTGAAGCAAGATGGCATGCCGCGGAAGCATTTACCGGGGCCGAAAACCTGTTGTGCAATGTCTGCACAAATAAAGAAATACATAACCGGTTGAGTAATATTTTTGCGGCACGGTATATGATGGAGGGAAATGATGAAACGCACGGCATCGGATGGAAGATATGGAGTGCGCTTGGTGTGGGTCCCGAGACCGGATATGAGATCAATGAGCAGTCCGCAGTATTGATCTTACAAAAGGAAACACAGGAAACGCTGAAACGCCTCTATGCGAAGGTGTTTGAAAACGATCGCGCCGTATGTGCCGAAATTCAGGCGTGCCTTGAACAATTGTAAGATATGAAAAACGCTGTGAATCAGCAGGCAAGATAAGAGCAGAAAAAGATTCATACTTCAAAGAGTCATACAAAAAAAGCAGATAGATCCGTGAAACGGCAGCGTGCCGTACAGGAACCTATCTGCTTTTATAACATATAAACAAAATGATGAACTTTATTTTCCTTTCAGCATCCCGATCAATGCCGCCGGTTTCGGCGGATTGCCTTTGTAAAGCGACATCATGCGGTATACTTTACCCGCGGCTGCCAGACAGAGCACGACGCAGGCGAGCACGATCGCGAGAGAGGCGCATGCGGTCGGAATGGAAACATAACCCAATAGCACGCGGCTCGGTGTTACCAGAATCGACGTGAACGGAACGAAGTCGTACCATACTGCGGAAGCAGGCATATTTCCCGTCATTGCGCCGGAGGTGATCACCGCAAAGAAGCTGATGATCAGAATGAGTGTAAACAAACTGTTTGTCGAGGATAGATCTTCCGGTTTGCTTGCCAGGGAACCGCCGATCGCGGCAAGTCCGCAGTAGAGTGCAAACGCGCCGATGATCATGAGCAGGGCGAGGATCGCGCCGCCGATCGTGAACATTCCCGACATGTTTCCGAGCAGATCAAAAAATGCGATCAAAGTCATATCGGTCTGCGGATTGATCATTTTTACAAACATAGAGCCGGCGGCGAAGCCGCCGATCAGTGCCGCGATCCAAAGGACAAACTGGAGGGTGCTTGCCGCGATGACGGCAAATACTTTACCGAAGATCATGGAGGTCGGTTTGACGGAGACTAAGAAGGTATCCATCAATTTGGAAGTCTTTTCCATGATGACGCAGTTTGCAACGCCCTGTCCGTAGAAAAGAACAAGGAAATAGATCAGCATGATATTGACGTACGGCATGAGCATGGACAGGACCGGTTTCATAGCCGTCACAGGATCATCAGGGTCTTCGTTTTCATTTTCTACGGGCTGTCCGTCCGCCGTGATATGCGTGGTCTGTGATACGACCGGAACGGAAAGCTCGGCAAGCGTTTCATAGGAAATGCCCGCTTTTTCACTGAGCACAAGACGGAAATACATGTTGATGTAATCTTTCAGGGAGTTCGCGTCATCCACTGAGATATCGCATTCGTCCGTCCGCAGCAGGTGAAAGCGGTAGGTTCCGTTTAAGTCGATTGTCAGAATCAGGCTCATCGGATTGGCATCGGCAAGCGCCTTTGCCGCTTCAAGATCGTTCCCGCAGTCGGTATAGGAAATATCGGAGAAACGGGGATTTCCCATTTGACTTAAGAAGTTAAAGTCTACGGATACGGGCGTGTTGTCCACAACATATACATCTGTGACGGGCGACGGTTCATCCGCCCGTGCGGTGTGCTTACCGAACTTCTCTACGCACGGCATGATCACTGCCGGAAGCAGGAAACAGACCACCGCGAGAAGAATTGTGATCATGCGGTAGCTTTTTGCCTCGAACTGCCTTGCCAGTGTAAAAGAAAATACTTGTTTGGTTGCACTTGACTGACTTATCTTACCCATATTACTGTACCCCCTTTGCTGAGGATGTCTTTGCCATTGTAAGCATATCTTTTAATTTTACGCGGTTTCCGCGGTGCATGAGCAGGCTTGTATAAACCTTTGCACAGAAAACGGCGAGCAGGATGACGACAGCTGCCTGTAAGATCCACGACAGGATCAGGATGCCTGCGCTGATATTGCCCATCATGAAGTGGATCGGTGCGCAGAAAACCGAGATGACCGGTAAAATGCTTGTGATCAGAGCCATTGTTTCGGAGCCGGTAGACGTTGCCATTATGGAGATGATATAGCCTGCCATGATCAAAAGCGTCACGCCCATGGTCGCGCTCTCCGTATCCTCAGTGGACGAGCAGCCCGTTGCCGAAAGCCCTGCGATGATCGCGAACGTCAGGAATGCAAGCAGCAGGGAGATGACGACAGCTATGATGAAAAGTGCGCTGAAATTCAATAATCCGCCTGAAATACTGAATTCCCCGCCCGCAAACATTTCCGAAAGCGGTGCGACAGCCATAAATCTGCTGCATACGGCGTGGGACAGCAGGTAGCCGAGGATCATGCCGCCCATTGTCATGAGCACATATGTCATGGCGGCAAGAATTTTGCCGACGATCAGGGCGAGCGGCTTTACACTTACCATTAAGAGCTCGATGAGCTTGGAAGCTTTTTCCTCAATGACGGTACGCACGATATAGGATACCGAAAGGACGCTCACCATCATCACGACAATGGAATAGATGAGCTGGACGATATATTGCGTGCTCCACCGGTTTTCATCTTCCAAGTAGGAATCGTAGGACTCTGTATCGGACTCCCAGGAAGCCATGACAAACGCAAGCTGCTCTTCGGAAATATGAAGCGTGCGGTAGCGCATCTGGTCAAACTGCTCTGTGAGAAACGTGCTGAGGGAGGCGATGTCGTTGTCACTTAATTCGGTATTTTCCGCCGCAGTGACGGAAAGCTGGTACGTGCCTGTTTCGGCGTCAAAAAGGATGGACGCATATACGTCGTTAGGACCGGGCGCGCTCTGGGCGCTGTCCGCCGGTGCGCCGTCCACACTGTGGAACGTTGTCTTAGACCAAAACTCATTTTCGTCTGCCGCATTCTGCAGATCGGCGCCTGTTAAGGCATATGGCTCCGCACAGTCGCTGAAATACACGTTAGCAACATCTGAGTACAGTGCCGTACTGCCGCTGTTTCCGATCAGGGAAGTGACCGGCACGGAGGCGATCGAAAACAGGATTATGATGATCAGGGATATCATGTTTGCTTTGTTTTTCAGGAACTGCGTCAGGGTAAAGCGGTATACCATGCCGGTTCCCGTCAGTTGTCCTTTATACTGTTTCATGAGCATCACCACCTACTTTTTCAACAAAGATTTCATGCAAGGACGGCTCGCGGAGGTCAAAGGTAATGACCGGAATATGATCTGCGATCAGCATGGAAAGCAGTTCGTTTGCCTGTGCCTCACCGGTTACTTTCAACTGGTACTCGTGTTCTTTTTCCGTTAAGAGCGTGACGTTTGCCCGCGTGATATACGGCATGATGTCCTGTTCGACTTTCAGCGCGAGATTGACGCGGCCGTAGCTCTTTTTGATTTCGTTTAAGTTACCCTGAAGAACCGCTTTCGCGTGGTCAAGGATCGTGATATCGGTACAAAATTCCTCGACGGTCGCCATCTGGTGGCTTGACATGATCAGGTATTTGCCTGCGGTGATCTCCTCGCGGATGATGTTTTTGAACAGGTCGGTATTGACCGGGTCAAGACCGGAAAGCGGCTCGTCTAAGATCAGCAGTTCGGGATTGGAGATCAGCGCCGTCATAAACTGGATCTTCTGCTGGTTTCCTTTGGAGAGCTGATCGGCGAGTCTTGGTTTGTTTTTCTTTTTACGGGCAGCAGCGCCGGCACGTGCCCCGCCAAAACCGGTCTTTTGTGCAGGATTGGCATCGGAAGCGTCCGGGGAAGTATTGGGATAGAGATATTCCTCCACTTCAAGGCGTGCCGCCCAGTGCTTGATACGCTTCTTTGCTTCCGCCTTCGGAACGCCGCGCAGACCGGCAAAGTAGATCAACTGGTCCATCAGTGCATATTTCGGGTAGAGACCGCGCTCCTCGGCGAGATAGCCGACATTGCATGTCGCAGTATCGAGCGGCTTGCCGTTCCAAAGGACCTCGCCGCTGTTTTTGGACAACATGCCGAGCATCATACGGATGGAAGTGGTCTTGCCGGCGCCGTTCGTGCCGAGCAGTGCGTAAACGCCGGGCTTTTCCATGGAAAAGCTCAGGCTTTCAAGTACGGTCTTTTCGCCGTATTTTTTGGAGAGATTTTTTACTTCGAGACTCATAGGTTTCATCCTTTCCTTAGAAAATAATATGTTTCATGATATTTGCATTTATATGGAGCGGGCGTCCCCGCAGTACTGCCATGTCTTAAAATCACGATACCCTCTGGCGCAGGAGCATCCGGTAACTGATCAGGGCGATCACGCACAGGAAGCCCGTACTGATCAGGAGCCATGCAAAAGCCGGAAGCCAGGAAATGATCTCTCTTAATGTAAGAACTATATGGGACATTACCGTATGCCGTTCATTTTCCAGATCACTTATCGCGCGCGGGATCGTGAACGCACCGACCATCCAGAGAACCCAGATCACCCAAAAGGCGGCTTTTCCAAAGCGAAGGAACAGAACACCGATAAACTGCGCCAGTATGGTAAAGGCAAACAGGAAAAGGGCAAGGAGCGTCGGAGTAAGGGAGGCAAAATAATTGGATTCGCAGGGATATGCGTTCCACCAGTGCTTTAGTCGGAGCTGTTCGGTCAGTGCGGACAGGTAAAGCGCCGCGCAGCCGCATACTGCAGCAGTAAAGGCGCAGAGGAGACTGCCGGCAAAAAAAGATCTGCGTGTGCGGCTCATGCCGACAGCGGTCTCGAAATTCCGCTGTACATACAACATGGCGAACAGGAAAGCAACGCCCATAAACGCGATCAGCGACATGAGAAACGCCATCTCGAAAGTTTCGGGATTTTCTGCATGGGATTCCGATACACGCATGATGACTTCAAAGAAGACCGTGCCGAACAGACCGAAGCCAAGGACGAAGCAAAAGCTCAGACTGAAAAACGGGATTCCTGTTTTAAGCATGGTAAGCACTGTTTTTTTCATGCGTCATATCTCCTTGTAAATGAAACGTCTCGTCCGGCAGATGCCGGAAAAACATACGGTTTTTGTGACCGGGTATCAGCGGGTCACGGCGGTTTTGCGGAGGATCGAATAGTTTACCGTGTCTCCAAGCAGCAGGACCGCAAAGCCGGCTGGCAGGATCCATACTGCATTTTTCGAAAGGAATGTCATAAGTACCGGGTCGATTCCCCTGTCGTCGGAAAATGCCGAGAAGCAGAATCCGACGACGCCGCCCAAAATCCCGGAGCAGGCGGTCATGATCACGACAGCCGCCCTGCCGAATTTTAGAACGATTCCGCCGAGCAGCGCGCCGAGTCCCACAGAGGCTGCAAAGAGGCCGGCAGATGCGGGCAGCAGGCGTAGGAAGCCGCGCAGTCCTGCTTCTGTAAAAAAGTGGCAGTAGATTCCTAACAATACCAAAATAGCGCTGACGATCAGCAGCATCATGTACTGGGTTCCCCAAAACAGGGACTTACGCGTACAGCTATAGGGAATCACAAGCGACGGCATGATTAAATTATTTCCCATGCTGAACACAACGATAAAAAGGTACAGGACCAATAAAACGACGACCGGAAAGCCCTCCGTGTTTACACGTTCGGACCAGAGCAGGCCAAACAGAAAACATGCCGCCGCGACAACGAGGCAAAGCGCGATATATTCTCCTGCCATAAGCGTGAAATATCGGATGGCACGTAAAAAGCCTTTCATAGGGTTCACCGGTCCTTTCTGTCACCGGAGTTCCCCTCCGGTGCATTCTGCGGTATTTCTGCCGTGCTCCGCCGTACATCCGGCGCGTCGGAATGAGTGTCGGAACCGCATAACGCGATTAAAAGGTTTTGCAGGTTGACGGGCTGGCTGCTGAGATCATAGCCGTCCGCAATACGCTGTCCCTCGCGCAAAAGAACGGTCACAGCCTTGCTCCTGCCAAGCTTTTCGGGGTGGTACACGGTAAGCCCCGCTGTCGCCGCGTCTACATCTTCTTCTTTGCCGCTGATATGGACAGCGCGCTCCAAAAGCGTCTGTGTCGTTTCCTTTAACAGAATGCGTCCGTCGTTTAAGAAGATTGTCTCCTCAAACAGATCTTCGGCTTCTTCGATGATATGTGTGGAGACCAGGAACGTGCGTCCCGTTTCCGTGTATTCCGAGAGCAGCTCCTTGTAAAAAGCGTCTCTCGCAATGACGTCAAGCCCTGCAACCGGTTCGTCGAGGAAGGTCATATCCGCCTTGCTCGCAAGCGCGATGATGATCGTGACCATGGACATCATTCCCTTGCTCAGCTTGCAAATCTTCTTTTTCGTTTCGAGCTCAAAATCTTTTATGAGGCGTTCAGCGAGCCGTTTATCCCAGTTAGGGAAAAAGAGCGAAGCGGCTTTTAAGTAATCTTTTACTTTCAGGCTGTTGGCGCCCCATCCGATCAGGGGGTTTAATTCCCTTGAAAAACAGATATGATCGAGTGCGTCCTGATTTTCCCAGACAGGCATGCCGTTATAGGTGACCGTGCCGCTTGTGACGGGACTCTGCGCCGTGAGGGTGGAAAGCAGCGTCGTTTTACCGGCGCCGTTGCGTCCGATCAGACCGTAAATTTTGTCTGGCTCAAGTTCCAGATCAATGCCGTGCAGAATTTCTTTTTTTCCGTATTTTTTCACAAGATCGTTGCAGATCAGTTTTCCGGTACTCATACTTCTTTCGTGCCCCTTTCGTAATTTGAGTCGATCATCGAGATCAGTTCGCTGCGGCTGATATTTAAGCGTTTTGTCTCCTCCAAAACGGAAGACAGGCAGGAAGTAAAAAATCCGTCACGCCGGCGGCTGCGAATGGCTTTTTTCGCGCCGGAGGCAACAAACATGCCGATTCCCCGTTTCTTATAGAGGACGCCGGTGTCCACCAAAAGGTTGATGCCTTTGGCAGCAGTTGCCGGATTGATCGCATAGAGCTTTGCAAGCTCGTTCGTACTGGGAACGCGTTCCTCTTCGAGAAGGACGTCGCGAAGAATATCATTTTCCAACATTTCGGCTATCTGCAGATAAATCGATTTTTCCTGGGACAGAAATTCGTTCATGCGTCCTCCTTTCTGGGTTCATCGGTTCGTTACTTGTGTAACTAACCATACAACCAAAAGAAGAAACTGTCAATATGTTGTGATGATTTTTGTGATGATTTTTTTTATGAAATTTTTTACAAATCGGGCGGATACTGATATAATAAAAATATTCGGTCAAAAAACAATGGATTTGGGCGAAGCGGCAGATGCTTTGCGGGAAGGCACGGAACATAAAATGGACATCAATGTATTTTATCAGACGTTGGATGATTTGTTTACAAATAATGAACTTACGCGGGTGGAGCCGTATCTGACAGCGTCTTTGTCACAGGCAAAAGAAGATGAGGACTGGCAGGCATACATCGCGGTTTGTAATGAGATGATCGGTTTTTACCGGAGTATCTCACAGCATGAAAAGGCGTACCAGGCATCGGAGGATGTGCTGCTGCTCATGGAGGAGCTTCAGATGGAGGATACGGAGCATTTTGCGACGGTGCTGTTAAACTCAGCGACGGCATACCGTGCAGGCGGACGCTACCGGGACGCGTACGAGCAGTATATGAGGGCGGCGGGCATTTATGAGGGATTGATCGCGCCCGATGATTACCGCTTTGCGGGGCTTTATAACAATATGAGCATGCTCTTGGAAGCGACGGGTGAAAACGGACAGGCGGCGGAGCTTGCCGAAAAAGCGCTTGACATCATCAGAAAGCAGGCGGACGCGCGGATGGAGGAAGCGACGACGCTGACGAATCTTGCGCTGATCAAGTTTAAGCTGTCGCGGACGGAGGAAGCGGAAAAGCTGCTCACCGAGGCGGTCTCTATTTTTGAGGAAGCAGGAGAAAAGACCGATGCGCATTACAGCGGGGCGCTTGCCGGACTTGCCGAAGCGGCGTTTCGCAAAGCGGATTATGCGCGCGCGCTGGAGCTTTATGACAGGGCGTGTGAGGAAGTCGCAAAGCATTTTGGGGAGAACGAGAGCTATGCGATCCTTTCGGAGAACTGTGCGGCAGTCTGTGAACAGCTTGGCGAGCCGGAGCGCAGACAGGCATATCTGTTGCGCGCAGAGCGCGTGAGAAGTGCGTTGATAAGATCTATGGATTGAGCTGCAGAAGATCAAAACGGGACTGACAGACGACATGTCCCGGAAAAAGAAACTGCGGTATCCGGTAGTGTGGGGAATTTGGAAATGGAAAAAATTGAGATCAAAGGTTTGGAGCTGGCGGAACGTTTTTATACGGAAGCCGTAAAGCCGATGCTGAAAGAGCGTTTTCCGGCGCTTTATGACAGAGCGGCAGCAGGGCTTGTTGGGCACGGCTCGGAATGTTACGGATATGATGATGTGTATTCCGCCGATCACGATTACGGGGCGGGCGTCTGTATCTGGCTGGCAAAAGAGGATTTTGAACGTTACGGGGCGGCGGTGCAGGCGGAGTATGATAAGGCGGCTGCCGCTTGGGAGCACGCGGCAGCCGGGCGTTACAAGATTTCTGCGCGAAGAACGACCGAACAGGGTACAGGGCGTGTCGGCGTGCTGGAGACCGGGGCGTTTTATTACGGACTGTTGGGGACGGATACGCTGCCTAAGACAAACCGGGAATGGCTTGCGCTGCCGTCAGAACGACTCAGCGCGGCGGCAAACGGACGTGTGTTTGAGGATCATGCAGGCATTTTCAGTTCGTTTCGCAACGGTCTGCTTGCCTATTATCCCGAGGATGTGCGCAAAAAGAAAATGGCGGCGTGCGCGGCAATCATGGCGCAGAGCGGACAATATAATTATGCGCGCTGCATGCGCAGAGGGGAATACCTTGCGGCGGAGCTTGCGCTTTCAGAGTTTGTGCGTTCGGCATGTCAGCTTGTCTATCTGTTGAACCGGAAATATTGTCCTTTTTATAAATGGATGCACAGAGGCTTGCGAGATATGACAATTCTGTCAGAAATAGGCGATATGCTGATGCTTCTGACAGATGTGACAGATTCTAAACAGAAATGGCAGTCGGAGCAGGCACAGTCGGACGGGAGACTGCTGATCGTTGAAGCGGTCTGTCAGGTTATGGCACAGGAGCTTCATGACGAAGGGCTGACAGCGACGGACAACACCTATATGGAAGCGCACGCAAAAGAGCTGATTTGCGGCATAGAGGATGAGGAACTAAAGGGCATGCACATTCTTCAGGATTCTTAAGGAAACACTGATTCAATCAGCATTTCCTTTGAGAAACTTACCGGACTTTGAAAGAAATATTATTTCCGATATTCGGATGTACGTATGAATAGATCAGGTCCAATGTAAACAGCAGGCAGAGCGCTCCCAGAGTAACATGTAGCAGCGTGATGCCGCCAATGTGCTTTGACGGATCGGAACGCTTTGATTTTTGAAGGCGTTCCGGGAGGCGCCTGAGTACGGGCAGCAGCCAGCCGTCGAGCAGGAGACCGCCAAGGCCGAAAAACAAAAAAGAAATCAGGCAGACTCTTCCCTGGATTGAGAGCGGCCAGCCGCTGTAATCCCAGTAGCGCATGTGGCGGCGCATTTCCAGATAGGTGCCGAGCAGATATTCCGTCGCCGAGCACACGAGGGCGGACAGGAAAAACAGCGTGAGCGGCTTTCGCTTCAGGCGGGCTGGGAACTTCTCAAGCATGGCGGCGAGCAGGACTGCGCCGAGCCCGTAGACCGGCAGCCACGGACCGTGGAAGAAACCGCGGTTTGTGAAGGTGCCGTTCATACAATAATAGAGAAGGATCTCCCATAAATATCCTGAAACGGATACAATAAAAAAAAGAAGCAGAGCGGTATCAAGTTTTTGTTGTGTGTGACTTTGCCGTGTTTTCATAAGGATAGTGTCTCTGCAAAATGAAGTTGTATGCGCACACAGAGTATGATATGATTTTTTTACACTGCAGTCAGATGACGTGATGCCGCGGTGCGGTAATAGAAGCCGCCGGCATGGAAAGAAGAGGATTCCGGATGGAACAGACATATCGGGTCAGACCATTGAAAAGAAAGGGCATGTTCTGTGTAAGTGTTCCGGGTTCGAAAAGCATGACAAACCGGGCGCTTTTGCTGGCAGCGCTTTCTGGCAGGACATGCAGACTGGAAGGCGTATTATTCAGTGAAGATTCCCGTGTGTTTCTTCAGTGTCTTGTAAATCTTGGATTTCAACTTCAAATCTTTGAAAAAGACAGATGTGTCATAATATGCGGAACCGGCGGGAAGATTCCGCATCCACAGGCGGCGATCAACGTGGGAAGTGCCGGCACGGCAGCCCGGTTTCTTACGGTAATGCTTGCGTTTGCAGGCGGCGATTATGAGATCGGGTCTTCAGGGCAGATGGCAAAGCGCCCGATGGAGCCGCTGCTATCCCTGCTTGAACAGGGCGGGGCAGAGATAGAATATCATGGTGAGAAGCGGCATTTTCCGTTTTCGCTTCATGCAGATGGAATGGCGTTTTCAGAGGTCACGATCGACACGAGTGTCAGCAGTCAGTTTGCAAGTGCGCTCCTGATGGCAGCAGTTTTGCTGCCGGAGGGACTTCATGTGCATATGACCGGGAGGCGCACGGAAGGTTCTTATATCCGTATGACGATCGCCATGATGGAGCAATTCGGACTTTGCGTACAGCGGGAGGAAACCGGGTACTATGTAGAGGGCGGACAGCATTTCGGAATAGAGCATTATATCGTGGAGCCGGATGTGTCCGGTGCCGCATACTTTTACAGTTTAGCGCCGTTATTAGGAGTGGATGTGCTTGTGCGGCATGTGCATGCCGGTTCCCTGCAGGGAGACATCCGGTATGTCGGACTGCTTGGCGGGCTTGGCTGTACGCTTGAAGATACGCCGGACGGACTTCTTGTGCGCGGAACGGGAATCACACATTATCCGGGGCTTCATGTAGATCTGCGTGACTGTTCCGATCAGACGATGACTTTGGCGGCGCTTGCTGTTTATGCCGATTCCGTGACGGAAATCGTCGGGATCGGGCATATCAGGAAGCAGGAATCTGACCGGATGGCAGCAATTCTTTGCGAGCTGACGCGCATGGGGATCCGCTGCGAGGAGATCCCGGAGGACGAGGGGATACGCATTTTTCCCAGGGAGCCGAAACCGGCAGTCATAAAAACGTATGACGACCATCGCATGGCGATGGCGTTTACGTTGATCGGTCTGCGCAGCGGAGGAATTGTGATCGATAATCCGGGCTGCTGTAAAAAAACGTTTGAGGACTATTTTGACGTATTGGAAGCGCTGTATGAAGAAGCAGGGAAATACTGATCCGGCGGGCGTTTTTGCAGAGATACGTTCCGCGGATATCGTGCGGGCGTTAATTGAAACTTTATGGTGTGGATGAGAGTCTAATCAGTAGGGCTTACAAAGGGGAACGGTTGTGAGACAGGGCAGAGAGGAAATGATAAGCGGAATACTGATGGAAAATTATCAAAAGTATTACCGGTTAGCATATAGCTATGTACGGAGTGAACAGGATGCACTGGATATCGTACAGGAGGGGGCCTATAAAGCGATTTCCCGTGCGCATACGCTGCGCAACGAGTCATTTGCAGGTACTTGGATCTATCATATCATGATGAACGAGGCAGTTAATTTTGTACGCCGGAACAGAAGAGAATATACAGAGGTGCAGGAGGATATGCTGTCTAAAGAAGACAGTTATCAGGATATCGACTTAAAGAAAGCGATAGATATGCTGACGGATGAAGAAAGAGCGATCATTACACTGCGCTTTTTTGAGGACATGACGATCGAGCAGGTCTCGAATGTGATGAATCTGAATCTGAGCACCACAAAGAGCCGGCTTTACCGGGTTCTTGAGAAGCTAAAATTGTCACTCGGTGAAGAGTGATCGAAAGGTTGAAAAAACAAAAAAATCGGGGGGGGGGGTACAAATGGATAGGAATGAAGAATGGCAGCGGCTGATTGAACAATACCGCAGTGTACCTGTACCTCAGAGCGTCCGTGACAGGATACAGGAATCGGTCGTGCGCGGGAAAAAGCGCGCGGTAAAGAGGCGTAGGATGGCATATATCAGTACAGCGGTATCCGGTGCGGCGGCAGTTATCCTGATTCTTGTTCTTTTACCGAATCTGAATGAGCAGATGGCAGAGCGGATGGGAAGGACCCCGGTCATCGGCAGCTTTTTCAGAGCGGTAACTGTCAGGGATTATAGCGGTACCCGGACGGAAAGCGCAGCGGACGAAAATAATATGCTGATGATGCCAAAAGTCACATCTGATATGGAGACAGTTATGGACGATGCCGATTGTGCCGTGCCGGAAGCGCAATGTGCCGGGAGTGCGGAAACCGGTTATGGGCAGGATGATAACCTGCCGGAACTGGCATATGCGGCCGGCGGGGAGGATGTGGACAGCGACGGAATCGCGGCATACTCGGGCGGCAGTGACGACGAAGGTTCGCTGAGGGCCATGGATTCCGACACGGATGGTTATACACAGCGGCTGGTGGAACATTTTGAAGCGGAAAATGAGCGGGACGGCGGACGGTTTACACTGACGGGCTATGAGATTGTTACGGACAGTGACGAGTGGTTTACGCTGATCATTTATGCAAATGAGAATGAGGATGCGGATACAGAATGCCGCACATATTATAATGTGGATAAAAGTCAGGATGCGTTAATGACACTTGGCGAATTATATAATGGCAGGGATTATGTGGCGATCATCAGCGATGAGATCCTGTCACAAATAGAATCGAAGAAGATAGAGAGTTCCACGGACAATGCTGATATGACAGAAACGGCACAGGCATGCGGGCAGACATCCTTTACCCGTATCAATGAGGATCAGAATTATTATTTTAATGACAACGGAGACCTTGTGATCGTGCTTGACGGCAGCCAGATCAGTGCCGATGCGGAGGAACACCCGGAATTTATCATTGATCCGTCGCTTCTGCAGTGATTCTTACGGCAGGCAGCCGCCTTACGGTTTATGGTTTAACGCTTCATGCTGCCGCGGTCGCCGTGCAGGACGCGCTGCTGCACCGAGGCGTCGGGAGAAATGAGATTTCCCCTTGCGTCATAGTAGGTGAGCAGCGAGGAATTCCGTGCCGGTGTGCGTTTCCCGTCTTCGGATAAAAGGGAACGGAAGTTTTTGTGATCTCCGGATTTGAGCGCGTTTAGAATGCGGGCGTCATTGCCGGCGTGCAGGGTGTCCTGTGCGCCGGTTTTTTTGTCCGTGCCACTGTTCACGGTTCCGGCTGCCATGTTTCCCGCAGGTGTTTTGTCCGCCGCATCGGGAGCGTTCGCAGAATTGTCCGCCTGCAATGTTACGGAGCCTGCGGGCTCTGTCGGTTCGTCTGCCGCAGCGTCTTTTGCATCGTGCAGCTCTTCATCGGTAACGACGTCGTCCTTTTTTGCAGGGGTGCTCTCCCAGATCGTACTCCAAAGCCGGCGCAGCATTTGCTTCGCGCGGGCAAAAAAAGTACGCAGGGAATCGGTAAGAGAAGGCTGGGAGTCCGCCGCCTTTTTTGCGGGGGCAGAGTCGGTTTCAGTCAGTTCGCGCAGTTCAAGCGCGGCAGAAGCCTGAAAGGAACCGGCCTGTTTTTTTTCAGCCCCGGAGGTCTCTTTTTCTTCATCGGAGGAGGGTTCGTAGAGAACGCCTTCTTCGGCATAATCCAGATTAAATTTTCCTTTTTCTGTATTGGAACCGGATACCTTTTTTGATTGTTTTTTATTTTGATAGTCGTGGTATGCCGGATCGCGGATCGGATCGATCATAGTTTTCTCCCAAACATTGTTTTTTTACCGGAAATCCTATATACTTAATATCGGTATTGTAGCAAAGAAACTAAGGGGTACGCAAGAGAAAAGGAGGAAGTGTTATATGGAAGGGTTATCAATTCCGATGATCGCGGGAATTGCAGCCGTGCTGCTGATCGTGATTTTGTTTGCCGTCGGGTATGTTAAGGCGCCGCCCGATATGGCGTTTATCATTTCGGGCGTTAAGAAGAAATCAAAGATCGTGATCGGAAAGGCAAGCATCCGGGTTCCGTTTTTTGAGCGGCTCGATAAGCTGAATCTGCGGCTGATCCCGATCGACGTCAAAACGAGCAATGCGGTGCCGACAGCGGATTACATCAACATCAATGTGGACGCGACCGTTAATGTCAAGATCAGCAATGAGCCGGATAAGCTGCGGCTTGCGGCAGAGAACTTTTTGAACAAAAACACCGAATATATCGCGAGCGTGGCGAGGGAAGTGCTTGAGGGTAATGTCCGTGAGATCGTCGGAAAAATGAAGCTGGAGGAAATGGTTTCCGACCGGCAGAAGTTCGCGACGCTCGTAAAAGAGAATGCCGAGCCGGATTTAGCGGCGATGGGCTTAGACATCATCAGCTTCAATGTCCAGAATTTTGTGGACGGCAACGAAGTCATTGAGAACTTAGGTATTGATAATATCGTAAAGATCAAGAAAGCGGCGGCGATCGCCCGCGCCGAGAGCGAGAGAGATATTAAGGTGGCGCAGGCATCGGCGGATAAGGAATCGAACGACGCCGCCGTCGCGGCACAGACCGAGATCGCAAAGCGCCAGAATGAGCTTGCGATCAAGAAATCAGAATTGCAGCAGGAGTCCGATACGAAAAAGGCAATGGCGGACGCGGCGTACGAGATCCAGAAAGAGGAACAGCGTAAGACAATCGAGATCACGACTGCGAATGCGGATATTGCGCGTCAGGAGCGGGAGATCGAATTAAAGCAGAAGGAAGTTGCCGTTAAGGAGCATGCGCTGGAAGCGGAAGTAAAGAAGCAGGCTGAGGCAGATAAATATGCGGCGCAGCAGAAGGCGGATGCGGCGCTCTACCAGCGTCAGAAGGAAGCCGAGGCAAAGCAGTTTGAAGTGCAGCATGCCGCGGAAGCCAGACAGTTTGAGATCGAGCGTGAGGCACAGGCAAGAAAAGCGCAGGCGGAAGCAGAGCGCTATGCCAAGGAGCAGGAAGCCGAGGGTATCCGTAAAGTCGGGGAGGCTGAGGCCGCTGCGATTCAGGCGAAGGGTCTTGCCGAAGCGGAAGCGATGGAGAAAAAGGCGGAAGCATATGCAAAGTACAATAAAGCTGCCGTTGCGGAAATGATGATCGGGGTTCTGCCTGAAATCGCGGCGAAAATCGCCGAGCCGCTTAAGCAGATCGACAAGATCACGATCATCGGCGGAGAGGGCGGAACAAACGGCGTCGATCAGGTTGCCGGAAATGTACCCGCCGTCATGGCCAAATTGTTCGAAAGCATGAAGGAGACGACGGGCATCGATTTAGCGGAGATCGTGAAAGCGGACACCTATGACGCAAAAGTCAACCGCAACGTGAACCTCACAGGACTTGACGATGTGCATGTGGTCGTGGAACCTAAGGAAACGATATAAAGAGATATGGTATATACGATATGCAGATATATATTCAACGCAGGCACGTTTTCGCTGCTTTCGGTTCGCAGCGGTACATAACATGCCAAAATACGGCATGTAAGTACCGTGCACCAAAGGAATTTCAAAGAAATTCCTTTGGTGCACCTGCTTATCGATTGTATATCTGCATAAGCATATATGTTTTTAGGCAAGCCCCATCGCCATGCAGATCAGATACAGCAGTCCTAAATGGACCGGATAAAACGCGTAAAATATATATTTGAGGTTCAGGCCCCGCCTGCCGTTATAGCGGGAGACCGGGATGAGCATCAGGAATGCCGTGGCTTCCATAATGTCCATGATCGTTAAGCAGATGCATCCTGCGAGCATGGATTTGACTGGTTTTTGACGGAAGGCATACATCAGCGCGATCGTAATGACGCCCATGCCGCCGTAGTCAGTCATAAGCAGATCGGCGGCAAGCGCGGTAAGACAGAGGGCACTTAAGTCCGCGCCGATCAGTCCGGCATATGCGGCGGAATGTTTTCGGGAAATCAGGAAGAACACGAACGCGGTTAAGGCGGCTGTGACAGTAATGAGAACAAGCCGGAATCCCCAGATCCCCAGTGTGAATAACAGATTTCCTAGGAACGGTTCGAGCAGACTGTAGACCAGATTTTCGACGGCGAGACCGCTATAGAAGCCGGTAAAGAGAGCGCCGGCGATCATGCCGATGATGGCGGGCACACCGCCTTTGATATGCTCTGCAAGGAACGAAAAAGCGCACATGGCAAGCATACCGAGGAACAGGGTGAAAAATACATTCTGATAGCTGGCATAGAACCATTCTCCCCGAAATGCAAAATCGAACGGAATCTCGGAGATCAGCGCGAACAGAAACAGACGCAGCGCGTATTTCTTACGGTTGTGCGTATGGGCGAAGCCTTCCACGAGAAGAAAACAGAAAACCGGAAAGCCGAAACGTCCGATCATGCGCATGGCGAAGTAAGAGACGTAGAGCAACCGGTGTCCGGCAATCCAGTTTGCCATGGATTCCTGACTGATGGAAGCGAGCATATAGCCTGCGCGCATCATCATGCGTTCTAAGATTGTGGCGGCGGTGTGGTCGATGAGCATGGAAATGATTGCGATCAGCTTGATCGTGCTTCCGGTAAACCCTTTTTTAGCGGGGAAACCGGATGCGGCATCCGTGGTATTTACAACATTGAGATGTGTGGTCGTCATCGTGGTTACTCCTTATGGATTTAAGAATGAGTCCGCCTATTCTGCAGACGAAATTTATTCTACGCTTGAATCAAAGGTAAGTCAATAAAATAAAACGGAGGGTATTTTTTATGGAACAGAAGTATCGAAACATACATTTGGGAAAGGCAGCGTGTGGTCTCGATCTGGGAGATGGAAGTGAACGCGCGGAGTATGTGAATCAGGATTATATCCTATGGAAGCTGAAACGCCCGCACCGCTGCGTGAACATCATGTATACGCTGTATCCGCACGATGAACAGTGGCCGCAGCGTATCAGCGAGGCATGTAAAGATATGGAGATCCATTTTCAATGGGATTATCCGTATGACGATTATTTTCCGTATGGTGCGGACGGTCAGCCGTTTGAGCAGATGAAAGATATCCGCAGACACGGGCAGGACGTTCTGCTGACGCTGACGGTGGACTGCGGACTCTCGGATGACGAGCTGCGTGCGGTTGCACGGGACCTGCGCCCGTTCGGCAGAATGCGCATCCGCATCAATCATGAATGTACCGGGGATTGGTTTACCCATAATAAGCGCTATAGTTTTGAAGAAATCGGTCAATTCTTTGTCCGTTTTGACCGGATTATCAAAGAGGAGGCGCCGAATGTGCAGACGATTCTCTGCGCAGGCTTCTTAAAAGATGACGGTTCCGAAATGGAGCAGGAAAAGGCGCTGATCGATGCATATAAAGCGGCGGATATCTGGTCTGCGGACCGCTATCTCGCGCTGCATTACGGCTGGCCCTATGACGTTGCGGAGGCGGGCGGCGGAAAATATACCGCCACGAGTGTGGACTACACGTTCGAGGCATATAAAAAGACAGCGGCGCACCTTACAAAGCTTTGCGGCAAAAAGCCGATGACGACGGCAGAGTTTAATGTGGACGGTGACGTGACCGGTGCCGCAATGCAGGGCGAGGCAGTGAAACGTTTTGCGTGGAAGGTACGCGATGAGAAAGCGGACTGGTTTCAGGGGATTTCGATGTATCAGTTCCGTGACAGAGGCAGACTCGGCTTGGAGCAGGAAGACCCGAATAATAAGGCGGTCGGCATTGAGCAGCCGCTTATGAAAGATTATCAGGAAGTGCTTGAGGACCCCTATTTTAATCCGGTCATGACTGAGGGAGAGCAGGTGCAGTTTCCGGCAGTGATGCGCTGGGGCGGTTCGGAGGATGCGGACGGGATCGCTGTTCCGGTCACATTTGAGAAGCAGCCGGATTTCTGCGAGATCACGTTTGAGGACGAGACCGGCATCATGCTTCACGTGAACGGACGCTGGTTTTATAAAGCGCCCCGGACAAAGACGATCGACTTAATGCCCGCATTTTGGGAGAAGCCGGTCGCTGCGGGGGAAACGGTCACGGTATCCATATTCGCGCCGCCTGCTGATGGCGTGAACCCGCAGACGGACAGGGAGGACTGGGCGACGAATTATTATGCCGAGTTAAAGAGCGCGCCTACGTTCCGAATCCGATACGAGGTTCCGGGTAAAGTTATGTAAAGTTTTAATATAGCAAAAGCATCGAAGAAACCTGATTTGGCGGGAGGGCGATTAATGAGGAGGCGTCGTATGGATAAAAAAGCAGCGGCAGCCGTGTCGGTGATCGGCGGAAGCGACGGACCGACCAGTATTTTTCTGGCAGGCGGGGGAAGACAAAAAGAGAAGAATCCCTGGCGCAGATTCAAAGCGGCGCAGCGCAATGCGGCATACCAAAGAAGACGTGCCAGGGCGGAAAAAAGCATCCGCCCCGGCGCACACAGCATGGAGGAGCTTGAGACTTACATGATCGGGAAATACGGTGCGGTCGAAGTGCCGCATGATGATCCGGTCTATGTGGAAAACTGTAAAAACATGCGTGCCGCGCTTGCAATGCATTATCACCCTGAGCTTGTCGGCGAACGTCCGCCGAAACCGGATATGGAAGCGATCCGGGCACTTGATGAGCCTGGGCAGAAAGAAGCGCTAAAAGAGTATATGGAGGCATGCATGCGTGTGCAGGAGCGTGCCGCGGCACTGTCAGAAGACGTGATGCCGATCGATTATCACTGTTATGAGATCAAACCGGGGGAATACAGTCAGGTACATATTGAATTGGAAAAGCTGCATGGCTTTGTGAACGGCGGGTGCAGCGCTTCAACGATGCGCCGCCACGGGGGGAAACGTCTGATGAAAGAGGCAAAACAGATCATGGCGGATATTCACCGCTATTACGGGGTGACAGAGGAGGATATCCGGGAAAAGAGCGAGCGGTATCATGAGCTGCTTGTCGTGCTGACGGATGTGATGTGACGATCAAAACTGACAGTGGTTATATAAAGAGCCGGCAGAAAAAGAAACAAGGGAGAGGCGGGGGCGGCAGCAAAAAAGAAACAGCAGTGAAGGGAAACGTCAACAAATGAAAGACCGTGGCAAAATAGCAAGTGGCGACAAAAAGGATCATGATAGAAATGAGGGCTGCGGAGAAATAGGAAACAATCGCAAAATGAAGAACGGAGGGTATCGGATATGATTTATAAGGAGTTTCAGGGGGAGCGTTTATCCGCGCTTGGTATGGGAGCAATGCGCCTGCCGGTCATCGGAGGCGATGGCGCAAAAATTGACGAGGCGGCAGTCGCTGAAATGGTCGCTTATGCGATGGAGCAGGGCGTCAATTATTACGATACGGCGTGGGGATACCACGACGGAAATTCCGAGCTTGTGATGGGAAAAGCTGTAAGCGGATATCCGAGGGAGAAGTTTTTCCTTGCGACGAAATTTCCGGGTTATGACCTATCCAATATGCCGAAGGTCAAAGAAATCTTTGAGCGCCAGCTTGAGAAATGCCGTGTTAATTATTTTGATTTTTATTTGTTCCACAATGTCTGTGAAATGAATATCAACGAATACCTTGATGATGAAAAGTACGGAATTTATACATATTTGATGGAACAGAAGAAAGGCGGGCGTATCCGCCATCTCGGATTTTCCGCGCACGGAAGTGTGGATGTGATCAGACGTTTTCTGGAAGCTTACGGAAAAGATATGGAGTTCTGCCAGTTACAGATCAATTATCTGGACTGGACGTTCCAGGATGCAAAAAAGAAAGTGGAGCTTTTGAACGAATACGGGATTCCCGTATGGGTCATGGAGCCGCTTCGCGGAGGAAAGCTGGCATCGCTTGCGGCACAGGATGAAGAAAAATTAAAAGCACTGCGTCCCGATGAGGGGATTCCGGCATGGGCGTTCCGCTTTTTGCAGAGCCAAAAGTCCGTTACGGTGACGCTCTCCGGCATGTCCGATCTGGGGCAGTTAAAAGATAACATCCGGACATTTAGCGAGGAACGGCCGCTCAACGAAACGGAAATGCGGACCCTCACGGAAATTGCGGATGCGATGGTAAAAAAGATCGTGCTTCCCTGTACGGCATGCCGTTACTGTACGACGCATTGTCCGAAAGGGATGGACATACCAAAACTGCTGGCGCTCTATAATGAGCACTGCTTCACGGGAGGCGGATTCCTTGCCCCGATGGCACTGATGGCGGAACCGGAAGAGAAGCTGCCAAGCGCCTGCATCGGATGCAGAAGCTGTGAGAAAGTATGTCCGCAGCAGATCAAGATTTCCGAGGCGATGTCTGACTTTTCGGAGAAGCTGAAAGCGTAAGCGTATGCACTCCGGAAAGCGGCTGCGGTTACGGATGTGAAATAGAAAAGAGTTTCGCCGGTCAATGCGAAACTCTTTTCTGATTGTCGGAATTGTAAGATGATTTGACAGGATCTTACGAAAGAAACGGCATTCCCGCAAGCCGGACAAGGAATGCGGCGAGCCATGCGACCACGCACTGCCCGACGACAACGGCACATGCCCATTTTGTGCCAAGTTCCCGCTTAATGGCGGCGATCGCCGCAACGCAGGGCGTATAGAGCAGGCAGAATACGAGTAATGAGGCGGCGCTTAGCGGGGTAAGGACTCCGTAGAGCGCCGCTTCTGACGGTATGAGAACAGACAGCGTTGCGACAACGCTTTCCTTTGCCATAAAGCCGGTGATCAGCGCCGTCGATATTCTCCAGTCACCGAAACCGAGAGGTAGAAAAACCGGTGCGATAAAGCCTGCAAGAAGCGCAAGAATGCTGTCCTGTGAATCAGATACCATATTAAAGGTAAGGCTAAAGGTCTGCAAGAACCAGATCACGATCGTGGCGATAAAGATGACCGTGAATGCACGCTGAAGGAAATCCTTTGCCTTGTCCCATAACAGCATCATGACATTCTTAAAACCCGGCAGACGGTAGTTTGGAAGTTCCATGACGAACGGAACAGGCTCGCCCTTAAACAGGCTGCTTTTCATGATCAGCGCAGCGAGGATGCCAGCCATAATGCCGCCAAAATAGAGCAGGATCATGACGAGCGCCCCGTAACGCGGGAAAAAAGCCGCCGTGAAAAAACCGTAGATCGGAAGTTTGGCAGAACAGCTCATAAAAGGCGTCAGCAGGATCGTCATTTTGCGGTCGCGCTCCGACGACAGGGTTCGGCTTGCCATAACGCCGGGAACCGTGCAGCCGAAGCCGATCAGCATCGGTACGATGCTGCGCCCCGAAAGACCGATCTTGCGCAGAAGCTTATCCATGACGAACGCGACGCGCGCCATATAGCCGCTGTCCTCTAACATCGACAAAAAGAAGAACAGGGTCACGATGATCGGCAGAAAACTTAAAACACTGCCTACACCGTTAAAAATGCCGTCTATGAGAAGTGAATGCAGGGCGCGGTTGACATGCCCCGCCGTGAGGGCGGCATCTGTCAGACCGGTCAGGCAGTCGATGCCCGCCGCGAGCAGATTTTGAAGCCCTGCGCCGATGACATGGAAGGTTAGGAAAAAAACGAGTCCCATGATGCCGACAAACGCGGGGATCGCAGTATATTTTCCGGTCAGGAAGCGGTCGAGCTTACGGCTCCTTACATGTTCTTTGCTCTCTCCCGCCTTCACGACTGTATCATCGCATACTTTTTTTATAAAATGAAACCGCATATCGGCAATGGCGGCGGCGCGGTCGAGTCCCCGCTCTTTTTCCATCTGTGCGATGACGTGCTCAAGCATATGTAACTCGTTTTCATCCAAAGAAAGCGCGTCAAGAATCTGCGTATCGCCCTCGACGATCTTTGACGCCGCAAAGCGGATCGGGATCTCTGCTTTTTGTGCATGATCTTCAATCAGGTGCATGATGCCGTGAATACAGCGGTGGACGGCGCTTCCCTCATCGTCGGCGCTGCAAAAATCCATGCGGGTCGGGCATTCCTGATATTTGGCAACGTGAACGGCATGCTCGATCAGCTCGTGAATGCCCTCGTTTTTGGCGGCGGAGATCGGCACGACCGGGACTCCTAATGCCTCTTCCATTTCGTTAATCAGAATGGATCCGCCGTTTTCACGTACCTCGTCCATCATGTTGAGTGCAACGACCATGGGAATATGGAGTTCCATGAGCTGCATGGTCAGATAGAGGTTCCGCTCAATATTAGAAGCGTCCACGATATTGATGATGCCCTTTGGCTTTTCCGAGAGGATGTAGGCGCGTGTGACCAGTTCTTCGCTGCTGTACGGGGACATCGAATAAATGCCGGGAAGATCAGTGATGAGTGTATTCGGATAACCTTTGATCACGCCGTCCTTGCGGTCGACCGTAACGCCCGGAAAGTTGCCGACATGCTGATTCGATCCGGTCAGGCGGTTAAACAGTGTCGTTTTTCCGCAATTTTGGTTTCCGGCGAGTGCAAAGGTCAGCGTCTCTGTTTCGGGAAGCGGATGCTCTTCCTCTTTGCAGTGATATTTGCCGCCCTCACCGAGACCCGGATGAGGGATCGTTTTTTTTCGTTCTTTTTTCGTTTGTCCTGATGCGGGTGAAGCTTCGGTAATGGCGATCTTTGCGGCGTCATCAAGGCGCAGCGTCAGTTCATAGCCATGGATCAAAAGTTCCATCGGGTCGCCCATCGGCGCAAATTTGACCAAAGTCACTTCCGCGCCCGGAATCAGACCCATATCCAGAAAATGCTGTCTTAAGGCGCCCTCTCCGCCGACGGAAAGGATAACGGCGGATTCGCCGGTCTTTAGTTCTTTCAGTGTCATGAGTAAGCCCCCTTGGAGTGAAATATCTTGTCCTGCATATTGTAGCACATTGGGGAAGGAATCACCATACCGTCATTTGGCAAAGGCGCGGCTGTCTTAGCCGGGATGCGGCATAGCGGTATGCCGGAGGCATGAGGCATTCAAAAAACCTCTGAGACATGGCATGTGTGCGCGTCTCAGAGGTTCTTGAATATCATTGCTGTTAGGCAGTTATTTACGGGTGTTACGGAGTGAAGCTGTGGGGAGTAGAATCATCTTCTATGATATCATCCGCTGGAACGACGGTGATGGATTCCTCGATCATTCCATCCGGTGTGAGCGGTAAAGTGGGAATCTCTTCTGAAGTTCCGAAACTAAATTCATGTAATACAGGAATATCATCTGTTACCAGATCGTTATCAAAAGTTACAGTTTCCTCATTGGGAACTATGGTGATAGATTCTATCAAAACTCTATTAGATATATGGTCTTTGTCGGGAGGAAACATGAAGGAGCATATAAAAAGCCCGACTAGGAGCATGACTGATGTACCAATAATCATCTTTTTTTTCATATAGAAACACCTCGATTCATATAAAAACTAAAAGGCATAGTAACCTTCGTAATGGACAGTGGTAAAAGAAGCATTTCTGATAGCAAGAGAAAAATGCCCGGTATATCCAACTGTAAGACGACCGTTCGACCAACCATTGATTGTTGATCCGCTTGCGGGGAAACCGTAAGTGCCCGTATCGTTGTCATATAATCCTACATAGCTAATACATCCGGTAGGATTTTGTGATATGTCTATGATAATGGTGTCTCCCTGAATAAAGGAGTGGGAACTAGAGGCGGTACCAGTTTGGTTAGAATCTAGTGTACAATTCCATCTGTATGTAATGTCGGCGGCATATCCTGCCATTGCCATTACATTTGCTTCGGTCAAGGGCTCAAAATAACCCATAATGTCGCCATCATCCGTATAAAGTTCATAAACAGTAATTCCGGCGGCGCGCTTTTCTGAAATCTCCTGCTCTAAATCAAATGAAGATTCCTGCGCATGTACGGTGGGTGCGCTTGCTAGTAAAATTGTCGGGCATAGCACGGCAGCAATTAAAATAGTCTTGCATGTTTGAATCACTTTTTTCATGAGAAGCCTCCTTCCATATCAATGAAGAGCACTAAATGAAGTACTTGGTTACATGGAAATCATAGTCCAATTTCAGGAAATTGTCAATAGACATATGTAAAAAATTTTGCTGCGCAAAATTTTTCAAATATTTCCCAAAAACGCTTGCAATATGGGATAAGGAAAAGGTACTATAAAGATGATTATGCAAAAGTCGAATTCTGAAACAGTCGCAGTATCCACGCTTGCAGAAAAGCGGTATGCGATGCGAAAGAGAAATCATAATTGTAGTAAGGTGGAGAAATGTTATGGAAAAAAAGAAGACAGTACTCATAGCGGACGATGCGGATATTAACCGCGAGATATTAAAGGTTGTTTTTAAGGAGCAGTTCCGCGTCCTTGAAGCAGCGGACGGCGAGCAGGCAATTGAGATCTTAGATGCCGGACATGATGAGATCGTCATGCTGTTTCTCGATTTGATGATGCCGAAGAAGAACGGTTTAGAGGTCATGGAGTATATGACACAGAAAGGCTATATGAAAAGGATCCCCGTTATCATGATCACCGGGGAGGCGACGGCAGAATCTGACTTAAAGGCATATGAATACGGCGCGTCGGATATTATTTATAAGCCGTTTAACGCGAAGGTTGTCATGCGCCGAACCTTAAATGTACTGGAGCTGTTTGAAAACAGGATCGATATTGAACAGAAACTGGAGGAGCGGACGAACGAGCTTGTCGTCATGCAGAAACGTTTGGAAAAGAATAATGAATTTCTGATCAATGCGCTAAGCTCTGTTGTTGAGTTCCGGAGTTTGGAATCCGGAGAGCATATTAAGCGGGTTAAATATTTCACGCGGATATTGATGAATTACATGATGAAGTTCCATCCAGAGTACCAGCTGACAAAAGAGCAGGTCAGTATGATCGTTAATGCGTCGGCACTGCATGATATTGGTAAGATCACCATTCCGGACAGCATTTTGCTAAAACCCGGAAAGCTGACGACGGATGAATTCGAACAGATGAAGAAGCACACGACGAACGGCTGTGAATTATTGGAGCGCTTTAAGCAGGAGGAAAGTGATTTTTATAAATATTGCTATGACATCTGCCGCTACCATCATGAACGCTATAACGGCAAAGGATATCCTGACGGTCTTGTAGGAGAGGAGATTCCGATCTGGGCGCAGGTCGTTTCGATCGTGGATGTCTATGATGCGCTTGTAAGCAAGCGTGTATACAAGATGGCATATCCGGCGGATGAAGCGGTTCATATGATACATAACGGGGAGTGCGGAGAGTTCTCGCCAAAAGTGATGGAAGTTTTTGATCTGGCAAAGGATGATCTGTTCGAGATCGGGCAGGGAATCTCTTATGTGGATGCCGCGGGCGCGATGACGCGTCTGACGGATACCGCTCTGTAAGAAAGCATAGCCGGAGAACATTGAATAAAGCATAAACAGCCGGGCATGGAATTAAAAAGGGTTCTTTGTCCGGTTTGTTTGTGTTTTATTATATTCTTGTGACAAAAAACGATGCTCCATATTGATTTACGATCCATATGTGGTTGACAGGCGGACGAAGATAACGGGTATTCCCGGCAAAAGGATTCTTATATCAATGTCATATTTTCAGGAACAAAATAGAAAAAAGTCGAATATACTAATGTAAAGTATGAAGAAAATCACTAAACCTGAAAATAACCTGCTAAGTAAATTCCTTTACACCGGAAAGCGAAAAGCAGGCATTTTTCTTAACGATTGTTTGTGCCGCCAGTAGCGGCATGACTGGAAGGTAAAATGTAGCGACCGCCGTTTCTGAGATTGACGACGTCGGATTGCTTTGGTAAAATATAGAAAACATTCGGGATATTAACCTTAGCGGCGACATGCTGCCGGGCGGCGGGAGAGCGCTTCGTCCGGCATAATGATCGTGACAAAATATGAATTAAGACAAGGGGGAAATATTGTGAAGCAGATAAAGTGGAATGACAGATACAAACTTGGCGTTGATTTTATTGACAAAGAGCATAAATTGCTGTTTTCTACGATGGATAGGCTGTTAAGCTTAAGTGAGAATGAAGAGAAAACCGAGTGGGCATGCCGGGAAGGCGTTAAATATCTGAAAAATCACTCCATAGAGCATTTTGAGCATGAGGAAGAGTACATGCGCTCGATCGGCTACAGTGAATACGAGGTGCATAAACGCCTTCATGATGACTTTCGTGACAAAATGCTGCCGGCGCTCGAAAAAGAGATGGAGGATTCGAAGTTTTCGACAGAAGCGATCCGGCATTTTCTCGGTGTCTGTATCGGGTGGGTCGTTGCGCACACCCTGACTGAGGATATGGCGATCTCTGGAAGAAAGCACAGTAAGTGGACGGACATTCCAAAGGAAAACGAGCAGGAAATCATGGAGGAGACGCTGCCCCAGCTTTTGCAGGAAATGTTTCGCGTGAAGGCGAGACTGATCAGCGGACAGTATGCCGCCGAAAATTTTGGAAAGGTCGTATGCTGCCGGTTTATTTACCGCGGTGAGAAAAAAGAAAAGTGGGAGATCACGCTCGTCTTTGAGGAACAGCTTCTGCTGACAGTTGTGGGTGCCATATTTAATGCCGAATATAAAAAAGTGGACGATATGGTGATCAATATCGGCAGATATTTATCCAGACAATTCATGGAACGTGTGCGTGAGAGCTTTCCGGCACTGGCTTCCTATACGCTCGAAAAAGAAAATCTGCTGACCTACGAGCAGCTTGTGGATTCTTTTGACCGTGTGCAGCCGTCCTGCAGCCTGCTGTTTGATACGGGAGAAGGTTACTTTGCGTTTTGCGCGGCGACGGCAGATTTCGTCCGCAGCAAAAGTGCATCCGATATTGATGCGGAAAACGCGATGGATACAGTCATGCAATATCTGATCAATGAAGATGTCTCGTGGAAAGAACAAAAGAAAAAAATTCTTGTAGTGGATGATTCGGATTTTATGCGGTGCAAGATTGCAAGTTTGTTTGAGAAGGATTATGACGTGTCGGAAGTGGGATCGAGCATTTCCGCAATCCAAAGCATCACGGTAAACAGGCCGGATCTTGTTCTGCTAGATTATGAGATGCCTGTCTGCGACGGAAGGCAGACGCTTGAAATGATTCGTTCCGAAAAAGCGACAGCGAATATTCCTGTTATCTTCCTGACCGGAAGGGGCGACCGGGAAAGCGTCAAAAAAGTAATGGCGCTGAAGCCGGAAGGCTATCTCCTGAAAACAATGCCCGAGGAGGACATCAAAAAGATTATTGATGATTTCTTTGCGAAGAGATCATAGATTGAGGGCCATAGAGAAGTACTGAAAAAAGAAAAACACTGAGAATAGAAACGGGGAAAACTGATTTTTTCAGCCACCCCGTTTTTTCTTGCAAGAAAAAAGCCCTAGAACCTGCATAAATGCAAGCCCTAAGACTTCCCGTGCACCGCCAGGGGCTCGAACCCTGGACACCCTGATTAAGAGTCAGGTGCTCTACCAACTGAGCTAGCGGTGCATATTGTCTGCAACGTTTACCGTTTATAACGTTACCATATTTACAACGCAAGAGTTATTATAGTATAATGCTGTTTGTTTGGCAAGCTTTTTTTTCAAAATTTTCAAAAAATAGGAATCTTTTGTACATTTTGGCATAAAAGGCATCGGACAACCTAAAAAAATCGCAGTTGGGAGGTTTATAAATGATAAAAGAAAGAATAGCAAAACTGCAGGAATTGATGAAAGAGAGAGGGATCGATTACTATATCGTACCCTCGGACGACTATCACAGCTCGGAGTATGTACATGAGTATTTTAAGTGCCGTGAATTTCTATCGGGCTTCACCGGCTCTGCGGGAACGCTGATCGTCGGCGCGGACAGCGCGGGGCTGTGGACGGACGGCAGATATTTTCTGCAGGCAGAGCAGCAGCTTTGCGGCAGCGGCATTATCTTGTACAGATCGGGTGAAAAGGGAGTGCCGACCATAACGGAGTACCTTGCCGGTGCGCTTTGCGATGGCGGCGTACTTGGATTTGACGGTCGTGTGCTTACAAAATCGTTTGTGGACAAATTAATGGCAGCAATAGAGGAACAGAAAAAAGGCGCTTCCGATGAAGTGACGCTTCATTATGATGAGGATCTTGCGGGCAAAGTGTGGGAAGACCGTCCTGCGCTTACGGCAAAACCGGCCTATGAGCTGGATATCCGCTATTCGGGTGAGAGCCGTGCGGATAAGCTTGCGCGTGTGCGCGCGGAATTTGCAAAGCAGGAGGCGGACTGCCTGATCCTTACGAGCCTTGACGATATTGCATGGCTGCTGAACATCCGCGGAGATGATGTCGCATATAATCCGGTCGTGCGCTCCTATCTTCTGATCAGAAAAGAGGATGCCGTTTTGTACATGGATCGTAAAGCGTGTCCGCCAGAACTGGCAGCTTCACTCGAGAATGACAATGTTGTCATAAAAGATTACGATACCATTTATGAGGATGTGAGGACACTTCCGGACGGCACAGTAGTACAGTGGGATGAGCAGGTCGTGAATGATACGATGATCAGGAGCCTGAATCCGGCCTGCCATACAGTTGACCGTGAAAATCCGACCATACTGTTTAAGGCATGCAAAAATCCGACAGAGGTTCAGAACATGCGCAAAGCACATGTGAAGGACGGCGTGGCGCTCTGTAAGTTTTTATGCTGGCTGGAGGGCGCGGTGCCTCAGGGGAATGTGACAGAACTGTCAGCAACGGATAAGCTGGAAGAATTTCGCCGTGAGCAGGAACATTACCGGGGGCAGAGCTTTGATCCGATCATCGGTTACGGTGAGCATGGCGCGATCATTCATTACAGTGCGACTAAGGAGAGCAACGCGGTGTTAAAGCCGGAAGGTTTTGTGCTCATGGACACGGGCGGGCAGTATCTTGAGGGAACAACGGATGTGACAAGGACCGTAGCGCTCGGTGCATTGACGGCAGAACAAAAAAAGCATTATACGGCGGTCTTAAAGGGAAATCTGAATCTGGCTTCGGCAAAGTTCATGGAAGGAACGACAGGACTGAATCTTGATTATTTGGCGAGGAAAGCGTTATGGGAGCTGGGGCTTGACTACCGGCACGGCACAGGGCACGGAGTCGGATATTTCTTAAATGTCCATGAGGGACCGAATGCTATCCGGTTAAAGGCAGTAACGGGCAGGGAAACGAAAACGCCGTTTATGGAGGGTATGATCACATCGGATGAGCCGGGCGTCTATTTTGACGGACAATACGGTATTCGACTGGAGAATCTGATCGTCTGCTGTAAGGATCAGGAAACGGAGTACGGGCAGCTGATGCGGCATGAATATCTGACGCTGGTACCGTTTGATTTGCGTGCAGTGGATGTGTCGATGCTGACCGCGGAGGAGTGTTCGGTTCTGAATGCGTACCACAAGAAGGTATATGATACGATCAGTCCGATGCTGAATGAGGATGAGCGCGAGTGGCTTTCAAAAGCAACTGCGGCAATCTGAGAGGTTAAATAAGCTGTCGCTCAAAAGGAGCGCAGTTTGCAAATATTCCATTCAAATGCGGGTGCGGTTGCCTGCAAGAAATGGCGGGGGGAGGAAAACCATGATTTTTGATACGCATGCGCATTATGATGACAGTGCATTTGACGAAGATCGTGAGGAGCTGCTTGGCGGCATGAATGATCACGGAATCGGCACGATCGTTACGATCGGCGCGGATATGAAGACAAGCGCAGCCGCCGTCAGGCTGACCGAACGTTATTCTTTTATCTATGGAGCCGTCGGCGTACACCCGTCCGAAACGACCGGGCTTACGGAACGTGACATGGAGCAGTTAAAAGAATATGCGGCATTGCCGAGGATCGTGGCGATCGGAGAAATTGGGCTTGATTATCATTATCCCGACACTGACCGCGAGGTCCAACAGCATTGGTTTGCGCGTCAGCTCGAACTGGCGAAAGAGGTGTGCCTTCCGGTCGTGATCCATTCGCGCGATGCGGCGCAGGATACCATGAGGATTATGAAGGAGCAGCACTGCGAGGAAATCGGAGGCGTGATTCATTGTTTTTCATATTCTAAAGAGCAGGCGCTTCAATATGTGGATATGGGATTTTACATCGGAGTCGGCGGTGTGATCACGTTTAAGAATGCGAAGAAACTGGTGGAAGCAGTGGAGGCAGTTCCGATTGAGAGGATCGTGCTTGAGACGGACGCGCCGTATCTTTCGCCGGAACCGGAGCGCGGCAGGCGAAATCACTCGGGAAAACTGGTCTATGTCGCGGACAGGGTCGCCGGGCTGAAAGGCGTAACGGTGCAGGAACTGATTCGTATTACGGAGGAAAACGCCCGCAGGCTGTACCGGATGGAAGCGGACGTATAGCGGATGGGAAGCGGTTATGCAATAAACGGGCAGCAGGCAGATAACAGTGAGCGGTCAGCGGACAGGCAGCAGCCGGGAAGCAGATAAACAGCGGACTGCCGGCAGAAGGTCAGCAGGAAAAGAAAAGCGGAAGGGACGGAACTGGCATTATGGCAGATCTTGGAAAACCACAAAACACGATCGCGGTTTTGCAGAAATATCAGTTTCATTTTCAAAAAAAGTTCGGGCAGAATTTTCTGATCGATGAGCGTGTGATCGGACGTATCATTGACGCTGCCGAAATCGGAAATGACGACTGTGTCATTGAGATCGGGCCGGGGATCGGGACGATGACACAGTATCTTGCCGAGAGGGCCAGGGAGGTGATTGCAGTTGAGATCGACAGGATGCTCATACCGATCCTTGCTGATACACTTTCGGCGTACAACAATGTGACTGTGTTAAATGAGGATATTTTGAAAGTGGATATTGCTGCGCTTGTGCAGGAAAAAAACGGGGGAAAACCTGTAAAGATCGTGGCAAATCTTCCCTACTATATCACGACGCCGATCATCACAGGGCTGCTTGAGAGCAAGGTGCTGGTTGACAGTATCACAGTCATGGTACAGAAAGAAGTTGCGGAGCGTATGCAGGCGGGACCCGGAACGAAGGACTACGGCGCGCTGTCGCTTGCCGTACAGTACTATGCCAGACCGGAGATTGTCGCCCACGTGCCGCCGAACTGCTTTATGCCGAGACCGACAGTCGGCAGTGCGGTCGTGAAGCTGACCCGTTATCCGGAACCGCCGGTTGAGGTAACGGACGTTCATAAAATGTTTGCCTTAATACGCGCTGTATTTAATCAGCGGCGGAAAACAATGGTAAACAGTATTGCGAATGCAAGCGGACTCGGAATACCCAAAGAGCAGATTCTTAATGCATTGGAGCAGATGGGGGAAGATCCGGCCGTGAGGGGGGAAACCTTTACGCTTTCGCAGTTTGCGCAGTTTTCCAATCTGGTGTGTTTTTCAGATTCTTTTTTGGATTCATGAAAGTCTTTTGACATTGAGACAGGCGTATGATACACTTAGTGATAAAGTGGATATATAGTATTTTTTCACAGAATAACCTATTGAAAAGCACAAGCACTAGATATATGAGGTGGCTACCTTGGATAAGTACGAATACAAGTTACGGGCGGAGGAAATCAAAGATTTAATATCCCGGAAGGAATATGCAGAGGCAATGGCGATCGCAGATACCATTGACTGGCGGAGAGTGAAGAACATATCGATGCTGACGATGGTCAGCGATCTCTATAAGATCAACAGGAAGTATGATGTCAGCCGTGACATGCTTTTGTTAGCGTATGACAGGCATCCAGGCGGAAGGACGATCGTATTTTCACTTTGTGAATTGTCCATCAAGCTTGGTGAATTTGTGCAGGCTGTGGAGTATTATAAAGAATTTGTACGCGTTGCGCCGAGTGACAGCGGACGCTTTATCCTAAAATATAAGATCTATGATGCGCAGGAGGTCTCCCTGGAGGAGCGCATTCATGTGCTCGAGGAGTTTAAGGCACTTGACTATCGGGAAAAGTGGGGTTATGAGCTGGCGTTCTTATATCACCGTGCTGGCTTAGAGCGTCAGTGCGTGGCGGAGTGTGATGAGATCATCATTACGTTTGGTGAGGGTAAATATGTCGTGAAGGCAATGGAGCTGAAAATGCTGCACCAGCCGCTCACGCCCGTTCAGCAGGAATTATATGATAACCGCAACGGCGGCAGGCGCCCTGGCGAAAGAAAAAATAAGACGCCGTACGCAGCGGGCGCGCAGGCAGCGGAAAATGACAGAGCTTCAGCTGCTGTACAGCCTGCCGGGGAGACGGGTACGCCGGAGCTTGACATTCATGTTAAAACGCTGGATATGGGAAATAAATACAACACGCTGAATATTCAGGAAGCGCTTGCTAACAGTATGAAGGAGATCATGGCGAAAGATGTGCTGGAGGCAGAAGCGCAGCGCAAGCAGGCAGAGGCGCAGAGAAGAATGGAGGAAGCGCAGCGCAGACAGGAAGAAGAACAGCGCAGGCGGGCTGAAGAGGAGGAACAGATCCGGCGGGAGGAAGAAGAACGGCGCCAGGCAAAATACAGGCAGGAAGAAGAACAACGCAAAATGGCGGAAGTGGAAATGCGCCGGAGACAGGCAGAAGTGCAGCGCCTCGCATTAGAAAAAGAGAAACTCGCTATTGAGCGCGAGCGTCTTGCGCTGGAACAGGAGCGTCTGGCGATGCAGGCAGCGAAGCAGGAACTTTCGTTTGATCCGAATATGGATGCGGAAAGTCTGGTGCGCGATATCGCGGAGCGCGCTGCAAAGACGGCGGAAATAGGTTACGATCATATTTTATCGATGGAAAACGACGGGCAGATCAGTCTTGTCGTGCCGGAGGAGTCCCGTGTGGAAAAACAGATCACGGGGCAGCTCAGCATAGAGGAAGTGCTCAAAGAATGGGAGCGCATGAAGCGCGCGAGCGACCAAAAGAGCATGGATGACTTAAAACAGCGTGTGATGCAGCAGACCGGGGAGATGTTTACCGCGTTTGACCGGAGTACGAAATCGGGACTTTTAGAAGGATTGGAGGATGAGAACAGCACATTGTCCAACCTTCCGATCCAGCCGGCTGCACCGCCGCCGAAACCAAAAACAGAGACTGAGCTCTTTGCAGAGTCCGTGTTAAAAGATGAAGGGCTGGAAGGCGAGGATCTTCCGGGGGTGGAGGAGCTTGCCGAAATTGCGGATGTCTCCGATACCTCTGAGTTTGAAGTGTTTGACGAACTGCCGGAAGACGAGGGACCGGACGAAGACGCATGGGAGGATGAACCTGAGACTTTAGAGGAGCAGCCGGCGGAGACGGAGCCGGCAGGAGCGCCCGGCATGGCAGGCGGGGAAGGCGTTCCCGATGCGTGGAACGGGGCAGAGGCAGAAACGCAGCATGCCGATGCACAGGTTCAGGAACCGGAGAGAGCGCGGCATACTGATATACAGACTCAGGAACCGGCAGGAGCGCCGACGCTTGATTCTGGAGAAATCGATTATGTGGTAGACACGGCAATGATGGGAACGGTGATCGAAGCACTGGAGGCGCAGGGTGCCGGTGCATCCGTAACGGAAACAGGCAGCGCGGCAGATGAGGACGCTGAACCGGAGAACTCTGCGGCGGCCGTAACGGATCCGGACGACGCAGTGTCCGGTGAACCGGGAGCGGATACAGAAGCACTGCAAAGCGCGATTATTGAGGCGGAGCTGGAGGAGCGCAGCGCGAAAAAGGGAAAGGCGGCGCGCAGGGCGCAGGAAAAGGAAGCGGTTTTTAATACCGTTGAAATGAGAAGCGTTGCTGATAAGCTGATTGAAAATACAGAGCGTGAGATCAGGGGCGGGAGCGAACCGTCCGCACCGTCCAGGGCGCTGACCGATGATGAGAAAGAACTGTTTGGAGCACTGATCCAGACCGACCAGATGAAAGACCAGATCGCGGCGGCAATCGATAAGATCAGCCTCGCCGCCTATACGGGCAATGTCATCATCACGGGTGAGAACGGCTCCGGTACGATGACGCTTGCCAAAAACCTGATCAAGTGCGTGCAGATCTCTGACCGGAACTTCTCAGGCAGAGTGGCACGCATATCTGGAGCGGCGCTTGATAAAAAGAATATCGTATCAACACTCTCAAAGCTTCGGGGCGGGGCGCTGATTGTAGAAAAAGCAAACGGCATGAGCGTGGAGTCCCTGAATAAACTGACGCAGTATCTTGAGCAGGAGAGCGAGGGCATTATCGTGATCCTGGAAGACACCAAAATAGAAATGCGCAAATGCCTGAACAAAAATCCGGCGCTCACGGAAAATTTTAACGCACGCATCGATATCAATGCCATGGATAATGACGCGCTTGTGGCTTATGCGAGAGATTATGCGTACGAAAAAGAATACAGTATTGATGATCTTGGCATTCTTGCGCTGTATACAAGGATTTCGGACCTGCAGACGGGAGATCACAGCGTGACGCTTGCAGAAGTGCGTGAGATCATTGATGAAGCAATTTGGAGTGCAGACAGAAAAACCCCGAAACATTTTGTTGATATTTTGTCCGGGAAACGCTATGATGATGAGGATATGATCGTATTAAGAGAAAAAGATTTCATTTGTTAAAAAAGAGACGGCGTTTTGCATACATTCGGAGAAAAAGACGCTATGAGTCAAAGCTAAAGGGGGTATTTGGGATGGCAGAAAAGAGGGCGGCTGCCGCAAAGAAAGCGGAGACAGCTGAAAAGAACGCGAAGGATCTGCTGCGCGATCAGGACGAGGGGAGTGTATTTATTTCCGATGCGGACATGTTCGTGTTCGGACAGGGTTCTCACTATGATATTTACAAGAAGCTGGGTGCGCATCCGTGTATGAAGGACGGGAAGGCAGGCGTTTATTTTGGTGTATGGGCCCCGCATGCGGCAGCCGTGCATGTATTCGGAAGCTTTAACGGATGGAATGAAGAAGCTTGTAATATGGAGCGCCTGGGTGATATCGGAATTTATGCTGCGTTTGTTCCGGAAGCAAAAATCGGAGATATGTATAAATTTCTGGTCTACACGCATGACGGGAGAAAGCTTTATAAGGCGGATCCGTTCGCAAATTATGCGGAGCTCAGACCGGGTACCGCGTCGGTGATCACCGACCTTTCCAGACTGAAATGGACGGACTCTGTGTGGATGGAAGAACGGGCGCAGAAAGATCCGAATAAAGAGCCGATGGCAATTTATGAGTGCCATGTCGGATCGTTTATGAAGCATCCCAACGGGACTGCGGACGGATTTTATAATTACCGTGAATTTACCGACCGTATTGTGGAATACCTTAAAGAAATGAAATATACCCATGTGGAACTGATGGGTATTGCAGAGCATCCGTTCGACGGTTCGTGGGGGTATCAGGTAACGGGATATTTTGCACCGACGGCACGTTACGGAACGCCGGAGGACTTTCAATATCTGATCAATACCTTGCACCGCAATAAGATCGGCGTAATCCTGGACTGGGTACCTGCGCATTTTCCGAAGGATGCGCATGGTCTTGCGGATTTTGACGGAGAAGCGCTCTATGAATATCCGGATCCGCGGATGGGGGAGCATCCTGACTGGGGAACCAAAATCTTTAATTATGCAAAGAATGAGGTGCGCAATTTCCTGATCGCCAATGCGCTGTTCTGGCTAAAGGAATTTCATGTGGACGGTTTGCGTGTGGATGCGGTTGCGTCTATGCTTTATCTTGATTATGGAAAGAGCAGCGGCAACTGGGTCCCGAACAAATACGGCGGACACGAGAATCTGGATGCGATCGAATTCTTCAAACATCTGAATTCCGTTGTCAAGGGTTTGCATTCGGGTGCGATCACGATCGCGGAGGAATCTACGGCATGGCCCAAAGTAACGGCGGCGCCGGAAGACGAGGGACTTGGCTTTACCTTTAAGTGGAACATGGGCTGGATGCATGATTTCTGCGATTATATGAAACTGGATCCGCTGTTCCGCAAAAACAACCATCATAAGATGACATTTGCAATGAGCTATAACAGCTCCGAAAAATATATCCTGCCGTTGTCGCATGACGAGGTCGTCCATTTGAAATGTTCGATGGTCAATAAAATGCCGGGTTATCAGGTAGATAAATATGCGAATCTCCGTGTCGGCTACACGTATATGTTCGGGCATGCGGGAAAGAAGCTGCTCTTTATGGGGCAGGATTTTGCACAAGAGCGCGAATGGAGCGAGGCGCGGGAGCTTGACTGGTATCTGCTTGAAAATCCTTTGAACAAAGGAATGCAGGAATATGTAAAGGAACTTCTGAAGCTTTACCGCAAATATCCGTGCCTGTATGAGATCGATGATGACTGGGCGGGATTTGAGTGGATCAACGCCAACGACGGCGACAGGAGCATTTACAGCTTTTTCCGGAAAGACAGTACTGACAAGAACCGTTTATTGTTCATTATGAATATGACGCCGGTGCCGCGCGAAGATTTCCGTGTCGGCGTTCCCCAGAAGAAAAGGTATAAGCTTCTCTTAAACAGCGATGATACGCGCTTTGGGGGAAACGGCAATATCATTCCGGCGGAGATCAGGGCGGAGGCAAAGCCTTGGGACAACAGGGATTATTCGATTGCATTCTCCCTTCCTCCGTATGGCGCTGCGGTGTTTGTTTTTTAAGCGGACGGATGCTGCCGCCCGCGGCCGGGATGTCAGCGGCGGCAAAATAATAAAATCCCCGCTGCGGGGTAAAGAATCGGGCGAAACAGACCGAAATAAAAGGTGAACGTAAGGATGCGTTCACCTTTTATTTTTGGCAAAAAGACGAATAATGCAGGCAGTCCGATCTGTGGGAAGACGGGGGCTGCGGCAGTGAAACGGAGCGGCTATGAACGTACAGCTTGAAGGAATCGGGCAGGGGAACGTCATAGACAGCAGAACAATTTCATACGGTACCGCAAGGACGTCCGGAACGGACGCAGCCGGCGGATATACATTGGACATTTCTGGTGCAGTTACGGATAACTCGGCTTATGCAGGTCATGGAAGGACCACAGAAGACATCGTGTGCGATGCAATGACTACTGAGGCGGCATTGCAGAGTCAGTATCTGACCGTAATGTCCAATTCTGTCTCTGAAGAAGATTTTGCAGAGCTGACCAAAGAGGGATTCAAACCGTGTGAGACCGACGTTGAGACGGCGGTTACTGTTGTGGATGAGATCAAGGCGGTCCTTGCCGAAGCAGGAATTGTGGTAGATGGATATAATGATGATCTTTCGCAGGAGGATCTGGAAAAAATTACCGGGTCTGCGGTGAGAGCACAGGCGGTTGCACAGGCATTTCATGAAAATGACATCCCTGTCACAGAGGAAAATGTGCGGGACGTCATGGATGCGCTTGAAAAGAGCAGAGATTTGACGAAACCAGTGGACGGGACGATCGCTTATCTTGTCGGGAATGAGATGGAGCCCACGGTTGACGACTTATACCGCGCGCAGCACAGCGGGACAATGGAGGGCATGCGGCAGAGCTACGGCTATTATGATCAAAACGGCAGCGGCTACTATGCAAGGCGTGCGGAGGAGTATGACTGGGATGCGCTCGAAGAGCAGATGGAGAGTGTGATTCGGGAGGCCGGTCTTGAACCCGATGAGCAGAGCATGGCGCAGGCGAGATTTCTGATCGAAGGGGGAATTCCCTTGACAGGAGAAAGCCTGGGCAGGCTGGCAAGACTCCAGGAAGTTTCCTACCCGGTCGGTGAGGAACAGGTCATTCGTGCGGCGACAGCGGCGATCGCAGACGGGAAAAGCGCCGGATGTGCCGACCTGACCGGAGCGGGCAGCGCGTGGCAGCAGGCGGTATATTGGAAAGAACAGACAGAGCAGATCAGTGACGAGGCGGTCGAGGCGGTCGTCGAAAGCGGCGAAAAACTGGATCTAAGACATCTGAAAGCGGCGCAGGAACAGATTGACGCGCAGACGGGCGCGCAGCCTGGCGGGGCTTACAGGGCGGTTTCGGAGGGAGACGCAGCGCAGGGGAAGGATGAGGCTGCCCGCGGGGGCCGTTCGGATGCCGTACAGACCGGCATAACCGCGGCAGCGGACGATTCTTATATCAGCGCAAGGCGGCAGTTGGAAGAGCTGCGTCTTCAAATGACGATCACGGCAAATTATAGCCTGATCAAAAAAGGGTTTGCCCTTGATACGACAGAACTGTCACAATTGGTCGAGCAGCTGCGCGCGGCGGAGAACGAGCGGCAGCAGAAATTGTTTGGCAGCGAAAGCGTGCAGGAGAATGAGGCGCGAAACGATCTCTATACCAAAACCCTGCAGACGAGGCAAAAATTATATATGGCTCCGGCAGCGCTTGCCGGCAGGATGGTTGAAGCGCAGGGGACATGGAACCTGAAAGAGACGGCGGAGCAGGGCGAGCAGTTAAAGCGAGCTTATGAGCTTGCGGATGAGCGGTATGAAACGTTGATGACGCAGCCGCGCAGCGATCTTGGCGATTCCATTCGTAAGGCGTTCCGTAACGTGGATGATATCCTGCGTGACATGGAACTTGAGACAAGTGAAGAAAACCGCAGGGCAGTGCGGATCCTCGGCTATAACCGGATGGAAGTGACGAAGGAGCAGATCGACCGCATAAAAGAAGCGGACATAAGTCTGCAGCGTGTGATCGACAAATTGACACCTGCATCAGTTCTTAATATGGTCCGCGAGGGGCGAAATCCCCTTGCAATGTCGGTTTCTGAACTGGAACAATATTTGGATCAGGCAGAGAATGATGCGGCGGCCGAACAGGAAAAATATAGCGAATACTTATATAAACTGGAGCGGACGGACGGTATCACCCAGGAAGAGAAGGAATCATATATCGGAATTTACCGCCTGTTCCGCCAGATAGAAAAAAGCGACGGAGCTGTCATAGGAAGTCTTGTCAATCAGAATGCGGAATTGACGATGAGAAATCTCTTGTCGGCAGTCCGAACGGGAAAGCACAAGGGGCTTGATCTTGAAGTCAGTGACCACTACGGCGCACTGCGAGAGATTGCCAGAACGGATATCACGATCGATGAGCAGATCATGAGCGCATATGAAAGCCGGATATGCGGGCAGATTTACGATTCCCTTGAGCCGGCGGTGCTTCATGAGATCGACTTGAACGAGAATCCCACAATGGAACAGCTATATGAACAGCTTCGTGAGACTGCCGGAGACGCAGCGGTATCCGATCAGCTTGAAAAGCAGGAGCGGCAGTATCAAAAGGAGCTCCTTACACAGGTCCGTGAAGCCGCCGATATCGGGGAGGAACAGATCCGTACGCTTTTAGATGCCGGTCAGTCGGTCAGTGTCAATCATCTGATGGCGGTACAGATGATGCGCAGTCAACGGAACGGGGCATTTTCGAAGTTATATGAGCTGGCACGGGATGCGACGCACACAGAGGGCTTAAAGGAAGCGCAGGACGGCTTTTTACAGGAAGCCGGACATGTCAGGGATAGTCTGACGGACTCAGAAACAGCAAAAGAGGCGTACGGGGCGTTTGTGAGAGCTGGCGAAGAGCTGTTGACACAGAAGGGATTTGCGGACGGGAGCTACGTGGACTTAAAAGCGTATCAGCTGATCGGCAGGCAGCTGCATTTTGCAGCGGCGGCGGTACATGAGGAGCAATACCGGGTCCCGGTTGAGATAGACGGGCGCGTGACTGCGCTTGATGTAAAGATCAGGCATGAAAAAGGCGCGCAGGGCTGCGTTACAGTCGCGATGGAGCATGAAAGCTTTGGAAAAGCAGGTGTGGAGTTGGAAATGACATCTTCGTCAAGTGTTTCGGGCTACCTTGCTTACAGTTCCCGCGGCGGTGAACCCATGTTGAACGAAGCGGAGTCGCGTTTCAGGGCGCGGCTTGCGGAGGCAGGGATGAACTTGCAGGAGTTTCATTCTATTTTTAGCAGAGAAGTAAATCCTGATGCTTTTGTCAGTCAGGGGACATCACAGAATCGTGCAGACAGTGCGGCGCTTCCGGGGAATGGGAAGGAACATGTTCGTACTTCTGCGTTGTATACAGTAGCAAAAAGTTTTGTTGCGGCAATGCAGGATCTGACAGCCGACAGAAAGGAGTTAAGTGAGGTATGAAAGTAAATTATAATTTGCAGGCAATGGGGGCGCAGCGGGCGCTCAAAAGGAACGAGGCAAAACTCTCTGCATCGACGCAGCGCCTTTCTTCCGGCTACAAGCTGAATCAGGCGAAAGACAATCCTGCGGGCATGGCGATCAGCAGGAAAATGCAGCTTCAGATCAAGGGACTTACGCAGGCGGGCGACAATATCGTCAACGGAATTTCCGTATGCGAAACGGCGGACGGCGCGCTTTCTGAAGTACACGCGATGTTCCAGCGTATGAAAGAGCTGGCGATGAAAGCGGCGAACGGAACGAATACCACTGCGGACAGAAATTCTATCGAGTGCGAGATGAAACTGTTAAAGGACGAGGTTACAAGAATTGCAACACAGACCGATTTTAACGATTCCACACTTTTGGACGGAACTTTCGATATGCGCGGCTATGCGGATAAGCTTGGCGTGCTGGTGACCGAGTATACCGATGAAATGCCGGTCGGAAAGTACACGATAGAGATCGATGCATTCGGGGATGAGAGCGTAGATCCGCCTACTAATGCAGAAGTAAGGCTGACAGGTTCGGATGCACAGTCCGGGAGTACACAGTTTGTAAGTGAAGCAAGGGTAGAGGCGGACGGAAATAAGATCAAAATTACCGATAATAAAGGCAAATCCATCATGATCGAACTTGATGAAGAAATGTATAACCAGAATGCGGATGGCGGTGCAAGTAAAACGGTTACGTTAGACCTTACCGGAATCGGCGCATACAGCGTCCAGGTCGGCGTGAACGAGGGTCAGCTTCTTGACATGAGAATTCCGACGGTGTCCTTAAAAACACTTGGCATCGAAGATGTTGAGATCGGTACGCAGGAAAAAGCGCGTGAGGCATTGGATGTGATCAGCGAGGGAATTGATAAGGTTTCCATGATCCGTGCCCGCCTGGGCGCTTATCAGAACCGTCTTGAGCATACGGCGAGCAGTGTCGATGCCACAAATGAAAACATGACGGCGGCACTCTCGAGAATTACCGATCTGGATATGGCGGATGAAATGGTTGACTATACAAGCCAGCAGGTCCTTGTACAGGCAGGCGTGAGCATGCTTTCGCAGGCAAACAGCCAGCCTGAGATGGCGCTGCAGTTGCTGCAGTAAAAGAAGGGAGTGCCAATATATGCAGGATGCGCTGAAAAAAGAGTTTACGCTCCGGATCACACAGGCAAACCGCTCGGAATTGATCGTTATTATTTATGAGATGTGTCTTGCTTACCTGAAAGATGCGATAGAGGGAACGGACAGGGCAGAAAATATTACAAGAGCAAGGGCATGCGTGGATGAACTGAAAGAGTCTCTTAATTTTGAGTATGAGCTGTCGGCAGACCTGCTGCATTTTTACATTCAGGTGAATAAGCTGTTCATGCAGGCAGCGGCAGGAGGCCGGACAGAGCCTTTGGTCGAAGCAGAGTCCGCTATGGGCAGGATGCGGGATGCATTTGTAGAGATCAGTAAGGAAGATGACAGCAAACCGCTTTTGCATAACGCACAGGAAGTGTACGCCGGATATACATATGGAAAAAATGACGTAAATGTCAGCATCGGAGCCGGTCAGACGGAAAGAGGTTTTCGGGCGTAAAAACTGTCATAAATGGTTTGTGGGATCACAAAAAAGACTTCAGCTTATGCCGAAGTCTTTTTTGTATGAATGTTATTGACTGACAGTCGTGTCAGCGCCAATACTCCGTGAGAGGTCAAGTGAAGAGCCCGTCCTGCATCACAGGGATCATGGGGACAGAAACAGAGTTTGGCATCGGAATAGATTCTCCTGCCGGAAAAAGACCAAGTTCCTGTGCCTGATGATACAGAAAACGGTATCGTTTCAGCAGAGAATTTACCTCATAGATGTAACAGTCAATTAAATCGGGATCGGTTGCGTTATCAAAGCCTGCATAGGCGTTTTCCAACGCAAACCGGGTCTTCGCGATGGCATCTAAGATGGTATTTTTACCGGTATCCTCGTAGTAGGACTGACTATATTGAATTTTCATGTACCACCATACCTTTCTGTCTGATTCATTATAAGCAGATTTGTTCCTGATTATTCATTATTTACCAAAATAAAGCATATTCTTTGATGAGAACAGATATCGGGCAGGCAGATAACGGCGTGTGCGGTAAGAAAAGCGGAGGAAGATGCAGATGTCGGAATTAACGAATGGACAGGGAATGCTCATGATCGTTTTGATGTGCGGGGTGCTGCTGGTGATCGTGATGCGCGGGAAGCGCGTGGATATGATGATCGGTTTTATACTGCGTGTGCTCTGCGGCGTTGTCTGCATTTATATTGTCAATCATCTGATGAACTACTTTCAGTACAGCGGAACGCTTGGATTTAACCGATATACACTTTTGGCGTCGGGACTTTTGGGACTGCCGGGGGTCATTGCTCTTTATGCCATAAAAATAGTAAGTTTATTGTGAAAAACCAACAAAGTTCAAAAAACGATATTTTTTATATGGACAAATGAAAAACGCCATATTATAATCAGTCATACAAATCGGCAATGCCGATGTTCATAATTTCTCAGCGGTCTGATTACAGACCGGTCATTCTTTCCCGTTTCGGGAAATGTTCACAAACAAAAGGAAATTTTAGAAAAGGAGGAGTAATGGCACAGGAGGTACTGGCTCTGTGCGACGGTAACATTCACTATGGCAGCAGGCTTGCAGCCTATCTTGAACAGCAAAAAGGATTTCCGCTTCGCATCTTATTCTATTCGGATGTCGGACAGCTATTAAAATGTATGCCGGAAATCTGCCCACAGTATTATCTTTTATCGGAGGAGATTTTCGCGGCGCTGTCAGAGGTCGGTCTGCCGGCTTATAAGAGATTGTTTTTACTGAAAAAGCAAAGCGATACGAAAGAATGCGATTCGTCGCACATCACGACAATTTACAGGTATCAGCAGGCAGGTAATATCATGCGTGCGATGCTTGCACAGCTGGAGGAGGAGACGGCTGCGTCTTTTCGTGATCTGAAAGGTACCGCCGGATCAAAGATCATCGGCGTGTATACGCCGGTCAGACGAAGTATGCAGACAAGCTTTTCCATTCTGCTCGGGCAGCTTCTGGCTGCTGAAGAACGAACGCTCTATATTAACACGGAGGGATATTCCGGATTTCGCACGCTGCTTGGCAGAGAGTTAAAGCCGGACATTACGGACTTTATGTTTCTGGCAAAGAAGGAGGGGGAGGCGTTTTTCAAATTATTGGAGGGTATGGTCCAGACGATCGGCAGGCTGGAATATATTCCTCCGGCATCGGCATTCATAGACCTTATGTCGGTCACCAGAGAACAGTGGATGAAATTATTGAGGGAGATTCGGCGGGACAAACGGTTTTCGTATCTGGTGATCGACATCACGGAGCAGATGCAGGGAATGTTCCAGATACTGGATGAGTGCGACATTGTGTATACCATAGAAGGCACGGATGCAATCGCAAAGGCAAAGCTTTACGAATATGAACAGCTCCTGATGCTTATGGATTATGACGGTATCCGCGCAAAAACAAAAAAGAAACGCCTGCCGAGCGTACAGTTCACAGAGATGAACTTTGAAAGGCTTCTGTACAGTGAGCTGGCTGGTTACGTCCGCGGCATTGCAAAGGAGGATTTTGGGGTTGGAGCATAAAAAACGGGAAGAAGGACCGGGCGGGGATGCGGCAGCAAAAAAGCTGCAGATCGAAATCAGAGAACGTGTATTGTCGCAAATGGACATGACACAGGAGTTAACGGATGAGGAAGTGACCGGACTGATCGAACGCTGCATCTTAGAGGCGTCACAAGATTGCTTCATCAGCCTGTCGCAGAAGCGAAGACTTGCCAAGGATATTTTTCTGGCGATCCGGAAGCTTGATTTTTTGCAGGAATTGATTGACGACGAGTCGGTTACGGAGATCATGGTGAACGGACCGGATGCGATTTTTGTGGAAAAGGACGGAGTTCTGTTCCGCGCCCATGACCGGTTTGAATCGGCAGAAAAACTTGAAAATGTCATACAGCAGATCGTCGCCTCCTGTAACCGCGTGGTCAACGAAGCGTCGCCGATCGTGGACGCGAGACTGGAAAACGGAGCACGTGTGCACGTCGTGCTTGCGCCGGTTGCGTTAAACGGTCCTATTCTGACGATACGGCGGTTTCCAAAGCGCCCGATGCAGATGGAAGATCTGCTGCGGATCGGATCGATCAGCGGTGAGGCGGCAGAACTGCTGGGGAAACTTGTAAGGGCGGGCTATAACATTTTTATCAGCGGCGGAACCGGTTCTGGAAAAACAACGTTTCTCAACGCGCTTTCCGGGTATATTCCGGCGGGGGAGCGCGTGATCACGATTGAGGACAGTGCAGAATTGCAGTTTACCACGCTTCCGAATCTGGTGCGGATGGAGACGCGAAATGCGAATGTGGAGGGATGTCGTGAAATTACGATCCGCGATCTGATCAGAGCGTCCCTGCGGATGCGCCCTGACAGGCTGATTATCGGCGAGGTGCGGGGAGGCGAGGCGGTTGATATGTTGCAATGTCTGAATACCGGGCATGACGGTTCGCTCTCAACCGGGCATGCAAACAGTGCGTCGGACATGCTGTACCGCTTAGAGACGATGGTGTTGATGGGAATGGAACTGCCGCTTGCGGCTATCCGCGGGCAGATTGCATCAGGTTTGGATGTGATCGTGCATTTAGGGAGACTGCGGGATAAGTCACGCAGAGTGTTGGAGATCACGGAGGTGATCGGTTGTGAGAACGGCGCGATCTGCACGCAGCCGCTGTATCAGTTTGAAGAGGAAGGTGAAGATGATCAAAAAAGAATTGTCGGAGTGCTCAGGAAACGAGCGGAATTATACCATACGGAGAAACTCTGCGCTGCCGGATTATCGTGAGTATCGGTTCAGCCCGAGGGAGAGCGCAGTATGCATGATGTATGCGGGGGTACTGATTATGGTGATCGCCTATTTATTTTACCGTTCTCTCTATGCGGTGCTGATCCTGTCCCCGCTGATGATTTCTGTATACCGGTTAGAACAGGGCAGAAAAAAGCGTGTGCGCAGGCAATGTCTGGAGCAGCAGTTTAAGGATGCGCTGCAGGCAATGACTGCGGCACTGCAGGCTGGCTATTCTGTTGAAAATGCGATTCGGGAAACACTCGGAGATATGATACAGATGTATGGACAGGACGGTCTGATCACGCGGGAATTTTCCCGCATCGTACAGGGTGTGCGGAATAACCGGACGCCGGAGGAACTGATGGAGGAATTTGCACTCCGAAGCGGTTCGGAAGATATTACTGAATTTGGTGAGCTGTTTGGAATCGCCAAACGAACGGGAGGAAACCTGACGGAAATCCTAAAGTCCTGTGGAGATACCATTTGTGACAAGCTTGACACAAAAAAGGAGATTGAGACCGTCATGGCGGCAAAACGGTTAGAAGGACGGCTGATGGACGTGATACCATGCGCGATCATCCTGTACATCGATGTGACTTCACCCGGCTTTTTCAAGTGTCTCTATCATAATCCGCCAGGCATTCTTGTAATGACGATCTGCCTTGCGGTGTATCTGACGGCTGTTTTACTGTCCGAAAAAATCATGTCAGTGGAGGTTTGAAGGATAACGATGAGCATACGGATATGTCTTGTGATTTTAACAGGTTATTTGACTCTTTTCCTTTTCTCACGCGGTCAGTCCGTAACGGGTGTAAGGGCGGGAGGAAGGAAGCCGCCGAGGTGTTTTATGCAGATGGCGGCGCTGCTGATCGGAACGCTGTCAGTAAAGCGGCGGTCAGTATTCGCAAAAACGGATATGCACATGGAGGAGGAATTAAACAGGTGGTATCCCGGCGGTGCGGAAAATGCCCGTTTCTGCTATCGGAGGGACAAGCTCGCCTATGCGCTGCTGATCGTTGCGGCAGGCACGCTGTTGTCGCTTGGCATGTGTGTAAGCAGCCGGCAGGACCGACGGGACGTGGAGCATATCATACGCGGCGGTTACGGTTCCGCGCAGACCGTGACTTTGACCGCACAGCTGGAAACCGTCAATGGCAGGCGGGAAGAAACGGTTCCTGTTACCGTAAAAGGAAAAGAGTATGCGAAGGAGCAGATCGACGCCTATATGGAAGAGATCAGGGATCAGCTTCCGGAAATCATTCTGGGAGAAAATGAGGATATTGACCATGTGGTAAGACCGCTTAATCTGATCAGACAGATGAATGACAATCCTGTCACAATTAGCTGGAGCAGCAGTGACTATGGATTGATAGACAGCAGGGGGGAAATTCAGGCGATGGATATTCCGGAGGAGGGAGAGCTTTGTATGCTGACGGCCAGACTGTCCTGTCAGGGTTATGAAGCGGAGGAACGATTTTATGTCCGCCTGTGCAGGGGTCAGCAGACGCAGGAGGATCCGCTTCTTAAGTCTCTCAGACAGGCATTGCAGGAGAAGGAGGAAGAGAACCGGACAATGGAGACCTTTACGCTGCCGCAGGAGGTTGACGGAAACAGGGTTGTATGGATACGCAGAACAAAGGACAACAGCCTTGTGATCTTAATGCTCACACTGGCGCTTGCCGCCGGAGTGTATCTGGCATTTGACAGTGATCTGAAAAAGCAGATCCGTGAACGAAGGCAGCGCCTTTTGGCGGAGTATCCTGAATTTGTCAGCCGTCTGGTGCTCCTTATGAGCGCCGGAATGACAATACGCGGTGCCATGCAGAAAATGGCCGGCGACTATGAAGAGCGCAGGATGAAACGGAGAAAACCTTATGGAAGAAAACAGAGGAAAGCCTTTTTAAGGATAGAGAATAAAGAGCAGATCTATGAGGAGGTCGCCATTGTATGTCATGAACTGAATAGCGGCATTCCGGAGGCAAAAGCGTATTATCGCCTTGGCAGACGCTGTGGGGAACCGCATTATGTCAGGCTGTGCATGCTTCTTTCCCAAAATCTGAAAAAAGGAACAGCCGGACTGCTTATTTTGTTAAAGGCAGAAGCGTTAGATGCGCTGGAGGAACGAAAGAGGAATGCAAGGCGGCTTGGAGAAGAAGCAGGAACAAAGTTGCTGCTGCCGATGATGATCATGCTCGTGATCGTTATGGTGATCATCATGATCCCGGCATTTTGGTCTTTTACGATGTAAAGTGCCGGAATGCATGAAACTAGAACAGCGGACATTTGCGAAACACCCAAATTAAGTGTTTGGATTGTGTAAATATCATTATTAATGGGTGTTTCGCAATTGCCTGAAATTAGAACAAAACCGAAAGGAGAAGGAACTATGGAGAAAATGAATAGGAATGCAGGAGAAGTCATCTATGATGAATTTGAGGCGGAGCGCGCGGCAGGCGTGCAAGAGGAGGAAACAGCGGGGTCCGGCATGCGTGTGCGCGGAGTCTGCCTGATGGAATGCGGGGTGGAAAACGAAGAGGAAAATGAATGGGAAAATGAAGAGGAAAATGATGCGGGATTTTGTCATAATAACCGGGGGATGGGAACGGTCGAGATCATTCTGATCATTGTGGTATTGGTTGGACTTGTTATTATCTTTAAGGATCAGATCACGCAGATCGTCAATTCTCTTTTTGGTAAAATCACGCAGCAGACTGGGGGTATGTGATGAGGAAGGGCGGGATAACGGTATTCCTTACTTCCATGCTGCTGTTGTTTGTGACATTGGTGTCGGCATGTGTGGAGGCCGTGCGCTTTTATGCGGTTGGGGTTGAAGCCGAATGTGCGGTCTCTATGGGAATGGATTCGATTTTTGCGGAATATCACCGGGGGCTTTTGGAGCGGTATGATCTGTTTTTTATCGATTCCTCATACGGAAGGGAACAGCCGTCCTATCACCTGACGGAAGCGCATCTGTGGGATTATGTATCGGCAAATCTTTCTGTGGGAGACGTCCCGGTTTGGAACGGACGGGATTTTCTAAATATGCATTTGGAGGGGGTATCGATCACGCAGGCTGCGCTTGCCACGGACTGTGCAGGCAGGGATGTAAAATATCAGGCGGTTTCCTATATGAGAGAGAGAGCAGGGCTCGGATTGGTCGAAGAGATACAAATGCAGATGGATACCGTATATGGTAACGGATTAGACGTACGCGACGTAGAGCGCGAGACGGAGGAGATTCAGGCGCAGATCGACGGGACGCCGCTTCCGGAGCAGCAGCTTGAGGACGGCAGTTTTGTTAAAGTGAACGTGGACAATCCTGCAGACAGCGTAAACGAGGGACGGTTTCAGGGAATTTTGTATCTTGTAGCTGAGCAGGACAGGCTTTCCGGACAGACGATCAATTCTGACAATTATGTCAGTTCACGTACGCTGAATACAGGAACCGGACCTGCATGCGGGGGAGAGTCATTTTCCTTTGTAGATGAAGTGCTTTTCGGGGAATATCTGATGGAGAAATGCGGAAATTACAGAAAACCGTCTATGGAGGGCGCGCTTCAATACGAATTGGAATATATTCTCGCGGGAAAGAACAGCGATATCGAAAACTTACGCTGGGTGGCTGGACGCCTCATTCTTTTTAGGGAAGCGGCGAACGCGGTGTATCTTTATTCTGACCGTGTCAAGGTGGCGGAAGCGGATGCGATGGCATGGGGACTGGCAATTGTATCGCTTGAACCGAGCCTGCAGCCGTTGATCAAACATTCCATTTTATTGGCGTGGGCTTATGCGGAAAGCGTGCTCGATGTCAGGCGGCTTTTTTCGGGGAAGTCGGTGCCGCTTCTCAAAAGCCGGGAAACATGGCGTTTATCCCTGGAACATATGCTTGATTACCTGGGTCATCTAGGTTCGGCGGACGACAGGGAGGAGGACGGGCTTTCCTATGAAGATTATCTGCGTCTGCTTCTATTATTGGAAAAAGAAGATATAAAAACGCTTCGCTGCATGGACGTGATCGAAATGAATCTGCGCACACTGCCGGGGGACGAACATTTTCGCATGGATGGCTGTATGGATGCCCTGAGGGCGGAATTCAGTATCAGCGGAGGGTTTGGCGAGTATTTTAATCTGGCGGCGCAGTATAGTTATCTGAACAGATAGGAGGTGTTGTGCGATGCCCTTTTTACCGGAGCAAAAAAGAAACTGTAAACTAAGCAAAAAAAGGATCAGCTCTCTCTGGGTACATCGCAGCGTTATGCGGCGTATATTCTCTCACAATTCATTTTACAAGAAGACGCATGTCTGCGGCTCCTTGGACCGATATGGTACCCCCAAACCAATTCGGCAGAAAAATTACTGCGGTAAGAGGGTATCGCACAATGCCTCCGGATATGATAGAAAAAGGCGTGCATCCATGACGCTTGAGGCAGCCATGGTGCTGCCGCTGTTTCTGTTTGCCGTATTGAACTTATTTGCAGCAGTCAATGACATTACGTTTCATGTAAAAATGCAGACAGCAATGCATCAGACCGGGCTTACGCTTGCACGGCATGCTTATGCATATGAAAAGATCGGGCAAGGAGTCGGATTACCGGAGTCCGTGCTGGGGGATGTTATTTTTTCTCAGGCGTATGTGAGGGACAAGGTAACAGATGCAGTAGGAGAAGCAGAGATTGCGCATATGGGGATACATAACGGGGCGGATGGCATCTCTTTTCTGCAGTCGGAAGTTTTAACAGGCGATACGGTTACAATGATTGCGGATTATCGCATGGATGCTTTGTTTTTGCCGGAGAGGTTTACTTCTTTTCGAATGGTCAACCGCGTCTGCCTGCGTAAATGGACTGGGTATGATAATGCTGCGGGCGCGGAGCTTGGGGACGGTCATGAACAGACCGTATATGTTACGGAATATGGGGAAGTCTATCACAATTCGCGGAACTGTTACCACATCAATGTGTCGATCCGGCAGACGGATGCGGAACATATTGGCGGGGAGCTAAATGAAAACGGCGGCAGTTATAGTGCGTGCGAGCTGTGCGGCGGTCACAGAACGAGCGGTGTTTTTTATATTTCTGTGGACGGAGAGCGCTATCATACAACGGCGGCGTGCAGGGCGCTGCGCAGAACGGTCATGGCGGTTCCGCTGTCTGAAGTCGGTTCACGGACACCTTGTCATAACTGTGGAGGATTGGGATAAAAAATCTGAGGAAAGGAATCATGCCGAAGGAGGCACGGAACCATGCTGGGGGTACGGAATCATGCTAGGGAGCATGGAACCATGCTGCGGAGAGCATGGCGGAAATTATATGAGGGATGGAGTGTGGCTGACAGCAGGGATCTTTCTATTCTATTGCGCCTATTGCGATCTGCGCTGGGGGATGATTTCCGTAAAAAGCTGCCTGATTGCGGCGGGAGCGGGGATAGTGCTGAGAGCGGCAGGAGCGCCGGAGACAGTGCCGGTTTTAATGGAATGGGCTGCCGGTCTGATTCCGGGGGTGTTTGTAATGGGCATTGCCGTCGGAAGCAGGGAACAGATCGGAAAAGGGGATGCATGGATCCTGCTTGCATTAGGCGTACTGGTGGGTGCAGGGCGATGCATGGGTCTGTTTGTGACAGCGCTTGTATTGTCGCTTCCCTTTTCGGCGGTATGGCATGTAGCGTGTCATTGGAAGAAATGTGGAAGGAACATCTTTGCGACTCCGGTGAAAGAGGAGGGACAAACGGCGTTTCCGTTTGCGCCGGGGCTGCTGCTTGCCTATGTGCTGTGGTCGGTCTGACGGTTGGGAGGAATGTTTGTGGAAAGAGTAGGAAGAATCCAAAAGGATATGCGTGGGAGTGCAACGATCGAAATGGCAGTTTTGATGCCGATAATGATGCTTTTGATCTTATTGCTCATCTATATGGCTCTATATTTATACGACAGAAGCGTACTGTATGGTGATGCATATCTGGCGGCGCTGCGCGCATCCGGGAAGCCGGAGACGGGAAGTGAGGAGTTGTATGCAGAGGCGGACGCAGTATTTACTTTGCTGCAGGAAGGACAGCTTATTGCTCTGCCTGCCGTGGCGCGCGAGCTTAATGTTGATGCGGACGGTGTGCGGATCAGGTACAACGGGGAAGTCATCGTTCCCGTAATGGAAACAAGTATCATTTTTGAGCGGTGGAAAAGCTATGCATTTTCAGGCGAGGCTTATGCGCAAAGGCATCGTCCGGTGACGTTTATCAGGAGATGCCGTGTATTGGAGCGGCTATTGCAGGAGGAGGACTATGGAGAAGAATATGATTGAAGTTGAATGGATCGATGAGGAACGGATTGATGATGAGGAGCAGACAACCGTGCAAATGCAAGATAAGACGGAGTTCAGGAGGGTGCGGGAAGGGGGAAGAATCTATCTGACCTGCGTATGTGAGAGCGATTGCGCCGACGAAGAGATGATGCTTACGGATAACAGACCCGACGGATATTTAAGTGTTATGAAAAAGTGCGTAAACGGACAAATCCTTTTTTGCTATGATATTACGGGTCGGCAGCCGTTGTCCGGCTGCTATCAGAAACAACCGGTCGGTCATGAGGAACTGGCTTCACTGCTGGTATCGGTCAAAAGTTGTCTGGATCATGCAAGGGAGTATTTGCTCTCAGAGGATAATCTGGTATTGAATCCTGCTTATGTATACAGGAATTTGACAGGAGAGGCGTTCTATTTTGTATATGCCCCGTCGCTGTCTGGCACATTTACGGAACATATCAGGGAGCTTGCAAAATTTCTGATGGAACATGTTGATTATAGGGAGGATCCGGCTGTGGCGCTCGCGGGGCAGTTTTTTCAGTACACGGAGGCAGAAAATTTCAGTATGGCAGTGTTTTTGGAAGAAAGCATAGAATATATCGAGCATATGGGAACGGGCGGGCAGGATGAAGAGCGTGGGGAGGACATGCTTACGGAAAGCGGAACACAGCGTGAGGAGACAGGATTTTCCGGGGAAGAAGAGGAAGCGGATAAAGGGATGTGGCCGGTACGACGTATCTGTATAACGATCGCAGCGGCGTCATTCCTTGCCGCATTTTCCCTGCCGGAGAATGCGTGGCCATTTCTCACGGCAGGAGCCTGCGCCTGCGCCGCGGCAGGGATCCTGCCCTGTTATATCAGACGTGCGGGGCGCAGACTGCTTCAAAAAGAGCGTGATGTATTTATGTTTTCAGGCGGCGAAACTGCAGATGTATCTTCAGCCGGGTGCGGCGCGGTCCAGTCGGGATCGATGCATGGATGATAGGATTCCGGAAGCGCATCCAATACGTAGCGATAGAAGTCGTTGTTCAAAATGCCAGCAGTATAGCTGTATAGACTGCGGACCTGCTTTTTTATGACTTCCAGATATTCTTCATCGGGCGCTGAAGCATCCGACCAGTCCGTTTGTCCGGTACTTTTGTGATAGGCAACCCTGTCTGTGATAAAACTGCGGTCCGAGAAGATCACAAGCGGCGCGCTGTCCGACAGGATATCTCTGCCTGCATATAGCCTAGAGTCATAAGAGAAACCAAACAAGTTTAAGAGTGTGGGAAGGACGTCCTGGGAGCAGGCTGGTTTATCCACGATGACGGTATCCATCTCACTATTCCAAAGAATCAAATGATTGCGATAGATGTCAAGTGTATTCCGTAAAGGCTTTCCTGCGAGTTCCTCCAGATGATTGATCTCCATACCGTACGGGTAATGATCGGCGGATAGGCAGATGACCGTGTCTGACAGCCTGCCGGCGGCGTCCAGCTCTTTGATCAGATACTCCAGAGCGCGGTCAAGCTCTATGTTACATGCAATATAGGCGCGGCCTTCGCCGGAATAGGGCAGACCGGCAACTTCCTCGCGGTGCAGGGAGGACATCATATTGCCGCTGAAGCTATAATTCATATGGCCGGATACGGTCATATAATATACATGGAACCGGTCTTCCCCGATATATTGGGGAATTGTCGCCTTCATCATATCCAGATCGGACGCCGGCCAGTAATTTGCGTTCTCCATCTCAAATATCTGTCCGCCCCAGACGGATTCCTCTAAATTTCCGAGGCTGCTTGCCTGCCATTTATAGCCGAGATTAGGGTGGGAAAGGTGACGCTTATAATAGTCGAGCGTATTGTTGTGATAGGCATAGCTGTGCGCACCCTCTAGGGAAAAGAAGGAGGGCAGGGCAAACGGCATTGCAATCTCCGAACTCCTGCGCATGGAAAACTGCTGATCGGGAATTAAGCCGGTCAGGTTTGTATATTCTCCATCGCTTGTAGAGGTGCTCCATAGCGGGACGTAATACTGCTCAAATACGAAGCCTGAATGAATCAGCTTATAGAGTGTGGGTGTCAGCGTTTCATCGACCGCATAGGGGGAAAAGCCCTCCGCCGTGAGGTAAATGAGGTTATAGCCCCGGAACATGCCGGTATATTCATTCCGGTTTGTTGCAGGCATGCTCTGTAAATATTCTGCAAGTTTGATGATCTCTTCGGAACCGGCTTCTGCGGTCAGACGCTCAAAATCGATCGGCAGAACGTTTGGGGAGGTGTCTAACGGTTCCGGTTCATCGGTGTAAGTTTCGGAAGAGCTGCCGACGGAGACAGGATCGCCGCCGCTGGTGTGTGTCCCGGTGGCATCTGCATCGACTGACGGGTTTGTACCGGGTTTTGCCGAAGACGCGGGATTGCCTGCAATAACGGAGCCGCCGTCCGTTGAATGGGCGGCCTCGTCAACAGCAGTTATGTCCGAATGCTCCGAGGAGCTTTCTGTGGAAGTCTGATCCGGAAGACTGACCCATGATTCAAGAGAGTCTTCTGTTTCGGGAAAGATACCACCACAGAGATCTCTGACCACGGAGGGCATAACACCGTAGGTTGAGACCACTCCGTGAGGGTTGTAAAATTCACTGTAATTTTCATAATAATCTGTGTGTGCATAAAATCCGATCACACAGATTAGCACATAGGAACACAGACCGATAACTGTGATGCCGGCGTTTAGCAGGTATTCTCTTTTATGATGATGTTCAAGAGGAAGAAACCGCTCATCCTTTGACCGGCGCTTTCTAAGCAGGATACCTGCTATGGCAAAAGGTACGGCAAGCGCGAGCAGCAGACCCGATGCGTGGACAATGCCGGTAAATGCTTCGCGCCAATAATTTGTCAAGGCGTCTTTGCCGCCGTTTGTGACGGCTGCCAAAAGAAGAGGCTGCTTAAAAATCCTCATATAAACAAGCTGGAAAGCAAATAGCAGGTACGCAAGCGATAATAAGATGAAAAAAACCGCGCGATTTCCCTTTCGGTGAAAAAGTCCCGTGAATAATGCCGCGAGCCCGGCGAACGCGGTACATAGGGGAATGGCGATCAGCGGGTTTGCCGGCGCAAGCCCCAGACAGCCAATGTGATAGACGGTTTCCATATATAAGAGTGTGAGAAAATAAAACAAAAACGTTCGTAACATGGCAAAACACTTCTTTCTTCTGCATCTTATATTAAAAGTATCACATTTCGACAAAAAAAGGGGAAATGTTACGCATTTTAACATAAGATTCATAATCCCTTTATATATGAACAAAAGAGTTTGCGGGGAGTTTGTCTTCTACAAACTCCCCGCAAACTCTTTTGCAAACTCTTTATGGGGTTTTGCATTTGACACGATCCGGCTAAAATGCTACGCTTATCATTACAAGAAAAGCAGGGGCAGGAAAACATATGACAGAGCAGTTAGCCGGATATATGCAGGGCAGGGGTTACCAGATGATGGTGACGAATGTGCCGGGGCTGGTGTTTCTTTTCCGACAGGAAATGCAGTCCGTAAATGTTTTGATCGTGATAGAGGAACTTGACGGCAGTATTTTACCGGAACAATACCATGATATCAAAGAGCAGATGCACAACGTATTTGAGCGGCGCGGTGTGGGGGAACTGCATACAATGGGTCTGATGATCACAAATAAGCCCGAGACGGCATTGTCGCTGTATGGAGACGAGCATTTTCTTTGGCTTATTGACAGTCGGAGCAGCAGGCTGCTCGTCTATGAGCATCAGGCGGAGGACTTTTATGGTCTAAAAGGAATACTGGAAGAATTTCTTACAGAATATGAAGGAAGCCTTAGCGTAAAGAGAGAGGAATCCGGTGCAGGGGATACGTGGAATCACAGCGCGAAAGGCGGGGATCATGTCACAGGGAACGGGGCTTCCGCAAGCGGTGAGGGACAGCGAAGCCTTAGGCAGACGCTTCAGAATCTTCCGCTTGTAACGGGGCTGCTCGTGTCTGTAAACGTCATTGTATATTTGATATGTACATGGAGCGGGGAAGTATTGTATAATAGTGGAGAACTTCTCGGAGCGGCGGTTATGGAGCGGGGCGAGTTCTACCGAATGATCACATGTATGTTTCTGCATGCGGATACCGGGCATCTTTTCGGAAATATGCTAATGCTCTATGCGCTTGGAACGATGCTGGAGCAGCATTTTGGCCACATTCGCTATGGGCTCTTATATCTGTTGTCAGGTATCGGTGCGGCAGCGGCCTCTATGTGGTATCAGCTGTGGGCGGGAAGGCTGACCGGCTCCATCGGTGCAAGCGGAGCGGTGTATGGTCTGATCGGTGCGCTGCTTTTCCTTGTGATCGCGGGCCGCGGGCGGTTTCGGAGCGTTACGTTTCCAAGGATCCTGCTATGCATCGCATACTCGTTATACAGTGGACTGGCGGCGGAAAATATAGATAATGCGGCGCATATCGGAGGATTGCTGTGTGGATTTGTGCTGGCAGTTATACTCTCTATAGGGAAGTCTGCTCATACGCAGATCGGTAGCGATGAGCGGTTCGATGGGATTTAGACAAGAAAGGAACGGACAAAGAATGAGGATTCATATTTATTACGGCGGGCGGGGGCTTGTGGATGACCCGACTATTTTCGTGATCAACCGGATGGATGCGGTCTTAAAAGAGCTGAATGTGAATGTTGAGCGGTTTAACCTCTATGAGCTGAGAAGTACGATCATGACGCTGCCGCAGACGTTAAAGGATGTAGACGGGATCATTCTTGCGACAACAGTAGAGTGGTATGGGATCGGCGGCTATATGCAGCAATTTTTGGATGCGTGCTGGCTGTATGGAGATAAGGAAAAGATCAGTGAGATTTATATGTGTCCGGTAGTCATGGCGACAACCTACGGGGAAGGAGAGGGAAAACTTCACCTGTCTAATGCGTGGGAAGTGCTGGGAGGGCGCCCGTGCAGCGGAATCTGCGGCTATATCGCAGATACGGTCTCACTTGAAATGAATGAGGGCTATCATCGGCTGATCGACAAAAAAGCGGAGAATCTGTATCGGACGATCAATCAAAAGCTGCCGGATTTTCCGGCGAGCAATCAGGCAGTGCGTCAGCGCGTCTGTCAACCGAAGGACATGTCGCTAACGCCGCAGGAGGCGGAGCAGCTGTCGCAGTATGTTTCGGATGACCGCTATGTGAAGAAGCAGAAAGAGGATATTCAGGAACTGACCAGCCTGTTTCGGGAAAAACTTGATAAGACCGATGCGGATGACACAACAGCGTATATTGAGGATTTTCGCAGGCATTTTCAACCGCTTGCGGGCTTTGCCGCTTCCTATCGCTTCCGCATAGAAGGAAGGAAGAAACCGTTCATTTTACAGGTCACGAATTCAGAACTGATCTGTGAATACAGAGAATTGGATAACGCCGATATGGATATACAGCTGGATAATAATGTGATGAATGAGATCGTGAGTGGAAGAATGACGTTTCAGAGAGCGTTTATGGGCGGCTCCATGAAGATGAAGGGCGACTTTAAGATTTTGCGGACGTTGGATCAGTTGTTTGATTTTACGATGTAGGGGCTGCTGCGGCGGGAAGAGGACTAAGAAAGTGCGGAATTTGTGTCCGCAGGTGAAGACCGTGTAGAGAGAGGAGCATGATTGTAACGATGAAAGATCAGAATTGTATATTTTGTAAGATCGCAAACGGTGAAATTCCAAGCAGGACGATTTATGAGGATGAACAGTTCCGAATATTTTTGGATCTTGCTCCGGCATCGAAAGGACATGCGCTGATCGTGCCGAAAGAACACTATGCAAATTTATTCGTACTTCCGGATGAGCTTGCGGCGGACGCCATGCGCCTTGCAAAAAGGCAGGCGGCAGATATGAAAGAAAAGCTTTGCTGCGATGGGTTTCAGCTTGTGCAGAATAATGGGGAGAGTGCAGGGCAGACCGTATTCCATTTTCATCTCCATCTGATACCGCGGTATCGAAATGACGGACAGACGATCGCGTGGGAGCCTGGAAATCTGTCAGCAGAAGAACTTGATGCGGTAAAAGCACAGATTCTTTCATAAATTATATAAATAAAAAAAGAGTTCTGCAAATGCGAAACAAAGAGAGTACCGTTCCTGCGGAACTCTTACAACTCATAAACGAATCAAAACAGGGGATTGAAGCTATGCTTCGATCCCCTGTACTTCTTCTATCAGATTCAGGATGGTATGAATGGAGTCTGTCTGCGAACTTTTGCTCATGGCGTCGATATAAATGTGCCGGTTGCAGTAAAGCTCGTGTACCTTATCCGTGAGTGTTTCATTATCCAGATATTCTTCTTCGATCACCATGCTGAAGCCCTGGGCTTCGAACGAATGCGCGTTTAAGATCTGGTCTCCGCGGCTGCTCGTAGTGGGCAGAGGGATCAGAATGTTCGGTTTTTTCAGTGAAAGCAGCTCGCAGATCGCATTAGCGCCGGCGCGTGAAATGACAAGATCCGACATGGCAAAAATATCTTTCATTTCGGATTTGATATATTCGAACTGCTTATAACCCGGCTTTGTCAAAAGCAGATTATCCACCTTATCCTTTCCGCACAGATGAACGATCTGGAAGTCCTCTAAAAGTGCGGGCAGCGCCGAGCGCACGGCTTCATTGACGGCAGCAGAACCCTGTGAACCGCCCACAACCATGATAACGGGTTTGTTTGCAGAAAAACCGCATAGGTCAAGACCTGCGATACGGCTGCCTTTTGCGAGTTCCTCGCGGATCGGGGAGCCGGTTAAGATGGCCTTGCCTTCCGGAAGATCCTTTAGCGTTTCCGGAAAATTACAGCATATTTTGGTTGCCGCGCCGACACAGAGCTTGTTGGCAAGACCGGGCGTCATATCTGATTCATGGATCACGCAGGGGATACCAAGAGAAGCGGCAGCCCGTACGACGGGGACGCTGACAAAGCCGCCCTTAGAAAAGACGACGTCGGGCCTGATCTGTTTGATGAGTTTTTTTGCTTCAAAGTAGCCTGCGATAACGCGGAACGGATCGGAAAAATTCTTGGGATCAAAATAACGACGAAATTTTCCGGTAGAAATGCCGTAATAGGGAATATCGAAATCGGCGATCAGACGCTTTTCGATTCCCTCATAGGAACCCATGTAGTGAATATCATAATTCTTTTTCATTAGAGAGGGCAAGAGCGCAATGCAGGGTGTAACATGTCCGGCTGTTCCGCCGCCCGTCAATAAGATCCGTCTCATGAATCATGCCTCCAAAGAGATTTTAGTTTTGAAGCATCGTTTCTAATGCGTGAGCAAGCTGATCCGGACATGAAGTAGATTTCATACCGCAGCGGATACCTTTTAAGCGTTCGATCGCATCCTGTGGAGCCATTCCTTTTACGAGGCTTGAAATGCCCTGCAGATTACCGTTGCAGCCGCCCGTAAAACGGACGGATGAGATTACGCCGTTTTCCAGTTCAATGTCGATCTCGGAAGAGCAGACGCCCTTGGGTGTATACTTCATAGCTTCTCCAATCTGTACGCGTTTCATTGCGCACTTTCCATTTATTTTTTTGTTTAAGCGGATATGAACCGTTTCTTTGTTGCCTATTATATCAAAAGGTGCGAAATTTGTCTATCAATTACAGCCCCGTTTGTATTGAATCCTGTATGCTTTATTCTTTATACTATTCCATGAATGATAAAAAGGAGATGTCGTAATATGCCTGATCGTATCAGATTTCTATCTATGGATTTTTTTATCGCACTAATGATAACATTTTTTGTCCTTTCTGTTTTAAGCCAGATTTTAATTGGGATACTATATCAACATATGCTGGAAGAGGCAGAAAATATGCAGACCACGGATAACCGGATATTAAAACAATTCAAGCAGAAATTTGTGACCTGTTATACGGTCAACAACGGAGTGACAAATGTGCCGGTATTTGTGGAAAAGTTCTTGAACCGTCTTCAGATCGGCAGATTTTCTCTCAATATGATACGCGGGCTGTCCGGGCAGTTTATGTTTTTGTCCGTGCTGTCCGGGGGAATCGGCATCTGTCGTGAGCTTGCCAAAGGAATCTCATTTTTTTCGCTTCTGCCCTATTATGTGGTCATATTAGTCGGACTGTATTTCTATTTTTCTGTTTTATCCATCGTGGACATTCCGGGAAGGCGGAGTATGTTAAAAACAAATATGATCGATTTTCTGGAAAACGATATGCTGGTAAGGCTTGCGGCCGGCATGGAGTATGACCCGGAAGCAAAAGAAAATACAAAGGAAGAGGCGGGCAGGCGCCAGGGTCGGGCAAAAGAGCGGGAAGAATCATCAGGACTGCGCCATGAGGAGGAAGAACTGTCGGCGCGGACGCGTTATGAGGAGGAAGAACTGCCGGCACGGACGCGCTATGAGCAGACGGTGTCATCCGCGCGAAAAACGGCGAGGTGGGATACGGATGAAGAGTTTGACAGAAAGAGAATGCCGGTACTCGAAAAACTGCCGAAGGAGAATCCGAATAAACCGGAAGGACTTGACTGGACGGGCGGCATGGTGGACGAAGCAGAGAATAGAAAGCCGTATTTTGATAAAGAAAAAGAGGAGGAGTTAGCGGAGCTCTTAAAGGATCTGCTCTCGTAAGGCTGCTTTGCGCAGGATCACGGTATGGTTATATCTTGTAGTGACACAGGATCACAGGTTGGCTAAAAGGCTTGCAAAAAAAAGGTATCTTTGCTACACTGATTTTGTGATTTTATTTGGAAGTTATTGGAAATTATCGAGACAAAAGGAGTGAGACGACATGAGCACAAAAGTCACATTTGATTATGCAAAAACGGCGCCGTTTATCAGTGAGCACGAGGTGGAGTTTATGAAAAACCCGACGCTCGCAGCGAAGGAAACATTGACATTAAAGAGCGGTGCGGGCAACGATTTCTTAGGATGGATCGACCTGCCGGTCGATTATGACAAGGAGGAGTTTGCCCGAATCAAAAAAGCGGCGGAAAAGATTAAAAATGATTCCGAGGTGCTGCTGGTCATCGGCATCGGCGGATCTTATCTCGGTGCGAGAGCGGCAATTGAGTTTTTGCGTCACAGCTTTTATAATACGGTGGATAAGAGTATCCGTAAAACACCGGAGATCTACTTTGTGGGTAATTCCATCAGTTCTACGTATATCAAAGATCTGATGGATGTGATCGGGGACCGCGATTTTTCAGTTAACATGATCTCGAAGTCCGGTACAACGACGGAGCCGGCGATCGCATTCCGTGTGTTCAAGGAACTGCTGGAAAAGAAATACGGCAAGGACGGGGCAGCAAAGAGAATTTATGCGACAACCGATAAGGCAAAGGGTGCGCTTAAGAAAGTAGCGGATGAGGAAGGCTATGAGACGTTTGTCGTGCCGGATGATGTCGGCGGACGTTTTTCCGTGCTGACCGCAGTCGGGCTTCTGCCGATCGCAGTATCGGGCGCGGACATTGATAAACTGATGGAAGGCGCAGCAAGCGGAAGAAAGAATGCGCTGGAGCTTCCTTATGAAGAAAACGACGCCTTAAAATATGCAGCCCTTCGCAACATTCTGTTAAAAAAGGGAAAGAACGTGGAAATCCTCGCAAATTATGAACCCGCCGTGCATTATGTATCTGAGTGGTGGAAGCAGCTTTACGGTGAGTCTGAGGGTAAAGACCAAAAGGGTATTCTGCCGGCAAGCGTTGACCTGACAACGGACCTGCATTCCATGGGGCAGTTCATTCAGGACGGCGCGCGCATCATGTTTGAGACAGTCATCAACGTGGAGACAAGCCGTGCGACGATCATGATCGGTAAAGAGGAAGTCGATCTGGACGGACTGAACTATCTTGCGGGAAAGACCGTTGACTTTGTGAACAAATCAGCTATGAATGGAACGATTCTTGCGCACACCGACGGTCAGGTACCAAATCTGATGGTGACGGTTCCTGAGGTGAACGAATTTTATCTTGGACAACTGTTTTATTTCTTTGAATTTGCCTGTGGCGTCAGCGGCTATCTGCTTGGCGTGAATCCGTTCAACCAGCCGGGTGTGGAAAGCTATAAGAAGAATATGTTTGCGCTGCTTGGGAAACCCGGGTATGAGGAGCAGAGGGAAGCACTTCTGAAAAGATTATAAATTGCCAGGACAGGGACAGCTTATTGTCCCTGTTTTGTTTCTAATGGCAGATAAGTAACGGAGGATAAAGATGAAGATCGTGATTTTGGAAAGAAACAGTGTCGGTACGGACGTACCGGTAGGGGTGTTTCATGAATTTGGTGAAGTGACGGAATATCCGAATACGGTTGCGCATAATACGGCGGAGCGTGTAAAAGATGCGGAGATCATCATTGCGAACAAAGCGCCGCTGAATGCGCAGACGTTAGCGGACGCGCCGGACGTGAAGCTGATCTGTCTGTTTGCGACAGGCTTTGATAATGTGGACTTAGACTACTGCGCATCGCGCGGCATTAAAGTTGCTAATGTGGCGGGTTACTGCACGGAGGCGGTCGCACAGCATACGTTTACACTCGCGCTTTGGCTGACCGAAAAGATGAGCTTTTATGACAATTATGTCAAGTCGGGGGCTTACGCGGCACAGGACCGCTTTTCTAACTTTGATATGCCGTTTACGGAGCTGCATCAAAAGACATGGGGCATTGTCGGCATGGGCAATATCGGAAGCCGTGTTGCCGCGATCGCGCAGGCGTTCGGCTGCCATGTGATCTTTTATTCCGCATCGGGAAAAAGCACCTGTACAAGCTATGAACGAGTGGAGCTTTCCGAACTGCTTGCAAGAAGTGATGTACTATCCCTGCACTGTCCGCTCTCCGAAAGGACGCGGAATCTGATCGGAATCGACGAGCTTAGGCAGATGAAAAAGTCGGCGGTATTGATCAACGTGGCACGCGGCCCGGTCGTCAACAACGCCGACCTTTATACTGCGCTGATGGAAAACACCATCGCGGCGGCAGGATTGGACGTATTGGAAAAAGAACCGATCACGGCAGATAACCCGCTGTCTCTTATCAAGGACAGCACAAAGCTCATCATTACGCCCCATATGTCGTGGGGCAGCATCGAGTCGCGGACGCGGCTGGTCGGTGAAGTCACAGAAAATATCCGTGCATTTTTAAGCGGTAAGGATAGAAATATCGTGAATACCGGTCATTAAGCCGGAGCGGAGCTTCGGAAACTAGTTTGTTTCCGAAGGCGGCTCATTCGTGGGCACATTTGTGCTGTCATCCTGCTGAGTGCCCTGAGAGGCATTCTGTGTTCCGTGGGCGTCCTGCGTGTTTTGGGCAGTCTGAACTGTCTGTGCATCCTGGGATTGTAAGCCCGGTGCAGCCTGCATATTGTGATCCGTCTGTGCAGTCCGGGCATCCTGCGAGAACTGCATAGGCTGCATGACCGGAGTCGTCTGTGCATTCTGCACTGCCTGCATGCCGCCCTGCGCGGCGGAAGTCTGATAAAACCGTGCCTTACGGGACCTGCGTTTTTTGGTAAGCAGGAGGATCACGATGATCAGGACTGCGATTAAGATCACATAGGGAATCAGCCGGATGATGAGGAATAGTGTTAATTCCAAAAATTCCACAAAGCCGCGTCCTGTATCGCTGACGGTTTTCAAGAGGCGGTCCGCAAACGTGTCGGTTTTTACCGGTTCGGAGACATATTCTTTTACCTCATTGATGGTGATATAAACATAGGAATAGGTTACATCCGTATTGATTTTGTTCATACGGCTTTTGATCCTCGCGATTTCAATCTGGATGTCTGTCAGTTCCCGCTCAATGGCGACAGCGTATTCGTCCTCGGTAATTCCTGCAAGCATTGCTATGTAGCGTTCTTCTTTGGCTTCGTATATCTCAAGAGAAGTGGAGAGATCGCGATATTCACTGCTTAAATTTTGTACGGAGGCGTTTTTGCTCCGCAGATCGCCCAGCTCACCGGCGGAGTTACAGAAAATGTCATAATTTCTGCTCGGAATCCGCAAAGTAGCTCTATAGGACTGCCATTTTTCTTCCGATTCGGTATACCATTTGCCGTATGAACCGCCGTCGTCAAAGTTTTCCATTTCAATAAAACCGCCGTACTGGTCGATCAGAACCTTCAAGCCGTTCACAGCGGCGGTAAAATCAAGTGTGTCGACGCTCATGGTACAGGAGTATACCAGCATCTCACGGTCGATTTCGTCTGCACTCAGACCGGAAGAGGTCTGACTGCTGTTGGAGGAAGCGGAGGATGCCGGTGTTTCTGCCGATTCCGGTTCAAATTCCGGATAAGCCTCCTCAGAGGCGTCAAGCGCGTAGTCATAGTCCGCAAAACCGCCCGATTCCGCCGCGGCGGAGTCTGCCTGGGTCATGTTTGTGACAGAACCGTTGAACAGAGGTTCTTCACTTTTTTGACCTGATCCACAGCCGGATAAAATCAGTACGGATGCTATTGCTGCACAGAATAATCGTTTTTTCATAATCACCCTCCCCGTCAGGTTGTATATTTTGATGTGTTCCTGTTCAAGTGAAACAAAGATTGTTTCATTGGTTTCATATAATGATACGATTGAACATGGCTGTATTTATGGGGTTATTTACAAAAAGTTGCTGGTATTTCCATTTACCAGCAACTTTTCCTGCTATTTTTATTTCATGAAGCGCTTTTCAATCTTTTCCGGTCAGCATGTTATAGAATTCTGTGTAATCCGTTCTTTTTTCACCTGTGTAGGCAATTGCCGAGCGCGGGTGCTGGTTTAAGATCCCCGTCAGCATATAGGGGACGTCATACCCCCAGAGCAGACCTTCGGCTTTCAGCTTTGTGATATGCTTCTCAATAAACTGAAGCGCAGGATACAGATTGTATTTCGGATTTTTCAAAAAGCCGAGCAGAAGTTCCATTGCGCAGTTGCCCGCACCCCTGCCGAGGCAGCCGTAGGTAGCGTCTAAATAATTGACGCCGTCGCCAACTGCTTCGATCGTGTTGGCAAAAGCAAGCTGCTGGTTATTATGCGCATGGATGCCGATCTCTTTTCCGTATTTGGCGCCGATTTCCATATAAAGATCACAAATGCGCGCAATCTGTTCCGGATAGAGGGAACCATAACTGTCCACAATATAGATCGCATCCACACTGGAGCGCGCGATGATCTCAAGCGCAGCTCTCCAGTCCTGCTCACCGCTCGTTGAGATCGCCATGATGTTACAAGTCGTTTCATAACCTTTGCGGCTGGCATCCTCAATCATGTCAACGGCAGCGGGAATCTGGTGGATATAGGTTGCAACACGGATCATATCGATCGCGCTTTCCGAGCGGTTAACGATGTCGCGCTTATAATCGCAGCGGCCGACATCTGCCATGACAGAAATTTTCAGGTCGCTGTCATTGTCCCCGACAATTTCACGGATATCATCTTCCTTGCAGAATTTCCACTTGCCAAAGTCGGATTCATGAAACATTTCGGCAGATGCTTTATAACCAAACTCCATATAATCGACTCCCGCTCTGATGTTAGCGCGGTAGAGGTCTTTTACAAATTCGTCTGTAAAGAAGAAGTTGTTGACAAGACCGCCGTCGCGCAGGGTTGCGTCGAGTACGCGGATTTCCGGGCGAAAATCAAGGAGTTTTGCAATTTCTTTCATAGTAATGGAACCTTCCTTTCTACTGGTGATACCATAAGACAGCGTTGTTTAGAGAGTGCGGACTGTCCAAAGTCAATCGCACGTTAAAGTGTAACGCTTCAACGTGCTAAAAAACCATTGCCCTATAAGTATACCATATAAAATGAAAATGCCAACCCCTAAAATGAAGAGAGCTTCTTTAATTTTAAGTCCCGTAGAAGAGCGAAAAGCAGAGGATTAAAGACTTTTCAGCATGGATTCCACAAGTTTTGCGGAATGCAGGGCAGCGCCGTGCTCGAAGGTGGGATAATCCATTTGTGCGCTGTCATCCGCCTTATCGGATATAGCGCGGATGATGACGAATGGGAGTCCGTTTAAGTATGCTGCCTGCGCGATCGCGGCGCCTTCCATTTCGGTGCAGCAGGCGTCAAACGTTTGAATAAGAAACTCTTTTCTCTCTTTGGAGGAGATAAACTGGTCGCCACTGACAACGCGGCCGCGGAATACCTGAATGTCGGGATTGACTTTCCGGCAGAGTGATTCGGCTGTGTCGCAAAGCGTTTTGTCCGCCTCAAAGGAAAAAACCGGAATCTGGGGAATCTGTCCGGTCTGGTAGCCGAACACGGTCACATCCATATCATGCTGAAGCGCATCTGTGGAAACGACGATATCCCCGATGTTGATCTCAGCGCGCAGGGAGCCTGCGACACCTGTATTTATGACATGAGTGACAGAAAAAAGATCGTGGAGAATCTGAACGCAGATACCTGCGTTGACCTTGCCGATCCCGCATTTCACGATCACGACCGGGGTATCGTTTAGGGTGCCGTCAAAAAATTCCATGGAGGCAACGGTTTTTGCTGACATAACCGTCATTTTTTCTTTGAGTGTGGCGATCTCCAAATCCATTGCTCCGATAATTCCTATTTTCATCTGTTTGATTTCCTTTCTTGTGTGTGATATGAAATATTCATAAGTTCCTTTATTGCGAGTATTATTGCGGATAGATCAGGTGCGCGTCATCGATCTGGTAAAGGATCTGATCGAGATACCGTGCGGCAAGATAGTTCGCCATGCCGAGGTTCATATCGAGATAATTGCCGCAGTCTTTTGGGCTCGCCCCCGGAACTTCGCCCTTGAAATCACGGATAAATTCATACATTTCAATCATGAGAGGCATGATGTCTTTGGAAGAAAGATCACCGGCAATAAGGAGATAGAAACCCGTCCGGCATCCCATGGGACCAAAGTAGACGACTTTGCCTTTGTATTCTTTGTGGTTGCGCAGGAAGGTTGCACCAAGGTGTTCGATCGTATGGACTTCTGCTGTATTCATGACAGGCTCGTCATTTGGCGAAGTCATGCGAAGGTCAAAGGTGGTGATGGTTTCATTGCCGACATGATCTTTGCGCGATACATAAACGCCTGGCACTAGCTTTAAGTGATCGATCGTAAAACTGGTTATTTTTTCCATAGAAAATCCTCCGTTCTTCATAATAAAAGGGGTGCGAAAAGCGTTGTCATCCCACGATCCGCTGATCTAAATTGATATCTAGGCATCAGTATAGCACGAAAAATTCTTTTTTACAAAAGGCTATTGACATTGTATCAAAAATAGATATAATAAAACAGTAATCATTACTGATTTTGAGAAAGGACAATAGAATGGCGTTAAAATACAGCAGACAGCGGGAGGCGATCAAGGAATTTCTCTGTACGAGAAAAGATCATCCGACGGCAGACGTTGTCTATGCAAATGTGAGCAGGATATATCCCAATATCAGTCTCGGAACGGTATACCGGAATCTGACCCTGCTTGCCGATATGGGTGAGATCCAGCGGCTGCATTTGGGAGACGGTCAGGATCATTTTGATGCGGATACGTCGGAGCATTATCATTTTGTCTGCCAGAAATGCGGCAGGGTGATCGATCTGCAGATGGAGAGTATAGAGCGGATCAATGAGCTTGCCGGAGTTGGATTCGACGGACAGATCGCGGGGCATATCACTTACTTTTACGGCGTCTGCGGGGATTGCAGCGCGGAGGGGACACAGAGTGTGGGCTGAAGGGACGCGTCAGCACGGGAAATCCGGCTCTTATAGATATGACAACGCGCGGCATTGCCGCCATAAAGAGAATGATCATGGGTACATGCCCATATCAAAATAATGATAACAGGAAAAGGAGAAAAAGCTATGAAATTTGTATGTTCCGTATGTGGTTATGTGTATGAAGGCGACAAGGCACCGGAGGTATGCCCGGTATGTAAGGCACCGGCTGACAAGTTTGTTGCGCAGGGTGACGAGATGACATGGGCAGCAGAGCACGTGGTTGGCGTTGCACAGGGTGTTTCCGAGGATATCATTGCTGATTTGAGGGCAAACTTCAACGGCGAGTGCTCTGAGGTTGGTATGTATCTTGCAATGGCGAGAGTCGCACATCGTGAGGGCTATCCTGAAATTGGTTTGTATTACGAGAAAGCAGCATGGGAGGAAGCGGAGCATGCTGCTAAGTTTGCCGAGCTGCTCGGTGAAGTGGTAACGGATTCCACAAAGAAGAATCTGCAGATGCGTGTGGAGGCAGAGAACGGCGCGACTGCAGGCAAGACCGATCTTGCAAAACGTGCGAAAGCGGCAAATCTTGATGCGATCCATGATACCGTTCATGAAATGGCAAGGGATGAGGCAAGACACGGCAAAGCATTTGCCGGACTATTGAAGAGATACTTCGGTTAAGGCGAGAGCAAATGCTTTTGCATTTGCCGGACTATTGAAGAGATACTTCGGTTAAGGCGAGAGCAGATGCTTTTGCATTTGCCGGACTATTGAAGAGATACTTCGGTTAAGGTGAGAGCAAATGCTTTTGCATTTGCCGGACTATTGAAGAGATACTTTAGTTAAGGCGAGAGCAAATGCTTTTGCATTTGTCAGACTGTTAGAGAGATATTTCGGTTAAGGCAGGACTCCTGAGGAGACATTTTGCAAGTGAGAAATAGCATATCCTGGAGTGCGGGGAGAGGAACAGAAGTGTGGGTTCCTCTCCCTTTTCGGTATAGTACATTATCTTGGTTTATCAAGCGGGATGAATATGATGTTTACCACAGCCGCCGGTTTTATTTCCGGCAGAAATGATGTGGAGTCCTGTTTACAAACAGGAGAAATCATAGAGGACTACCCGGATGATTTTCTAAACCCCGGTGTCTTATTTTGGGATATGCGAGGGGCAATAATCATGTGTATGTATTGTTAATGCAAAACTGCCATTCCATCTGTCGCAACGTATGTAGTTAATTATAAACATTGTATCATCATCGTTAAAAATGTTCCTTGTGAGGAATGTGGACAGTATGGAGAGAAATATTATTCCGATGAAGTTGCCAAACAGCTTGAAAATCTTGTTGATATCGCGAAACAGATTATGCAGGAAATTGCCATTATTGATTATACAAAAGCCGCATAATCACACTATGTACGAAGCCATTTTATTGATTGCTGCCCTCAAAAGACAAATAAAAGGTTCTTCTATTTTCAATCAATTCTGCTTCAAAAAATCTCTCATATAAATGCATATTTCCCCATGCTTCATCCTTTACAAATAACTTATGTTTGCAATCTGCGTTTGTAATCTACATAGAAGCGGGGGCTGACGGAAAGAAACATTTCAATAGGAAATTCATGGCTGATTTAATATTTTTTTTATAATAATTCGGCAAGTGTTTATGGAAACTGTCTGTAGAGTGTACTATAATAAAAAAATAGAAACGGGCGTAAGATAAAGGCGGACGGGAGGTACGGATGAAGCTAAAAACGAGATTGCAGATCACTTTTATTGCAATGATCCTGCTGCCTGTGCTGCTGATTGGACTGATCTATGGTATTACGCATCTTATGATGGCGGGCACATTTCAAAACCAGTATGGTATGAATGCGGTGAGTGTGTCGCTGATCTCTAATCCGGTAGAAGCGTTCAGTGAGTTGACGGACGAAGAATATCGGGAATTATCCATTTTGGCAGAGGAAGAACCGGAAAAATTACTTGATAAAACTTATCTTGACGGAGTCGGCGAACGGCTTAAACAGAAAGCGTCAGGACTTTTCGTTTATGTGGACGGCGCCAATTATTATCATTTTTCAGATGCTGATGTTGAGGGACAGGAAATTGTAAATGAGCTTGACCAGAATGTGGCGCTCGGCGGCAACGGCTATTATCTCGACGGGCGGCGGCTTCTGATCAAACAGATTTCCTTTGAAGTGTCCGGCGCGAGCGAGGGAAACCTTTATATCGTAACGCGGGTACGGGATTTTCTTTCAAAGGGGCTGCTTTTTTCATTGGTGCTGCTGATCATTCTGGTATTGGTCGTGACCAGTATTTTTTTGACACGGTGGATCAGGGAAGGAGCGTTTACGCCGCTGTCGGAATTTAATATCGCCATGCAGCGGATCGCGGACGGGGATTTTGACTATGTATTATCTACAGGCGTCAAAGGCGAGATCTCCGATCTGTATGAGAATTATAATCAGATGCGTCTGCGTCTGAAAGAATCTGCGGAGGAGCAGATGCAGGCGGATAAACAGAACAGGGAACTGATCAGCAACATTTCCCATGACTTAAAAACGCCGATCACATCCATTAAAGGATATGTGGAAGGTATCATGGACGGCGTTGCGGATACGCCGGAAAAAATGGACCGTTATATTAAGACGATCTATAATAAGGCAAATGATATGAACCGCCTGATCAACGAACTGACGATCTATTCCGGAATTGACTCGAACAGGATACCGTATCACTTTCATAAATTGAACGTGGCGGATTATTTTAATGATTGTGTGGAAGAGGTCGGGCTTGATCTGGAAGGGCAGAACATCCGCCTGAATTATTCGAATATGACGCCTCCGGATACCGTTGTCATTGCTGATCCGGAACAAATGAAGCGGGTGATCAATAATATCGTAGGTAACAGTGTGAAGTATATGAACCGCACCAATGGTACGATCGATATTCGGATACTGGATGAGATCGATTCGATCCGCGTGGAATTGGAAGACAATGGAAAAGGGGTTTCTGCCAAGGAGATCGGGAGAATTTTTGAGCGGTTTTACCGTACGGATGCTTCCCGTAATTCGTCGCAGGGCGGAAGCGGGATCGGACTTTCTATTGTCAAAAAGATCATTGAAGATCATGGCGGTTATATTTGGGCAACAAGCAAAGAGGGCGAAGGCACCTGTATGCATTTTGTGCTTCGCAAATTTGTAGAGAATCCGGATGCAGTGCAGAATGAAGTAAATGAGACATGAAAAGGGAGCCGGAAGGAAAACATGAGGGGAACAAATAAGACCAAAGTGAACGTGTAAATGGAAGCAGAAGGATCAATGCATGAAATAGGAATATCGGAATAGAGAACTGGAGGAAATGGAATGAGCCGGATTTTGATTGTTGAGGATGAAAAGGAGATAGCCGATCTCGAAAAAGACTATTTGGAGCTGTCAGAGTTTCAGGTGGAGATTGCCAACGACGGGGATGAGGGGCTTCGGAAAGCGCTGTCTGAGGAGTATGCGCTCGTTATTCTTGATCTGATGCTGCCGGGGGTGGATGGCTTTGAGGTCTGCCGGCGGATTCGGGAGGAAAAGAACATTCCGATCCTGATGGTGTCCGCGAAAAAAGATGATATCGATAAGATCCGGGGGCTTGGACTTGGTGCGGATGATTATATGACAAAACCGTTTAGCCCAAGTGAACTGGTGGCGCGTGTCAAAGCGCATCTGTCAAGATATGACAGGCTTGTCGGTTTTGGACAGAAACAGAATGATATCGTGGAGATCAGGGGGCTGAAGATCGATAAGACTGCGAGGCGCGTCTATGTGGATGGCGAGGAGCGTGTTTTCACCACGAAGGAATTTGATCTGCTGACATTTTTGGCGGAGAACCCGAATCATGTGTTCACGAAGGAGGAACTGTTTCGTGAGATATGGGATATGGATTCGGTTGGCGATATCGCGACCGTCACGGTTCATATCAAAAAAATACGCGAAAAGCTGGAATATGATACCTCAAAGCCTCAATATATTGAGACAATCTGGGGAGTCGGTTATCGGTTTAAGGTCTAAAGCGCGAAGAGAATTTCTAAGCCGAAACAAGTCCGGCTAAGAAATTCTAAAACTTCGCGCCGAAGAACGCAAAAGAAGCGTTCTTCTCGGGGGATGGAAAGAACCCATCCTAAGAAACGCTAATCATTTTCATAAGAATCGCCAAGGCGATTCTTTTTGTATTATGCTTGGCGATTCTTTTGTATCAGATTTTTACTTATAGCAACGCATATTAACAGGAAAGAGCAGGATTTTGGATTGAAATCTGTGATATTATATGAAGATCAGGATATTCTTGTCTGCTATAAACCTGCGGGGTTTGCAGTGCAGAGTGCGCGTGCATCGCAGATGGACATGGAGAGTGAGCTAAGGGGATATCTGCATGGCGGCGGTCTGTATGTGGTCCATCGTCTGGACCAGCCGGTTGAGGGGATTCTTGTGTTTGCCAAAAACCGCAGTGCGGCGGCGAAACTGGGAGCACAGATGCAAGATGATGTGATGAACAAGTATTACCGGGCGCTTATCTGTGGAGAAATGCCTGAAACGGAAGGCGTATTGATTGATCAGATCGCAAAAAAAGAAAACGGTGTGACGAAGCATGCGGAACTCTCTTACAGGATTGAAACATACAATCCTGACATGGATGTCAGTGATGTGCGTATCTGCTTGAAAACCGGACGCTTTCATCAGATACGGATACAGTTTTCGCGTGCAGGGCATCCGCTTGTGGGTGACCGGAGGTACGGGGATGAGAGGGCACAAGAGTCAGCGGCAGCGCTGGGGCTAAAAAATGTGGCGCTTTGCGCAGAACGGCTGAGTTTTATTCATCCGCAAAATGGAAAAGAAATGGATTTTAGTACCACGCCGCAATTTCATAAAACATAGCTTTTTTCCCATACTATATTCCGAAAGAACGGAGTGCGTATGGGAAATTTTTTTGAGGATTTAAGGCAGGAATGGAATAAAAGACGTATTGTCCGGGTAGTGCTGATCTCCGCAGGGGTCTACCTGTTTATGAAGTATGCGCTGATGCTGGTGCTGCCGTTTGGATTGTCCGTTCTCTTTGTACGCTGGGCAATGCCGCTGATCCGAAAGCTCTCCGGCAGGCGTCGCGGTATGAAGAGTGTGCTGGCGGCATTGCTGCTGTCTGTAATCGGCGCGCTGCCGATCGTGCTGATCCTCGTTTTATATCGTGCGGCAGCGGAATGTGTGCGGGCATGTATGGCAAACTTTGGGATCTTACGTGTCCAGTGCGGCGTTTTTCTGCGTACCTGCTGCTGTTATCTGGAACGACCGCTTGGGATCGATGCGGTCTTGCTGGAAGAAAAGATCATGACAGTCGCGCGCAGTATCGGAGAGCAGATCAGCGATGAGGCGATTCCCAAGGCAATCGTCATATCCGGAGATGTGATCGCAGTGCTTGCGGCAATTGGAATTTATTGGGCGGTTTTCTATATTTTCAGTGTGCTTCTTGCAAAGGATTATGACGAGATCGTGTCGCTTTGGCGTGGGAAGCATTGGTTTGCGCGGGTCAGACAATTATATGACAAAACTGTTAAAATGATCTTCTCTTATATCAAGGCGCAGTTTGTGATTATGTCCGTGATCGGGGGCATCTGCAGTGTTGTATTTTGGCGGGCGGGATTTGGGATGCCCTTTTTATGGGGATATATAGTGGGCTTTCTTGATATGCTTCCGTTTATTGGAACCGGTATTACATTGCTTCCATTGGCGCTCTTTGAACTGGTCATGGGACGGACCATTTTGGCGGTCGTGTTTGTACTGCTTTATGTGGTATGCTATTTTGTGCGCGAATTTATGGAGCCGCGTCTGATTGGCCAGCGGATCGGGATTCATCCGCTCATTATTCTCATGTCCGTCTTTTTGGGCGTAAAACTTTATGGGCTTCTTGGGATCGTGACGGGCCCTCTGTCGTATCTGCTGGTCCGGGAGCTGACGGAATGACTGCGGAAGAATTCAGCATCATAAATGATAAAATTCCTTGACAGGAAGCGTATGGGACATTACAATCACAATATATTGAAAGGCGTTGAAAAGGGTTAGTACCTGTATGGAAGCTTTACAGAGAGGGAATCTGAGGAACGGTAAACGTTCCGAAGGTGGAAGATTCCCATGCGGAAGACGGGGAACCTGCCTTGGAGCCGTGTATGTCAAATGCACCGTAAGTCCGGCGATAACGGATGATGAGCAGGATGGCGAAAGAGCCGTCAAGCAGGGTGGCACCGCCGATAACCTTCGGTCCCTATTATGGGATTGGAGGTATTTTTTTACGCGATAAGCAGAACTTTCACGGGCGTCCGCCGTGCTTGCGCGAGCAGGCGTGCGGAGAGGCCTTGCAGTCCGCTTATCGCGCAGGCCAACAGCACAGGAAAAAGAGGAAAGGAGTCAAACGAAATGGCAGACAAGAAAATGGTGGAAGCGATCACTTCCATGGACGAAGACTTCGCCCAGTGGTATACCGACGTGGTCAAAAAAGCAGAACTGATCGACTATACAAGTGTAAAAGGATGCATGGCTTTTAAACCGGCAGGCTACGCGATCTGGGAGCTGATTCAGCAGCAGCTGGATCTGCGCTTTAAGGAGACGGGGGTACAGAATGTATACTTACCGATGTTTATACCTGAGAGCCTTCTACAGAAAGAAAAAGATCATGTGGAGGGTTTCGCGCCGGAGGTTGCGTGGGTGACATACGGCGGCGGGCAGAAGCTTCAGGAGAGGATGTGTGTCAGACCGACTTCGGAAACGCTGTTCTGCGACTATTATAAAAGTGTGGTCCACTCATACCGCGACTTACCGCAGGTTTGCAATCAGTGGTGTTCAGTCGTCCGTTGGGAGAAAGAGACGAGACCGTTTTTGAGAAGCCGTGAATTTTTATGGCAGGAAGGTCATACCGCGCATGCATCGGAGCAGGAGGCGGAGGAACGGACGATCCAGATGCTAAATGTCTATGCGGATTTCGTAGAGCAGGTTCTTGCAATTCCTGTCATAAAAGGACGCAAGACAGAAAAAGAAAAATTTGCAGGAGCCACGGCGACGTACACGATCGAAGCGCTGATGCACGACGGGAAAGCGCTGCAGTCGGGAACGAGCCACAATTTTGGAGACGGCTTTGCAAAGGCGTTCGGGATTCAGTATACGGCGAAGGACAACACACTGCAATACGTGCATCAGACCTCATGGGGGCTGTCTACCCGTCTGATCGGCGCGATCATTATGGTACACGGCGATAACTCCGGCTTAAAACTGCCGCCCAAGGCTGCCCCCGTGCAGGTGATGATCATTCCGATCCAGCAGCAAAAAGACGGCGTGCTGGAGGCGGCGTCAAAGCTGGAAGCAGAAATCAAAAGAGCGGGCATCCGCGTGAAAACAGATACCACGGATAAGAGTCCGGGCTGGAAATTTTCGGAGCAGGAAATGCGCGGTATCCCTCTGCGCATTGAGATCGGACCCAAGGACATTGAGGCGGGGCGTTGCGTAGCCTGCCGCCGGGACAACGGGGAGAAACTGACGTTTTCCTTAGAGGAAGCGGCGTCGAAGCTGCCGGAGCTGTTAGAGCAGATTCATAACGATATGTACGAGGCGGCGCGCCGGCACAGGGACGAGCATACCTACACGGCGGCGACGATGGAGGAGTTCGAGAAATGCTTCACTGAGAAATCCGGTTTCGTCAAAGCCATGTGGTGCGGTGATCAGGCATGCGAAGATCTGATTAAGGAAAAGCTTGCGGTTACGAGCCGTTGTATGCCGTTTGAGGAAGAACGCATTTCCGACACCTGCGTATGCTGCGGAAAACCGGCAAAGAAAATGGTTTACTGGGGAAAAGCATACTAAAATAGGATATAAACAAAGCAAATTAAAAAAACAGAGTTCCGCGTCCGCGGAATTCTGTTTTTTTACATAACCACTTTATTTTTCCCATTCTGCTTTCCGTGATAGAGATTATTGTCCGCGTGTGTGATCGTTTCCTCGATCGACATGCCTTTCTGGTAAATTGCAATGCCGAGCGTAAGTGTACAGTGGATCCATTGACCGTTTAATTCAAAATGGTGATTTGCTACATGACGGCGGATGGCTTCTGCGATCTGATAAGTCTGTTCGTGCGTACTGTTGCTGATGAGGATCAGGAGTTCCTCGCCGCCCCAGCGGCAGACGTATCCGTGCTCACCTACATGGGAAACCGCGATCTGCGCGATGTCGTGTAATGCCACATCGCCAAAATCGTGCCCGTGCGTATCATTTATTTTTTTGAAATCATCAACATCGCCCATGATCAGCGCAAAGTCCGAATTGGAAGCCAAAGCCTGCTCAATAAACATCTGCATACTGCGGCGGTTATAAAGTCCCGTCAGCGGATCTGTGTTTGCAAGCTGCTCCAGAATGAGATTCTGATGCCGCAGTTTTGTATAAGTCCATTTCATTTCAAACACATAGATCAGCGAAAACAGGATCAGGAACAAAAAAGTGCAGATTGAATTAAACGTATAAATGGCAAACTCTACAGTGGGATTACCGATCGTAAAGAACGGTTCCCTGACATAAGAAAGAAATTTACAGGTTAAAAACAGCAGCGCTGCGGCAACGGCGCTTATTGTGGCAATTACGAGTTTACGGCGTTTTGTGTCAAGGGTGTAGCCGACATAGTAGCCGACGGGGATGATCGCGATGATATACTGCGCGAAACCAAACTGCCATCCGATGCAGAGCGTGGCGACAAACGAGTGCAGGATGATCTCAAAATAAGCGATATAGTATACCGGGAGATAAGTTTCCCGACGGACCCAGTACGTTGCAAACAGATAGGTTGCAACACTTGCGATATTAAAAAGGTATAAAGGCATGATGTCTAATACAATAAATATGCACAACAAAAACAGATGCACACAGGCAACGGAATATATCATAAAACTGAATTTCTGCCTGTTAGTGATCTGTGCACTGCCCTCAAATATTTTTTTTGCGCGATTCATATAGTTTCTCATAGTTTTTTCATTATTAAGCCAAATGCATAACCTGAAGCAGCAGTACCCATGCCAGGCCATAGTAAGTGATCACGGCGATCAGGTCATTGATCGTAGAGATCAGCGGCCCGGATGCGACTGCCGGGTCTACTTTAAGTTTGTGGAAAAATAACGGTATGACCGTTCCCATCAATGAGGAAATGATCATTGCCACAAGCAGGGATAAGCCAATGCAGCCCGATATGGCAAAGGAAAACATGGGGGATCTGCTCTTTACAAGGTAAATATACAAACCAATCAAAGCAAAGGCCAGAGAGCCAAGCAGCAGACCGTTTACAAATCCGATGCGAAGTTCTTTTAATACCAGTTTCAGGCGCTGTCCCCGCTCTAATTCTTCATCTACAAGCACGCGGATCGTGACGGCGAGCGACTGTGTGCCGACATTGCCCGCCATGCCCAGTATTAAGGACTGGAAGCTGACGATCAGCGTTAACTGGGCGACGACCTGCTCAAACATGCCTGCGATCGTTGAGACAAACAGACCTAAGAACAACAGTGTAATGAGCCAGGGAATCCTTTTTTTGATGCTTGCTTTTAAGGGCTCGTTTAATTCTTCCTCTTCGGTCAGACCTGCGAACCGCGCATAGTCTTCGCTCATCTGTTCATCGACGACTTCGACGATGTCCTGAGCCGTGATGATGCCAAGCAGATGTTTATCGTTATCAAGTACCGGAATGGAATCTTCCGAGTAATCCTTTAATTGTTCCAGACAGTCGTCGACCGTTTCCGTTGCATACACATATGGAAAAGAGGTCGTGATCAGGGACTTTAGTTCATCATTCTGCCTTGCAACGATCAGGTCAGGCAGATTGATTGCACCGCAGAATACCCCGCTTTCATTGGTCACATAGATTGTAGAAATATTATCGTTATCCGCCGCCTGCTCCACAAGCGAGCGCATTGCCTGCTTGACCGTATAGTCGTTCCGGATGGCGACAAAGTTGGTCGTCATGAGGCTGCCGAGTTCCCGCTCGTTATAAGAACGGATGAGGGTAATATCATGCCTGGTCTCAGCATCAATGAGACGGATCAGCTCACTGCTCTGGTCGTCTTCAAGCTCCTCAAGAACGTCGACTGCATCGTCGGCGTCCATATTTTCAATGATGTCTGCCGCTTTCTCGGAGTCAAGTTCGGCAAGATAGATGCCGACATCCTCCTCCAAATAGGCGAAGATATCCGATACAGCATCAACGCCAAGCACGCGATAGAGCCGTTTTCTCTCCGCGGGCAAAAGCGAAGATAGTACATTGGAAATATCATTGTCGTGATAATGACCCAGCTGCTCACGCAGGGCGTCCTCCGGCAGATCGCTCTGTATAAGGCGGATCAGTTCTGGTTCATAGTCGGGACGTTCTGGCTCTGAAAATATCATTTTATCTGCCATGGATACAGCTCCTGTTTACGCGTGAAAGAATTGTTTCATGCTTCGTGATGCGGAATCCGCTATGCTTTGGCGCAGTATTTCGCATGACATTATATCATAGATCGCGCCATTTTCCAATTTTATTTTATGCCGGAATATATTTTAGGTCACCACCTGCTTCAAAATAAGTAACTTTTCAAATATTTCAAATTTTATATGTGGTTAACTATGGAAATTGTCTCCTGCCTGACGTAAAATAAGGATATATATTCTATAGGTGGAGGTCAAGATTTATGAAAATACTGGTCATCAATTGCGGGAGTTCTTCGCTGAAGTATCAGCTGATCGACAGCGAAACAGAGAATGTGCTGGCAAAAGGCTTGTGTGAGCGCATCGGCATTGAGGGGGGCAGCCTGACGCATCAGGCAGCAGGAAAAGAAAAAATAACGCTTAAAAAGGAGATGCCGGAACATACCACTGCGGTGCAGATGGTCATTGAGGCGCTGACGGACAAAGAACACGGCGTGATCGCATCGCTTGACGAGATCGGCGCGGTCGGACACCGCATCGTTCACGGAGGGGAGAAATTTGCGGGCAGCGTGATCATTACAAAGGAAGTCGTGCAGGCGATCGAGGAATGCTGTGATCTGGCGCCGCTGCATAATCCGGCGAACCTGATCGGTATCCGTTCTTGTGAAGAGATCATGCCGGACGTGCCACAGGCGGCGGTATTTGACACGGCGTTTCACCAGACGATGCCGGAGAAGGCATATCTGTACGGACTTCCGTATGAATATTATGAGAAATATAAAGTGCGCCGATATGGATTTCATGGGACAAGCCATGATTTCGTGTCCGCGCGTGCGGCTGCGATGCTCGGAAAGGACAGGAACGATCTGCGCATTATAGTCTGCCATCTTGGAAACGGCGCGAGCATTTCTGCCGTGAAATATGGGAAGAGTGTCGATACAAGCATGGGCTTAACGCCGCTTGAGGGACTCATCATGGGAACACGCTGCGGGGACTTAGACCCTGCGATCGTCGGTTTTATCGGAGAAAAAGAGCATCTTTCGTATCAGGAAATGTCCGATGTGATGAATAAAAAATCGGGTGTGCTCGGCATGTCCGGCATTTCCAGTGATTTCAGGGACTTGGGAGAGGCGGCGGCAGCCGGAAACGAACGAGCGAAAATGACGCTGGAGGCATATGCGTACCGTGCCGCAAAATATATCGGTGCATATACGGCGGCAATGGGCGGCGTGGACGTCATTGCTTTTACGGCGGGCGTCGGCGAGAATAACTGTGCCGTCCGCAGCATGATCGGCAGTTATCTGGAATTTCTCGGAACAACGATCGATGAGGAAAAGAACAGCCTGCGCGGGGAAGAATTGATTCTCTCAACGCCGGAGAGCCGCGTATGCGTGATGGTCGTTCCGACAAATGAGGAGCTTGCCATTGCACGGGAAACGCTGCGTCTGGTGTGTGAGCGGCGGTGAGCAGCGGCAGGAGGATACGGTATGCAGATCAAATTGCCGCAGCAGGTCGCGGATATCATAACGGCATTAGAAAAAGCGGGCTATGAGGCATACGCCGTCGGAGGCTGTGTGCGGGATAGCCTGCTGGGCAGGACGCCTGATGACTGGGATATTACTACGAATGCGGAACCAAAAGAGGTCAAAGCACTGTTTCGCCGCACGATCGATACGGGGATCCGGCACGGAACAGTGACAGTCATGATGGGAAAAACAGGATATGAGGTCACGACCTACCGCGTAGACGGCGAGTATGAGGATGGCAGGCATCCGAAAAGCGTAGCTTTCACAGGCAGCCTTCAGGAAGATCTGTGCCGCAGGGATTTTACGATCAATGCGATGGCTTACCGGCCGCGGGACGGACTGATAGACCGGTTCGGCGGTATGAAAGACTTAAAGGAGCGCCGTATCCGCTGCGTCGGGGATGCGGAAGAACGCTTTACGGAGGATGCGCTTCGTATGATGCGCGCCGTGCGCTTCTCTGCTCAATTATCATTTCATATAGAAGAAAAAACAAAAAAGGCAGTCATGGCACTCTCCCCAAATTTAGAAAAGGTCAGTGCCGAGCGGATCCGGACAGAATTTGTTAAATTACTGTGTTCGCCTAATCCGGACATGGCACGGCTTTTTTATGAGACAGGGCTTAGTGCGGTATTTCTGCCTGAGTTTGACGAATGCATGCGGACGAAGCAGAATCATCCGCATCATTGCTATACGGTGGGCGAACATCTTCTGCATGCGGTGAAAGCGGTGCGCGCGGACAAGGTGCTGCGGCTTGCGATGTTTTTTCACGATATCGGAAAGCCGTGCGTAAAGGAGACCGATGAGAACGGCACCGATCATTTTCACGGGCATGCGTCATGCGGGGAGAAAATGACGCGGCAGATCATGCAGCGTCTGAAATTTGATACGGATACGATCGAAAAAGTGTGCGGGCTTGTGCGTAATCATGACAGAAAGATCATACCTGATCAGCGCGGGATGCGCCGCGCGATGGCGGATGCCGGAGCAGGGATCTTTCCTGATCTGTTTGAGGTAAAAGCTGCTGACATCGCAGCACAGAGCGATTTTCTGCGGGAGGAAAAGTATAGGGAGCTTGCGTGTTTCAGAGAAGTGTATGAAGAGGTCATCCGTAATCGTGAGTGCGTCAGCTTAAAAGATCTTGCCGTGACGGGGCATGATCTGATCGGGGCGGGGATTCCGGCAGGACCGGGGCTTGGCGCCGTATTGAAGAAGCTGCTTGCGCTTGTGGTGGAAGAACCGGCATATAATGTAAAAGAAACCTTGCTGCGCGAGGCGCGGCGGATCGTTGAAGAAGAAAGCATGTCCGGGATAGATAAAGCGGATGCCTGAAGAAAAAAAGCGCGGAATTATAAAACCGCGCTTCATATTTTCACCAATGCTGTCATATATTGGGGTATGTGACAGGTTGGAGGTAACCGGTGTGAATGACCGAATCGTAAATATACTGGAGCAATATGATGTGACGCTGCTGAAAACATGGAAGGGCAGGGGTGCGCTTTTATGCGATACGGAGCAGGGATTAAAGATTATCAGGGAATATACCGGGCCGCTTGAGAAGCTGTGCATATTGGAAGCAGTCGGGCAGCAGCTCAAAGAGGAGGGCTTTTTGTCGGACTGTATCCTTCGCACGAAGGAAGGTGCGCTTTATGTGAGGGGACGGGACGGAAACGCCTATATCGTGAAAGATTATTATGAAGGACGGGAATGTCTGGTCAGCGATTCCTCTGACTGCGTGCGCGCGGTCGAACAGCTTGCCAGAATCCACCTTCATTTATCCGTGCCGCCGGCTGCGGAGCTTCGTCCGCTTGTGCAAATAACTCCCCAGCAGGAAGAAAATGATCAAAAGCCCGAAGAGAAGAATGGCTATAGGTTTCGGATGTTTGATCCCGTTAAGGAGTATGAACGGTATAACCGTGAATTGAAACGGATTTGGAAGCATCTGCGCAATAAGAGTGATAAGACGGATTTTGAGGTATTTCTTCTGCATCATTATCCTTTTTTTATGGAACAGGCAGAGGAAGCGCTCATGCTCCTTAAAAATGCGGATGTGGATACGCTTTACCGACAGGAAGAGCAAAAAGGGGTGTTATGTCATGGCGATTTTCAATATCACAACATCCTGTTTGCGGAAGGCGGCGCGTTTGTCATGAACTATGAGAAATGCATGATGGACGTCCAGATCAGGGACTTTTATCTTTTTTTCCGGAAAGTATTGGAAAAAAATAATTGGAACATTTATACAGGCAGGCAGCTTTTGGAGGCGTATGAAAGGATCCGGCAGATCAGTGATGCCGAGAAATATCTGTTATACTTAAAACTCTGTTATCCCGAGCGTTTCCGCAAGGTCGTGAGCTATTACTATAACAGCGGGAAGGCATGGATCCCTGGTAAAAACAGGGAAAAGGTCGAGCGCCTGCTCAGTCAGGAGGATGCGCGCAGAAGCTTTCTAAAAAATCTGTTTGAGGCATAGCGTAAGCAGGCATTCCTGTGTTATACTGTTTCCATGAAAACAAATAGAAAACAACAAAATCTGATAAAGAGTATGGCAGCTTTCATGGCAGGTGTTCTTTTGCTGGCGGGCTGCGCGCTAAGACGGGAGGCGGCGGCTCCTGCAGTGACGGACGTACAGGACGGGCGGCAGGAGGATGTGACTGCCGCGCCGGTCTATGCGCCCGGATACGACAGTGTGGATACGGCGACCGTCATTTGCTATAATCTGGAAGAAAAGACAATCTCGCTCAGAAACTTAGAGACGGGCAGGCAGTATACGCTTTCGTACGATGGGACGAGCCTGCTTACCGACAAAAACGGACAGGCTGTCACCATGGCGCAGATCAAGGCGGGAGAGCTTGTGGACGTGACATTTAAGCACCGCAGCAAGCTGCTTGTGTCGCTCACGCAGTCGCCGGATGCTTTTGTAAAGACACAGCAGACGGATTATGTTTTGTCCGAGACCGGCAGATCGATGACGGTCAACGGTGTGCAGTACCGGCTTGCAGACGATTTGGCAGTGCTTTCGGACGGAGAGCTGATCGAGCTGATGGATATCAACAGTGTGGATGCGCTGACGCTGCGCGGTTTTGATTACGAGATACACAGTATCTGCGTAGACCGGGGGCATGGATATCTGCGGCTGAAAAATGATGAGTCTTTCATCGGCGGATGGATCGAAGTCGGGTCTGAGCTGATCGTTCCAATCACAAAGAACATGCTGTTGACCGTGCCGGAGGGCAGCTATGAGGTATCGGTATCCAGCGATGCCGGACACGGGACGCTGGCCGTGGATGTATATAAGAATCAGGAACAGACGCTTGACGTCGGCGATTTTGCAGTCGAGATCAAGGAGGGAAGAGTCTATTTTGACGTTACGCCTGCGGATGCATCGGTTTATGTGGACAGCGAGAAGGTGGACGTCTCGGAGTCCGTGGAATTGACTTATGGCGTGCATTTTCTGATGGTCCGCGCGGATGGCTACGAGACGATGGTAAAATATTTGAGTGTCGGTCAAGAATCAGCGAGTCTGGCGATCACACTGGAAAAAGCGTCTTCGGATTCTGATGAGGATGAGGACAAGTCGGACGGTGGAAGCGGCACGGGCAGTCAGGAGAATAACGGAACCGGAGGCGGCACGGGCAGTCAGGGGAATAGCGGAACCGGAGGCGGCACGGACGCACAGGGGAATAGCGGAACCGGAGGCGGCACGGACAGTCAGGGAAATGGCGGAAGCAGTACGGACGGCGGACAGGCAGCGGAGCCGGAAGTCGTGACGGCAGAGGATGGTACGGCGTTTTATGTGTCTGTGATGGCGCCGGTGCAAACGGAGGTGTATGTGGACGGTATTTATGTCGGGATAGCGCCCGCACGGTTTAAGAAGGTTCCCGGGAGCCATGAGATCACGCTGCGCCGCAATGGATTTCAGACCCGCAGCTATACGATACAGCTGGACGATGAAAAAAAAGACGTTTCATATTCGTTTTCAGAATTATTGGAAAATTGAGGGTAATGTCAACAGAATACCAACATAAAATATATGCGCGAACTCGGGGAAATCTACATTTTTCCTTGACAAATGTTGGTAAAGAAGCTATATATATGTATAGACGTCTTACGGGACGCCATAATACTATCAAAAACAAAGCTCAGTAAGAGGAGGAGTTCGTCAATGAACAAAACAGAGTTAGTGGCAGCAATGGCTGAACAGGCTGGATTATCTAAAAAAGATGCAGAGGCAGCATTAAAGGCTTTTACGGACGTCGTAGCTGAACAGTTAAAGAAGGGCGATAAGATTCAGTTGGTTGGTTTTGGTACGTTTGAGGTTGCTGAGAGAGCAGCAAGAGAAGGCAGAAATCCGCAGACGGGCGCAGCTATGCCGATCGCAGCTTCCAAGGCACCGAAGTTTAAGGCTGGCAAGGCATTGAAGGATATGGTAAACGCATAAGGCGTACCTGATCTCTTTCGAATTGCTTGAATGTAGAAGACGGCTGATGAGGGCAACTCTATTAGCCGCCTTTTTTTTAACGGAGGGCACAAAAGGAGGAAATACATGAGACTTGACAAATATCTCAAAGTATCCCGCCTGATCAAGCGCAGGACGATTGCAAATGAGGCGTGCGATGCGGGCAGAGTGATGATCAATGGCAGGGCGGCAAAGGCATCCGCTGAAGTGAAGGCGGGCGATATCATTGCAATCAGGTTTGGGGATAAGGAGGTCCGCGTTGAGGTGCTTGCCGTACAGGAGACAGTGCGCAAGGACGATGCGGCCGGTCTGTTCAAATATCTCTGAGAAACAGCGTCGGACATCCGTTCTTTTTGTGTCATAAATGAGAATCTTCCGAATATATTCTTTTATAAGAGCAGGCGCAAAGCTCATACGTTATGCGCTTTCTGATCAAAAAATATGGAGGGAGGTTCTTTTTTTATGGAGGATTTGAGCCAGATGCAGAAAATGCCTCACAAAATGGTGGTGGGGAACCGTAAAACGCTTGCGCTTACCGGTGTGACGGACGTGCTTGCGTTTGATATTCACGAGATCCTGCTTGAGACTTCCCAGGGTATGCTGATGATCAGGGGAAACGATCTGCATGTCAGCAGACTGACGCTTGACAAGGGAGAGGTTGACGTAGACGGCCGCATTGACAGCCTGACCTATTCGGATGCGCCTGCGTATGGAAAAAAGCAGGAATCCTTGTTTTCCAGATTGTTCAAATAAAACCCAAAGAGGGGCGCCATGAGTGAGAGTATCATCAAAGAAGCGGTGTTTTCGCTGCATTGTATCAGCGTGGGTGTATTGATCACTTTTGTATATGATCTGCTGCGCGTGTGCAGGAACTGCATCCGGCACAGCCGTATTCTTATTTCGGTCGAGGATTTTCTGTTTTGGGTCGTTTGTGCAATTTTCATATTTTTGGTGCTCTATTGTGAAAATGACGGGATCCTGCGTTGGTATTGTATTGCAGGAGCCGTCGTCGGCATGGAATTATACAGGAAATTATTCAGTCCATATATTGTGCATTTTATGTCAACAATTTTGGGGAAGGCCATACATCTTGTTACGTGGATTCTAAAGAAGTTAGCGTTCCCGTTTCGCATGCTGCTTGTGGGGATTCGCAGATTTACAATGAAAGTATGTCACTTTTTCACAAAAAAGGAAAAAGAACCGGACAGCTAGTTGACGGTTTGCATAAAATCCGTTAACATATGTATTATGTAAACAGTCGTGACGGAGAAAGATTGGAAGGGGCAGATTATAAAAATGACAAGGAAGAGACCGGCGTACCGTAAAAAACGGCATAACCGGCTCGGTATGCTTTTGGTGATGATGTGTATCGTGATGCTGCTTATTGTTGTCAGTGTCAGCAGTATAGATCTTAAGGCAAAGCAGAAGAACTATGCGGAACGTGAGCGGATGTTGGCAGAGCAGATTGAGCAGGAACACGAGAGAACGAGACAGCTCGAAGAATATGAGAAGTATATAAGAACGGATGCGTATATTGAAGAGGTGGCAAAGAGTAAGCTCGGACTTGTGTATGAGGGTGAGATCATATTCAGGGCGGATGATTGAAAGCAGATTCAAAATGGTGAACATTTTGGATCTGCTTTCATATTGCGCAGCCAGAGCTCCTTTTTTGTCAGAAAGTTAGGCAGCGCGCAGGCAGGGTTTGACAAAAAATACGGCGTGGTTCCTCTATAATATACCCTTACAGACAAGCCCCTGCAGCGGTGCGGGGCTTTCAGGACAAGGAAAGGATATTATGATGGATGATGAAGAAACAGTTGTCAGAAAGGGAGACGCAGGAGGCGGCACTGCTGCCTGAGTATGGACGAAAGAGACTTTTAACCTACGCGGATTCTTTTATGCAGCTTGCCAAGAGCTTTTATGGCATGGGAGGCGGACATATACAGGAGGACAGTGATCATAAAATTTCAAGGGAGAATTATCTGTGGCAGAAACGGCTGATGGAAAACCGGGAGCTGCTTGCCGACCACTTATGCGAGATGTCGCGCATCATGACGGGGATCGCGCAGGAATCCTATCATATGAAGCCGATGAGTGAGCGGGCGCGTTATCATATTGCAAAAGAATTAAAAAAGAGGGGTATACGACTTTATCGCATATTTTGCATGATCAATGAAAATGGGAAGATGGAGGCGGCTCTGACGATGCGGGCAAAACTGCCGGAGCCGGGAGAAGAAGAATATACGGTCGCGGATATAGCCGGGCTTTTGTCAGTCAACCTGGGGGTACGGCTTACTCCGGCGGCAGGCAGTGTCAGCTGTCTTTCTGATGAGAGTACGACGGTTGTCTTTGAGGAGGAGGCGCGCTATCATGTTCTGACAGGAGTTGCGCGCGTCGCGAAGGAAGGGGAACGGCTCTCGGGCGACAATTATACATTTACGGAAATGGAACAGGGACGCTTTGCCGCTGTTCTTGCAGACGGGATGGGTTCCGGTGATATGGCCTGCAGCGCAAGCGGACTTGTCGTGGAGCTTTTTGAGCAGTTCCTGACGTCCGGGTTTTCATTAAACGGCGCGGCGCAGATGATCAACGGCGCACTGCTTTCCTCTGCACGGGAGACGGATGTGTCGACATTGGATGCCTGTCTTGTAAACCTTTATACGGGGGTATGCAGTCTGATGAAAGCGGGGGCGTCGGGAACTTATGTGAAAAGAGATAACCGCATTGAAAAGCTGGAAGCCGCCGGACTGCCGCTTGGTGTGTTCGGGCAGCTGGAGGCGTTGGAGATGCGCTGTGAGCTGATGCATGGAGAATATGTGATTATGCTGTCGGACGGTGTGAGCGACTGCTTTACACGCCCGGGTGCAGAGGCACTGTTTGAGGATATGCTTGCGAGGCTTGAGGTCAGAGAGCCGGGAGAGATGGCTCATGCGATCCTGCGTCAGGCGATCTATCAGAGTGAAGGCAGGATTGCGGACGATATGACGGTGCTGGTGATCGGACTTTGGGAGAACGGCGGCTGATATAGGAAGCGCTTCGACTGCGTTTTCTTTAGAGGAACACGGGCAAAGTCGCAAAATGGAGGCCGGGAGCATGACGAATATTGACAATTTGCGGTTAATAGGAATATCATAGATAGAAAAAGGAATACTGGGGTATAGAGATGCTACATAAGATAATGGCATATATAACGGAGAATCACATGATCGAACCGGGTGACTGTATCGTTGCGGGCGTGTCGGGGGGCGCGGATTCCGTGTGTTTATTTCATCTGCTGCTTGCACTGCGGGAACAGCTTTCCTTTTCGCTATCCGTTCTGCATGTGAATCATGGTATTCGCAGCGATGCCGGGGAGGATGCGGAGTTTGTGAGACAGCTCTGCCGCGGGCGGCAGGTGACGTTTCTGCTTGTGGAAGAGGATGTACCCGCCTATGCGGCGGCGCACCGGATCGGTGAGGAGGAGGCGGGGCGCATACTGCGGTATCAGGCGTTTGCGAGCGTGAATGAACAGCATTACGGCGGCAGGGCGAAGTTTGCCGTGGCACATAACCGGGATGACTGTGCCGAAACGGTTCTGTTTCAATTATTCAGGGGCAGCGGTCTTCATGGCTTGTGCGGAATGAAACCGGTACAGGGCAATATTATCCGTCCGCTTCTTTCCGTGCAGAGAAGTGAGATCGAAGCGTATCTTGCCGGGCATGAGATCGTGTTTCGCACAGATTCGACGAATGAAGGGGATGCTTATGCAAGAAATCGTATCCGCCATCATATCCTGCGCTATGCGGAGAGAGAGATCTGCCGGGGCAGTACCGGGCATATCACTCATGCGGCGGACATGCTGTCGAGTGCGGCGCAGTATCTGGACAGCCAGACAGACGGAGCTTTTGCGGACTGCGTGGAGAACGATGCCTTGCGAGACGGATACGTCAGGATTTCGGCAAAACAGTTTCTGCGGCTGCATCCGTATTTGAAAGGAAGCCTGATCCACCGGTGCTTTTCGCAGATCGTTCCGGCAGCGAAGAATATCACGTCGAAGCATGTGGATCATGTCTGTGCATTATTTGATAAACCGGTCGGCCGTATGGTCGTGCTGCCGGGCGGCATGAGAGCGGTACGGACTTATGAGGGGGTATGCCTTGAGACTGCGGAATGCGGGAATCAAGCGGCATGCCGGGAGAAACCGTGCAGCGGGACAGGCTGTTTAGGTGAAGAGAAGATGATTCCGGTCCGGGAAAGCGCCTGTGGAGAGGTTTTCTTTGAAGGGCTTTTGTTTGCGTACCGTGTGTTTTCCCGTGAGGGAAAAGAGGCGTTTTTTGAGACAATTCCGAAAAATAATTGTACGAAATGGTTTGATTATGATAAAATAAAGGAACCCATAACCATCCGCTGCCGCAGGAGCGGGGATTATCTTGCGATCAACGCGGCGGGAAACAGGAAAAGTATTAAAAAATATATGATCGATGAGAAGATTCCGTCGGCTGTACGGGAGTCGGTTCCGCTTGTTGCACAGGGCGGTCATATTCTGTGGGTTGTGGGCTACCGCGTAAGTGAGGCGTATAAGATAACCGCGGATACCAAAAGAGTGATGGAAATATACGTATCAGGAGGAAAAGAGAATGGCCGAGAGAATCAGCATGCTTCTTACTGAACAGCAGGTGGACGAGAGGATTCAGGAGCTTGGGGATCAGATCAGCAGGGATTACGAGGGAAAGCAGGTACACTTGATCTGTGTGCTAAAGGGCGGCAGTTTGTTTTTGTGTGAGCTTGCCAAACGGATCACCGTACCGGTATCACTTGATTTTATGTCGGTTTCAAGTTACGGGAAAAGCATGACATCGAGCGGGATCGTACGAATCGTGAAAGATCTTGACGATCCGGTCAAGGATAAAAACGTGATCGTAGTCGAGGATATCGTCGATTCGGGAAGAACCTTGAGTTATCTGCTTGAGATGCTGCAAAAAAGGGAACCGGCAAGCATTGCGGTGTGTACGCTGCTCGACAAACCGGACCGCAGAGTGACAGATGTAAAGGTGGACTATACGGGATTCCGGATCCCGGATGAATTTGTGGTCGGCTATGGACTGGATTATGATCAGCGCTACCGGAATCTGCCCTACATCGGGGTCGTACATTTAGATGATTAAAAGATAAGGAGATTAAACGTGAGAACAACAAGGAGAGGCAGCGGCATATACTTCGGCATTATCATTCTGCTGCTGTTGGCAGCGATATGGGTCAGCCAGATGCATAATATGCCGAGCGATTATTCTTATGATAGTTTTATGAAGGATTTAGAGAATAGTAACATATATGCGGCTGAGATCAATCAAAATGAGCAGGTGCCTACGGGTTATCTGCGCGTGACATTGACGGGCGGAGGGGAGCGCACGCTGTATGTGACGGACGTCGGTGAGATGGAGGAGCTTCTGCGTGATCATAACGTTCGCGTTATGGTAAAAAACGTGCCGCAGGAAAACTGGTTTTTGAATTATGTTCTGCCGATCCTCGTGGGATTGATCGTCCTGGTATTTATTTTTGTGATGCTGAACGCGCAAAATAATAACGCGGGCAATAACAACAGCAAGATGATGAATTTCGGCAAAAGCCGCGCGCGTATGGCGGCGGATACCGGGATCACCTTAAAGGACGTCGCGGGGCTTATGGAGGAGAAGGAGGAGCTTGAGGAGATCATTGACTTTCTCAAGGATCCTGCAAAGTATACGAAGGTGGGGGCAAGAATCCCGAAGGGTGTTCTGCTGGAAGGCCCGCCCGGAACTGGTAAGACGCTCCTTGCAAAAGCAGTGGCAGGGGAAGCGGGAGTACCGTTCTTCAGCATCTCCGGCTCGGATTTTGTGGAAATGTTCGTCGGCGTCGGCGCTTCACGCGTGCGCGATCTGTTTGAGGATGCGAAAAAGAATTCGCCGTGTATTATTTTCATTGATGAGATCGATGCTGTCGCGAGACGCCGCGGTGCCGGCATGGGCGGAGGGCATGATGAGCGTGAGCAGACGCTCAACCAGATGCTTGTGGAGATGGACGGTTTCGGTATCAATGAGGGGATCATTGTCATGGCGGCGACAAACCGTGTGGATATTCTTGATCCGGCGATCCTGCGTCCCGGTCGTTTTGACCGGAAGATCGCGGTAGGAAGACCGGATGTAAGAGGCAGGGAAGACATTCTGCATGTCCATGCGAATAATAAGCCGCTTGCGGAGGACGTTGACTTAAAGCAGATCGCGCAGACGACGGCGGGCTTTACGGGTGCCGATCTGGAAAATCTGCTCAATGAGGCGGCGATTGTGGCGGCCAAAGAAAACCGCCCCTTCATTAAGCAGGAGGATATTCGCAGATCATTTATCAAAGTCGGTATCGGCGCTGAGAAAAAGAGCCGTATTATTACAGATAAAGAGAAAAAGATCACGGCATATCATGAAGCGGGACATGCGATCCTGTTCCATGTGCTTCCTGACGTCGGACCGGTTTATACCGTGTCTATCATACCGACCGGAGTCGGTGCTGCGGGTTATACCATGCCGCTTCCGGAAAAAGATGAGATGTTTTTGACAAAGGGCAGGATGCTGCAGGATATTATGGTCTCGCTTGGCGGGCGGATCGCGGAGGAGATCATTTTTGACGATATCACGACAGGAGCGTCCAGCGATATCAAGAAGGCGACCGAGGAGGCGCGGAGCATGGTGACGCGCTATGGCATGTCGGAGAAGATTGGCGTGATCAATTATGCGCCCGACGATGATGAGGTCTTTATCGGGCGTGACTTTGCGCATACGAAAGGCTACAGCGAGACGATGGCAGGGGAGATCGACCGCGAAGTCAAGGAAATAGTAGACGGATGTTATCGCAGGGCGAAGGCGATCATCGAGGAGCATCTGAGTGTGCTGCACCGCTGTGCGGAGCTTTTACTTGAAAAAGAGCGTATTGGCAGGGATGAATTTGAGGCACTTTTTACAGAATTGTGAGAAATGCACAAAAAAATGACGACAAAATTGTAATGTTTGTGAATTTCAAGAATGGATTTACAGAGGGACATTTGGTATCATTCTACTTGTAACCCCCCAATACATTTTTATAGTTTTTTGCTATACCCCATAAGTAAGAAATACCTTCTCTAAAAAAGACAATTGCTTTGGCAACTGTCTTTTTTACCTTTTGGAGAAAAAGAACTGTGAAGTATTGAATATGCCGTTTTTTTCATATAAAATAGTAACGATAGAATGTTGCAGAACACAGCGCATTTGATACGGACGGCACGGAGGCTGAACATGGATTACCGAAAATTATTACGAGCAGAGGAGCAGCTTCAATATATTACGGATATGCGTCCCCTGTTACGAAAAAGGGCTCTTTTTTCCGACACGACCGAAGATTATGTGACACCGTCTCAACCCAGAAAGTACGATATGATCAAAATCCGCTTCCGGGCGGGAGTAGACAATATCGACAGGGTATATTTTGTATGCAGGGGAACAAAAACGCTGATGGCGAAAGTTTCTTCGGACGAACTGTTCGATTACTACGAGACGGATTACCAGCTTGAGGATGAGCGCATTTTCTATTATTTTGAGGTGCAGGCGGGCAGGATCACCTGCTATTTTGACACGCGCGGCGTGCAGAAACAGTTTGACGAGTATTATAGCTTCTCGATCATTCCGGGATTCTCAACGCCGGAATGGGCAAAAGGCGCGGTCATGTATCAGATTTATGTGGACCGCTTTTGCAACGGGGATAAAAGCAATGATGTACTGACGGACGAATACGTCTATATAGGGAACAGGACACGTCATGTGGACGATTGGTATGAGTATCCTGACAAGATGGACGTTCACCGCTTTTATGGGGGGGATCTGCAGGGCGTTCTTGATAAGATGGACTATCTGCAGGATTTAGGGATCGATGTGATATATTTTAATCCGCTTTTTGTATCCCCGTCGAATCACAAGTATGATATTCAGGATTATGATTATATCGACCCGCATTTCGGAAAGATCGTTCATGACGAAGGAGAACTGCTTGGAGAGGGGCAGAATGAGAACCGTTTTGCCACACGCTATATCGACCGCGTGACAAATAAGGAGAATTTAGAGGCGAGCAATGCGCTTTTTGTCAAGGTAGTGGAAGAGGCGCACCGGCGCGGTATGCGTGTGATCTTGGACGGCGTATTTAATCATTGCGGCTCTTTTAATAAATGGATGGACCGCGAGCGCATCTATGAGAATGCCGAAGGGTATGAGAAGGGCGCGTACGTTTCGGAGGACAGTCCGTATGGCAATTACTTCGAATTTTCAGATAAAAACAGATGGCCTTATAATCCCACTTATGACGGATGGTGGGGTCATGATACGCTTCCAAAACTGAATTATGAGGGCTCTAAAAGCCTGTATGATTATATTTTGGATATTGGACGCAAATGGGTCTCTCCGCCGTTTAACTGCGATGGCTGGCGTTTGGATGTGGCGGCGGACTTAGGGCATTCGCCGGAGGCTAATCATAAGTTTTGGAGGGATTTCAGGCAGGCGGTCAAACAGGCAAATCCGGATGCGGTCATACTTGCCGAACATTATGGCTCTCCGCGGGACTGGCTTGGCGGCGATCAATGGGATACGGTCATGAACTATGATGCGTTCATGGAACCTGTTACCTGGTTTTTGACGGGTATGCAGAAGCACAGCGACGATTTCAGACAGGATATGCTTGGAAATGCAGATTCTTTTTTTGGCGCGATGCGTTATCATATGGTCAGCTTTACGATGCCGTCTTTGTATGTGGCGATGAATGAGCTTTCCAATCACGATCACTCCCGCTTTCTTACAAGGACAAACCATGTGGTCGGGCGTATGAATAACTTAGGGCATGAGGCGGCCAATCATGGTGTGAATAAAGCGGTCATGCGCGAGGCGGTTGTGATCCAAATGACATGGCCGGGTGCGCCGACGATCTATTACGGTGATGAGGCAGGGGTATGCGGTTTTACGGATCCTGATAACCGTCGTACCTATCCGTGGGGGCGCGAGGATCAGCAGATGATCGCATTTCATAAAGAAATGATCCGCATCCACAAGGAGAACAGGGAGATCCGGACAGGGTCACTGAAATTTCTTGTCGGTGAATATAACGTTATCGGTTATGGGCGTTTTAACCGTGAAGAGCAGACGGTCGTGGTTGTCAATAATAACGATTACGAATTTTCCAAGGAGCTTTCCGTATGGGAATTAGGCATACCGAAAGAGACCATCTTAAAGAGGCTGATGTATACGACGGACAGCGGATATGATACGGAAGAAGTAAGCTATCATGTGGTAAACGGGAAGACGATCTTTACGCTTCCGGCACATTCTGCGATCGTATTAAAGCATAAAAACGAAGACTGGGAGATTGGGATCGGCAAAATAGAACGCAAGCGATTTTTCTAAGGAAACACTGATTAAATCAGCGTTTCCCTAGAACCATTCCGGGTCATATTTTACCGAGGCATTCCAAAAGATCCATTCATCATAACCGGCGTCCTGTACCGCCCGGATCTGCGCCTGAATCTCTTCCCGGCCGTATTCGATATGTCCGCTGACCCATGTGGCGGTGAACGCCTGAAGCCAGGGGCGTACACGGACCGTGAGCGGCATACCGTCCTGCAGGACAGAACAGAACGTGTCGTGTCCGTACTGGTCGAGCACCGTGCGGGATGCATTCAGGGCGCCTGTGACGGTGCGGTAGGGATCGGCATCCGGAACGGGTACACGGTATACGCCGGGTCCGTAATGAGACGGATAGACCATCGGGCAGATGACGTCTAAGCTGGACGCCATTGCAGCATAGTCCTGGCCGACGATCTGCTGGTCCCATTTACTGTCGATGATCGTGCCGTATACATCGGCGGACACGGTGACGGACAACGGGGCGAGCGTTTCCCGTGCGTAGTCGGTAAATGCATTGATGATATCTGATTTGCTGACTTCGTCGGAGTCCTCGCCAAATACGACGCGGTCCATTCCGCGGTCTGTGGCAAACCGGATATAATCGAACTGTATCTCATCAAAGCCGGCAAGCGCGGCCTGCGTCGCAATTTCCATCAGGTAGTCCCAAACTTCCCGCTTGTAAGGATTTAACCATGCCTGTCCGCTGTTATCCCGGAAGATCGTGCCGTCTGCCTCGTGGAGGGCATACTCCGGCATGGCATTGGCGAGGCAGGGATCTTTGAACGAGACGATGCGGGCGATCAGATAGATATCGTGGGCTTTGCATTCTGCGATCAGTGCGTCGATATCGGAGATGTATGTGACAGACGAACCGACTGCCTGAACGGTCGGCGCCGCCATCTGGTAAGTGACGTTTCCGCGGTCGTCTTTAATATCAATGACAAAGGCGTTGATGTCAGTCTCATCGGCAAGCCGGATCAGTTCCTTCATGCGCTCTGTGCCGGTAACCGTCGCGGTAACATAAATGCCGTGAACGCGGAAATCGGGGTCACGGCCGTTCTCAGAGCTGTCATTAGGCGGGGTAATGTCTCCGGCATTGTTGTCTGCAAGCGTATCAAATACGCCGGCTGCGGATGTATCGGCGCAGTCAGCGGTACGAGGCATGATGTCTGCAATTCCGGCGGCTTCCCGGTTGATGCGCTGTACGGCGGATGGAAGGGTGCCGGAGGCGTCAGAGGATGTTTCGCTGGACGGCTGCCCGCAGGAGGCTGCGAAGAGCGCCAGTGAGAGAAGAAGCGCGGGAATGATGCGCCGCGTGGATCGTCTGAAGTGCCGGTGAATGCCGGCTGTCCGGGAATGGATCGGTGTAAGCTGCATATTGATAGATCTCCTGTGTGGTTTTGGGGTTATTTTTAGGCTTTTTATGTCGATATTATATACAATAAATATAAAATAAGCTATACTGGACATACAAATTTTGTATACAAATTTTGAAAATATGAGCAGAGAAAGTGAAAGAGGAGAAGGATCATGGATATGCCGGATATCGTAACGGATTATCAATATTTGAATCAGGTACAGACAAAACAGGCAGGACAGGCACAGTCGGCATGGAAGGCGGTCAGCAATGCGGCTAAGGCAGCGGAAGGCGCAGAGACCGAAAATAAGACGGCGGTGTTTGCGGAGGCGCTGCGCAAGGAGATTGACAACTTGCAGCAGCAGAACGAACTTGGGGACGCGCTGGCGTCATCTTCCCTGTTTGGCGTGACGGAGGATTTCAGCAATGTCTCCGAAATGCTGAAAACAGAGAGTGGAAGGCAGGCGATCGGTGCGATGGCGGATCACGCGATGACTTCCATTGTATTTGGAACGAACAATTCCGAACAGGATTCTGTTTTGCAGTCCCTGAACCAGAGCAGCCATACGTCAGAGCAGAGTCTGGAGGAAGCGTTGAAAGATATTCTTGAGATCTTGGAATCTAAGGGTGCGGGAGATCAGACAAAGGCTGAGTAGGCGCTGCCTCGTTAGAATTCGTTAGAAAAAAGGATTTCCGAACCGTAATCGGTTCGGAAATCCTTTTTTCTGTTTATAAGAATCTGCGGAACACGAATTTGTATTTATTGATCTTCAACAGCCGAGAGTTTATCTGCATCTTCGCTCAGACTCTGCACGAGCGCGTTGACCTCTGTGACGATCTGCTGATTCTGCTCGCTGCAGCCGTAGGTCTCGTTGGAGTGTGCGGATACCTCCTCCGTGATCGCCGAGATCGTCTGGATGCTGTCGACAATGACCTTATTGGCCGACGCAAGATCGGAAACGATGGAAGCGAGCGCCGCCGACTGTTTCTGAATATGGGCGGTGTTTTGAGCGATCGTGTCAAAGGATTCTGCTGTCTTTCCGGCAGATGCATTTTGCTTTTTATTGCTGTCGATCAGCGTGTTGATCGTGTCGACCATAATCTGAAGCTGACCGGAAATATTGCTGATCAGACCGGTGATATTTTCGGTGGCGGAGGTCGTCTGTCCTGCAAGGGAGGAAATCTCGGAAGCGACGACTGCGAAACCACGTCCGGCCTCTCCTGCGCGTGCGGCTTCAATACTTGCGTTTAGTGCCAGCAGGCTCGTCTGGGAAGCAACGCTTGTGATCAGATCCGTAATAGAATTCATTTGGTCGGTATATTCACGGAAAGAGGAAAGAGCGGAGGCAACATCGGTGCTTGCCTTGTCGGACTGCTCTGTCAGGCTGATCAGGGATGATACGTGTTTCTGCCCGGTCTGGACCGCGTCGGCGGCAGCGCTTACGCCGCTGTGGATTTCGTCGGCGGCATGCTCTACCGTTGAAATATGCGATTGTATTTCCTCTGTTTTAATAAGCTGGTTCTGGATAGCTTCGGCGGACTCGTTTGTGCCGGATGTTACCTCGGACATGGATGTCATCGTCTGTCCGACGGAACTTTGCAGGGTGTTCATCTGTGAAGCGATCGCACTCACATTTTCCGTCATGTGCCGTGAAATCTGTATGGTGTTTTCAAATAACCCTGATATTTTTAATTTTTCCCGATCGATCCTTGCGAGCTTCATGTTTTGGAATCTGGATGACTCGAACGATACGATCAGGAAATTGATGGTCATGATCAGTGAGAGGAATCCCTGGATTTCCAGCGCTACGATGCCCTGCGGAGCCAGTTCTTTTGTGAGAGCGGAAAAAACAATATATCCGATATTCTCAATAATGACCCCTGCGCCGATGATCGTGGTGTATTTGAAGTCATTATACAGCGTAATGACGATCAGCATAGGGAAGACATAGGTAAATACCAGTTCGTTCTGCGCGGTAAAGAGCAGGAAGGTGTACAGGATCGCATAGCCGTAAGAGACGATATGTTTGATTATCGTTGTGTCACGCCGCATTTTGTAGAACACCCAGCAGAGAATGACCGGTATGTATGCCAGGATAAAGGTTACCGCGACATACGGTAACGTACGGTTCCGTTTGACGACTTCAATGGAATAGGCGGCACAGATCACAGTCGTGATAACAGACAGTGCAATGCAGGCGACGCGGTTTGCGATGACCATTTCTTCTGACGAATTACCATGCGGTGCATTGGCGAGCGCGCCGGAAATTGTGTTATTAGACATCATTTTATCCCCCTTTGAAAGTAAATTAAATATTTTACATTTTATCATAAACCGTTTGAAAGTGAAACAAGAATGGTACAAAACGTATGAAAAATGGCATATGACGGAACAAAAAGACTTTTCAAAGGCGGCCGGATGGGTTAGACTAAAAAAGAATAATAAACAGAACGGGTGAGAAGGCTGCAGCAACGGGGGTAAGTTCATGCATGTATCCATGGGAAGTATTCGGAAAACGGCAAAAGAGGGAGTCTGTTATATTGTGGGCGCCGGGGAGATTGAAAATCCGGGGTGGTTCCGGCGGCAGGTAAGACCGAAGGAGAAAGATTTTCTGATCGCGGCGGACGGCGGTTTTGCCATGACGGACCGGTGCGGGATCCGCGTGGATCTGTTAGTCGGTGATTTTGATTCACTGGGCATGGTGCCTGAGGTTCCCAATATGATCCGTATGCCGGAAGAGAAAGACGATACCGATCTGTTTTTTGCGGTAAAAAAGGGACTGGAGAAAGGCTATCGCGCGTTCGAAATCTATGGCGCGACAGGCGGCAGGGAAGGACATACGATGGCGAATTACCAGACGCTTGTATATCTGGCGAACCGGGGAGCCTGCGGCGTTTTGCGGTCCATGAAGGTGCAGGTGACGGCGATCCGTAACGATACGTTGCGTCTGCCTGCGTATCAAAGCGGTTTTGTGTCCGTGTTCTGTATGGGGGACAAAGCGGAGGGTGTTACGCTTAAGGGATTAAAATATCCATTGTCCGAGGCTGTTCTGACGAATGATACGCCGATCGGCGTAAGCAATGAGTTTGTCGGGGAGCGCGCAGAGATCACGGTCGCAGGCGGGACACTGTTAATTATGTGGGAGACCGGCGGCGGGCGCTGACCGGAAGATGGGAATAGCAGAAAAACAAAAAATCCTTTCACAGAAAACGAAAGGATTTTTTAGAGCGCGAGACGGGACTCGAACCCGCGGCCTCGACCTTGGCAAGGTCGCGCTCCACCAACTGAGCCACTCGCGCATAAGAGCAGGTGATGGGAATCGAACCCACGTATCCAGCTTGGAAGGCTGGTGTTCTACCATTGAACTACACCTGCGAAAAACGGAATCCCCGAAATTGTTTCGTGCGGTTCCGTAAACTCAAGAACGATATTCATTTTAGCAAAGATTCTCTTTGGTGTCAATTCTTTTTTTCAAAATCTTGGCACGAAGATATTTGGAGATCTTCGCGCGGAAAATCTTCGTGTGTGAAAAGTTTTTGCGCGAAATTTTTATTTATATTTAAGCATTTTTGTCAGATTTTATGAATTTGAAAAGTATATAAAATGAGAAGTACTTCTAAACAAGACATATCAAAGGTCTTATTTTTCAGGTCTGACCTGATTTCTCAGACCTGAGTATTTTGAGAACGAAGGGATTGAGGTGAAGCGTATGGACGCGGACGACAGGGCGAAAGAGTTGTTTGAGCAATATGCCGATATGGTTTACCGGGTCGCAGTGTCCTATGGAGGAACGGGGCAGTGGGCGGAAGATGTCGTACAGGAAGTATTTGTACGATATCTGAAGAGGCGTCCGGTATTTGAATCCGGCGAGCACGAGAAGGCATGGTTTATCCGGGTTGCCATCAATTGTTCCAAAAGTTCGCTTTCTGGGGTATGGGCGAAGCGGATCTGCCCTTTGGAGGAATACGGGGAGCAGGAGACCGTGTCGTTTTCAGACGTCCGTGAGAGCGGGATCTATGAGGCATTGCTGAAACTGCCGGCAAAATACCGGATCGTGTTATATCTGAGGTATGTTGAGGAATATCAGATTAAGGAAATCGCGGAACTTCTGCATATTACCCCGAATCTGGTATCGGCAAGGCTAAAGCGGGCAAAAGCGAAAATGAAAGTATTATTAGCGGAGACGGAGGGAATGAGTGATGAACGAAAAACAATATCAATCCATGTATCGTCACATTTGTCTGAGTGATGAACAAAAAAATAGAATTTGGAAAAACATGAGAAATACGGCAGGCGGGGCGGCGGCAGAAAGAAAAGCGCGCTTTACGCTGCGCGGGGCAGTCTGCATCTGTGCCGTGTTGATGGCATCCGGTATGACCGTACTGGCAGTCAATTCTTCCTATGTAGAAAGGATCGCGAAGGCAATGGGCTCTTTCACGGGGAAGGATGAGGTCACGCAGAGCCAGACGGATCTGTATACGGAATACGGGAACTCGGTGGAACATCGTATGATGTCGGGGAGCGGGGAAGTCAGGATCGAAGCGGCTTTCTATGACAGGGGGTACTTGTGTCTTCCGTTTACGCTGTATCCGAATACAGAATTGGAGCCGGGAACGGATATTTCATCGGAACCCGTGTTCGAGGGGCTTCTGCGGGAAATGACGGGATCGGTATGGTATGATCCGGCGGAAGGAGAAGCGGTTGATGAGTTCAGCCTTTATACGCGGATCGATCCGGTGGTCGAGGAGGACGGTTCTCTGACCGGAAGCTTTGTGATTGTGAACACAATGGAGGAAGGCTTTGCGCAGGGAGGCGTGATCCGCCTCATTAAGCGTGACTACATGAAATTTGGAGATACCTTTGGCAGAGCGCTGATGGAGGGGGAGGATACTGCCGGGTTAAGTACCTTTGAGGTGCTGGTCAACGGAGAGTCGGTCACTTATGTGGAAGCAGTGTCCGGAGAGGAATTGCTGGCGGAGATTCCTCTTGACAATGCTCAAGTTCCGGAGATGGAAGTTCCTACAGCGGGCGTATCGCTGCCTTATGGCGTACGGGCGGATAAAATCGTCATTTCCCCGCTGGCACTCTATCTGTACGGGACGGGGGATAACATGCATCCGGCCGATAAAATGATTTACAATATCTGGGTCGTGCTCAAAGACGGAAGCGTTATGGAGTGGTCGGGGAATTGGTCTTCGCAGCGTTACAGGGAGGAGCACGAAGACCATGAATACGGGTACCGTTTTTCCAAAGCTTTTTCCGGCGTTGTGGAGCTTGAGGACATTGCAGGCGTGCGTATCACCGACCGGGGAGAGGAGATCTGCTTTATTCCCGTGAACGGCAGGCGGGACAGCAGTGCCGGCGTGGAATGACCGGACCGGAAGAAGGGCAGTGCCGGGACGGAATAGCCGGATTGTTGAAATGGGATAAAAAGACCGGACTTTTGAAATGAGAGCGAAAACCGGATTTTTGAAAAACGGCATATGGATCGGGTAAAAAATGCATGATTTTACCCGCCATATGTTGTTTTTTTTCTTGAAAAAAGCTGTTGATAGAAATATACTATGTTATAGATCATATATTTATCCGGATGTAGGGAGGAAAGAGTTATGCAGTATAATCAAAAGATCAAAAAAGTAGGCGGAGCGTTTCTGTTGTTGTATTTGATCGTGCCGATCGTAGTGGTCGCAGTGCCGGTCATATTATCGTTGCTGCTGCCGGAGATGGAGGGAACGTTTGCCGGCTGTGCGGCCTTGCTTGCCATAATCAGCTTTTTTTGGTGGATCTTGGGGTGGAAACTGGTCTTAGGCATCAAAAGGAAGTCGATGGCAAAAAAGCTTGATGAAGCGGGATTTGTCAGGAATCATACATTTAACAGCGATACCTCGACTATTGTGATCGATGCGCAGCATGGGGACATGGCGCTTCTGTTCTGTTTTAATCCGTTCGTGATCCAGATTGCTTCCATGAAGAAGATCACAAGGGCATGGGTGGATGACGGTGCACACGGATCGGGATTCATGAGAGGATCCAGCTGTGTCCGTTTTTGCTTTGAGCTTGACGGCATAGTTATCAAAGTGAATACGTTTACATCCAATAAGAGATGGCGGATGGACAGCAATTACATATTAACGGGTATTTCCAAAGCGGATATGATGGTCAACGAGATCAACAAGGCAAAACAGGCGGGGCAGTAATGGGACTGATCAAAAAACTAAAATCTAAAATTTTTGATAATTGCTGCAGTCAATGTCAAAACGAAATGAATATTACGGGGCAGTGGTTGTTCGCACTGCCGGAAATGAGAGTCGGCCATTATGTCCGGCATGAGGATGCGGACTATTATAAGAAGCACCTTGTTCCCATCATGCAGAAATCACAGATTCCGGCGGGGATGTATGCCTGTAATCTGTATGTATACCAATGTCCCTCGTGTGGTCACCGGGCGGTAAAGCTGGTGGTATTTTTGCCTGTGCGCGAAGAAGAAAAACTGGAGCAGGGACTTTATTTTGAAAAAGGCGAGATGGATGATTTTGTGTTTGGTGTGCAGAACCGATGAGTTAAGACCGGGAGGAGTTCACTATGGATGACAGGATCAAGCAGGAGCTAAAAAAACTGGTAACACATAATATTTATGCGGAGGCAATGGGCATAGAATTGCTGGAACTGCGTCAGGGCTATGCGCGGGGGAGGATGCCGTACCGGTTGGAGAATGCGAATCCTTACGGATCCCTGCATGGCGGTGTGTTGTATTCGCTGGCGGATATTATTTGTGGACTGGCGGCATGTACCTATGGCTATTATTCGTCGACGATCGAGGGGAGCATGCATTATGTGCGCCCGGCGCTCAACACGCGCTATGTGGTCTGTGAGGCGCATGAGCTGCGCCAGGGCAGGCAGGTGTCCGTGTATGAAGCACGTCTGACAAATGACGAGGGGCTTTTGCTTGATACAGCAGAATTTTCGTTTTATATGTTGGAGAAGGAGGTCTAAAAAAGAGTTTCGCCGGCGCGAAACTCTTTAGAAGAATCCGCATAGCGAATTCTTCCGGGGATGGAAACTCTTTAGAAAAATCCGCATAGCGGATTCTTTTGGGATGTAAAGTTTTTATAATGTGAGAAGGAGGATACTGGTAAAAGATGGGAGAGGTTCGTAAAATACCTGCAAGGGATGAGATCGATGTACGCGATACGTGGGCGCTTGAGGATCTGTATGAGACGGATGATGCATGGGAGGCCAAGATTGCCGAGGCGGAGAAGAGCATGGGAAAGCTGTCTGCTTTTGAAGGAAAACTCGGGGCATCCGCGCAGGAGCTGCTTGCTTTTTTAAGGCTGCAGGATGAGCTGGAATGTGTTGTGGAAAGACTGTACGTCTATGCAAATGAGAAACTGCATCAGGACATGAGCGTATCAAAATATCAGGGCTATACGACCAGGGCGCAGGCGCTGGCGGTACAGATTGGCGGCGCCGTATCGTTTGCGGAGCCGGAAATTCTTGCGATTCCGGAGGAAACGTTGAAGGGTTTTTTTGCAAATTGTCCTGATCTGGAACTTTACAGGCTTCTGATCGACCGTATTTTATACGCAAAGGAACATACGCTTTCGCCGAAAGAGGAGGCGCTTCTTGCCAAAGCGCAGGAGATGGCGACTGCGCCGGATGATATTTATTCGCTGCTCACCGATGTCGATCTGCAGTTTGGGACGATCAGGGATGAGGACGGAAATGATGTTGAACTGACGGATATTAATTATGTGAGCATGCTGCAAAGCAGCGACAGGCGTGTCAGAAAAGATGCATTTGATGCGCTTTACAAAGTATACGACCAGTTTAAGAACAGTATTGCCGCAATGTTTCAGGCAAATGTGAAAAAAGCGCGATTCTACTCCGACGTGCGGCATTATTCATCTTCCATGGAAATGTCGCTTGACGGCAGCAGGATTCCGGTCAGTGTATATGAGAGCCTAATCGAGGCGGTTCATACTGCCCTTCCTGATATGTATCGGTATGTTTCGCTGCGCAAGCGCGTGCTGGGCGTGGATGAACTGCATATGTATGATGTGTATGTGCCGATTGTCAAGGATTATGACATGAATGTCACGTTTGAGGAGGCGAAGGAGCTTGTCTTAAAGGGGCTTGCGCCGATGGGTGAGGAGTATCTGTCCCATCTGCGCGAAGGATTCGCGGATCGCTGGATCGATGTGTATGAAAATAAGAACAAACGCGGCGGCGCGTATTCATGGAGCGCGTATGGCGTGCATCCGTATGTATTGCTCAATTATCAGGGGAAACTGGACGATGTGTTTACGCTGGCGCACGAGATGGGACATGCGCTGCACAGTTATTATTCTAATGCGAACCAGCCGTATGTATATGCAGGGTACCGGCTGTTTGTGGCGGAGGTGGCATCTATCTGCAACGAATCGCTGCTCATCCGTTATATGCTGGAAAAATGTGAGGATAAGCAGGAAAAATGTTATCTGATCAATCATTTTCTGGATCAGTTTAAGGGAACGCTGTTTCGGCAGACGATGTTCGCGGAGTTTGAGATGGTGATGCACCGCATGTATGCGCAGGGTGAGGCTTTGACGGCGGAGCGCATCTGTGAGATTTATCTGGAGCTGAATCAGAAATATTTTGGCACGGATATGGTTTCCGATCCCCAGATCGCGTTAGAGTGGGCGAGAATCCCGCATTTCTATACGGAGTTCTATGTGTACCAATATGCAACAGGGTTTGCTGCGGCGATCGCACTTTCGGATAAGATCCTGCATGAGGGCGAACCGGCGGTGGAAGCATACAAAAGTTTCTTAAAGGGCGGCTGCTCCAAGGATCCGCTGGAGCTGCTAAAAATGGCAGGTATTGATATGAGCAGACCGGAGCCGGTGAAAGACGCATTGAAGCTGTTTGGCGGGCTGGTCACGGAAATGGAAGAATTGATGGCGTAGAACGTTTAGATAAAGCGAATTCATTATCATAAGGCAAGATCATTTGATGGGATGCATCCTGTTATTCAGTTACAAACTGAATGACAGGATTTCTCTTGCGGTTTACAGTATAGGCAGAGGAGGATGCATGCGGCATGGTGCGCAGTATCACTGAGCTCTGCGGAGGCGCTTCATGCGGCAGGGACTGTAAGCCGGGAGGGAAATGCGTATGGAACAGATCAGTGTGATTGCGAGACGGTTAAAAAGCGGGTGCGTGCAATACGGATGGAGCAGCGGAGACAGAATGGAAATTGCCAGAAGGCTTTTCCGGTATTATCAATTGCCCGAACGTGTTTCATGTTTATTTGATATCGGGAAGGTACGCGGCTGCAGGTCTGAGCGGGAGATCTTTGATAAAAGACCGACTGCGGGTAATGCTTTTTTCTATGAGGAAAGGGACGGATGCTGGTATGATGTGCTGCGGGGACCGTTTATCATCAAGACACCGTTGGAACTGCTTTTACATGAAACGGATCGGAAAGGGTGCGGGATTGCAGAATGTATACGACTCATCGAAAAAGGGCTGATTGAATATATGCTGTGGGAATATGTCACGCGGGATGAAGTTTTCGAGGAGCTTGTGAAGAGAAACGGCGGCGATGCGGGAAGTCTTCTGGATCGGATATTAGCGAACGATGATCCAATAACGGCATTGTATGAGATGAAATGGCTGTATCATTATTTTGACCATTGGGCAGCTGTTTTTACGGATGAGAGCGGGGAAAAAATCGTCGGTTATGCGCTCGCACCGGTGAGGCGGCAGAGAAGGAGCCGACAGGCAAGCTGTGGATAAAGGGGAGGTGCGATTGATGATCGATATGAGACGTACAGGAAGACAGTTAAAAGAGAGATGTGAGGAGCGGGGCTTAACCGTGAGCGAGATCCAGAAACATCTGCATATCGGCTCGTTCCAATCCGTATATGCATGGTTTTGCGGAAAAACGCTTCCCAGTCTTGACAATTTCTATGCATTGGCTAAGCTGCTTGGCGCATCCATGGAAAGCCTGATTGTAGAGAAGTGTATCGTGAAAGTATATGATTATGCAGTCAGGGGATTTTCATGGAATCTGCTTTGGGAACTGAGACGGCGGGTATCGCCGGGACGCTGTGCGTTATATGAGCAAAAATTGAGATTGAACGGATAGGGAAAAGTTCTGACCGGTCATGCTCTGAGAAAGACAGAGTTGTTGAGAGAGTTGTGTGTATTGCACAACTCTTTTTTATTACGCAGTAAACATCCTAATCATAGGGAATTTGACATGCAGCCCGTTTTTATGAATTACAAAAAAAGATTACTACAAAAGACTTGACAAATTCTGACACTGTAGTATTATAGATATATAGATGTCAGAGGTAGTATAAATGACACTGTATTCATGCATGGGGTGAAGCCCGTAACGAAAAAATGCAGGAGCTTATTCCGTTTCTAAATTTGTAGAACATGAAGATAGCAAGAATTGGTTTATATCAGGAGGAGAATGAATTGAAGAAGGAAAGAAGCAGGGTATGGTTGTGTGCATTGTCGGTACTTATCATGTCCGGATGTCCGGGGTGTGCAAAAACAGAAGCGGATCCGACGGAAAAGAGGGATGAAGAATATACGCAGGACAATACATTGACAGAGGATATACCAGAAAGTGATTTGGGTGAGACCGGGAATAATGGAGAAAAGGATTATGGTGAATTTCCTGAACCGGTCCTCTTTCCGGAAGAATTTGCGTTTGAATATGAGGTATGGAAGAATGAAACAACGCAGATTAAGACGCCCGGAGGAATTGTGTATGACGGGGAGTCGATGTTGGTCTGCGATACGGGAAATCATTGTGTGGCACGTCTGACAACGGACGGGGAGTTTGTGGAGAGCTATGGGGAGCTTGGTTCGGAAACAGGGAATTTTGTGAAGCCGACATCGCTTGTTCTTTATAAAGATGAAATATATGTTTTGGATGCAGGGAATATGCGCGTTCAGGTGTTTGATAAGGAAATGCAATTTCTCAGGGAGATTTTGTTTGAAGCGGCGCCGCTGTCAAATAGCGGAAAGTATGTTGATATGGCGATTGACGGTGATGGAACAATCTATATTGCTGCTGATTCTACTTATCGGGAAGAGACAGGATTGTTTTATATCGAAGAGGGTGCGCTGCGCCGGATTTCAGGCGAATTTTCCGGATATTTGGCGGAAAAGGGCGGGGTCGTGTATGCGGTGAATGCATGGCAGTTTATTACGTCAGAGGGTGGATATAACAAAAGACCGGGAGTGAACCAGGTTTATGAGATTTCGAGAACCGAGCTAAAAAAAGTGTGTGAACTACCGTATATGTATGCGCCGATGGATTTTATCATGGGTGAGGATGAGATATATACTTTGTCGACGGTTTGGGGAGAAATGAACCGGGTTTCGATGGAAGGAGAACTGCTGGAGGCTTTGCTTTTGACAGAAGAATTACAGTTGCATGATATGTATCTGTGTATGCAGGACGAAAATACGTTTTATGTGGCAGATGCAAAAGGGTATTTGTATAAGGTTTTTCGCGCAGGGGATTAGAGGATGCGTGAAACTGTTTAGTGACAGGGGCAGTATGAGCCGGTATTTGGAGGATGCGTCGATGGAAAGAGGAAAGAAGAAATACTTGTCCGTTTTGTTATCTTGTATATTGTTAAGTAGTATGGCGGCCTGCGGTGCAAAAGAAACGGGAAAAGAGGATGAAGCGCAGACGCAGGATCATATTCAACAGCAGGAACAATCGCAGGCGGATGAGCAGTCACGGGGAGAGGAACAGAACACGGAGAATATACAGGAGGATGAGGAAGACGGAATTCCCGGCAGGGAGCGTGAAGCAGAGGTTGTGATGGGTGAGAACTGGATCAATGACAGGGGACCTGACGCAGCGCCGTTTGAGGTGGAAACCGTGCTCGCCTGTGAAGTGTGGGATAAAGAGAAGACGCATGTGGAAATGCCGGGAGGCATTTTGTCTGACGGAGAAGGTCTGCTAGTCTGTGATACGAAAAACCATTGTGTCGTGCGCCTGACCTCCGATGGGGAGTATGTGGAAAGTTACGGGGAGCGCGGGGGCGAATCCGGGAATTTCAAAGATCCGACGGCGATCCTCTTGTATGAGAATGAAATTTACATACTGGATTCAGGAAACAGGCGCATTCAGGTATTTGACCCGGAAATGAATTATGTCAGGGAAGTTGAATTTGCGGGTCCAAGCGTGGGCAGCGGCGGAAAATATATTGATATGGCGATCTCCGCTGACGGGACGATCTTTTTATCGACGGACGGCAACATCGGAGAATGGGCATATATCTCTTATATCGGAGAAGACGGAACGCTTCAAATTGTCTCCGGCTGGATCGTGGGGCATCTGGCGGAGGAGGATGGAACCGTATATGCCGTAGACAGATGGTTTTTTTGGAGGGAAGGAAATAAGACGGGCGTTTCATCGGGAGAAAACTGGGTTTACCGTGTGGAGAAAACCGGCTTGGAGAAAATCTGTGAGCTTCCTTACATGTATGAACCGACGGATTTGATCGTGGAGGATGGCTGCCTCTATACCTTGTCCGGCACGTGTGGAAAGCTGATCCGATTCTCTATGGAGGGAGAAGCGGAAGAAGGATTGATCGGGCGGGCATTCGAAGACAGCGGTTGGTCGGATGTGTATTTATTCAGGCAGGACGAGGATATCTTTTATGTGTCCTATGCGGTGGGATATATTTGTAAGACGTATCGGGCGGAAGGGGAGCAGTAGAAATGTTTTATCTCACCAACATCAAAGGAAGTTTAATTTATCATAAAGTTATCAACCTGATCGTAGTGATCACACTGACGATCGGTATGCTGTATCCGCTTGGAATGGCGACGATCATCAGGGAGATTGTCATCAATCGGGATCTCTGCCGTTATGACGACGTGGAAAATCATATGATCGTGGACTGCTTTGATACACTGACGCCGTTAGAAGAATATCGGGATAAATTGTCATGGCTGGAAGTGAAAGGCTTAGAATACGGAATGATCACCTATTATATAAGTACGGCGTATGTAGGCGGCGGCTTTCGCCAGGTTGGTTTTTCTTCTTATACAAATGAGTATTTGGAGCAGGAGGGTTATCGGCTTGTCGAGGGACGGCTTTTGACGGAGGAGGAGCACGAACAGGGGGCGCCCTATTGTTTGGTCAGTTGGGGAGGGAGCGAACGGCGTATTGGCGATAAGATCAATGTGCTGGGAAATGAGCTCGAAGTCGTAGGAATCGTCCAATGTCCCATGATGTTTGGCGGAATCATGGTTTCGCAAAACTGGCTGTATCGGACGATCGGAAACAGCAGGATCCAATTCCGCATCAGTATCCATGCGCCGAACGGATGGGGTGACATTACGCAGGGGGATGTGAGAAGAGGGCTTCCGCTTGAAGAGATAAGTGCCGTCACGCGCGGGGAGGAGATCTACAAGGAATATTATGAGTCTATTGATCAGCAGATTTGGAAACGGCTGTCCTCAAGCCTGATGGTTTTGATACCAGCGCTATGCAGTTTGGCGGCGATCCTGTTTGGAAAGGTGATGGAACAAAAATATCAGATCGGACTCAGAATGGCTCTCGGAGCGACGAAAAGGCAGATCGTTATAGAGATTTTTTTTGAGAATTTTATATTGTTTATCGCGGCGTTCTGTGTGGATATGGTGTTGTTTATTCCGGTCAAACGAATATCAACGCTGGTCAGCATGTATCCGGGCGCGGCGCTTACCGCGATATTCTTACTGTTCGGCGCGGTCAGCATCCTGTTGATCAGCATAGTGATCGTGGCGGTGCTTATGGGAAAAAGACAGGTATGTGAGATATTGAAGGAGAGTCAATGAAGTATTTGCTGGAAAAGGTATGGTTCCATGTTGCACATAACAAAATCAAATATGGCGTATTGATCTTGGTCTATGCGGTCAGTATGACAGTCTTTATGAGCACTATGAATTTGTCGCTGACCTGTTCGGAAGAGCTGCACGCTTTGAAAGGTCAGGCGGAAACGGAAGATGTGGAGCTGAGTTTTTCCGGCTCGTTTCTGCGGGGGTATGTGATCACCCCGCAGGATATCCGGGATTATCCGGCGATAGAGGAAAAGCTGTTTTATTTTCCGTATCGGGACAGTCTTTCGATGGATGCGGACGGAAATGAGTACCGCTATCACTGTTGTTTTTTAAGCGATGATGCGTTCGGGCGGCTGTTTGGAACAGCGCGTGAGGCGGGAGCGGTTTACATCGGCGCGGATGCCTATGAAATGTTCTGCCGTCTGAAAGAACGCGCGGCTTTGCAGAATGAAAGGGATCAATTTTTTTTATATTATCGGTTCGAGGGCGATATAGCTTATTTGGAAGAAAAATCGGTGGTCGATCTGTCGCAGGTCAAGTTGCTTGACGAGGCGCAGGGAAGCCTTTGCTTAAACTCGCCTAACGCCATGTTTTCTATGGATGAGGAACAGATATGGCTGTCAGACTGCCTGATTCTGCCGGCTGAGAGGATGGAGGAGGCGGGCTGGGAGACCGACGCGATGCCGTTTGGATTCGTTGTTGCTATTTACGAAGGAGAGCGCAGTCAGGAGAATATCGCAGAGCTGATGGGGTTTATGCGTTTGCTGGGCAGTCGGCATCCTGAGGTGCAGTATGGGATTTCGGACCGTATACTGGGGTTGGAAAAGTCTGCTTCCGATCTGATGATTCCCTATCGCTCCCTGCTGCTTGCGGCGGTTTCGATGCTGCTCATTATCATGACCGGCATGATAGGGATTTTTATTTTAATACTCCACCGCAGAAAGAAAGAGCAGGCAGTGTCGCTTGCTTTTGGAGCGACAAAGGGCCGGATTTTCGCGGAGGTTTTTATGGAAGTGTTTTTATGCTTTGCCGTCGGCGGGGCGATGGCGATTGCAGCGGCGTGGTATGTGACGCCGGAAATGAAGATCGAGGGAATCCATCTTGCCGGTGCATGGCATAATCTTACGACGCTGTGCGCGGCCGGGATCACGCTGATCGAGGCGCTCGGCATCAGCGGGATCGCGCTTGCGGTCGTGGGGCGCGAGAACGTGGCGGGGACGTTGAAGGAATTGTAACGATCATACAAGATGTTAGAAAAGGAGGAGCGGTGATGAAACGGTATTTAGGAAGAGGGATTTGCTGCTTGGGAGCAACGTTGCTGCTGCTTTTAACAGAGGTAAGCCCGGTGAGGGCAGAAGAACATCGCTGTGAACCATGGGTTGTGGATCATGTTACAGAGGATTGCAGAACGCCGATTTGTGATGGGGTACGTCGTACCAGTTATCTGACGTATCAATGTCATAAAACATGTACTTACCTACCCACTAATTATACGTATACGATTCCAAATACTTATACGAGAGAGGGCGGATGTTGTACGAAGCAATAACAGAATAGAGGGAGAAACGGTAAATTGCACTATTCATTAGAGAAGGCATGGTTTCATTTTTGCCGCAGTTTGGGAAAATATTGTGTATTGATCTTGATTGATGCGGTAAGCATGGCGCTGTTTATGAGCTGTTTTAATCTGTCGCTGTCCTGCGCGGACCGAATGAGGAAGATCAGGGAGCAGATGCACAACGAGGGAATCGAAATCAGTAACCGGGTTCTTTTAAGGTCAGCGGGATACCCGATCACGCCGCAGGACATCCGGGACTATCCTTCCATAGAAAATGAGCTGTTCTACTTTCCGTATCGATATAGCTGTAGTCAGGATTTTGATGAAAATCAGTATTGTTATCGGTGGTGCTTTATAAGTGATGCAGTGTTTGAACAGCTCTTTGACATGGAGAGGGAAGAAGGAAGAATCTATCTTGGGATGGGCGCATATCATACGCTCAATCGCTTAAGAGAGCGGGTCAGTCTGCAAATAGAAAACGAGGGACGCTTCTTATACTATCAATTTGAGGGAGATAATATATATTTGGAAAATCATCTGGTGATGGATCTGTCGCAGGTGAAGCTGTTGGATGAGGAGCAGGCGGATATCAATCTGAATTGTCCGGTCGGGCTGTTTGATGCAGGGGAACAGTTCAGCTTATCGGATTGTGTGATCATGCCGCTGGAACTGTTGGAGGAAATGGATTACGAAGCAAATCCTCTGTTTTACCGGTGTGTGCTTGCCGTTTATCAGGGGGAAAGAACGGATGAGAATATTTCCGAACTGATGGGTTTTCTCCGCTTTTTGGCGGAGCGGCATCCGGAGTTACAATATGATATTGCCGATCGTGTAATGGATTTGGAAAAGTCTGCTTCTGATCTGATGATTCCCTATCGCTCCCTGCTGCTTGCGTCAGTTTCAATGCTGCTCATTATCATGACCGGCATGATCGGGATTTTTATTCTGATCCTGCACCGCAGGAGAAAAGAGCAGGCGGTGTCGCTTGCCTATGGCGCGACAAAGAGACAATTATTTGTGGAAGTATTTGTGGAGGTGTTTTTATGCTTTTTGACCGGTGCGCTGTTGGCGGGCGGGGCGGCATGGCATGTAACGCCGAAGCTTATGATTGACTATTTATCGGTAACCGGTGCCTGGCATAATCTTACGACGCTGTGCGCGGCCGGGATCACGCTGATCGAGGCGCTCGGCATCAGCGGGATCGCGCTTGCGGTCGTGGGGCGCGAGAATGTGGCGGGGACGTTGAAGGAATTGTAGAATGAAGGGCAGAGCGGAGGATTCAGAAGATGGCGTTGATACAGGTGGAAAATCTTACGAAAGATTATCAGACCGGAAAAAATAAATTTCATGCACTGCGCGGCGTCTCGTTTCAAGTAGAAAAAGGGGAATTCGTAGCGATCACGGGAAAATCCGGCTGCGGAAAAAGCACATTGCTCAATATTCTTGGCGGAATGGACAGACAGACACAGGGAAATTACTTTTTTGAAGGACTCGATGTCAGCGGGTTGAAAAACAAGGCGCTTGCGCATTTCAGAAACAGGAAGATCGGATTTGTATTTCAGTCTTTTTATCTTGCGGGGGAAATGGATGCGGCACATAACGTTGCGCTGCCGATGGGTTACGGCGGCGTCCGTGCGGCACAGCGTAAACGCCGTGCGGCGGAACTGCTGGCGGAAGTCGGACTTTATGATAAACAAAAAAGCAAGCCGTCCCAATTGTCCGGCGGCGAGCAGCAGCGTGTCGCGATCGCGCGCGCAATATCTAATTCGCCGGGCGTTCTGCTGGCAGATGAACCGACCGGAAATCTGGATCATGAGAATGGGATACAGGTTATGGAACTGCTGCGCCGCTTAAATGGAGAAGGGCTTACGATCGTGATGGTCACGCATGATCTGGAGCTGGCAGGACAGACGGACCGCCTTATTCGGATGCAGGACGGACAGATCGTATCATAGCAGTCAATGGATGCGCGGTGTATGTACGATCTTTACCGCCGGACTTATTTTTTATGGTTGATGTCTTTCATAAAGGCGATCATGCGGGACAACTGATCTTTGTTCATTTGGTTCATCTCAGCAACAGCGATGGCAATATCGTGAGGGAACGGTTCGTTCATGTTAAAAAAGTCCTGAGGAGTGATCCTAAAGAAATCGCAGATATCAAAAAATGTACTCATGCTCGGAAGCGCTTTTTCATTTTCGATTTTGTTGATATAGCTTTCGCTTAAGCCTAAAGTCAGACTCATGTCACGAGCAGAAATATTTTTATTCATTCTGAGCTGTGTCAGGCGGTTGCAGAAATCTTTTCTGAAGTCGTATTTGTCCATAACATCCAATCCTTGTAATGTTTTATCCTGATGAAGATAACGAAAGTTGTACTCTAACTAATAGTATAAGCTATAGAATCCTCAAAATCGGATAACTGAATGCTGTATTTTCAAAAAATAACATACAAATAGTATGTGAACGCCGATAAATCTTATGCCTGATTGTGATGCGGTTCCGGAAAAAGCCTGCTCATAACGGAAAAATTAGCCAAATTTGCAATATGATCATATAAATGCTTGCAAAAACTTCAAAAAACCGTATGATGATAAGTAGAGAGTGTTTTAGCGGCCGTATTAGATTTGTGTTACGAAGCGGTGCTGCGGAGCATAAAACGTACTCTATATAAAAAATGAACAGCCGCGATGAAAGAATGAGGTATGGAAAATGAAGATGAAAAAGAAATCAGAACTCATTAATGCCGTTTCAGAATTAAGGGAAGCGGATTATACCAAATCTCCGGAGCTGCAGGAAATGTATCAAAGGCTGCAGAGCGGGAGAGGAAAGCTTGCGTCAGTTTTTGATAAAAACATTAAGGCGGTCATGCAGATCAGCTCCCTTGATCTTACGATGCAGTATCAGACTGAGAAAATTCTGGATATTTCCAAAAAGGTCGAGCTGGCATCAGAAAGGATTTTTGGAACATCAGGAAGCTCTGACTTTTCGGGGAATGCAGATAACCAGCATACCGAGCTGACGAATACGATCATAGACGTTGCGTCGGAAACGGATGATGTCTATAGAAAAATCGAAGAGGGACAGAACGAACTGACGGCGATCAAGGAGCTTTCCCACCAGACGATTGAAATATCAAAGAAGCTGCAGCAGGATATGGACGGTCTGTTTCAGATCATTGATAATATCGGGCAGATTGTTTCGGGTATCGATTCTATATCCAAGCAGACCAATCTGCTTGCGATAAATGCCAGCATTGAGGCGGCACGGGCAGGCGCCGCAGGACGCGGGTTTGCGGTTGTGGCTGGACAGATACGGGGACTTGCGGAAGAAACCCAGAACCTGACCGGAGGCATGAATGAGTTTTTGGACGGAATCCGCAACGCTTCTCATGTGAGTGTGCAGAGTACGACAGAAACGATGAAAGCACTTGAAAGCGTGACGGAAAAGATCAACAATGTGTGGACGCTGAATAGTGAGAATCAGACGCATGTATCTAAGATCAACGGTTCCATGGGTTCTATTGCGGCAATCAGTGAGGAACTGAGCAGCTCTATGACGGAAATGGAAAATCAGTTAAGGGACAGCACGAACTTTATGAAGCAGGTGAGCATTGAACTGGGCGAGGCTGTCAGACCGGTGGTAGAGATTGAGCAGGGACTGGACGATGCCGTAAAGCAGATTGGTTTGATGACGGAGGATGCATTCTATCACCTTGATCACGCTGAATTTGCCAAATATGTGAAAAACGCGATTTCCGCACATTGCACATGGCTTACAAACCTGAAAAAAATGGTGGCCAACCGTTCGGTGGTACCGCTTCAGCTTGATGCCCATAAATGCGGATTCGGTCATTTTTATTATGCGCTTACGCCTCAGATCCCGTCGGTGCTTCCGATTTGGAATGGTCTGGGTGAGAAGCATAAAAAATTCCATCAATTTGGCGGGGAAGTGATTCGTGCGCTTAATAACGGCGATTATTCCCGTGCAGAGCAAGTATGCAGGGAGGCTGAGGAGTTTTCCGGCGGACTGCTGAATGACCTTCAGAAGATTTGCAATCTTGCAATGTCGTCGCCGCGCGTCTAACATGTCTGCTGTTTAGCATGGATACGATAAAAGAATCGGAGTATACATAGGAATAGAAAGAAAAAAGTCAGGGATGTCACATTTGAACCATGTGGCAGTCCTGACTTTTTTCAAAGAATCCCCATGTCAGGGCAGTTTACTGCAATGACGGCGATAAGGGCACATTTGGGGCTCTGATCCAAATTGCTGGTTGAAAAAAGGTCATCAAACTTATTTTTCAACCTGACTCCGCAGCAGGGAAAACAGGATCAGGATTTATGATTGATATCTTTCATAAAAGCGATCATGCGGGAGATCTGATCCTTGCTCATTTGGTTCATTTCAGTCACGGCGACCGCGATGTCAAATGGAAAGGGTTCGCCTGTATTAAAAAATTCCTGGGGCGTGATTTCAAAATAGTCACAGATATCAAAAAAAGTACTCATGCTGGGAAGAGTTTTTTCGTTTTCTATTTTGTTAATGTAGCTTTCGCTTAAACCGAGTGAAAGACTCATATCCCGTGCGGAGACATCTTTGTCCATTCTCAACCGTGTGAGGCGGCTGCAGAATTCTTTTCTGTAAGTATGCTTTTTCATATTAGATTCCTGTCAGTGGCAATTGTCTTTTGTGTAAGGGTTATAGGGAGTTGTACTACTGCTATCATTATAGAGTATATGAGGACTGAGCGTGGATAGACAGATGCTACATTTTGCGAAAAGTACATACACCAATTATATAATTATTAAAAAGTACCGAAATTACGTGAAAATGGTGCATTATGAAGGCCTTTTGCGGGGGATATGAAGGGACTAAATTGTTTTTACGACAAGCTGTCTGCCGGCGGTTTTCCCTCAAGTGCCAATTGATTGACGCGGATTTTGTTGTTTGATAAGCTGAACATACCATATGGATAAGTTTTATATCGTACCGGCAGTGCGGAAAGGAAGAGAGATGAATATAGGAGATGTGATAAAGTGCAGGCGTCAAAAAAAGAACATGACGCAGGCTGAGCTGGCAGAAAAACTGAACATTACGCCGCAGGCGGTATCGAGGTGGGAGATGGGGGTTTCTTATCCGGATATTGCCATGATTCCGTTGCTATCAAAGGAGCTGGGGGTGAGCGCTGATGAGCTTTTAGGCATTGTGCCCTCTTATCAGAAGACGGTTGAACCGGAGGTGGAAGCGTCCGGGAAAGAACTGGCACCGGACTTAAATCAGAGTCAGGCGGACAGTATATTTGATTATGTCCAGGAGAATGTGTCAGGAGAAAACAAAAAAATTCTCGTTGTTGACGATGCAGATTTTCTGAGAACGATAGTGGAGGACATATTAACGCATTGCGGACATACCGTTCTGCAGGCAAAGGACGGGCAGGAATGTCTGAGCATGCTGTCGGAAGAGGACGTTGACGTATGCCTGCTTGACATTCATATGCCGGGTATGGACGGGTTTGAGGTGTTAAAAAAGATAAAGCAAAATAATCCGGAGCTGAAGGTGGTGATGATCTCGGCATTGGCGCAGGAAAACAATGTAAGGATGGCATTGCAGCTTGGAGCAGACAGTTTTGTTGTAAAGCCTTTTTCGGCGGAATGCCTGGTGGAGCGGATCGGGTAATGAAAGCGAGAAGTTAAATATAAAGTGTGAACCGAAAACGGACTTCGGGAACCATTGCGTGCGCCTTGACGGATGGTTTATTTATGGGTGAAGGAATTGTGCCTTGCCAAAAGTATGATATGCTAAAAATGAGAAGGCTAAAGTTGTATGAAAGGATATAAAGATATGATAAAAGTATTATTTGTTTGCCACGGCAACATCTGCCGTTCCCCGATGGCAGAATTTATTCTGAAAAAGAAAGTTTCGGACCTTGGCATTGCCGATCAGTTCTACATCGCGTCCGCCGCAACGAGCACGGAAGAAATATGGAATGGGACCGGCAATCCCGTTTATCCGCCGGCAAAGGCGGAACTGGCAAAGCATGGCATTTCCTGTGAAGGGAAGAGGGCCGTACAGCTTAAAAAATCAGATTACGACGAGTATGATTTTCTAATCGGCATGGACGAACAGAATATTCGAAACATGGAGCGCATGATCGGACACAAAGGCGGAAAGATCAATAAGATGCTCTCCTACTGCGGCAGAAATGATTCGGTGATCGATCCGTGGTATTCGCGGAAGTTCGACGCGACGTACCGGGATCTGGATGAGGGATGTGATGCGTTTCTGGCATATCTTCGTAAAGAAGGAATGCTTCGGGAAGATTAAAATTCTATAATCATAAAAATTCCATAAAACAATTGCTTTTTTCTTCCAATGCGGTATCATATTAGATATAATGATATTAAAAATCATATAATATAGTAACAGAAACTATATTGCACCATGATACTGCAAAGGAAAATAGTAATATGAGTCAGAAATTTCAAATCGTAAGTGACAGCTCCTGCGATCTTCCGGCAGAGCTGGCGGCACAGAAGCAGATTGAAGTCGTACCGTTTTATGTGTCCATGAATGACACGGAATCCATGAAAGAAGGCGTGGATATATCCGTGCGGGATTTTTATGAACTGATGGTGCAGAATCCGAAGAAGTTTCCGAAGTCCTCCATGCCGTCCGTGCAGGATTATAATGATGTATTTGAGAGATATGCGGCGGCGGACATGCCTGTAATCTGCATTTGCATCACTTCCAAATTCAGCGCTTCCTATCAGTCTGCCACAATCGCGCGGAATATGATGATGGAAAAATATCCGGACGCGCAGATTCTTGTGATCGACTCTGCGGTGGACACGGTTTTGCAGGGGATTTATGTGTTGGAAGCGGTCAGCATGCGTGAAGCGGGATATACGGCAGAGCAGGCTGTGAAGGGGCTTCAGGAGATACAGGGGAGCGGTCGTATTTTTTTTACGGTTGGAAATCTGCGTTATTTACAGCATGGCGGGCGTATCGGTAAGCTGACAGGAATGGCGGGCGCGCTGCTTGATATCAAACCGCTCATCACGCTAAAGGACGGCGAGATTTTTCCGTCGGGTATCTGCCGGGGCAGGGATAATTCAAAGGCACTCTGCAGAAAGCTTCTGCTTCAATATATGAAAGAAATCTGCCATGACAGCAAGGAACTGAGTCTCTGTATCGGCTACGGTTATGATTTGGAGGAAGCAAAGGCGTTTCAGCAGGAGTCGCTTTCTTTTTTGAAAGAGAATGGATATACGGTATCAGAGGAGCAGCTTCCTGTTTACCAGATTGGCGCGACGATCGGCGTGCATACGGGGCCGTATCCGATCGGGTTTGGCGTGATCCGCAGGCATAAATGAAGAATGGAGAAAACGGATGGAACAGGTCCTTCTTTTTCAGGTTCAGCATGAGGAGGCAGCGGAAATTGTCAATCTGCTCGCCGCAATGAAAGTGAAGTGCAGGGAGATACCGGTGCATGCGTACCGGCAGACGATCGGGGAGCTGGCAAAAGGAAAGCAGCCGTTACCGGTTGAGCGGGGTGTTCCGGATACCGGACTGCATAGGGGTAATGGAGAGGCAGGAAACCCGCAGGTTCCGGAAGGAACGGCTGCCGCTGACTATCAGGGTGAAGCACCGAATGAAAGTCTGATGCTGTTCTGTGATGTGGGAGAAAAACATTTTAACAGAATTCTCTCGCAGCTTCGCATGCGCGCGGTCAGGATCGATTATAAAGCAGTGCTGACGCCGGTCAATAAAGAGTGGAATGTCCTGCGCCTTTATGCGGAGCTGGCGCGGGAAAAAGCAGAATATGAGCGGATGCGGTAACGATATCAGGCGAAGTGTCCAACGGAACCGCTCTTAGGAACAGAATGGTTGAAGGTGAATGACTGATGAGGGATGATTGTTTTGAATCAATCATCCTTTTGTGTTATACTGAACATGTCGTCATCTGGCGGGCAGACATAGTCCCACTTTCGGGAGACGGGGTATCCTGCATCTGCCCGGCTGGCGGTTTAAGCGCAGTTTGTCAGGACAGTGCCGGCATCACACAGGTGTGAAGCACAGAAAGGGAAGGGTGTTAATCAATGGAAAAAAGAACATGGGCTCATTGTGGGGTGGAGACGTCGCTGCTCGGATTCGGATGCATGCGTTTTCCGACACTGGAGGATGGGCGGATCGATGAAAAAAGAACGGAGTGCATGCTGGATGAGGCGATGGCAGCAGGCGTGAACTACTATGATACGGCATATCCCTATCATGGCGGCGAGAGCGAGCGCGTGGTCGGAAAGCTGATGAAAAAATATGACCGTGCTTCGTTTTATCTGGCAACGAAGCTTCCGGTCTGGCTCGTAAACACGAAAGAGGACGTGACACGCTATTTTGAAGAACAGCTTGCCAAACTTCAGACCGATTATATTGATTTTTATTTATTGCATGCACTCGGAAAAGATGGTTGGAAAAAGGTCAGGGACATTGGTGTTCTTGATGTGGTGGAAGGATTTCAGAGACAGGGACGCATCCGCCATCTTGGTTTTTCGTTTCATGACGACTATGCTTGTTTTGAGGAGATTCTGCGTTACCGGAAGTGGGATTTCTGTCAGATTCAATATAATTATATGGACACGGAGGAGCAGGCGGGTGACCGCGGCTACGCACTGACAGAGGAATTGGATGTGCCGCTTGTGATCATGGAGCCGGTCAAAGGAGGCTCGCTTGCAAAATTGCCCGAGGAAGTAGAACAGACATACCGGGCGCTGAAGCCGGACGCGTCGACGGCGTCGTTTGCGCTGCGCTGGGTCGGCTCGCATCCGAATGTGAAAGTGGTTTTGAGCGGGATGTCTTCGGAGGAGCAGGTAAGGGATAATTTACATACCTTTGAAAATTTTGAACCGCTTACTGACAAGGAGCAGACATGTATTGAGGAAGCGGTGAAAACGCTTAAGTCGCGTGTGATGAACGGATGTACGGGATGCCGTTATTGTATGCCCTGCCCGTTTGGCGTGAATATTCCGGAGACATTTAAGCTGTGGAATACCTATCATATGTACCAGAATTACGGAGCGGTAAGCTGGGGATGGGAAGGAATGAAGGCAGAGCAAAAACCGGAAGCCTGCAAAAAATGCGGAAAATGCGAGCAGGCGTGCCCGCAGAAGCTCTCGATCCGCGACGATCTTGCAAGAGCGCAGGCAGACCTTGATCATCCGCAGTAGATATCGTAATTGGAGTGAGGCACGATGGAAAAGGCTTATAAGCTTGAATTTCAAAATGAAATGACAGGCGGGCTCTATCTGATCTGCTGCGGGTGTTCGCAGACGGAGCCGCTGCACAGCTTCGGACCGGCATTAAAACCGCATTACCTGATTCACTATGTGCTGCGCGGCCGGGGCAGGTTCATTATGGATGGAAAAGAATATCCGCTGGAAGCCGGAGCCGGTTTTTATATCGAACCGGGGGAGCTTGCTTTTTATGAGGCGGATGAGGCGGAGCCGTGGACCTATGTGTGGATCGGGTTTTCAGGGACGCGCGCAGGCGACTATATGCACGGCATGGGGCTTTCAAAAGAACATCCGATTTTTGCGTCTGACGCATCGGGAGAATTATATCAGACTGTAAAGGATATGATGGAGCACAATACCTGTGGCTTTTCCAATGCATTGCGCCGCGACGGACTGCTCGGCATTTTTCTTTCGATCATTGCGCGCACGACATTTGTGCAGGAGGCGGCGGAAAGTAACCGCGCCAACGATTACGTGAACAGGGCGGTCGATTTCATCAAGAGTAATTACTGTAACCCGATCAGGGTGACGGATGTGGCAGATTATGTCTGTGTACATCGAAGCTATCTTTATACACTTTTTGAAAATCATATTGGCATGTCGCCCCAGCAGTTTCTGACCTCCTTTCGGATTGCAAAAGCCGTTGAACTGTTGCAGATGACGGAGCTGCCGATCGAAAGCATTGCGATTTCCGTAGGATATACGGATCCGCTTGTGTTTACGAAGGCATTCCGTCAGATGAAAAACATATCGCCGTCGCGCTATCGCAAAGAATATCTGCAAAGCGGCATGCGCCACCGCCAAAGTGATTTAGAGCAGATCGAGGCTTTCCTGAATGAGCGGGGCGTCGGCGTATCTGAGTGAAAACGGTGTCACGCCCGTGTGGAACGGCAGGGATTGGCGGCCCGCGCACATTCAACATTTTGACAGGTTTTTATAACAACAAAGCCTATATGAACACACAAAAAACAGGATATAATACATAGGCATCCAAGAAAACCAAGCGACCGCGAAGCGGGCAAGGAGAAAACCAAGCGGTGGTACACCGCAAAAAATAGAAAGAGATAAAGAGAGGGGTATGGTTATGGGAGAGAGCGAAACAAAGATCAAAGAAATGCTGCTTGACAAATTTGCGGAACTGTTTGGGGATACCGACGGTGTAAAGGTCTATTTTGCGCCGGGGCGCGTCAACCTGATCGGAGAGCATACCGACTATAACGGCGGTCATGTCTTTCCGTGTGCACTGACGATTGGAACCTATGCAGCGGCAAGGAAACGCACGGATAAAAAACTTCGTTTTTTTTCAACGAATTTCGGGGAGATGGGCGTGATCGAATCGGATGTGGACGATCTGAAGGCTTCCAAAGAAGCGGGATGGACGAACTATCCGAAGGGTGTTATGTGGGCGTTCTCCCTGCGCGGCATGCAGATGGACAGCGGACTTGATATGATCATTTACGGCAATATTCCGAACGGCTCCGGATTATCTTCTTCCGCGTCTTTGGAAGTGTTGACCGGATATCTGCTGCGCGATCTTTACGGATTTTCGGTGACGAATGTGGAGCTTGCGCAGATCGGACAGTATTCTGAGAATAATTTTAACGGATGCAACTGCGGCATCATGGACCAGTTTGCTTCGGCGATGGGTAAAAAAGACAACGCGATCTTCCTGAATACCGCAGATTTATCTTTTGAATATGCGCCGCTTGTACTTGAGGGTGCAAAAATCATCGTGACGAATTCCAAAGTAAAACACAGCCTTGTTGATTCGAAATATAACGAGCGCCGCAGCGAATGTGAGCAGGCGCTAAAAGAACTCCGGACGGTTGTGGACATCAACGGGCTTGGCGATCTGACAGAGGAGCAGTTTGAGGCAAATCAGTCCGCTATTAAAGATGACGTCCGCAGAAAGCGTGCGAAACATGCAGTCTGTGAAAACCAGAGAACACTGCGCGCGGTCGAAGCATTGAAAAACAGCGAGCTGGATTTGTTCGGCAAACTGATGAATGAATCCCACATTTCACTCAGGGACGACTACGAGGTATCCTGCGAGGAGATCGACGTGCTCGTGGAAGAAGCATGGAAGGTGGACGGTGTGATCGGCTCGCGTATTACCGGGGGCGGTTTTGGCGGCTGTACGGTCAGCCTTGTAAAAGATGAAGCGGTCGCGGAATTTCAGCACAAGGTCGGTGCGGCCTATGAGAAACGGTTTGGCATTCAGGCGGACTTTTACGTCGTGGAGACCGGGGACGGACCGCGTACACTGTAAGATGGGCCGGTGACAAGCGGACGCGGGCTCCATGCATTTGGGCATAAAGTGCTGTGTTAAACAGACAATCTGCCGAGTAAGAAATGGGGGCGTCCTGCTAATGCCGGACAGGTGATACAAAGGTTATTAATAGAAAGGGGAATCTGTCATGTCGGTTGAAAAAAATATCAAAAAGCTTGTTGCATACGGATTACAGACGGGTCTGATCACGCAGGAGGATGTGACTTATACGACCAACCGTCTTTTGGAGATTTTGGAGCTGGACGGACTGGAAGATGATGACACGAATGTCACAATGTCAGAGGATGAATTGGAGACGGTGCTGAGCGAGCTGTTGGATGATGCCTATGCCCGCGGTGTATTAAAAGAAAACGGTGTTGTATACCGCGATCTGTTTGACACGAAGCTGATGGGAGCGCTTGTGCCGAGACCCTCCGAGGTCATCCGCCGTTTTGAGGAATTAAAAAAAGAAAGTGCAAAAGCGGCGACGGACTATTTCTATAAACTGAGTCAGGATTCTGATTATATCCGTCGTTACCGTATCAGAAAGGACAGAAAGTGGATCGCGCCGACGGAGTATGGTGATCTGGATATTACGATCAATCTTTCCAAACCTGAAAAAGATCCGAAGGCGATCGCGGCGGCGAAGCTCGCGAAGCAGAGCGGCTATCCAAAATGCCTGCTTTGCGTTGAGAATGAGGGGTATGCCGGACGCGTGAATCATCCGGCGCGGCAGAATCACAGGATCATTCCCGTGACGATCAACGGCAGCCGGTGGGGATTCCAGTATTCGCCCTATGTCTATTATAACGAGCACTGCATCGTTTTTAATTCAAAGCATGTGCCGATGAAGATCGAGCATGCCACGTTTTGCAAAATGTTTGACTTCGTCAAACAGTTCCCACACTATATTGTTGGCTCCAATGCAGATCTGCCGATCGTCGGCGGTTCTATTTTAAGCCATGATCATTTTCAAGGTGGAAATTATGATTTTGCCATGGCGAAAGCGCCGATTGAGCGTACGTTTACGGTAAAGGGCTTTGAGGATGTAGAGGCAGGAATTGTAAAATGGCCAATGTCCGTGATCCGGATCAAAAGTGCGGACAGTGACAGGCTGATAACGTTTGCCGACCGTGTGCTGGAAGCTTGGCGCGGGTATACGGATGAGGCCGCATTTATCTATGCCGAGACGGACGGGGAGCCGCACAACACGATCACGCCGATCGCGCGCTGCCGCAGCGGTATTTATGAATTGGATTTGGTGCTGCGCAATAATATCACAACCGACGAGCACCCCCTCGGCGTGTATCACCCGCATGCGGAACTTCATCATATAAAAAAAGAAAATATCGGTCTGATTGAAGTTATGGGGCTTGCGATACTGCCTTCCCGGTTAGTATCCGAATTAGACCGGCTTGCGGATGCGATCATAAACGGAAAAGATATCCGCGTGGACGGGACGATCGAGAAACATGCGGACTGGGTAGAAGAATTTTTACCCAAGTATGATAAAATTGATGACGGCAATGTCATGAAGATTTTGCAGGATGAGATCGGTCTTGTGTTTTCCAAGGTGCTTGAGCATGCCGGCGTTTATAAGCGGAATGCTGAGGGGCAGGCTGCGTTTGACCGGTTCATACAGACGCTGTAAGGGAAAGACGGCATGGAATCATAGCTGGGCAGAGCCTGTAAGAAAAATTTATACAAAATAAAAATATTTCCATAAAAGAGAAGTTCCCTGTACGTATCATAGTTAGGTGCAGGGAACTTTTTTGTCAGACATAAAACTGCGGAAGGAACAGACTTGGACGGGAGGGACAAAATGAAAGAAGTGGGAATAACGAGAGCAACAGGAAAAAGTGAAAAAGCGGGAAGACATGAAATGGCAGGAAAAAGCAAAAAAACAGGAAAAAGGACGAAAACGATCGGAGGTCTGCATAAAGCATTCGGCTTGGGAGCTGCAGCGCTTCTTGGCGGCATTGCGCTTTTCGGCTGCGGAGCAGAAGGGGAAACTGCGGGGAAGCTGCAGGAACAGCAGGCAGAAGACGGAGGAGCGGGAACGTATAACGGGAGGCAGACGACGGAAGGGGGAGAGGATACTTTGCAGGAGAGGCAGGCTTGGGGCGGGGAGCCGCGGGCATTAGAGGCAATTCACACCGTAGAATATACAAAGGCAGACACGTTGGATGAGACGCTGATGGAGTCGGTGAATTCGTTTGCCTATCATTTTGGACAAAAACTCGGAGCTGACGGAGGAAATTATTTTTTTTCTCCCTACAGTATCAGCTCCGCGCTGGCTGTTCTCGATAATGCTGCCGGGGGCGGGACGAGGGTGCAGATGGAGCGGATGCTTGGTATAACGGATACGGAGCACTACAATCAGCAAATGTCTTTTTATATGCAGTTGCCTCAGAAGGAGGAGGCATGCGTTCAAAGCGCAAATTCGATTTGGATCGACCGGCGCTGTAAGCTTTCCGATGCCGCTTACACGGATTATCTGCCTCTTGTGGAATACTATTATGGGGCGGAAATATGGGAAGCGGATTTTGCTTTTGATCCGGACGGAACGAAAGACGCGATCAACCGTTGGGTGGATGAGCATACGGGCGGCATGATTCCTCATTTTAAGGATGAAGTGGATAGCGAAATCGTGCTTTCGATCATTAATGCGGTTTATTTTTACGGGGAGTGGAGTTCGCCGTTTAAGGCGGAGGCAACCTACGAGCAGACCTTCCATGGACAAACGGAAGACGCGGAAGTTCTGATGATGCATCAGGGGGAGTTGTTTCTTCCGTATTATGAGCAGGGCGGTCTGCGCGGGATTTCCCTGCCTTACGGGGATGGCAGTGTGGTCATGAACATACTTCTTCCGGCGGAGGGAGAAGCGCAGAGCGCCGCGGAGCTGTTTGAATCTTTAAGTGATGCGGAAAAAAACACCTGTCTGACGACATTGATGAACAGTGAACCCGGATTTGTGGAAAGCCTTGCGCTCCCTAAATTTTCGATGGAATGTTCGGTTCCGGATATGCCGCAGCTCTTAAAGGAGCTTGGCATGGAAGATGCATTTGTTCCGCAAATGGCAGATTTTTCGGAGATCATGGCTCCGGATACAATGCCGTTTTATGTATCGGAGGTCAGTCATGTGGCGAAGCTGGAGGTAGATGAGCTCGGAAGCCGCGCAGCGGCAGTGACGGACATCGGGATCAAAAACATGTCGTTAATGACGGAGGAGAATCCGATCATATTTACGGCAGACCGCCCGTTTATTTTTTTCATTCAGGATAAGGAGAGCGGAATGATTCTGTTTATGGGCGAAGTGCGTGACTTATAGCATAAGGGAAAACGGAAAGGGGACAGAAAATATGAAAAAGAAATTGGCAGCGGGATTGATGATGATCTTGTGCATCGCAGCGGCGGCAGGATGCGGGGGAAAGGACGGCGGAAAACCGTCCGCAAACGGCGCGCCGGGTGAAACGGAAATAAATGGCGGGAGCGGGACGGCCGCCGATGCGGGCAAAGACATGCCGTCTGCGGACGGCACTGCGGCTGGCGGGGAACAGACTGAACGGATGACGTTGCGCATCGTGGACGGTGCAGAAAGCGGTAATCTGGTATTAGCCGGAGAAGGAGCGGGAGAGGTATATACGCTGTCGGTCGGAGATGCCGAGGTTTATTTGGACGGCGCCGTGTCGCTTGCTTCGGTGCTGGAGGACGGCATGCTTGCCGAAATCCGGTATACGGGCGGTATCGAGGAGACGTTCCCTGCGCAGATCGGAAATGTGGTTTCCGTGTCTGTCTACAGTAAGGGAACGGAACAGAATCCGCTTGGCGTGTATTATGATTTGTGTGGACTGTATCTTGAGGTACTTGATGATCTTTGGGATAAGGACAGCGGATTGAATGAGGGCGCGGCTTACGTGAGCGTCGATCTTTCCGAAGCGCCGGGGGGACTGACGGAGGGAGAGAAATGGGCGGTCGCATGGATTTTTGCAGATACTCACAATGCGGAGGCGCTTATGCTGACCTACGAAGAACTGGCCGAGCAGGGATATTTATCGGAATATGGCGAATGGGAAGACGACGAACATAAAGCATATGAGTGGACGGACGGCGTGCTTTTTTCGATCACGGAGCATGCGGCTGACGGGAACGAAGTGTATTCCCTGCCGGTTCTGAAATTTGATGCAGAAAAATGGCGTTCGCCGCTTGGCGCTTATTATCTGGTAAACTGCGGGGCAGTTTGGTCGGAGAGCGGTTCGTGGGAAAGCTATACGGTCGAAGCGGAAGCAATTTCGTAAAAGAGAGGACCCCTGCCGGAAAGATCCCGGCAGGGGTCGAATGAAAAGCCCTGTGTATTACAGGTGGAAATTCTGAACCAAATTGTTCATTAATATTGACTGCTGCGATAATCCCCGTGACGTAGCGGCAGTCTGTTCCGCGGTGGCCGAGGTGGTCTGGACCACAGAAGTTATTTGGTCGATTCCCTCGGTAACCTGTGTGATCGAGACGGTCTGATTGTCAATAGCCGATACCACGACGTTCATTTTTGCCGTTACATTTCCCGCAAGGGAACTTGTTTTATCTAACGCGGAAGTGACATTGCTGACCGCCTGCCCGCCTTCGTTAATGGCGTGTATGGATTCTTCGATCAGGTCCTTGGTTGCTTTTGCGGCTTCATCTGATTTTCCGGCCAAATTACGCACTTCTTCCGCCACTACGGCAAAACCTTTGCCTGCGCTGCCTGAACGGGCCGCTTCAACGGCGGCGTTCAGGGCAAGGATATTCGTCTGAAACGCGATGTTTTCGATCGTATCGATGATTTTTCCAATCTTCTCGGAAGAGTTCCAGATTTTTTCCATTGCATGATTTAAGTCTTTGACGCAATCTACGCTGACGCCTAACTGCGCGCCGGCCTGATCAACGAATTGACCCGCTTCTGATGCGGCGGCGGCAGTCTGCTTTGCGTTCTCGGATATATCGATCATTGTTGCGGACAATTCCTGTACTGCGCTGGACTGCTCCGTAACGCCCTGACTCAGCGACTGAGCCCCGTTGGACATCTGAACGGCGCCTGCGGATACTGCTTTGGCAGAATTGATGATCTGCTGAAGCGTATCATGTAAAGAATCGTGAATGGTCTTAATGGACTTCCCGATTGCTTCAAGATCTCCCGGATAAGAGCGGGTGATCTCGTCATGGAAGTTGCCCTGGGCCATTTTGCCTAAATGGAGGGAGGCATCCTGTATCACGTCGTTTAACTGAAATATGGTTGCATCGAGTGCCCGAATCAATTTTGCGGTCTCGTCCCGGGAACGGATATCCGGGGACGGGGTAGTCAGGTCGCCGACGGCCAATTGCTGAAGCCTTGTGACACAGGCGCGGATCGGCATGGAAATGGAACGCCCGATGATCACCGCAACGGGATAAGTGGCAATGACCACTACGACCACGACGATGATCGTGAGTAAAATACTGTGATCCAATGTGGACTTAAATTCTTTTTGGCTGACTTCGATGGCGAGACTCCAGTCTTGGTATCCGTCGATCGGGGCAAAACCGACGATCTTGTTGTCCCCGTAAAATTGATATTCTCCAAAACCGGTTTCCCCCTGGATCATACGTTGATTTACTGCCGCGACGTCGGCCACGCTCGAATCGGTTTTGGCAGCCTCGATCATATTGGAGCCCTCCGTTACAACGGACGAATCACGATGTCCGATGACATTGCCCCGGCGATCGAGCACATAGGCAACGCCGTCGTCGCCCATAGCAAGATTTACTACGATATCGGTGAGAAAATCGGCGCTGATTCCGCCGTATACGATGCCGTCAAATTGGCCGTCGGTGATGATCGGTACTTCGAGAAGAAAGATCATCCGCTGCCCGTCGTTCATGATGTCGGATATGTAAGGCTGCATCGTGGATCTACATTCCTGAAAATAGTCTTCGTTTGCGTAGCTGTAACCGGTTGAAGACGAACCGTCCGCATTCATCTTACCGGTATAGAGGAAGCCGTTACGCTCGGCGATCTCATTCCGTATCGGAATCAGTTCGGGAGCTTCGGGATCGGAATCACGAAAAATATCGGACGCTGCGGCTTCCTGTAACGCCGTCCAATAATTATTCATCCGCCATTCCACGGCGTCTGCCGCCATCCGGGTGGCGGGACCAAGTGTTTTTTTTGTCGTTTCGTCGATGCCCTTGGCATTTAACAAAGCAGTGATCACGCCGATTGTGACTGACCCGATCAGCACGACGGATAAGATGCTTAATTGAATTTTTGATTTAATTGTTTTCACATATCATCTTCCTTTCCTTCCGTATTTTTGGGTGAGAATAAGTAAATCAAAAAGACGCTACTAATATAGCATAATTCCGGATTTGGTTCAACTCTGAGTGGCAGGCTAAGGTAATATATGATAAAATATTCAAAATATTTCCGGATCGGACAGGTACCCCGCCCGTAACGGTCGGAGCGTCTGCGGGCGAAGCATGAGTAACATCGGAAGGGGGAACGTCATGCAATCAGCATATGTGGTATTGGATATCGAGACGACCGGTCTTGATGCAAAAACGGAAAAAATTATTGAAATCGGCGCGGCGCGGATCAGGAACGGACGGGTGGAAGCAATCTGTCAGACGCTTGTGAATCCGGCGCGGAGTCTTACGGAGCGGATCATTGAACTGACGGGGATTACCGATCAGATGCTGGACGGCGCGCCCTATATCGAAGACGTACTACCTGAATTTTTGAGTTTTGCCGGAGAGGACATCCTGCTCGGACACAGTGTGAGATTTGATTATTCGTTTATCAAACGCGCAGCAGTCAATCAGAAATTTGTTTTTGAGAAAAAAGCGATCGACACGTTGAAGCTCTCAAGGCTCTGCCTGCCGGAGCTTCCGAGCCGCTCGCTTGGGGCGCTCTGCGCACATTATGGAATTGTACATACGGCACATCGTGCGCTGGGCGATGCGCTTGCGACGCACGAACTTTATAAAAGGCTCTGCGGGCAGTTTGAGGCTGCTGATCAGGCAGAGCCGTATCAGCTTATCTGTAAGGTCAAAAAAGAAGGACCGATCACGCCGGCGCAGCGTGAACGGCTCTTAAAAATGTTGGAATATTATAAGGTAAACCCGGAGTGTGAGATCGACCGCATGACAAAAAATGAGGCGTCACGCATGATGGATAAGCTGACATTTACTTACGGAAAAATGAGCAGGGAAATTTCATGAATATTTAGAAAAAATATATAATTTGAGAATGCATAGGAAACAAAGTTTGACAAAATTGCACAAAAGATGTTACAATAATGAACAATTTCATAAACAATATTTATGTGATTTTGAGGACGGGGGATCAATATGCAGGCACAATCGACGAAAAACGAGGAAAAACTGATCAATAATATTTTGTTTTGTATGTTTTAGGGGTCGCGGTTTCAGGCTGGGCTTTTGTCATGATTTTTTTAAATGGCGGTCTGAGGGAGTGCGTGTTCCTGTTTTCAGGACTTTTGGCAGTGATTACCAAACTGCTTGAGAAGAGGCTGGGCAGCAGGGCAAAATATGTATACGCCTGCATTCCTCCGGTCATCGGTGCGATTACGACAGCAGTTTCGTGCACGAATGACAGCGGCGGTTATGTATGCCTGACGCACTATTACTTTGTTGCGACATTACTGTTGGTACCATATTACGAGCAGAGACTGCTCAAGACGAGTTATATTGTTACAATTGTGGTCAATGCGGCGGCTATGATCGCTTTTCCGGCCGGATTCCTGAAGCTTCATACGCTGATCGGATGGATATTTACAGCGGTGGTCTACACTGTGCTGCTAGCGGCCTGCTGCTTTATCAGCTACCGGACGACGACCTTATTTGGAATTGTTGATAAAAAAGAAAAAGATTTGAAAAACATATTGAGCGAGGTTCAGGTGCTGTCGGATGAATTGCTGGCGGCAGGGACGGCGCTATCGGCTGTATCAGAAAATGAAAGCGCATCGGCAGAGCTGCTGGCGGCTACCAGTCAGCAATTAGTGGAAAACAGTGAGGTTCTTGGTTCCAAAACGGACGAAAGTATGAATAATCTGGGAGAACTGAGCAAGTGGGAAAGCGTTATGGCCGATAATGTGGAAAAGGTGGAGATGACATCCAGAGATCTGCTTGAAAAGTCCAAAGAAAACCAAAAATTATTAAATGATCTTCATGCCATCAACGGTGAAGTCTCAGAATCCATGAAAGTTACGACAGATGTTACGGGAAGGCTGTCGGAGGCGGTTCAGGAAATCGGAGTTACCTTAAACTTGATCAGCGATATTTCAAGTTCCACAAATTTGCTGGCATTGAATGCTTCTATTGAAGCCGCAAGAGCCGGAGAAGCGGGCAAGGGATTTGCAGTAGTGGCTACAGAAGTAGGAAATCTTGCAAACAGCACGCAGGAATCCTTAAAGGTGGTACAGTCCGTGATTGAGCGTGTACAGCAGAATGTCAGGGAAATAACTGTACAGGTGGAAGAAAATGCGACAAAAATGAGCAGGCAGAACGAATATTTTGCAAACGTATTTAGCTGTATGCAGGATATGACGGAACTGATGAATGTTTCTGTGGGCGCAGTCGGAACTATGGGGGACGCGCATGACAAACAGGCGGAAGTAATAAAAAAGACGGTCGCGATCAATCAGGACATCGTCGAAAGCATCCGAAATGAAAATGAGCGGTTTGAATCGATCAATGCGATGGCGGAGGGCAATGCCGGCGATACGGCCAATGTGTCACGGCAGGCAGGAGTGATCAACGAAATGGTTGATAAGATGACCCGGCTTCTAAAACAAGATGAGGACACTGCCGGAGGAGAGTATGTCTGACAGAGGGTGCGATGACGGACCAGGCCTGACGGGTATATCAGACAGCACAAAACGGGTTGTGTCAATACACAGCCCGTTTTGTATCCTATAAAAAGTTTTTCAGGAGTCTGCCTCATCCAGCATACGCAGGATTGGCTGGCGCATGATCGAGTTCAGACTGTCCGCCGTCATGCGCAGATGTTCTATTTTATCATCGCGGCCTTCTTTGCGGTAAATATCCGCAAGCGTGCGATAGGTCGCACTGATGTCTGTGCGCGTCTTGATACAGAATTCCATGATGAAGACGGCATCCTCGTCATAACCTGCCTTTAGGAGCAGATCAGCCCATTTTTGCATCGTGCGGACCAGCAGGGTATAGTTTTCGTCGTACTGGGTGAGCAATTCAAGGTTAGGCGCACCGTAAGTCAGCTTTAAGTCCGTGTTGCTGATACCTGTTAAGTTGACTGCTTTTTTCTCGCGGAAACCGTTGAGGATCCGGTGGCAGTCGGCAATCGCAGCGGCTGAACCGGGATCGTCCGGCAAAATGGAGAACGGCAGCTCGTCATAGGGGATTTCTACAAAATCAAGATCATCGAGCGGTTTTTTGCGCGTACGGTCTGCCAGCGCTTCCCGTTCCCAAAAATCCCGTTCTGTCCGCTCCGTCCTTTTGCGGGAACGGGAAATGGCGAAAGCCAGCCAGATACAAAACAGGATTAAACTTGCAAACAGTGGTATTTTCATTTATAATATCCTTTCAGCAGACATTGTTATTTCATACAGGGAGTGTGAACGTCTATGTTTAATATTTATAGCAGAAAAACGAGGAAAAAGATATCCGCTATCATTATTATCGTGCTGGTTGCGGCGATGATCGGGACAACCATACTTGCCGCGCTGTTATGATCCGGAAGTCATAAACACGCGGGGCGGGTCATATATTGATAAAGATGCGGGACAACCGCGGTATGCACGCGGTATTTATATTGTATGGCAGGAACCGGCTCTTTGCAAGGGCATTTTCCTGATGATGAGGTATTGACATGAAAAAAAGAATTGTGCTGACAGCAGCTTTGATACTGGCGATAATGACAGGCATCCAAAAAATGGATGCTTATGCAGCGGGAAACGGCGCCGGCCGGGTGGACACGCAGGCAACGATCTGTGAAGGCGTATATGCGGAGGATATTTCTCTTTCGGGCATGACGCTTGCGGAGGCGGAGCAGGCGATCGGCGCATATATCTTAGAGCTTTCACAGACACCGGTCACGTTAAATCTTTCTGCGGAACAGTCTGTTCAGACAACGGCGGGCGAACTGGGGATCCGTTTTGGGAATCCTGAGATTCTGGAGGAAGCGGTAGGACTCGGACGCACGGGAAATATTTTGAGGCGTTACAAGGAGATCGTCGATCTTGCGGCTCATAACAAGGTGTATGAGATCGAACTTGCGTTTGACCGGACGGCTATTGAGAATATTGTTCAGGCACAGGGTGAAGCGGTCAATGTACCCGCCCAGAATGCGACGATGACGCGTGAGAATGGCGAGTTTGTTTATACGGACGGTGTGGACGGCATTGAGCTGGACGTCGCGGCATCAGTCGATCTGATTTACGCGGGGCTGACGGAAGACTGGCCGCGGGAGGCTGGGAGCTTTGATTTGCAATTGCGCACGGTAAAACCGCAGCACGGGGTCGAGGAATTAAAGCAGATCACGGATGTGCTCGCGACCTGCACGACAAGCTTTGCGACATCCGATTCATCCAGAAGTGCGAATGTGCGGAATGCATGTAACAAAGTAAACGGGACGATTCTGTTTCCGGGCGAGGAGTTTTCAACGCTGGCAGTGATCGCGCCGTTTACCGAGAGAAACGGGTATTATTCGGCGGGCTCCTATTCGGGAGGAAAGGTCGTGGACAGTGTGGGAGGCGGAATCTGTCAGGTATCTTCCACTCTGTATAATTCCGTCTTATATTCGGAACTTGAAGTAACAAACCGCGCGAATCATGCGATGGCGGTCGGCTATGTCAAGATCGGTCTGGATGCGACTGTGTCCGAGGACTCGGGTATTGACTTTACATTTAAGAATAATACGCCGTATCCGATCTATATCGAAGGATATACAACGACCAATAAAAGGATCACGATGACGATCTATGGCGTGGAGACAAGAGCGGAGACGCACAGTGTTGCTTATGAGAGCGTCGTGCTTGAGACGACGCCGCCGGGAGCGGAGGCAGTGTATGCGGACGCGTCCATGCCGGTTGGTTCGGTGGAGATACAGCCGGCGCATACAGGGTATGTAGCGGATGTCTACCGCGTCATTACGGAAAACGGTGTGGAGGTCAGCCGGGAGCAGATCAGCCATAATACTTATAAAATGACTTGTCGGTCTGCAACAGTCGGTGTTTCTACGAGTGATCCGGTTGCTTATGACCTGATACAGGCGGCAATCGCGACAGGCAGCGTTGATCATGCCAAAGCGGTCGCGGCGCAGATCGCTTCGGGGAATTATGGACCTGCTGCGGAGACATCTGCGCAGCCGCAGACGCCGGAAACGGGGACAGATCCGGAAGTTCCGGGAGCGGGCACGGAATCCGGTGCGGCAAACGGGGGCGCGGTGTCTGAGGTTCCGGGGACAGCAGTACAACCCGGCGTACCGGATGCGGGCGCGGTACCGGAAGGAGCGCAGGTGCTGCCGGAGACAGGGACAGCGCCGGAGACAGGAGAGGTTCTGCCCGGACAGTAAAGGCGTTTTCAGGAAGAGATGATCTGATCAGCGTCTCCCTTTACGACTGTACTGGGAAGTGGAAACTGCGGTATAAAGCGGGAAATTGCAAAAAACGCATAGTGTGGAGCGATACATGAAGATAGGGAAAATACCGGAACGCGTGTTAAAACGTTCCGTGTTAAAACAACTGCCAATTCATACTGATAAGATAACGGGCGGCGCAGGCGTGGGGGAGGACTGCGCCGTTTTTGCGCCTGAAAACGGGGACTGCACCGCAGTCTGCGTGAACACGACGACGGGAACTGCCGGGCATATCGGCAGCTATGCCGTGCATGCCGCCGTCAATAATATTGCTGCCGGAGGAGCAGACCCGAAGGCGATCCTTGTTGCGGCAGTATTTCCCGAAAATACGGAGGAGGCGCGGCTTCGGACTGTGATGAAGCAGATCGGGGATGCGGCAGGGGCGCTTGGCATAATCGTCGCAGGCGGACATACGGAGATTTCCGGAGGTGTAAGTGAGCCGGTCTTAAGCATAACGGGAATCGGTCAGAAGAATCAGGACCAGCGGGCATGCGCAAGACCTGAAAAACACGCGCTGGCAGATAAGGATATAGTTATGACAAAGTGGGCGGGGCTTGCGGGAACTGCGTGGATCGCACGGGAGAGAAGGGCGGAACTTCTGGCAAGATATCCGGCGTATTTCATTGATGAGGCGGCTGCTTTAGAGCAGCGGCTATCGGTGGTGCCGGAGGCCGCCACCGCCGGAAAGTCCGGCGTTCTTATGATGCATGATGCTTCACGGGGCGGTATTTTTGCCGCGCTGTGGGAACTTGCACAACGTGCGGGCGTCGGACTCTCTGTGCATCTGAAAGCGATCCCGATCCGCCAGGAGACGGTGGAAATCTGTAATTTTTATGATATCAATCCCTATGAACTTGCGGCGGGAGGCAGTCTGCTCCTGCTTGCAGAAAACGGATACGGACTGGTGCGGATTCTTGCCGAAGCCCGGATTCCAGCAGCGGTGATCGGCAGGACGGATTTGTCAAACGATAAAGTGATCATAAATGGTGAAGAGCGCCGTTTTTTGGAACCGCCGAAGGGCGACGGTCTTGACAGCTTCTCTGCAGGCATGGAAAAGGAATTGTTTTGAGCTGTATTATATTTCACACGGGAAAAATGCAAAGGACAGCGTTTTTCATATCTATTTGAACCGCAAAAGGCGGTATGGAGGATTTATATGATGAATATGAGAGAAAGAATTTTAACGGTGATCGAGAAAAACAGCAGGATCGGCGTAAAGGAACTCAGCGTCATGCTCGGTGAGGATGAGCTTGCCGTTGCGAACGAACTGAAAGCGATGGAGGAAGAGGGCGTGATCTGCGGTTATCACACGCTGATCGATTGGGAAAAGACGTCAATCGAAAAGGTGTCCGCACTTATCGAAGTGCGCGTGACGCCGCAGCGGGGGCAGGGGTTTGACAATATTGCGGAGCGTATCTATAACTATCCGGAAGTCAATTCGGTCTATCTGATCTCCGGGGGCTATGATCTTCTTGTTTCACTTGAGGGCAAATCCCTGAAAGAGGTTTCCGGTTTTGTATCGCAGAAATTGTCGGCGCTAGACACTGTGCTGAGCACGGCAACGCATTTTATTCTGAAAAAATATAAGGACCATGGCACGATCCTGTGCAAAAAATATGAAGACGAAAGAGAGCTGATCACACCGTGAGAAATCCATTAGCAGACGAAGTTGTAAAAATAAAGCCCTCCGGCATCAGGAAGTTTTTTGATATCGTCAGCGAGATGAAGGATGCGATCTCGCTTGGCGTGGGCGAGCCGGATTTTGATACGCCGTGGCATATCCGCGACGAGGGAATTTATTCTCTGGAAAAAGGAAAGACCCATTACACATCCAATGCAGGACTGGTCGAGCTGAGGGAGGAGATCTGCCGGTATCTGCGCCGGCGTTTTCATGTGGACTATGATCCGCAGAAAGAAACACTTATTACAGTCGGGGGATCGGAGGCAATCGATATCGGGCTTCGCGCGATGCTCAATCCGGGCGAAGAGGTTCTGATCCCGCAGCCAAGCTATGTTTCCTATGAGCCATGCACGATCCTTGCCGGCGGGAAACCGGTTATCATCAACCTGAAAGCGGAAAATGAATTCCGCCTGACTGCGCAGGAAGTGCTGGATGCGGTTACGGAAAAGACGAAGCTGCTGATATTGCCGTTTCCGAACAATCCGACGGGCGCGATCATGGAACGCGAAGATTTAGAGGCAGTCGCGAAGGTGTGTATAGAAAAAGACATCTATGTCATGTCTGACGAGATCTATGCGGAACTGACCTATAAGGAGGAGCATGTCTCGATCGCATCGCTGCCGCAGATGAAAGAGCGCACGCTGCTTATCAACGGTTTTTCCAAGTCACATGCGATGACGGGCTGGCGGCTCGGCTATGTGTGCGGACCGGCCCGGATCATCGCCCAGATGACGAAAATCCATCAGTTTGCGATCATGTGTGCGCCGACGATGAGTCAGTATGCGGCGGTCGACGCTATGAAAAACGGGGATGCCGATGTGGAAATGATGCGGGAGGCGTATAACCAGCGCCGCCGTTTCCTGCTGAATGCATTTCGTGAAATGGGTCTGGAATGCTTTGAACCATACGGCGCGTTCTATGTTTTTCCTTGCATCAAAGAGTTCGGAATGACAAGCGACGAGTTTGCGAACCGGTTTTTACAGGAGGAAAAGGTTGCGGTCGTTCCGGGAACTGCATTCGGCGACAGCGGTGAAGGATTTTTGCGAATTTCTTACGCATATTCCATTGAAAAACTGAAAACGGCAATGGAAAAGCTAGAGCGGTTTATCACGAAACTGCGCGCTGAGGCGCACAATCTCTGAGGCGCTGACATGGAGGCCGGTTGAAAATCTAAGATTTTTCAACCGGCAATTTGAGCCAGAGCCGCGAATATACCTTGATCGTATGTTATTGCAGGAGACTGCTTTGACAGGGAGGTAAGTATGAACATCGTACTGCATGAACCGGAGATCCCGTCCAATACGGGAAACATCGGGAGGACCTGCGTGGCGACAGGAAGCGTACTGCATCTGATCGAGCCGCTTGGCTTCCGACTGAATGAAAAAGAGATCAAACGGGCGGGAATGGATTATTGGGAGCATTTGGATGTGTGCCGTTATGATGATTATCGCGATTTTTGTATTAAAAATCCGAATGCGCGCATATGGTATGCGACGACCAAGGCAAAGAAAACTTATGCGGAGGCGGAGTTTCAGCCCGATGATTTTATCATGTTCGGCAAAGAGTCCGCAGGGATACCCGAGGAAATTTTGATTGCACATGAGGAAATGTGCATCCGTATTCCGATGCTGCCAAAGATCCGCTCCCTGAATTTGTCCAATTCCGCGGGCATTGTACTTTATGAGGCGCTGCGGCAGCAGGGATTTCCGGATATGCAGTGCGGCGGTGAACTTCACCGGCTGAAATGGGGAAGCCTTTGTTGAGGAACTTAAATAAATATGCTATAATAACCGCAGAATATGAAGGAGGGACAGGCTTATGGTAGCATTGGGATGTGACCATGGCGGATTTGACTTAAAACAGCATGTCATCCGCCATTTGGAAGAACGCGGGATTGCCTATAAGGATTTTGGATGTTTTGATAAGACTTCCTGCGATTACCCTCAGTTCGGGCGTGCGGCGGCGAAAGCAGTCGCGTCGGGAGAATGTGAGAAGGGCATTGTGATCTGCACGACAGGTATTGGCATTTCAATAACGGCCAATAAGATAAAGGGCGTCCGCGCAGCATTGTGTTCTGAACCGCTCAGCGCGCGTATGACAAGGCTGCATAACGATGCAAATGTACTGGCGCTTGGGGGTGCGCTGATCGGACCGAACATGGCGTTTGAGATCGTGGATACGTTTTTGGACACGGAATTTTCGTCGGAAGAAAAGCATATCAGGCGTGTTGAGCAGATTGAGCAGTAAAAGGAAGAAAGACCGGTACAGGCAATTAGGCGGAGCCTTGAAGGGATACGTAGGGCGCTGCGTATGAAGAGTTCGCAAAACTGCATAGAGAGCAGCGTTTATTTTGCAGAGAGGACTGTCTGATTTGTTTCGGAAAAACGATGTTTGAATGGGAGGTACGGGAATGGCAAAATGTGTGATCATGGATCATCCGCTGATTCAGCACAAGATCGGGTACATCAGAAGAAAGGAAACGGGGACAAAAGATTTCAGGGATACGATCAGTGAGATCGCGATGCTGATCTGTTATGAGGCAACGCGCGAGCTTCCTCTTTCGGAAGTAGAGATTGAAACGCCGATCTGCAAGACGAAAGCCAAAGAGCTTCGCGGTAAAAAAATGGCGATCGTGCCGATCCTGCGCGCAGGACTGGGGATGGTGGACGGCGTGCTGGACCTGATACCGGCGGCTAAGATCGGGCATATCGGACTTTACCGTGATCCGGACACGCATGAGCCTGTCGAGTATTACTGTAAGCTTCCGGCTGATTGTGCGGAGAGAGAAGTATTTGTAGTGGATCCGATGCTCGCGACGGGCGGTTCCTCTTCCGCGGCGATTCAGATGTTAAAAGATAAAGGCTGTAATAAAATTCATTTCATGTGCATCATTGCCGCGCCGGAAGGCGTTGAGAGGATGAAAAAGGATCATCCCGACGTTGATATGTACATCGGAGCGCTTGATGAAAAGCTCAATGAGCATGCATATATCGTTCCGGGCTTGGGGGATGCGGGCGACCGTATTTTTGGGACAAAGTAAGGAGATAAAGGAACAAAGCCGGAACGCAGGTAATGGGAAAATGAAACGGATAAAGCTGGAAGTACGTTCAATGAGAAGAGAACAGCAGGTAAAACCGGAATCATGGGTAATGGGAAAACGAACGGGTAAAACCGGAAGAGCAGGTAATGGAAAGAGTGCAGCGGACTAAGCGAAAAGGGGATAACAGGTAACAGATATGGGTCAGAAGATCGGAAAAAGGGAAGGTTATATTTCGTGGGACGAGTATTTTATGGGTGTAGCGCTGCTTGCACGCATGCGTTCTAAAGATCCGGGCACTCAGGTGGGCGCGTGCATAGTGAGCGAAGACCACAAAATTTTGTCCATCGGCTATAATGGTCTGCCGACCGGATGTTCTGACGATGAATTCCCATGGGCGCGTGAAGGGGAACCGCTAGGGACAAAGTATCCGTTTGTGACGCACGGGGAGCTAAATGCGATCTTAAATTTTAGGGGCGGAAGCCTTGCGGGTGCGACGCTGTATGTCTCACTTTTTCCCTGTAACGAATGCGCAAAGGCGATCATTCAGTCCGGAATCCGTACAGTCATCTATGCGGATGATAAGTACGAAGGCACGGATTCCGTCAGGGCAAGCCGTATGCTTTTTTCGGCGGCCAAAGTAGCATGCAGAAAATATGAACATACCGGAAGGAGTATTACGCTGGATGTGTAACGGCAGGAAGGTTAAGCAGGTAGGGGCATGAAAGGGAAAGTGCTTCGAAGACGTTTTTTTTGTATAACACTTGTTTTGTTTTCTGCATCGATTCCGACCGCGCAGACGTATGCAAAATCAACGCAGCAACAGCTTGATGAGGCGCAGCAGCAGCAGCAGGAAACACAGGAAGAGCTTGACGAGATCGAAGATAATCTCTCAAGCCTGGAAGGACAGCGCAACGATCTTCAGGAAGAATTGAGCGAATTAAACGATCAACTGAATGCAGTGCGGGCAAATCTGGAGCGGATCGAAGAAAATCTGGATCAGAAAGAAAGCGAGATCGAGCAGACGCAGGCGACTCTTGCGGAGGCGCGTCAGACGGAGGTTGAGCAGTACGAGAGTATGAAAGAACGGATCCGGTTCATGTATGAGAACGGGGAGACAACGTATCTGGAAATGCTTTTTTCAGCGAACGGGTTTGCCGATTTCCTGAACCGGAGTGAATATATTGAGCAGGTTGAGCGCTATGACCGGCGTAAACTGGAAGAGTATCAGGAGACCTGCAGAATGATCGAGCGGCAGGAAGAGCGGCTGAATGAGGAACTTGCCGAGCTGCAGATGCTGCGGGAAGAAGCAAAGCTGGAGCAGGAACGTGTTGATGGTCTTGTGGCGGAGACGTCGGAGCGCATTGCGGGGTACAGCGATCAGATTTCCGAAACGGAAGCCCAGATGCGTGCGTATGAAGCGGAGCTTGCCAGGCAGAATGAGAATATAGAAATGTTGAAGGCGCGGGTCGAGGAGGAAAGGAGACTGTCTGCGCTCGCTGCGCAATCGGCATGGAGGGATATTTCGGACATACAGTTTGAAGAAGGCGATCGCAAGCTGCTGGCGAATCTGATCTATTGTGAGGCGGGTGGAGAGCCCTACGAGGGTCAGGTGGCGGTCGGCGCGGTCGTCATAAACCGGATGCTCAGCAGAGTATTTCCCGATACGATGGTCGGTGTGATCTATGCAAGGAGACAGTTTTCACCGGTGGCGAGCGGACGGCTTGCGCTTGCACTTGCAAATGATCGTGCAACAGCGAGCTGTTACCGTGCGGCGGATGAGGCGATGAGCGGCAGGACGAATGTGGCGGACTGCCTGTTTTTCCGGACGCCGATAGATGGTATCACGCCGCGGTACAGGATCAGCGGACATATTTTCTATTGACAAAAGATCCCTTGCGGCAGAAGGGCTATGCTGCAAGGGATTTTTTAATTGCTTCGATTAAATTCACAATCATAAATCTCTTTTTATTTCTACATTTACTGATTTGGAAGAACTTCGTTTAACGGAGCCTTTAAGGCATCAAATTCACCGCTGTAAATAGTCCTTAGCAGATCGTTGACGCGCAGAAGCACGCTGTGAAGTGTCTTTTCATTGATGAGGCCCTGTTCGGCAGCTTCCGCCAGTTCGTCGAGGTCAACGACTTTAACGAAACCGTCCGGGTAAATAACAATGTCCGCGAGCAGATCAATACAGGTAAGACAGTCATGACCCTGCTGCGCTTTGGACGCCGGTTCGGGCGGTTGACAGTCCGGCAGCGTGTTTTTTCCGTACTCGTAATCGACGATGTCGCAATACCAATAGGCTAACGTATTGTCACTTTTTAGAAATTTACTGATCTTGATCCCTTTTTTCAGATAGTAAACGGAAGCACCATGGTCAAATTCTTTTTTTGGACGAAATGTGTTCCAAGTGGTAACGATCATGTCCTGATCGCATCGGACGATCACATCGCCTTCTAATGAGATACATTCATCCGGTATCAGCCGTTTGCGGTATAAAGTCGGATTTATCATGCGAACCTCCATTTTTATGCGCCAGACGTCGTTTTTAGCGAACGTTGCAGAGTGAAACAGTCGGAAGGAATTGTGCGCCAGCAGAATCCTTCTTTGGTTATGGAAAGAATCGTACAGGAAATAGATAAAAAAGTCAATCAAAATCGTGGTTTTGGCTAGACATGGCTGGGAAAAATAGGTATAATAGTAAATTATGACATGCTCCTTGCGAGTATGCATGATGGAGAGGAAGTACCGGAAATTTGAACAACGAGGTCGGCGGACGGCATAATAAAAATGGCAGACGGCAGGGCAGGAACGACGGACGTGGCAATGGCAGGGTTCTGGAATCGCTTGCACTGGTGATGCAGTTTGGCATTCATATGGTGGTTCCGATCTTCATGTGTCTGTTTTTGGGGATTTGGATCGACCGCAAGGCAGGGACTTCCTATTGGGTGATCATTCTTTTTTTCATGGGAGCGCTGGCGGGCTTTACGAACATTTATAAGCTTGCGATGAAGCTGGGCGGCAGAAATGTCAGCGGACGGGGAAAGGAAGCGGACCGGAATGGAGACAGAAGTCAGGATAAAGGGCAGGATGGGATGTAACCGTACTTTGTTGGAACTGATGTGCGGGATCGTGCTGTTTGATCTGCTCTGTCTTGCAGCGGGCATCTGGTTTGTACCGCAGAAAGGCTCGTGTGCGCTTGGATTATTATTTGGTATGCTAACGGCGCTTGCCATGGCATATCATATGTCATGGACATTTGACAGATATCTGGGTATGCCGCAGAAGACGGCTGTGCGGAAAGTGGCAATGCAGGCGATTCTGCGATATTTGGCGGTCGCGGCGGTGCTGTTTACGATTCTTTTTACAAAGGCAGCAAATCCGCTCACTGCGTTTTTGGGGATCATGGGCTTAAAGATCGGAGCATATGTCCAGCCTCTGATCCACCGCATCACGGTAAAGAAATACCCCGATCCGGAACCGGCACCTCCGGTTCCGGATTCGGAGCAATATGATATTTGAACAAGGAGGTGAAAATATGACACAGGGCATCCTGTTATCCTCGAATGTGACAGAGAGCTTTATGATCAAAGGCGTGTTCAAGTATACCGTCTTCGGGCAGGAAGTGTGGATCACCACAACGCATGTCTGTATCCTGATCGTTATGCTTGTGCTCATGGTTTTTGCGCTCTGCGTAAACCGCGCCTTAAAGCACGCATCTGAGGTACCCACGGGACTGCAGAATGTAGCCGAGCTGGTTGTGGAAAAGCTTGACGGCATGGTAAAGAGCAGCATGGGGAAGCATGCGAAGGTATTCGGCAATTACATCGGAACCATCTTTATTTTTATCCTATTGTCGAATATTTCAGGCATTCTGGGTTTGCGCCCGCCGACTGCCGATTACGGTGTTACACTGCCGCTTGGCATTCTTACGTTCACGCTGATTCATGTGACGCAGTTTAAGAACAACTCGCCGAAACAGATTTGGAATGATATGTGTTCTCCGCTTCCGCCATGGCTGCCGATTTGGCTGCCGATCAATGTGATCAGTGAGATTGCAGTACCGATCTCGCTGTCGCTGCGTTTGTTTGCAAACGTACTGTCGGGAACGATCATGATGGCACTTGTGTACGGGTTGCTGCGGTGGTTTGCGGTTATATGGCCGGCGGCACTGCATGTATATTTCGACCTGTTTTCGGGTGCGATCCAGACATACGTGTTCTGTATGCTGACGATGACGTACATCAGCAATGCGTATGGAGATGAGTCTTAGAAAGAGGTAAGGGAAAATTCTTTTGAAGAAAACTCTTTCGAGGTCAGACTAAGGGAAAAACCAAGAAAATTATTTCATAATATCAAGGAGGAATTTATTATGTCAGATTTAGGATTGATCAGAGCATGCTCCGCAATTGGTGCAGGTCTTGCGGTAATCGCAGGTATCGGACCCGGTGTTGGACAGGGTATTGCAGCCGGACACGGTGCTGCGGCAGTTGGACGTAATCCGGGTGCAAAAGGTGATATCATGACAACGATGTTGCTTGGACAGGCAGTTGCCGAGACGACCGGTCTCTACGGTCTGCTTGTTGCTCTGCTGTTACTCTTCGTTCATCCGTTGGATGTCTAAAAAAGAGTTTGCGGAACGCAAACTCTTTCGAAGAATCTGCTGAGGCAGATTCTTCACAAAGGAAATTCTCTTGAAGGATCTCGCTGACGAGGAATCTGCGGGGAAGATCCTATAAGTCATGACAGAGGAGAGGAGGCAGTCAGTTGCAGACAGTGTTCAATGCAGGAATCATGTTGGCAGAAGCGGGAAGCGGTTCGATGCGTCGTCTGTTTAATTTGGACTTACAGCTCATAACGGATTCTGTTCTCACGATTATTGCAGTATTCATATTATTCCTGTTTCTGTCGCGTTTTCTTTTTAATCCGGTAAGAAAAATGCTGGAGAGCCGAAGTACGAAAATTGCGGGCGATATAGAGAGCGCACAGAAGGATAAGACCGACGCTTCAGCTATGAAAGCGGAATACGAAGCGAAGCTAAAGAGCGTGGATAAAGAAGCCGAAGCGATCCTGGCGGACGCAAGGAAGCGCGGTCTGGAAAATGAGAACCGGATCATTGCCCAGGCGAAGGAAGAAGCAGCGGCGATTCTGGAGCGGGCGAGGACGGAAGCAGAACTTGAGAAGCAGAAAGCGGCAGATGAAGTGAAGAGAGAGATGATCACGATCGCGTCGGCAATGGCTTCAAAAGTTGTGGCGGCAAATATTGACACAACAATTCAGAACAGTCTGATTGATGAGACGTTAAAGGAAATGGGTGAGAGCACATGGCTAAGCTGATTTCGGGGACATATGCGGAAGCGCTGTTTGAGCTTGCGCTCGAAGAGCATCGGGAAGACGAGTTCTTAGAGGAAGCACAGGGACTCCTTATCGTGCTTAAGGAAAATCCTGAGCTGAATCAGATGATGAATCATCCCAAGATCGGAAGAGAAGAGAAGATTTCCACGCTGAAAGCGGTGTTTGAAGGCCGTATCAGCGGGGATATGCTCGGTTTTCTCACCGTGATCGTTGAGAAGAACCGCTATGGAAGCATAGAGCAGATTCTTGACGGCTTTGTCGATAAGATGAAGGAACATAAAGGAATCGGTATTGCCTATGTGGCGTCGGCGGTCGTCCTGACGGACGAACAGAAGAAGCAGGTGGAAGCACGGCTTTTGGCGACAACCAGGTACCGCCAGGTGGAAATGCATTATGAAGTATGCACAGAACTCATCGGCGGTATGGTCATCCGTATCGGAGACCGCGTCGTAGACAGCAGCATCCGCTCCAGGTTGAGCGATATGGAGCGGAGCCTGATGAAACTTCAGCTTGCATAAGGAAACGCTGATTTGATCAGAGCTTCCTTATGAGGTGCAGCTTAAAGTCCGGAGAAAAGTCCGGACAGAGATAAGAAAATAAAGAAAGGTGCAGATGATCCATGAATTTAAGACCAGAAGAAATAAGTTCAGTGATTAAGGATCAGATCAAGCGGTATGCGTCCCAGATGGAAGTGTCCAATGTGGGCACGGTCATTCAGGTTGCGGACGGTATCGCGCGTGTGCATGGACTGGAAAATGCGATGCAGGGCGAACTCTTAGAGTTCCCCGGCGAGGTATACGGCATGGTCATGAACCTCGAGGAAGACAATGTCGGTGCGGTGCTGCTCGGAAGCGCGCACAATATTAACGAGGGTGATCAGGTAAAGACCACCGGCAGGGTTGTGGAAGTTCCTGTCGGAGACGCATTGCTGGGGCGTGTTGTCAATGCGCTTGGCCAGCCTATTGACGGAAAAGGTCCTGTTCAGACTGCAAAGTATCGTCAGATCGAGCGAGTTGCAGCTGGAGTTATTACGCGTAAATCGGTGGACACACCGTTACAGACGGGTATTAAGGCAATTGATTCCATGATACCGATCGGACGCGGACAGCGTGAGCTGATCATCGGTGACAGACAGACCGGTAAAACGGCGATCGCGATCGATACGATCATCAATCAAAAGGGTCAGAATGTAAAATGCGTCTATGTAGCGATCGGACAGAAGGCGTCCACGGTCGCATCCATTGTGAAGACGTTGGAAGAATTTGGCGCAATGAATTATACAACAGTCGTAGCATCTACTGCCAGCGACCTTGCGCCCTTACAGTATATTTCTCCGTACGCGGGCTGTGCGATTGGAGAAGAATGGATGGAGAACGGAGAGGATGTGCTTGTTGTTTATGATGACTTAAGTAAACACGCTACCGCATATCGTACACTTTCCCTGCTGCTTCGCCGTCCGCCCGGTCGTGAGGCATATCCTGGCGACGTTTTCTATCTGCATTCAAGATTATTAGAGCGTGCAGTCCGGATGAGCGAGGAATACGGCGGAGGTTCTCTTACGGCACTGCCGATCATTGAGACGCAGGCGGGAGACGTGTCCGCTTATATTCCGACCAACGTGATCTCGATCACGGACGGTCAGATCTATTTGGAGACGGAAATGTTTAATGCAGGTTTCCGTCCGGCCGTAAATGCAGGCCTTTCCGTATCCCGTGTCGGCGGCGCTGCACAGATCAAGGCGATGAAAAAGATTTCTGCGCCGATCCGTGTGGAACTTGCCCAGTACAGGGAGCTTGCGGCATTCTCCCAGTTTGGTTCGGAACTGGATGCCGACACGAAAGAGAAGCTGGCGCAGGGCGAACGCATCAAAGAGATCTTAAAGCAGCCGCAGTATCAGCCGATGGCGGTGGAATATCAGGTCATCATTATTTATGTGGCGACCAACAAATATCTGCTGGATGTGTCGATCGAGGATATTACCCGGTTTGAAGCGGAGCTGTTTACTTTTATTGATACAAAGTATCCTGAGGTTCCGGCGGCGATCCGTGATGAAAAAGTCATCTCCGATAACACGGAGGAGAAGTTAAAAAGCGCGATCGCGGAATTCAAGAAATCTTTTAAGTAAGGCGCTTGGGAAGGCGGTGAAATGCAATGGCGTCGATGAGAGACATCAAGAGACGTAAGGGCAGTATACAGAGTACACAGCAGATTACCAAGGCGATGAAGCTTGTTTCCACGGTAAAACTCCAGCGGAGCAAAGCGCATGCGGAGCAGACCAAATCATATTTTTCATGTATGTATGATACCGTGAAGAGTATGATCGTCAAAGCCGGCGCATTGGATCATCCGTATCTGAAAACCGGAACATCCGATAAAAAAGCTGTCATTGTGATCACTTCCAACAGAGGTCTTGCGGGAGGGTATAACTCCAATGTCGTGAAACTGATCACGCGCGGAGAGCTTGCGGAGAAAAAGGATGATCTGATCATCCATGCGATCGGAAAAAAAGGACGTGATCTGCTTGCGCGCGCGGGATATCGGATCGCCGACAAGGATTATTCCGAGGTGATCGAGGAGCCGACTTATGTGGAGGCGATGCAGCTGGCCAAAGAGTTACTAAAAAACTATATGGACGGAGAGATCGGTGAAATCTATCTTGCTTATACGTATTTTAAGAATACGGTCGTTCATGAGCCGAAGCTTCTAAAGCTTCTCCCGGTGTCACTTGAAGACGAACAGGAGATGAATGGAGAAGCGGCGGATACGACGGACGATAAGGCGATGATGAATTTTGAGCCGGAGGCGGATGAAGCCTTGAGTCTCATTATTCCAAAGTATGTCGCGAGTCTGATCTATGGGGCGCTGATCGAGGCGGTTGCCAGTGAGAACGGCGCGAGAATGCAGGCGATGGATTCCGCGACAAGCAATGCGGAAGAAATGATCGGCAAATTATCGCTCCAGTATAACAGAGCGCGTCAGGGCTCGATCACACAGGAATTAACAGAAATCATAGCCGGAGCGGAAGCGATTTCCTGATGAAAACAGATGGCATCATCGTTTTATCAGCGCTTCCGGCACCGAGATCATGATGAAAGGAATAAGGATATGGCAGCAGAAAACAGAAGTACAAGCAACGGTAAAATCACACAGATTATCGGCGCCGTACTGGATATCAAGTTTGCCGACGGACAGCTTCCGGAGATCAATGAAGCGATTCGGATCACCCGCACGAATGGCGAGGAGCTTGTTGTGGAAGTTGCACAGCACTTGGGCGACGATACGGTAAGATGTATCGCAATGGGACCCACGGACGGACTTGTCCGCGGCATGGATGCGGTGGCAACCGGAGCTTCCATCAGTGTGCCGGTCGGCGAAAATACGTTGGGACGTATCTTTAACGTGCTGGGTCAGCCGATCGACAATAAACCAGCGCCTACGGATGTTACTTATGAGCCGATTCACAGACCGGCTCCCGGATTTTCGGAACAGTCCACAACGCAGGAGCTTCTTGAAACCGGAATCAAAGTCGTTGATCTGCTCTGCCCCTATCAGAAGGGCGGTAAGATCGGTCTGTTCGGAGGAGCAGGTGTGGGTAAGACGGTCCTGATTCAGGAGCTGATTCGTAATATCGCAACAGAGCACGGCGGATATTCTGTATTTACCGGTGTTGGAGAACGCACGAGAGAGGGAAATGACCTCTATCACGAAATGATGGAGTCCGGCGTTATCGATAAAACAACGATGGTGTTCGGACAGATGAACGAGCCGCCCGGCGCGAGAATGCGTGTGGGTCTTACCGGTCTGACGATGGCTGAGTATTTCCGTGACAAGGGCGGAAAGGACGTGCTTCTTTTCATTGATAATATTTTCCGGTTCACACAGGCAGGTTCCGAGGTATCGGCATTGCTTGGACGTATGCCGTCAGCCGTTGGATATCAGCCGACACTGCAGACAGAGATGGGTGCGCTTCAGGAGCGTATCACGTCAACGAGAAACGGCTCCATCACATCAGTACAGGCAGTATACGTTCCCGCGGATGACCTGACCGACCCGGCTCCGGCGACAACGTTCGCGCACTTGGATGCGACGACAGTATTGTCGCGTTCGATCGTTGAGCTCGGTATCTATCCGGCAGTTGATCCGCTTGAGTCCACGTCGAGGATCCTTGATCCGCGTATTGTCGGGCAGGAACATTATGATGTGGCGCGTGGTGTGCAGGAAATTCTTCAAAAATATAAAGAATTGCAGGATATTATTGCCATCCTTGGTATGGATGAGCTTTCCGAGGATGATAAGCTTGTTGTTAGCCGTGCGAGAAAGGTGCAGAGATTCCTTTCCCAGCCGTTCTTCGTTGCGGGGCAGTTTACCGGTCTTGAAGGAAAGTATGTACCGATCGCAGAGACGATCCGGGGCTTTAAGGAGATCATAGAAGGTAAGCATGATGAGATTCCTGAATCCTATTTCCTGAATGCGGGCAGCATCGATGATGTTGTGGCGCGTGTCAAGCAGTAAGGAATCCACGGAAGAATGTCAAACATGCGGCATTCTTTATCCGGATCCGGGTATCTGCGGAGTGGATGAATATAGGCTAAGTGTGGAATCAGGATTGAGGTGGCTTTATGGCAGAGGATAATCGTTTTACGATCAAAATTATCACACCGGACCGTGTTTTTTACGAGGGCTTGGCAACAATGGTCGAGTTTAATACGACGGAGGGTGAGGTCGGCATTTATAAAAACCATATTCCGATGACGATGATCATCAAGCCGGGGATCCTTTATATTACGGATGGTGACGAGCAGAAGGTGGCTGCGCTCCACGCAGGGTTTGTGGAAATCCTGAAGGAGCAGATCACGATTCTTGCGGAGATTGTGGAATGGCCGAATGAGATTGACTTACATCGTGCCGAGGCTGCGAAGGAACGTGCCGAGAAGCGGCTTTCCGAGAAAGATCCCAAAACCGATGTTGCGCGGGCCGAGACGGCGCTTTTGCGTGCGCTTGCGCGTATCTCGACGATTCGGTAACCGACCGATTGAAAAGCCGGCGTGAGCCGGAAATATAGTTATTTGTCAGAATAGTAACAGGTATCAAAAGGGCCGCCGCTTTAGCGAAGGAATGTTCGTGAAGCGGCAGCCCTTTTTCGTGCAAATCGTTATATTACATATGAAAATACATTCCACCGCACGTTTTCCATCTGCCCGCATACTATAATACAAACCGGATCTGATCGGAATGAACTTAAAAAACAGGGGATCAAAAGAATGGAACAGCATCGTGTCGTACCCTTTTATCAGGCTTATCATATGCCGCCGTATCCCATGCCATATATGCCGATATATGCAGTGAACGGAAATGGCGGTCTGCCGCTCTATATGACGCAGGAAATGGATACCAAAGAGGACTTGCAGTATTTACAGGAAATGTTTCCGGAAATGTCAAGACGCTATGCCGCCAGAATCGCTTCGGTTGTGGACCGGCTGGATTACAAGGGAAGCATGATATATGATGAATATATAGACAGACTTCGATTGCAGCGCCTTGCACACGATATTCTGCAGATGATCGAAAAAGAAGAAGCGGATGGAGCGGCGGGCGGAGCGAATATGTGGGAGCCTGCAGCGGGGGGAACCACACAAGAACCCATGGCGGGAGAGCGTATGCAAAATACGGCGGATCTGCAGCAGCGCACGGCAGGGTCGAGGGACGATGGAGCTATGCGTTTGTCACCACGGGATAGCGATTACAGGCAGGAACTGATCTATGTGCTTTTGTGCTATGAGATTGCAAAGCGGCGGCATGGGGCAGGCATGGATCTTTCGAAATTTTATGGTATGGGTGACATGGGCGTATAATGTCGGAGGAGAAGATCATTTATTCTATTCACACCAATTCATTTTTGTATTGTGAAAATACCAAAATTAGCATAGAATAAAAGCATGAAAAAAATGATCTTTCATGGGATCATATGCGCGGTGACATTTTTGGCAGCGCTGATGATCATTAGCAGCCTTTTGAATCAGGGAAATACAGATATGACGGAAGAAATGCGTCCGGCGGGCCTGCCGTTAGTCTACATGAATGTAGACGGGGAGCGGGTAAACTGTCTGCACGGCTATCAGGTGCTTCCGCAGCTTTCAAGTCTGCGCGAGAGCATCACGCCGCTTGGCGACGGGAGGACGCTTTCTTTTGACGTGCAGAAATATGGGTGTATGGTCAGCCGGATCTTTTTTGAAGTGCGCAGTGTGGACGGCGCACGTCTGATCGAGGACGGCCAGCTGATGGACTTTACAGACATTGGGGATGAAATTCATGTAGATTTTGCGATCAAAGATTTGATCGAGGAGCAGACGGAATATAGCCTGATCTTAAAACTGGAGCTGGATACGGAGCAGGAGGTTTCTTATACGACCCGTATCATCCTTGCCACGGATTATCATGCCGAGGAAAAGATCGCGTTTGCGCGTGAATTTTCGGCACGGACGTTTGATCGTGAGGAAGCGCGGGAAATCATCAAATATCTGGAATCGAATTCGCAGGGAGATAATACAACGTTTGGCGTTGTCGACATCCATAGCAGTTTTAATCAGATCACATGGGGCTCGCTTGGAGTGGAAAAAGAGACGGAGCCGGTATTTACGCTTCGCGAGCTCGCCTCCCAGACGGCATCCGTTTCGGGGGATTACATCGTATCCGTACAGGAGGGAAAAAACAGGCATTATTACCGGGTCGAGGAATTTTATCGGCTGCGTTATACAGTGGACCGCATTTATTTGTTGGACTTTGAGCGCACGATGACGCAGATCTTTGATGAGAAAAATACAAGCGCTTACGCAGGGAATAAGATCGTGCTTGGTATTCAGGAAGAAGAGCCGGTGCTTGTGGAGTCCGACGGCGGAAATGTTTTTGCCTTCGTATGCGATAAGGGATTGTATTCCTATAATGTATCCGAACAGAAGATGGCGGTACTCTATACGTTTCAGGATGATACCTTTGATGAAAGATGTATGTATGATGCGCATAATATGAAGATCCTGACCGTTGATGAGACGGGGAATGTCCGGTTTGTTGTGTATGGCTATATGAACCGCGGGCTTCATGAAGGCCAGGTCGGAATCCTGGTATGCTATTATAACAGCCTGCTCAACACGGTTGAAGAGGAGATCTATATACCCTATGACAAAAGTTATGCAATTCTGGAAGCAGAGATGAAGATGCTTTCCTATGTGAGCAGGACGAATATTTTTTATTTCATTCTAAACGGGGACATTTATGCAGTCAGTCTGGACAGCCGCAGTTATGAGATCATGGCGGAAAATCTGGAAGTTGGAAGATTTCAGGTCTCGCCCGACCAGAGCTTTCTTGTATGGCAGGAGGGAAAGAGCGCGGAGGCAAGTGTTTCACTTGTGCATATGAATCTGAATACGCAGATGCGCAGAAAAATAGATGCAGGCATCGGCAGTTATATCAAGCCGATCGGGTTTATGGGAAATGATCTGATCTATGGCGTGGCGCGCCGGGAGGATATTTATACGGACAGTTATGGCATCAGCACATTTCCGATGTATGAAATCATTATTATGGACGAGAACGGAACGATATTAAAAGAATACGGCAGCGAAGGGATTTATGTCACAGACGGGCAGATTATGGACAACCAGCTCAATATGTCGCGTGTCATGAAAAGAGAAGACGGATCTTATGTGGAGGCAGCGGATGACCAGATCGTCAACAATATTGAGCAGGAAACAGGGATCAATACACTCGAGAGACCGGTCACCGAAAAATATGAGACGATCGTACAGATCGTTGTGAAAAATACGATCGATGAAAAAGCGTTGCAGATCTTAACGCCGAAAGAAGTGCTTTTTGAGGGAAACAGAATACTCGCCGTTTCGGAGGATAATTATATTGAGCGGTTTTACGTATATGCGAAAGACGGTGTGATCGGAATTTATAATCATGCCGCCGATGCGATCAATCTTGCCTATGAAAAAATGGGTGTGGTCGTGGACGATACGGGGTATTATATCTGGGTGAGAGGAAACCGCCGCACGCGCAATCAGATCATGGCGATCTCTGCGCAGAGTGCAAACGAGACAAGAGGTTCGACAGCGGTTTGCCTTGATACGCTTCTCGCATATGAAGGAGTGGCACGCAACAGCCAGTATCTGCTTGATGAGGGGGAGAATGTGCTTCAGATCCTGAGAGAGGGACTCCCCGATTGCCGTATCTTAGACCTTTCGGAATGCAGCCTGGATGCAATTCTTTATTACGTCAATCGGGATATCCCAGTGCTGGCGCTGATGCGGGAGAACTCGGTACTGATCATTGGTTATAATGATTCACAAATCGTTCTCATGGATCCGAAATCAGACAGCCTGTATAAAAAAAGTATTACTGAGGCAGACGAGTGGTTCCGCACTAACCGCGCGGTATTTATCTCCTATTTAGAGGAGCAGTCATAAAAAATTTGTCTTCTGTATTTGTTTAGGACAAAAAGAAGAAGCATGCCGAGCACACCTGCCGATAAGATCTCGCCGGCCCCGACTGTGATAAAAGACAGCCAAAGCGGACCGATACCGTAAGCAGCCCGGATCACAAACGGAATGATCAGAGTGTTTGCGGCAATCGGCGGAAGCGGGGCAAGCCACTTATGCCCGCGCAGAAGATAAGTTCCGACAGCGGCAATAAGCGTTGCTAATGAACCAAAGATAATGTCAAGCAGCGCGCCGCCTGCAAGAATATTACTGAGCAGGCATCCGATAAAAACACCGGGTATGGCAGCGGGGGTAAAGTACGGAAGAATGGTCAAAGCTTCTGAGAAGCGGACCTGGACCTGCATCGAGGAAAGACCGAGCGCAGCGGAAATGAGCGTAAAAACCACATACAGCGCTGCGATCATCGCTGCCTGTGTCAGAAACAGAATACGTTTGTTCTTCATGTGAAATTCTCCTTTAGTTTTGTTTTACGTCAGGAAGGTCTCGAACTGACGTTTTTTGTGCGGCAAAATAATTGCCAAAAAGACTGCCGGGCTAACAGGAAGTCTTTTTTATATATTTATGAAACCGTCTGCCTGTCCACTTTGTATTTTGCGAGAAGCGCCTGAATGCGGTCGTTCGGATTGAGCAGATCACTGATCGAAGAGTCATGGTTTAAGGTATCGATCAAATATGCGATATACTTGCTTAAGTCGCAATTGATGTAATAGGGCTTAGAAAGCAGTTCGGGAGTCTGATAGATCAGATTTGTCGTCAACACTTTGGTGATGATGCCGCTTTCATAAGCCGTGTCAAATTTAGCGAGACCGTTTGTAAAAAGCCCGAATGTAGAGAACACAAAGATTCGTCCAGCTTTACGCTTTTTTAGTTCTGTCGCAACATCAAGCATGCTGTCGCCGGACGAGATCATGTCGTCAATAATGATCATATCCTTGCCCTCGACGTCCGTACCGAGAAATTCATGTGCGACGATCGGATTCTTACCATTGACAATCTGCGTGTAATCCCTGCGTTTATAGAACATACCCATATCGAGTCCGAGCACGTTTGCAATATAGATCGCACGGCGCATGCCGCCTTCATCCGGACTGATGACCATCATGTGGTCGGAATCGATCTGCAAGTCGTTGACATTGCGCAATAGTCCTTTTATAAACTGATAAGCAGGCTGCACCGTTTCAAATCCGTGGAGGGGGATCGCGTTCTGTACACGCGGGTCGTGCGCGTCGAATGTGATGATATTATCGACGCCCATTGCGACCAGCTCCTGAAGTGCGATCGCGCAGTCTAAAGATTCGCGGGAGGTACGCTTATGTTGGCGGCTCTCATAGAGGAACGGCATAATGACCGTGATGCGTCTTGCCTTTCCGCCGACGGCGGCGATGATCCGCTTTAAGTCCTGAAAGTGATCATCGGGGGACATGTGATTTTCGTAACCGCTCAGCGGATAAGTCAGGCTGTAATTGGCGACATCCACGAGCAGATAGAGGTCTGTCCCGCGGACGGATTCTAAGATCACGCCCTTTGCCTCGCCCGAACCGAAACGGGGAACTTTTGCACCTAAAATGTAGGAATTACGCTGGTAACCGGCAAATGCAAGGGATTCCTTGTGTTCGCTCTCGCGCTCCGTTCTCCATTTTACGAGGTAATAATCCACTTTTTCACCGAGGGATCTGCAACCCTCAAGCGGAATGATGCCAAGAGAACCTACCGGAATGGTTTCAAGATTTCTTTTTTCCTCGCGCTTCGTGGTCATGAATGAGCCTCACTTTCTGGTTAGTAGTCTTTTTTTATACATTCTGATGTCAGGTCCGCTTAGTTTGCATATTTCATAGCTGCTTGTGATCCGTGAAAAAATGCGCTCAGAATAACGGTCCGAAAGTTCCTGTAAGGAAAGATTGGTTGATATAATGGTCGCTTTTTTGCGTAAGTGCCGCTCGTTTAAGCAGGAAAACAGCTGTGAAGCGACGAAGGAATTGGTGAGCTCCGTCCCCAGATCGTCAATGATGAGCAGATCGCACCCAAACAGGTCGTCCAAAAATCCGCTAAGCTCTTCGCGGTTATCGCGCTGAAAAGCACAGCGTGACAATTCATTAAATAATCTGGTCGCGCTGAAATAAATGATAAGATTGCCCTTTTCAATCAGTTCCTTTGCAACACAACCGGAAAGAAAAGATTTTCCTGTTCCTACTGTACCATAAAAAAAGAGATTGTGATAGTCGGAATTAAAGTTCCTGACAAAATTTTTACAGGTCGTCACGGCGTTCTGAAAGCGCGTCAGATCTTCGCCCCCGTAGTATTCATAGGAGAGCGCATCGAAATTGTCCTGCTTTAAGAGTTCGCGGATACCGGACTGCTCATATAAAAGAGAAACGGAAGCCTGACGGAAGCAAGCGCATTTGACGCCGTCAATATAGCCGGTATCCCTGCATTGAGGGCAGGTATAGTGTATGTCCAGATAGTCCGCGGGATATCCCCCGCGGGAAAGAAGGTTTGCCTTTTTTGCCCTGATGAGTGCTATGTCCTCGGTAATACGCCGTGCATCCTCGCTTCGACCGTCAAGCAGAAGATCAGCTTTTTGCAGGAAAAGTGCCGACTCCTCACGTTCAAGTGTCTCATAACCGGGAAGTGCCTCACGGATTTCGGAAAGCCGGGCATTGCGTTCATGCTGATGCATAAGCTGCCGTTCGTCGTAGATTCTCATAATGGAATCATATTGGGAATTGGATAACGCCACAAAAATCCTCCTTAGTTGCTTAGGATCTCTTTCTCAAGTTCGCCGAAATCATAAGTATTCTGCTTGAATTGGTTGAATTTATTCCGGTCGCTCCCGCTTCGGGATGACGTGCCGGATATGGTCTTGGACGCCGCGCGGTGTGACGCATCCAGGGCGGAGATATCTTCTTTGGTCTGCACATGCTGATCATGCCAGTTCGAAAGAATGCCGTCGGCATACTCAAAGCGGTGCTTATCAGTTGCCAAGACAGTGCGGTCGCACGCTTCCATGATAATTTCGGGAACAAATGAGTAGTCTTTCGTCCATTTGCGGATGAAGGACACTTCGCGCTCGGTCGGGGTTCCCGATTTGCCGAGTGCGCGCATGATGTCGTAAACGGTGCGGTCATAGCGGGTACAGCAGCGCGCGGCTTCCTTTGGCGAGGTGACTCCGTTTTCTGCCCAGGTAATGGCGACGCGCTCGATATAACGGAAATCTTTTTTATCACGCTCCACGCAGTACTGGATCAGATAATCGATCAGATCATTTGAAAAATGCAAGGTATCCGACAGGAAAAGGATGGTTGCAACATTGGACTGCGAAAGCGGTCTGCCAATATAAGTCTGGATCGCAAACATAAGCTGCTTTGTCTCTTCGCGCTTTTGAAAAGCGGAAAGTCTGTCAAGCGAATAAACGGGCTTATCAAAGGAAGACGCTCTCGAAGGCTTCTCTGATTTCTCGGCGGCGGTTTTGTGGATGGAAATAATTTCGGCGCCGGTCTGTTTTGACTCGGAGGCGGATTCGGAAAGATGTTCGATACGAATCCCGCATAAGTTTTTATCGGCATCGTATGTCAGGGAGAGCAGATGCTTCTTTTCCCAGTAACGAAGCGCCCGAATGACGTCCTGCTCCGTATAATTAAAAATATCCGTAATGTCAGAAATGCCCGTCGCCTTATGGGCATTGATCGTGCGCAGAAGGTAGAGATAGATCTTGATCTGCGCATCGTTTGCCTCTGCCAGATATTCGTCAATAAAACGGTTTGGGACGAGTGTATGACTAATATAGTTATCTTGCGAAACCTGAAACATGTTCATGATGCCACCTGCTTTATAGGATTTATAACAGTTCTGCGGTGAAATGGGAAAACAGGCTGCAGGGCAGCGGCGCCTGAACTGCTACAGAAATATAAGGAAATGCTGACGGATCAATATCTCCTTGAAATTATATGCGGTTAATCTGTGGAAACCAGTTCAGTATAGCATAGCAGGGCAAAAATAGATACAGGCAAATTGACGAAAAGAAGGCTGTGATCTATGGCGCGGACCAAATGTGAAAAATGTGGAAATTGTGGATGAAATCAGTGCATGTCCGGGAACAGGGGATCAAAAGAAATAAAAATCCACATTTTCTCACGCACTGTCTGGCAGAAAAAAATGTGGATTTTGTGGATGATTATTTTTTTAAGAGCATTTCGCCGATGTTTACAACATCTCCGGCGCCCATAGTTATCAACAAATCACCGTTTATGCAATTTTTTTGAATAAACGCCGCAATGTCTGAAAAACTTCCCGGACAGTCGCAGGGGACTTGAAGTGCGCGAAGCTCTTCTGCAAGTGTCTCAGAACTGATGCCGAGCGTATCTGTCTCACGCGCCGGAAATATATCCGCAAGGATCACGTGATCCGCCGCAGAGAGGGCGCGCGCAAAGTCTTTGAGAAATGTTTTTGTGCGCGTATAGGTGTGAGGCTGAAAAACGCACCACAGCTTCCGGTGGGGGTAATGCACCGCGGCGCGCAGGGTCGCTGTTATTTCTGTCGGGTGGTGCGCATAATCATCTATTATGGTAACGCCGTGAAAATCGCCTTTATATTCAAAACGGCGGCTTGTTCCGGAAAAATCGGAAAGTGCCTGCAGGGTGATCCCGTCGGAAATGCCGAGTGTCCCTGCAAGTGCGATCGCCGCAAGGGAATTTAAGATGTTGTGCTCGCCGGGAACATGCAGCGTAACCGTACAAGCGGGAAGTTCCTTTCGGACAAGGGTATAGGAAGCATTCCCGTAGCCGTCATAGGAAACTGCACGGTAGGAATAATCGCAGGAAGCACTGCTGCCGAATGTAACGATCCGGCAGGAGAGCCCTTTGGTCAGGGCTGCAAGATCAGGAATTTCCGCATGAATGATCAATACGCCGTCGGCGGGCAGAAGGGAGGCAAACCGATGAAAGGATTCACGGATCTCTTCAATATTGTGAAAGAAATCCATATGATCTTCCTCGACATTGAGGATGATGCCGATATGCGGAAAGAAGCTTAAAAAGCTGTTGGTGTATTCGCATGCTTCCGTTAAAAAAATATCGGAATGACCAATGCGGAAATTGGAGCCGGTCTCCTTTAAGATGCCCCCGATAGAAATAGTCGGGTCGGCATCTGCATGCAGTAAAATGGACGAGATCATGGAAGTGGTCGTCGTTTTACCGTGTGTGCCGCTGACGGCAATAGAGGTACGATAGCATTTCATGACCTGACCGAGAAGTTCTGCGCGGGTCAGCATGGGAATACATGCTTCTTTAGCCGCTGCAAATTCGGGATTATCTGCATGGATCGCGGCGGTATACACGACGAGGGCGGGAGCCGGGATCAGATTTTCTGCGCGCTGTCCGATCTGTATGTGCGCGCCTTTTTTGTCAAGCGCATCAGTCAGTGCAGACGCCTTCGCATCCGAGCCGGACACGACGAAACCCTGAGTAAGCAAAAGCTCGGCAAGTCCGCTCATACTGATGCCGCCGATGCCAATAAAATGAATATGGATTGGATGATGAAAATCAATCTGATACATGAAAGCACTTCCTGTCACAAATGATAATGGTTAGATTCTGTGGCTATTATATATCTGTCTCTTATACACATCT
>RYVZ01000022.1 GCA_003979345.1 Lachnospiraceae bacterium
GGCGGTATAGCTACCAGTGCGGTTACCTGTGACGACCCCGGCGCGATTGCATCGCCGCTCACCATCACTTCTACCACTCCGGGACCCTTCGTATAAGAAGTCATCCCCGTCACGCTGTTCGCATCTCCCGATAACGATGCATATACAATTTCTCCGCCAACAATAAAAGCGTCATTTACCGTTGCCGCCTTCACAATGCCGGTTTCCGCCATCCATACGGATACGGTAACTGCGGCGGTCAGCATCATTGCGATCCATATTCTGCTTTTGCTGCTTCTCCTTTTCATTCTGTTCTTCATATCTGTTCCCCCCCTTTCTTTTAATTCATCCTCTTAGCTTATTCACGTTCCGTTTCCCACCTCTATTTCTCCGCCCACCCTCTTTCTCTGCCAATCTTTATGTATAATATACTACTTTTATTTATAAAATTCAATCTGTCTTACTATACGTTTTTCAAAAAATAAATATGATTTATCGCTTTTATCTTCTCTTTCATTCATATTCTGAGATTATTTTTTTACTCCTCAAGGCACTGCCTTATCCCATACACTTTCTTATTACCAATCCACCCCAACCCATAGCAAAAGTAAACAGAAAGAACTTCCTCTCTTCCTGCCTCTATATGCTGTATATTTGACCCTCCCGTTTTATTCAAGATACGATTTTTCCGCGCACAGCTATATATACTCCCGCCTTATGTATAACGCGTTCACCCCCGCCCCTGCTAATTGGCGCGAAATAAGAGCGGATCATTGTGTCTTCCGTCTGCATAACCAATCAAGATGCCCCGTCCTATGAGGTTCCTGACATCTGACAAATCCACCCATCCCATTTTTTCTTCCGGGAACACCGAGCTATAGATCAGCCGGTCTCCAACTAACCCGTAAAAAAGGATATATTCATCAAAATGACAGGAATCGACTACTTCGCCCTCCGCATTCAGCACCGTATACTCTGTCATATAGCTTCCCGCTTCCATGCAATAATCCGTCAGCACCCAGATCCGGTCATCGAACACTGCCGCTTCCAAAAAAGCAAGCTCCTTTTCCAACTTAAAAACGGCTCTCTCTTCCTTCGCTTTGACATCCATGGTATAAAGCGTCAGATCGTTATTGCGGCGATAATACACCTGATCCCCAACCGCCCCGAAAAACAGCGGCACATCGGAATCAAAGCGCATGATCTCCTCACATTCCCCCGTTCCCGGATCGATCCGGTACCAGTTCCCGCATTCTAAATAGCATTCGCTTGCTGCCGCATAGACATACCCGTCGTATATGCTGACATAATACGAATAGCTCATGCCATCTTTTTCTTTATTTTCCGCAAACCGCCGTACAGAATAGTCCTCCAGATTCACGCCGTAAAACGCATCACTGTAAATCAATTCATGATATAAAAGAGTGCCTCCATCATCATATTCCATAGTGGACCGGGCTTCAACGGGACCCCCGAAATAGAGCACACCGTCCTCCATGACCGCCGAATCATTCAGATTCACACTCCCGATACCGCCGTCAAAGGACGATCTGTATTTCCGGTTTCGCCCGTCCAGATCCGCCTCATAGATATCCGTATGCCACACTTCGCTATAGTCATAATTTCCCGCCCCGTCAGCGGACTGGCTGCGATGATCTACATGCTCCACATAAGAGTGCAGAATGATCAGCCGGTCAAGATAGACCAAGCCCAAATTGCACCAATTCACACGATCGGCTTTATGGAACGTCCGGGCAGAACAGGAATCCGATAAATGATTGCAGGTCGGGTCGGTGCAGACAGACTGAAATCCGCCGCCTTCCCAGCCGGAATACAGAAAACGCTCCGGCGCGGACAGCACAATCATATCCTCTTCATAAAAGCATCCCATCTGTAAAGTTCCCGACACATTTTCGCTCCTGTCCGTCTGCCTGTCGCCCCCGCAAGCGCAAAGGCACGCACACATCAATGGCAGGAGCATCATGATGACCGCATATTTCATTGACTTCATAACCGTACTCCATGCAAGGGGACTGCCATTTAAGGCAATCCCCTGTATCCTCATGTTGACTGTTCCCGATCAAAACAACGCAATATCATACGATCTCGATTCTCCATTGATCGTAGCGTAATGATGCGAAACTGCCGAAACAAAAGCTCCTCCTGCCGGCGGCGTGATCGTCCGCGATATGCCTCCCGGTGTGTTTGTAAAAACTGTTTCGCACGTCACCCCTACTGTGTTTGACTCGCCCGGTACCTTCGCCTGACCATGCACCCATACCCCCACTTCTCCCGGTCCCTTCGTGTAAGAAGTCTGGGCAGTCACACCGCCTGCATCGCCTGACAGCGACGCATATACCGTCTCGCCGCCCGCAATAAACGCACCGTTTTGCGTCACTGCGTAAGCGGTTCCTGCCTCCGCCATCCATACGGATACGGTAACCACGGCAGTCAGCATCATTACGATCCATATTCTGTTTTTGTTGCTTCTTTTCATTCTGTTCTTCATGTCTGTTCCCCCTTTTCTTTTGATTCATCCTCAAAGCTTATTCACGTTCTGTTTCCCACCGCTATTTCCTCTACCCCACCTTCTTTCTCTGTTAATTCTAATATATAGTATACTATTTCTATTTATATAATTCAATCTGTCTTACTATATATTTTTGAAAAAATAAATAAACATCTTATCTTTAATACTACATCTCACCAATATTTCTGAATTACTTTTTAACACTCGCAAAGCACTATCCTCTCCTCTACACTTCATTATCACCAATCCGCCCCCAACCTACAGCAAAAGTAAACAGAAAGAAGTTCCTCTCTTCCTGCTCCTATATGCTGTATAATTGATTTCCCCAAGATTATTCAAGATACGATTTTTTCCGCGCACAACTATACATATTCCTGTTTTATGTATAACGCGTGCAGCTCCGCTTGGTGAGTCACTAAATACCGTTTAGAAGTATTATATTCTTCCCCAAATACCGAAGACATATCTAAAGCAACAAACCCTGCCCCTGCTAATTGGTACGAAATAAAAGCGGATCATTGTGTCTTCCGTCTGCATAGCCAATCAAAACGCCACGTTCTAAGAGGTTCTTGACATCTGACAAATCCACCCATCCCATTTTTTCTTCCGGGAACACCGAGCTGTAGATCAGCCGGTCTCCAACCATACCCCAAAACAGAATATACTCATCGAAATGACAGAAATCCACTGCTTCGCCTTCCGCGTTCAGCACCGTATATTCCGTCATATAGCTTCCCTCATCCATGCAATAGTCCGTCATGACCCAAATCTGATCTTTCAGCACCGAAGCCACAAGAAAGTCACGGTCTTTCTCCACCCTCAGAACCTCCCTCTCTGTCTTCGTTCCAATCTCCATGACATAGAGCGCCGGTCCATTATCATAGTAGTAATAAATACAGTCTCCAACTGCACCGCAAAACCACGGTACATCGGATTCAAAGCTCATAATCTCCTCACATTCCCCCGTTTCCAAATCAATACGGTACCAGTCTCCGCACGCCAGATAAGCTTCGAGTGTTCTTGCATAGACATACCCGTCATAGATGCTGACATAATACGAATAACTCGCGCCGTCCTTTCCTTCGGTCTCCGCAAATCGCTGTACGGAATAGTCCTCCAAATTCACGGCATAAAACGCGTCACTTTGGCGTGTTTCCTCACGTAAAAGAGTGCCTTCGTCATCGTATTCCGTAGTGAACCGGGTTTCAACAGGTCCGCCGAAATAGAGTACCCCATCCATTAGGACCGCCGAATCATTCAGCTTCACACTCCCGATACCGCCGTCAAAAGATGATCTGTATTTCCGGTTTCGCCCGTCCAAGTCTGCCTCATAAATGTCCGTGTGCCACACATCACTGACATCAAGCCCCATTCTCCCGTCAGTAGTCAAACCATCGTGATCCACATGCTCCGCATAAGAGTGCAGAATGATCAACCGGTCACGATAGACCAAGCCCAAATTGTCTCCATTCATAACGTCGTCGCTATAGAACGTCCGGGCAGAACACGAGTCTGATAAATGACTGCAGGTCGGATCGGTGCAGATAGACTGAAATCCGCCGCCTTCCCAACCGGAATACAGAAAACGCTCCGGCGCGGACAGCACAATGCGATCATCCTCATAAAAGCATCCTATCTGCAGGATTCCCGATGGATTGCTGTCAGCCGCCGCATGATGCCTCCCACCGCAGGCACACAGGCAGACACACAACAGCGGCAACAGCATTGTAATAACCGCATGTTTCATTGACTTCATAACCTTCTCCATTTTAAGGGGTTTAACCCCACCCTCTTTCTCTGTTGATTCTCATGTATAGTATACTATTTTTATTTATATAATTCAACCTGTCTTACTATAATTTTTCAAAAAATAAATATAATTTATCCACTTCATTTTATCTTTGATTCATATTACATAATTATTTTTTACACGTAGTGAGCACTGTCCTCCCCCTACACTTCCTTATTACCGATCCCCCAACCTTCAGCAAAAAAATAAGCAGAAAGAAGTTCCCCTCTTCCTGCTCCTATATGTTATATGATTAAAAAGCAGGCAGAACCAACCGCGCCTGCATTGCTTTTCTATTTCTCCTGTATTCTTTTTAAGTAAGCTTCCGCCAATATCATATCTTCCGGCGTCGTGATCTTTATGTTACCATAAGCCCCCTCAAACAACCTGACCCGCTCACTGCTGAAATGTTCGATCACCATCGCGTCATCCGTGATCTTCACGGGCTGCGCCTGAGGTTCACCGCGATCCGGCGTCTTTCCGCCCAACGATAAACTCCCACTTTTCTGCTCCTCGCCAACCGTCGCATGCGCGCTCTCCTGCTGTCCGCCGGACGATGCATCTCCACACTTCTTTCCCCCGCCCGACGATGCATCCACGCTTGCCATCAGCTTTCGATAAGCTCCCATTGCCAGCTCGTACGTAAAACATTGCGGCGTCTGCATATTCCACACACTGGCGCGGTCCGGCGTTTCGATAACATAGCCATCCGCATCTGCAATCTTCACGGTATCTTTCGCCCGCACCGCCGCCGCACATGCGGCATGACCATGCAGAGTTTCTCTTGCCCGCTCCAGAATTTCTTTCGATAAAAAAGGACGCGCACCGTCATGGATCAGCACGCAGCCCTCCGCTCTTGCGGCACAGAGTCCCCGATACACGGAATGATACCGCTCGGCTCCTCCCGCCACGATCTTCGTTACTTTTTGAAACGCATACTTCCCGACGATCTCTTTTTTACAAAATGCAATCTCTTCCTCCGCCGTCACAAGAATGATCTCATCCGCAAAGCTGTCCTCAAACGCCCGCAGGGCATAATATAACACCGGCTTTCCCCCGATCTGCATATACTGCTTGCGGATCTTGCTGTTCATCCTGCTGCCCTGTCCTGCTGCAAGCACGATCGCTGTATAATACATTCCCGTATCCTTTCCTTTTTCACCTAAACAGACCCGGTTTGCATTCTTCTAAGCAATAAGAAGCACGAATCCTCCACGCCGCCAAAAGCCCGCGAATTTGGGCGTCAGCACAAAATCTCCGGTTGAAAATCTTTGATTTTCAGCCTGTTACCCCTCATCATCGTCCGCAAGCTCCCAGCCGTAAATCTTCCAATACCCATTGCTGTCTTTTCTTAATAAAAAGATCTGTGTTGTCCGCGCCGTCCCGCTCTTCGTTTTTAATGTATAGTAACAATACACGCGCGCCCACTCATAGCCGTCCTGCTTAAACTTGGAATTCTCAACATCCACACTTGAAGACGTGGTATAGGATTTGATCGTGTAGCCCGCCTCCTGAAACTCCAGAATATCCGCTTTTAAGTCCATCAGATACTGCTCCTGCGTCTTATTTGCCACCAGCTCGTCATCGTATAACCGCTGTGCCTGCTCCGCAAGAAGGATCAGCTCTTCCTCACTGTATGATTCATTATAAAAACACTGGCTGATCTCACTGTAATACTTAATGACCTCCTTTGGTGTCGGCGGATAATGATGCTCCAGATCGCGCATCAGCACCTCCTGCACAACAGTAGATTCCACATCCTTTTCTGCATCCGCCTTTCTTTCCTTGTTAGACAGATGAAAATAGTATATTCCGATCAACAAGGCGAGTACCACAAAAAGAATGATCACTTTAACCGTATTTTGTTTTTTCTTCGTACCAGCCATTCTATTCCTCCCCCTCTTCCCCGAAGCACAGATCGGCTGTCTTGCCATCCTTCCCCGCATATGCCGCCGGGAAGATTTTTCTGACATCCCGCATATAATCCTCGGCACGCATCAATGCGGGGCTGTAATGTGTCAGCCATAGTTCTTTCACCTGTGCATCTCTTGCCAGTTGTGCAGCCTCGCAAAACATCATGTGCTTATAGCCTTTGGCTTTATCGAGGTTTTCCTGTTCACCGTACATGCCCTCGCAGACAAACAGATCCGCACCTTTTGCATTTCTGACAATGCTCTCAGTCGGACGCGTATCCGTACAATATGTAACCCGTAAACCTTTTCTGGGCGGTCCGAGCACCATGTCAGGCGTGACCACCCCGTTGTCGGTAACTACTTCTTCCCCTTTTTGCAGCCTGCCCCAATCGCGCTTCTGCACATGAAGCTCCGCCGCCTTTTCCGGATGAAACCTGCCGATCCGGTCAACGGCGATCGTGTACCCGTAACACATAACGCTGTGATTGACCCTAAATGCCTCTATCCTGAATCCGTTAAAAGAAAACTGCTGCTCCGGTTCCGTGATCTCCACACACCGGATCTCAAAAGGCAGTTCCGGCGCGATCACACGAAGCGCACTAACGGTCCGCGTAAGTCCTTTGGGTCCGATCAGTGTCAGCGGCTCCGTGCGCTCCGCATTTCCCATTGTCAAAAGCATGCCGGGAAGTCCGCTGATATGGTCCGCATGATAATGCGTAAAACAGATGATGTCGATCGGTTTCGGACTCCAGCCTTTTTCCCGCAGCGCGATCTGCGTTCCCTCCCCGCAGTCTATCAAGATACTGCTTCCGTTATATCTTGCCATGAAGGCGGTCAGCCAGCGATAAGGCAGCGGCATCATTCCACCTGTTCCTAACAGACATACTTCTAACATGCTTATACCCCCGCTTTATCTCCTCTGATAATATTCATCCAAACCGCCCAAGCCGTACCTGTCCAGCAATCTTACAACAGCTCTGCCAGCTCCGTCCGCGTGACCGGCAATTGAAATTCAGATGTTATTTTATGATAGCATTCCTCACACAGATCGAATTCTTCCCTGCTTCCGTCATTTGACGAAAAGTATCCGAACGTATCCTCCGCATGAAAACAGCCCTCTTTTAATATGCCATTTTCGACATGAAGCACACGTCCGCAGCAATTACATACGATCCGAGCCAGTTTTTTTTCTGATGTGATTTCATATTGACGCATTGCAATCCTCCCGCTTATTAAATAACATACGTTTTTAATAATTATATCAATGCAATACGCTTTTGCAAGTGGTAAATCTTAGGGGAAATCTCTCCATAAATCTTCGGCATAAATGCCTTCTGCTCCAAAGAACCGGGAGCAATATGCGCTTTCTATTTTCTACTTCCTACTTTCTGTTTTCCGGTTTCCGGAAACATCTTCACATATTTCAACGGAAAGCTTATCTCTAAAAATGCCTTTCTTAGCGTTTCCACATAATGACGGCATCTTCCGCCGGTTTCTCATAAAATCGCGGCCGGATTCCCTCTGATACAAAGCCGAGCTTTTCATATACATGGATCGCTGCCGTGTTGCTTTTGCGTACTTCGAGCGTAAACGCCTGCATTCCGGCTTTCTGCGCCCCGGAAATCGCTTCAGCGATCAGGCGCTGCCCAAGTCCGGCGCCCCGGTATTCTTTTTGCACTGCTACATTCGTCAGTTCTCCCTCTCCGGAAAGATTTCGGATGCCGCATGTCCCGCACACTCTTCCGCAGTCATCCGCCACAAAGTAGTAAGCATCCGGATGATTTATCATATCGCGGAACGCTGAGATCGACCATGGCATGGAAAAGGTTTCCTCTTCCAGACGACTGACCTGCTCTAAGTCTTCCTCACGCATCCGCCGTATCACAATCTGTATTGCACGCTCCGCTTCTTCCTTCATCGCTCCCCTTTTTAACGCTTTTCGCTTTTCGCCTTTTACACTTCCAAACATACCGTCCGCGAAGACTCATACAATCCTCAAAATCTTGGAAGAATCGCCTTTTACCCTTTTCTTTCCGGTGTTCTGTGCGGCTTTCTATATGGTTTTCTATGCAGCTTTCTTTATCAGGATCAGCGGATATTGACCTTCTTTGGTGGCATATGCGTTGAAATCATTTCCATCACTTTACCCAGCACATCCTGCTCCTGAAGCTGACGTTTTGGAAAAATCGTCGCATTACGCTTTGTCGTATAAAGAAGGATGCTTCCCATCGTGGAGCCCGCCTTATAAAAAACGTCCCATCCGTGCGTCTGCATCTCTTCTCCCTGCGAAATCTCAACCCCCTCCTCCGTCATCCGATAGTGGATCGGCTGTTTGAACACCGGGTTTAGAGATTGCTGTTTTGCCCTCAGGTACAGGCTGACCGGCAGATATATAAGGATCAGCAGCCCGCATGCCAAAAAAAGAAATTGGCGGCTGATAAAATATTCTACCAAAAACAACGCTCCGGCTCCTGCCCCCACAAGTCCCTGTAAAGAGGTATACGTATAATGCAGCAGATAATCATACAAACTGCCGCATGTGATCTTCACGTCAAATTCCACTTCCATCTGATCGTACCGCCGCGATGAGCGGCGCTCCTTTCTTCCTTGTCGTACCGCCGCGATGCATGGCGCTCCTTTCCGCTTTTGTTGTACATGGCGATTGCCCGTTTCGTAATCGGAACTATCTGTCACCAGTTCGTAACATATCTTCAATTATAAACAATCATACGCAAAGTGCAAGCATAAAAAGTCTCCCTGTGAAAAATACCAGTTCAAACCTCAGCAACCGGATAAGACAAACTTTTCATTCCGTCTTTATCTGCCAAGGGCAAACTCCTGCAAAACCGCCCAAAGAAAAGATTGTCAGAAACAGGCTCCTATTCTAAATGAAAAGACGGGAGAAATACATTTTTTCCTCCCGCCTTAAAGTCAATATAGAAGACTTTCAAATAAAATTAACGATTCCAAACAAAAACAAAGGTTTCAAGTAACTTCAATGATTTCAAATAACTTCAAAGATTTCAAGTAACTTCAATGATTTCAAATTTGAATTTGCTGTAAATAGAAAGAACTCAGCGCACGCCCTTGATCAGCGGGGAAATCCTCTTATAGACCAGAAGCGTGATGACCACGCTGAACGCCGCTTTGACAAACGTAAAAGGCATATTAAAGATCACAAGGCAGGAAAGCAGCCCGTTCACATTCGGGTTGATCGCCTCATATGCACCGATGATCTGCTCTAGAGGCATGAATTTGGTATAAACCGGATAAACCAAAAAGTAATTGGACGGCACGGAGACAAGCGCCATGACGACCGCGCCGGCAATAGAGCCGATAACCGCCATTTTCCTGTTTTTTTTGTGCTTGTAAATCATACCTGCCGTAAACACAAACGACGCGCCAAGGATAAAATTAGAAAGCTCGCCGACGCCCCCCGTCGATGTTTTCATCAGATGCAGCAAGTTTTTGATCAGACAGACTGCCACGCCCGACACCGGTCCTAATGCAAACGAGCCAATGAGCGCGGGAAGCTCTGAAAGATCCATCTTTATAAAGACCGGCATAAACGGAACGCTGAAATCAAAAAACATCAGCACAAACGCAACCGCCGAAAGCATACCGATCATTGTCATTTTTCTTATTCTGTTATTTTTCATCTTTGCTCCTATCTGCGTGCTTTGGCACGCACTCAAATCAGGGAGGTTGAAACGTATTTCTTTCAACCTCTCCTCCTGTCTGCGCATAAAAATACCCCGGACATGATTCGTCCGGGGCAAAAATGATCGTCTGCCAGCCTGCTGTCTTTCTCGCGCAATGTCGTTACACCATGACGAACATCATCCTTGTCCGTCCTTGGCGCGCACATCATCACAACCGTTCTGACTGCCTGCCTTTTATACTAACATTTCTTCTCTCATCCAGACTTTACTGTCGGTTTTGGAATCCTCGTTCAGAACAGATCATGCCTAACGCGTTATCCCATATGGAACACTTTCTGTCCTCTCACCAGAGTCACCAAATCAGCCGTCACTGCATTTGCCGTGACGGGTCGCGGACTAATACGATAAATCAATCGTAATCACCGCCGGTAGGGAATTTCACCCGACCCCGAAGAATCACTTTATGAAATTGTATCGTGGTTATTGTAATACGCCGCGCACCGGATGTCAACAAAAAGAAAATATTTCCAAGGGGAATATTTTCTTTTTGAAATATTTCCCGTAATAAAAGCGGATCAGACCGCCGGAAAATGCATTAACAAGCCGCTTTTTGACCTCATCTTCCCGACTGTCGATCACCATACAATTAGGAACGCCGCAATTCAAATCCGGATAAAGAACACCTGTTTTTGGTATTTCGAAGAATGATTTAGATTTTCTAAGCATTCGCACTCTGACTGCCTGAAAAATCTTCATTCTTTTCATGCTAGTTCAGTTCCACTTTCCACTCGCCATCCTCAATCACATACTGAAACTCAGTCAGTTGACCGTTAAGCATCACTTCCAGCAGTTCAGAAAAGTCATTTACTAAATTCACATTTAATAAATCGCTCCTTTTTACCCAGTGCATGGCGCCTTCTTCCGAGGAGCACAATTCCCCCACAAATTCATCCGAATGAAAAAGAAACACAAGATATCTGCTGTTATTTTTCTGGAACTGTTTGACTCCACAAAGCTTTGGGCGAAGGACTGTCAATCCGGTCTTCTCATCCGGCCGTATCGTCATCACCGTCACCCCGGCTCCTCTTCGTCCAGCCGCATTGTCAGCGCGATGCGCTTCTTATTCAAGTCCACTTCCAATACTTTTACATCCACGATGTCCCCGACACTGACCGCCTCCAGAGGATGTTTGATAAAACGTTTGGTAATACGCGAGATATGCACAAGTCCGTCCTGATGCACGCCGATATCCACAAACGCGCCAAAGTCCACGATATTGCGCACGGTTCCTTTTAAGATCATGCCCGGCTTTAAGTCTTTCATATCTAATACATCACTTCTGAGGATTGGTGCCGGCATACTTTCACGCGGATCGCGGGAGGGCTTTTCCAATTCTGCAACAATATCCTTTAATGTGATCTCTCCGATTCCCAGCTGTGCCGCCATCGAGGCAGTGTCGGGAATCTTCGCTGCTATCAGACTTGAAATACCAGTCGTTGCACGATTGTCTGTAGTTTCATTCACACGGTTTGTCTTTGTAGCATGTACCTTGGAACCGCCCGCTTTCTCCTGCGCCGAGCCGCCCAAAAGGAGCGATCCTTCCATGCCGCCCATCGCCGCCGCAAGAGCCTTTCCCATTGCGGTATTGGTGTTGCGGATGACGATACGGCCGTCCCTTCCCCTTCCATTTCGTAATGCCTGACCTTTTTTATTTCCATTCGCAGAACCCTGCCGTACGTCCTCGCTGTCTGCCGACGACCTTTTTGCGTCCCGCATGCTGCTGTCAGCCTGTGTGCTCTTTTTCTTTCCTGCTTCCCTCCACGCGGCACGCACATCCTCCATGGTCAGCCCAAGCTGTTTCATCAGCTTCCCTGCCGCTTCATAAGACTCCGGATGCACACTTGTTGCATCCAAAGCATTGTCGCCATCATAAATCCGCAAAAACCCTGCGCATTGCTCATACGCTTTCGGCCCCAGCTTCGCTACGTCAAGGAGCTGCTTCCTGTTAACAAAACGCCCGTTTTTCTCACGGTAATCCACGATGTTCTTCGCAATTGCCTTACTGATCCCCGAAATATATTCCAAAAGTGCCGCCGAAGCCGTGTTCAGGTCAACACCGACTTTATTCACGCAATCCTCCACCACACCGTGAAGCGCATCGCCCAGTTTCTTTTGATTCATATCATGCTGATACTGACCGACGCCGATCGCCTTTGGCTCGATCTTGACAAGTTCCGCAAGAGGGTCCTGAAGCCGTCTCGCGATCGAAGCGGCGCTTCTTTGTCCGACATCAAACTGTGGAAACTCTTCTGTCGCAAGTTTGCTGGCGGAATAGACCGACGCACCGGCTTCGTTGACGATCACATATTGAAGCGGGCGGTCTGCTTCCTTGATCAGTTCCACGATCACCTGCTCGGATTCCCGCGATGCCGTGCCGTTTCCAACCGATATTAAATCTATATTATATTTCTGTATCAATCTCTTTAGCTCTGCCTTTGCTTCTGCGACTTTATTCTGCGGAGCAGTCGGATAGATCACCTTCGTATCCAGTACTTTTCCCGTCGCATCAACGACCGCCAGCTTGCACCCCGTCCGAAACGCCGGGTCCCAGCCAAGCACGACCTTTCCGGCAATCGGCGGCTGCATCAGAAGCTGCTCTAAGTTCTTGCCAAACACATTGATCGCACCATCCTCTGCTTTTTCGGTCAGTTCATTGCGGATCTCTCTTTCAATAGCAGGTGCTATTAAACGATCATAGCTGTCCTCCGCCGCTTCCCGCAAAACCGGAGTCGTTACCGGGTTCTCATTCCGGATGATCTGTTTTTCCAGATAACGCAGAATCCGCTCTTTCGGCGCCCGGATGCCGACAGTCAGGATCTTTTCACTCTCGCCGCGGTTTATGGCAAGGATTCTGTGCCCCGCCGCTTTTTTTACCGGTTCCTCATACTGATAATACATTTCATAAACACTCTGCTGCTTCTCATCCTTTGCAGTCGATACTAGGACGCCTTCCTCCATGGTAGCCTCCCTGATATAAGTCCGGTAATCCGCATCGTCTGAAATCTGCTCCGCAATAATATCTTTTGCGCCCTGCAGTGCCCCGGCTGCATCCTCAACCCCTTTTTCCTCACTGATATAGACAGCGGCCGCTTCTTCCAGACTGCCCGTATACTCCTGCGCAAGCAAAAGACCGGCAAGCGGCTCTAATCCCTTCTCCTTTGCCACGCTTGCTCTCGTCTTGCGCTTTGGACGGTACGGACGGTACAGATCTTCTATCGCTACCAGCGTCTGCGCCTCCAATATCTTATTTTTCAACTCATCTGTCAGCTTTCCCTGCTCTTCAATACTGCCGATGACCTGAGTCTTCTTTTCTTCCAAATTACGCAGATAGGTCAGCCTCTCGTCCAAATTGCGCAGCACTTCGTCATTTAAGGACCCCGTTGCCTCCTTGCGGTAACGCGAAATAAACGGGATCGTATTTCCCTCGTCAATCAGCTTGACCGCTGCCTCCACCTGCCATTTCTCCACGCCCAGTTCTTCTCTCAGTTTTGCTATGATGTCCATTTTCCGTACATGTTCCTTTCTAAATCCATCCCTTTTTGTATTGCAGTTCCCTGTATAGAAACCCAACCCCCGCGCTTATTATATCATGCTTTCATTCCCCTCACAAGATACCAGCGCCCGGCATACGTGTTTGCGTAACAAATTGAACCCTGTACACCGATTTGATCTGTCACGAAAAATTTGTTTGTCAATACCGTGCAAGCGTGATAAAATAAGGGTATCATACAGCAGAACAAAACGTCTTTGACAGGCAGTTACTGAAACGGAGCATGATATATGGATTACGACAATCAGAATCAGGGCAACGGTCCCTTACATTATCAGTTTGAACAGACTGCACCACCGCGAAACGGCATGACGACAGCTGCCTCTGTTTTAGGTCTTGCTACCATTGTGACATGCGTCCTGCTGACAGTCTATATTCCATTTGTGACCGGGTCGCTCGCGATCCTGTTCGCGCTCCTCTCCAAAGGCAGTGATAAGCGTATGAGTCCTTCCGCATTAAGCGGTATCACATCTGCTGTTGTCGGGCTCGTCATGAACGTCATACTCATTATTTCCGTGATCACGCTCTATCTGACAAATCCCGTGATCCATGAGCGCGCCAACCAGTTGTTTGAGCAGCGCTACGGCCTGACGATCGACGAACTGTGGGAGGAATATCGGCAATAGAATACTTTGGAAATGCTGATCAAGACGTTTCCCATGCCTGATTTTAGCCACAAAATATTAGTTTCTATTTGAAAATATCAGAGAATGTATCGTGAAAGGCAGGTGTATCCCTATGAGAATCGGCGGAATTGGCGACGTATCAAGCGTCGGCAGCTACTTAAAAAATCCCGGCGAATCCACGATCAAGCAGGCGGGGCGCAAATCTTCCCCGGCAGAATGTGAGACTTGTAAAGAGCGAAAATACCAGGACGGGTCGGACGAAATGGTTTCCTTTAAGTCCGCTGCCCATATCTCTCCCGAAGCCTCCGCTGCCCGCGTGCGCGCACATGAGCAGGAGCATGTATCAAATGCCTACAAGAAAGCTGCTCAGAAAGACGGTGAAGTATTACAGGCAAACGTCACGCTCAAAACCGCAGTCTGTCCTGAATGTGGACGAAGCTACGTATCCGGGGGCGAGACAACGACACAAATCAAATACTTTAACGAGGAAAATCCATACCAGCAGGATAAAAAAGCAACCGACAGCCTTCTCTATACGGGAATGAATGTGGATCTTGCATGCTAAGGAAACACTGATTCATCAGCGTTTCCCTAATGAAATTTTTCCGATCCCGGAAGTTCTAATCATGGATAAAAGCTATTTCTTATCCATGATTAGGACTCTTTAGACTGGGAACAACAACTTTAGGAGAATCTGTAACAATGAACTTGACAAAAACCTCCGCTGAACTGAAATCTTCCGCAAAAGCGCAGCTGCTTGGCAATTATGGAAAAATGATCAGCGCTTTTCTGATGATGGATTTTGGCTGCGCTTTTCTTCTTTATCTGGCGGGCGACTTACTGTCCTCCCCGACTCTCGTAAATCAGATTCTTTACTATGTGGTCGAGCTGTTGGTCTATCTGCTGCTTGGCGTATTCATGCTCGGACAGACAAAGCTTTATATGAACTTCATAACCGGACGGCCGGCTGTACTGGGCGATCTGTTTTCCGGTTTTCGCTCGCGCTCCGAGCTCGGTATTAAGATCATGCTTTGCTATATTGGCATCATACTTGCCTGTCTGATCCCGTTTTTTATCTCACTTGCAGCCTACGCAGCTTTTATGTCTGTCTATCTGCTGCCGTTAATATCGCTGCTCTTCATTGGCGGGAGCGCCGCTGCGTGTATCCTGCTTCTTTCTTTCTCCCAGTGCTATTATATTGCACTTGATTTTCCAAACTATTCGTTTAAGCAGATATGCGCGATGAGCCGGCGCGTCATGAAAGGCCAGCGTGCAAGACTCTTCTATCTCTATATCAGCTTTGTCCCGCTCATGCTCTTATCCGTCTTAAGCTTCGGACTCGGTCTGCTTTGGATCTATCCATATATGCAGTGCACGCTGACACATTTCTATTTTGACCTGATGGATTATCACACAAGGCAGTATGCATAAAAACGCGGCGGACTGCCTTCATGAATCAAACTGTCCCACGGGCTAAACTATCACGATCTCAGATTCTTCCGTGAAGAACAAGAATCCAAAGAACACAGGTTATAAGCAGTATGACGGCGACAGCTATCACTCCGATATGAACTCTCATTTTCCCCGATTTCCCGGACTCTATCAGATTCGAGCGGCGCAGGACCGTCACTGTTGGTTTGTACAAAAGCAGGGTAATTGCCGCGTTTAATCCTCCTTTGATCAGATTAAACGGCAGGAATGCCGGCAGCAGCAATGCGGCAACAGCTTCTCTCGGATAACCCATGTAAATTGGGGCAATCAGATAATTCCAAAGCATCATAACTGCGACCTGGCAGATCAAACCGCTAAGAAGACCCAGCACGGCTCCGGACAGCCTGTGTCTTTTTTGATACACCAGCGCTGCGGTACAGGCAAAGGAACAGCTGGAAACCACATTCATAACGCAGCCTAAAATTCCCGTCCCACTGATGGTAAACATCTGCGCCACAGAAACGATCAGTGTGACAGCCAGTGAAACGGACGGTCCGAACAGGAAGCCTCCGATCACGATGATCACATCCTTCGGATCGTACTTTAAGAAAAGTATGACCGGGATACGCCCGACAAGCACTGCGATATAGGCAAGTGCGCACAGCATGCCGATTGTTGTCAGTTTCTTTGTTTTTCTAATATTCATGGCAATACCTCCACAAAAAAAATTAACCCTTGAAAGATGCCGTATGTCTTTCAGGAGTTAATCATTCCGGTGTATTGACAATGCCAACAGAGCAGTTGATAAAGGAGTGTACAAAAATAATTGTCAGACGGATCCTGGCAATCTCAATACACCTTCTTTAATCCGGACTATACCGTCGGTTTTGGAATTTCACCAAACCCCGCGCTCTCGCGCCCGCGGACTGTAACCGCCGATCGGGAATCTCACCCTGCCCTGAAGACATGACATATTCAATTGTTTAGAGAATTATATCATGAAATTATGAGAAAGTCAATTTGAGTTCTTGCGGCAAGTCCATCTCGCGTAACGCCTCAGGCGCCCGAAGTTTGATGCCCATCTGCATGATAAAAAATGACAAATATTGATTGCACATTTCATCATAATTAAGAATACACATTCACAGAATTTTATGTTATGATTTCATTGTATACGATAACTGCACAGCGTCCGGCAAAGCCCAGACTCCTTATGCAGTCGATCGGATCAGGGGTGTGTTTATGAGTGATAACAGTTATGAAGAATATAAAAAAAATCTGTCCCGCAGCAATAAAAGAAGCCGGGATCTGCATCGCGGGAAAGGCCTGTTGATCATCGGTATTTGTTTTCTGCTGTATCTCCTGTTTATCCTTCCGTTCAACGCCGGCAATGTGAACCGGATACGCGGAGACGAGATAAAGGCCGGCAGCATCTATGACCGCGTGCGGGTCTATTATATCGACCAGTTACACGTTCTATGTGCCAAAACGGACACGGACAACGACCGAATCTATTGTATCGCCAGGTTTGCCGACCGCGACCAAAACGAATGGGTTCTGTTGTTTACGCCCGGCACGAATGAACGGCTTGCCGATCTCATCCGGTTATCCGGCTCTATTGAAAGCGAATTTGATCTGACCGTAAACGGATATTTCCGTTTGGAACCTTTGGACGATCTTCCGTTTGCGGCGGACTCTTTCTTCAGCATCTATGCCGACAAATACGGCAATGCCGACGGTTCCAATCTGCTCTCCCTGAACGCTGATTATCTGTGTGAAAGAGGAGAAAATTATACACAGGCGGCGCTTCTCCGCCGCGGCGTCCCGTTACTCAGTTTAGTCGTCGGTCTGATTGGCGTTTTGGGGGGCGGTTTTTTGCTGATCAGAAATCAGAAGCACAAAACAGCCTAAGTTGACGCGCAATCGACAAAAAATGCAACAATCAACCACATGCCGCTTATGCGGCGGATTGGAGGAAACGTATGATCGCATCCACAGAACACAAGCTCTATCAGGACACGATAAAAAAAGGAAAGGGCAGCATTTTAAGATCCATCCGTAACGGCAAAGGCGGCGGAAAGGGGCTGATTGCCGGAGCAATCGTTCTTTTGGTATTTACCCTCCCGTTCTCGATCATCGGTCTGATTGCCGATGCGGGCGACGTCATATCGATCCTCATATCCGCACCCGGACTTTTGCTGCTGATACTCGGAATCGTTCTCAGACACAAAAGAAATTCTACATGGCTTTCTTATTATCAGAAGCAGTCAGGATTTTCGGAGAGCGAGCTGCAGCAGGCAGACCGCGAACTGGCTTCACCATCCACTACGATTGCAACCTGTAGATACCCCGGCACCATGAAAGACAGCTACATTGCCGGTTTTTTCACAGAGCACTATGTCGTTTTGAATGGCGGTATAGAACCTTATATATGGCGTTTGGAAGACATCATTGCCGCCGGTTTTTCTGACAGCGGCGACATTTGGTGCATGGCATTTTTAACGGTACATGACACCGAAACCAGAGGTATCAATTGTCTTATTACGGACACCGACAAAAAGCCCGCTCTTGCTAAGGACATTCTGCAGGAGCTCTCCCGCCGCAACCCTAAGATCCTCTGCGGTCAGGAGATTGTCTGCGAAGGCAGTCACTACATACTGGAACGTGACGGCGCACAACTTCTGCGCTTATATCAGGAGGGACGTACGCTGGAGACCGCGAATCGGCAGCAGACGCTATGACCACGCCAGATGAATCATTTTATCCGCAAAATATTTCATGACGAAAAAAGAGAGACCGTCTTAAACGGTCTCTCTTTTTTACGGCTTTACATATCATCTTCATTTACTTATTGCAGATTTTTCTGCTATTCCTTCAGGAAATATTTTGACTCTGTCCCATCTTCTGTCAAATCTGCAAAGCTGGTGCAGGAAACGCTTTCATCAGCGTTTTCTTTAGTCCGGTAAATCTTCGGTCACGGCAACGCTGCCGCCGACGCTCTTCCATTTCAGATACGCGTTGATAAACGGATCAAGCGCGCCGTCCATCACCGCATCGACATTGCCGGATTCCTCACCCGTGCGAAGGTCTTTGACCATCTTATACGGCTGCATGACATAGGAACGAATCTGATTGCCCCAGCCGATCTCCGTGACATTGCCGCGGATATCGGATAGCTTATCGGCGTTCTCCTCTTTTTTGAGCATATAGAGCTTTGCCTTGAGCATCTGCATCGCTTTGTCCTTGTTTTGGAACTGCGAGCGCTCATTCTGGCAGGTCACGACGATTCCGGTCGGAAAATGCGTAATACGGATCGCGGAGGACGTCTTGTTGATATGCTGTCCGCCCGCGCCGCTGCTTCGGTACGTATCGATGCGGATATCCTCGTCGCGGATCTCCACGTCTAAATCTTCCTCAATATCCGGCATGACGTCTAATGACACAAACGAGGTCTGGCGCTTGCCCTGCGCGTTGAACGGGCTGATGCGCACAAGGCGGTGCACACCCTTTTCGGATTTCAGATAGCCGTAGGCATTTTCACCGTTCACCTGAAACGTTACGGATTTAATGCCGGCTTCATCACCATCCAAATAATCAAGCACTTCCAACGCAAATCCGCGCTTTTCCGCCCATCGCGTATACATGCGGTAGAGCATACTGCACCAGTCACAGCTCTCGGTACCGCCCGCGCCCGCATTGAGCTTCAGGATGGCGTTGTACTTATCATATTCCTCCGATAACAGCGTGCTGATACGGAGCTTTTCAAACACTTCCTGAAAAGAAGCATATTCGTCCATGATCTCCGGCACAAGGCTCTCATCGTTTTCCTCGTTTGCCATCTCAATGAGCGTCAGGATATCATCTTTCTGCGTTTCCAGTTCGTGAAACTGCCCGACGGTATCCTTCATGTTTTTCAATTCTTTCATTTTTTGGTTGGAACGCTCCGGATTGTCCCAAAAGGACGGTTCCTCCATCTCGCGCTCCAATTCTTCGATCCGCTTTGCCTTATTTGCTAAGTCAAAGTGAATCCCTCACTTCCGCTAACGGTGTTTCGTATGCCTGCAGCTCTAAGCGCAGGTTATCCAATTCTACCACTTAACGTCACCCTCTTTCTTTTTTTCCATTCATGTTTTTCTGTTACCTATTAGGAGATGCGCCATTTTATTTACGCAATAGTAATACGAAATGGTCTTTACACATGTTATGTGCCGCTGCGGTTGAATCGCAGCGAGCGCGCACCCGCGCCAAATTGCATATTGGACAGAAATCATACGTTTCTGTAAACCCTTCTATTTTCTTCCGCAGCAGTTCTTATACTTTTTGCCGCTGCCGCACGGACACGGATCATTCGGATACACTTTGGCAGCCGCACGTCTGACCGGCCCCTTCTGCAGGGAATCATCTTTGTTTGTGCCTGTCACTTTCGCAACCTGCTCGCGCTCCACCTTCTGCTCGATGCGGACATGGAACAGCATGCGCACGGTCTCCTCTTTGATATTCTCGGTCATTGCGTCGAACATCTCATAGGCGTTCATCTTATATTCTACAAGCGGATCGCGCTGTCCGTACGCCGCAAGTCCGGCCCCCTGCCGAAGCTGGTCCATATCGTCGATATGATCCATCCACTTCCGGTCGATCGCTTTCAACAGAACCACGCGTTCAATCTCACGGATCGCTTCCGGCTCCGGGAATTCAGCTTCCTTGCTCTCATAGAGTCTGACCGCTTCCTCCTTAAGCTGCTGCTTTAATCCGCTTTTCGTGCGGTTCTCGACGCGTCCCAAAATAACCGGTTCGATCGGTACATTGCCAAGCAGTACCGAATTTAGCTCCGTGAGATTCCATTCTTCCGGCTCCGCATCGTCGCCGATGACAAGATCGACAGCATTTTCCACAAGGTCCGTGATCATCTTATAGATCACATCCCGCATGCTCTCGCCATCCAGCACGCGCCTTCTCTCGGCATAAATGATCTCACGCTGTTCGTTGTTGACCTGATCGTACTCCAGCAGATTCTTACGAATTCCAAAGTTATTGCTCTCAATCTTTTTCTGCGCGTTCTCGATCGCCTTGGAGAGCATTTTATGCTCGATTTCCTGTCCTTCCGGAATCCCGAGTGCATTGAACATGCTGATCAATCGCTCGGAACCGAACAGACGCATGACGTCATCCTCAAGGGAGATATAGAATTTCGATTCACCCGGATCGCCCTGACGTCCGCTTCGTCCGCGAAGCTGATTATCGATTCGTCTCGACTCGTGCCGCTCCGTACCGACGATCTTTAAGCCGCCCGCCGCCTTCGCCTCGTCGTCCAGTTTGATATCCGTACCACGACCCGCCATGTTCGTCGCGATCGTGACTGCCCCGTGAATACCAGCATCGGCGACGATCTCCGCCTCCATCTCATGATATTTTGCATTCAGTACTTTATGAGGGATCCCCCGTTTCGTCAGCCTTGCGCTGATATCCTCCGAGGAATCGATGTTGATCGTGCCGACAAGCACCGGCTGCCCTTTCTCATGCGCAGCCGCCACCGCATCACAGATCGCGTTTAATTTTTCTCTTTTCGTCTTATAAACAGCATCCTGCAGATCCTCCCGGACAACCGGACGGTTCGTCGGGATCTCAATAACGTCCATACCGTAAATATCACGGAATTCCTTCTCCTCCGTGAGCGCCGTACCCGTCATGCCCGCTTTTTTCTCAAATTTATTAAAGAAGTTCTGGAATGTGATCGTAGCAAGCGTCTTACTCTCTCGTTTCACCTTTACATGCTCTTTTGCCTCGATCGCCTGATGCAGACCGTCGGAATAACGGCGTCCCGGCATGATACGTCCCGTAAACTCATCAACGATCAGCACCTGATCATCCTTCACCACATAATCCTGATCGCGGTGCATCAGATTGTGCGCGCGCAGCGCAAGAATAATGTTATGCTGGATTTCCAGATTTTCGGGATCGGCAAGGTTCTCAATATGAAAGAACTGCTCGACTTTCCCGACGCCGCGCTCGGTCAGATTAACGACTTTGTCTTTTTCATTGACAATGAAGTCCCCCGTCTCTTCGCGGACCACGCCCATGATGGCGTCCATCTTGGAAAGCTCCTCCATATCCTCGCCGCGCTCAAGCTGCCGCGCCAAAATATCGCAGGCATCATAGAGCGAGGTGGATTTTCCGCTCTGTCCGGAAATGATAAGCGGCGTCCGCGCCTCGTCGATCAGCACGGAATCGACCTCATCGACGATCGCATAATGCAGATCGCGCAGCACAAGCTGCTCTTTATAAATGACCATATTATCACGAAGATAGTCAAAGCCCAATTCATTATTCGTCACATATGTGATATCGCAGGCATATGCCTCCCTGCGCTCGTCGGGTTTCATGGAATTTAGGACGACGCCGACCTTTAAGCCGAGGAACTCATGCACCTGTCCCATCCACTCAGAGTCACGTTTGGCAAGATAATCATTGACCGTAACGACGTGAACGCCCTTGCCCTCCAGCGCATTCAGATAAGAAGGAAGCGTTGCAACTAACGTCTTACCCTCGCCGGTACGCATCTCGGCGATACGCCCCTGATGCATAACAATGCCGCCGATTAACTGTACACGGTAATGTTCCATATTCAGGACGCGTCTTGCTGCCTCCCTGACCGTGGCAAATGCCTCGGGCAGAACCGAATCCAGCGATTCGCCGTCCTGCTGTATTCTTTTTTTATACTCGTTTGTTTTTTCACGAAGCGCCTCGTCCGTCAGTTCCATCATGGAAGGCCGGAGCTCTTCAATCTGATCTACCAGCGGCATAATGCGCTTTAGCTCACGCTCACTATGCGTGCCGAATACCTTCTGTATCATACCCATGTCGGTAAACCTGTCCTTTCTGACAAACCTAAAACTTATTGTAACAGATTCCCGTTTTTTATTCAACCCGAGTCGTATGAACATTCTATGAACGAGGAAGAGCCCGCCTTGACCTTTGAGCGCCGTAGTGCTATGATTTACTATGGTTGGAAGGTTTTTCATATGAGGTTTTCATATGGATGCCCCAAAAAAGAATTTACAAAGTGAGGTATGGTACATATGAGCAAGAGTTTCGACGATTTATTATCCAAAGTTTCAAGCTGCTCAAAAAAGCGGCTGTCCGTTGCCGTAGCGCAGGATCTGGCGGTTTTGGAAGCAGTCAAGGCGGCTAAGGAGCGCGGCATTGCAGACGCGATCCTTGTCGGTGACGAGGCAAAGATCCGTGAGATCGGTACTTCCCTCGGTATGAATATGGATGACTATGAAATCATCCACGAGCCGGAAACCGTTGCCGCGTCTTTACTGGCAGTAAAGCAGGTTCATGAGGGACGGGCTGACATGTATATGAAGGGACTGCTCGATACCAAGACATTCTTAAAGAGCGTTTTAGACAAGGAAGTCGGTCTCCGCACGGGTCAGTCGCTTTCCCATGTATGCGTGTTCGAGATTCCCGGCATTCCCCGTCTCCTGTTTTTTACCGACGTGGCATTTATCCCGTATCCGACGCTGGATGATAAAAAAATCATTATCAAATTAGCCGTAGAAGTCGCAAACGCATGCGGCATCGATTGTCCGAAAGTCGCTCCGCTCGCCGCAGTCGAGCTTGTCAATCCGAAAATGCCCGCTACGGTGGACGCTGCCGAGCTGACCCGCTTAAACGATGAGGGCGAGATCACCGGCTGCGTGATCGACGGTCCGCTTTCCTTTGATATCGCGATCGACATCAATGCTGCCATAGAGAAGGGCGCACAGAACCGCAAGGTCGCAGGCGACGCGGATATTCTTCTTTTCCCCGATATCCATGCCGGCAACTTAGTGTATAAGTCGCTCGTGCATCTTGTTCCGGGCATTAAGAACGGCAATATCTTAACCGGAACGAAAGCTCCCGTCATCCTGACTTCCCGCTCCGACACTTGCGAGACAAAGGTGAACTCCATTGCGCTCGCGGCTGTCATGGCGGAAAAAATGATGCAAAAATAGTTTTGCTAACGCAAAACTATTTCGAAGAATTCCCTTCGGGAATTCTTCTGACGGATAAATTATAAAAACAAGAAAGGAAAGGGACATTATGGCAGTAACAAGTTTAATCATCAACCCCGGCTCCACATCAACCAAGATTGGCGTATTCGAGGATGAAACGCTCCTTTTTGATGAAACATTGCGGCACTCCACGGAAGAGATCGCACAGTATGCTTCCATCATCGATCAAAAGGATTTCCGCAAGAACATTATTACCAAATTTCTTGCAGACAAAGGCTTTGATATGAAATCCCTTCAGGTCGTTGTCGGACGCGGCGGTCTGTTGAAACCGATCCCGAGCGGCACCTATACCGTTACCGATAAGCTGTTGGAAGACTTAAAGATTGGCGTTCAGGGACAGCACGCGGGCAATCTCGGCGGTATCCTTGCGCGTGAGATCGGCGATTCCCTCGGCATTCCGTCCTATATCGTTGACCCGATCGTCGTGGATGAGCTGATGCCGGAAGCAAGGATCTCCGGTTGTCCGGAGCTTCCCAGAACCAGTATTTTCCACGCGCTGAATCAGAAAGCCGTTGCAAAACGTTACGCAAAAGAAACCGGAAAACCGTATGATACCTTAAGCCTGATCGTCGTTCATATGGGCGGCGGCGTATCGGTCGGTGCTCATAAAAACGGCAAAGTCATCGACGTATTCAACGCACTTGACGGAGACGGCGCATTCTCTCCCGAGCGTTCCGGCGCAGTTCCTGTCGGCGCTTTGGTAAAGCTCTGCTACAGCGGATTGTCTGAAAAGGAAGTCTATAAAAAACTAGTCGGAAACGGCGGCTTCAACGCATACCTCGGCACCAACGATATGCGTGACGTTGACAAGCTCTGCGAAAACGGCGACGAGAATGCTTCTTTGATCCGCGACGCATTCTGCTTGCAGATCTCCAAGAATATCGGTGCCATGGCCGCCGTTCTGGAAGGAAAAGTAGATCAGATCATCGTGACGGGCGGTATCGCTTACGATCACTATGTTGTGGACAGCCTCAAGGCGCATGCATCCTTCATCGCTCCGTTCACGGTTTATCCGGGTGAGGATGAGCTCTTAGCTCTCGCACAGGGCGGACTCCGCGTCATAACCGGTGAAGAGAAGGCACTGGAGTATTAAGAAACTCCCACCACATATAAATATTTCAAAAAAGCTTCGTATTCTTTCAAAGCTAAAAAGGAGAGCTGCCGCACGAATTGCTTCGTGCGGCAGCTCCCTTTCTTTTTCCTGATATTTAATCTTCCTGCTTTAATAATTGTGTCATTTTATCAACCATTTCATTGATCACACCCGCTTGTGTCGCAACTTCCGTTGTATCACTCGCATTACTTTCTACCATGGCATTAATGGAGTTAAACTGTTCGTTTTCATTTCGAATGCTTTCCGCAATATCCTGATTGATAGAAATTGTTTTCTTAATCACTTCAGACTGCTTTCCATGCGCTTCTCCCATCGTATTGATGGTTTCCACTGATGTATTCAATAACTTGGTCATATTCTGCATGCTTTGGAATACATTTTGGAAATATTCATTCTGTGTACCAAGCTTTACAGAATTTTCATTTACCTGCACCGTAATATCCTTAACATTCTGCTGTACTCTTTCGATCACTGTCTGGACCACCTGTAAGGATTGTTGTGTACTATTTGCCAAATTTCCGACCTCTGTGGCAACAACGGCAAACCCTTTGCCGGCTTCACCAGCTCTTGCTGCCTCAATCGAAGCATTTAATGCCAATAGATTCGTAGAACTTGAAATATCACTGATAAGATTTAATGTCACGCCGATTTCCTGAACTGCTTCCGACAAACGTTTGGTTATTTCCGTTGTAGCCTTCATGGATTCAGACACTTCGCCGTTGATCGTATGTAGATCACTCAGTAGCTTTTCGTTTTCAACAGACTTATCTAATAAATCCTTTGAAACCTGTTCTACTTTTTCAACATTATCCGCAACAACGCCTTCCCATTCACTCAATTCTCCAAGATTTGCCATACTTTCATCTGTCTTAGAGCTGAGCATATTACTGCTTCCGACTAATTGCTCGCTTGTAGCCGCCAGCTCTTCAGCAGAAGCACTTTCATTTTCCGATACTTGTGATAGTGTTAAGCCCGCTGTCTGCAGATTCTCAGATAATGTCTGCACCGCCGCCAGAACACTTGTGACATGTTCGTTGCTTTTTTCCAATTCATTTTTCTTTGCGTTTACAAGAAAATGGGCAACAAAGAAAACAAAGATAAGTAGTCCCGCCAAAGACAGCGTAAGTGCAACCAAACACATAAGGATATCCGTAAGGAACAACTCGTCCTTCACCGGAAGAAGGTCTGTTCCCCGGATAAACCAGCCGATGAAAAGTGATACCATACAAGCCAGTCCGCTTACAAGCAGCAGCTTAATATCCAAAAAGAACGCTATTAAAATAAGGAAAAAGAATAAAAATCCCCAAAATGTTCTGGTTGGAAGCATATATAACAGATAGTTCCACTGAATCACTAATACAACTGCCGAAAAGATCTTACCAATCTTTAATCTGCCTTCTCTTAAATATCCTTCTTTGTCAAAGGAAGTCTTTACAATCAATATGGCGATCACAAAAAAAGTCAGGTCCATGATACCCAGACCAATCGTCGCAAGCCATGGAACAGTGGGATACAATCCAAACAGTTTTTCTGTATTGAACATGACTGTAGCACACATGCAGGCGCATACCAATATGATCAATCCCCACTTAAACACCGTAGATAAATACACCTCAACTGCCGTTTTCTTCTTATTCGTCATGATCTACCTCCTAACTTATCTCATTGTAACATTTTATACATTTTTGTCAATTTGTATCCATGCTTAAGAGATTAGAAATTTTGGTACACAATCATCATGTATGGCTGACGCAAAAGCAATTGCACAACATTTTGACATAGACCGAAATGTGAGCACAGAACAGTTGAAGAAAGTATTTGATTCCATTTAATCACATTTCATGAGCGCCGCTTCGTCTGCCACGATCGTGACATCGTTGTGAAGCTGCAGGACGGACGCCTGCACACCCGGCGTGATCGCACCGAAAAACGCATTCCGCAAAATCTCCGCTTTGTCTTCCCCGCTCACCACGACGAGAATTTTTTTCGCCCGCATGATCGTCTTGATCCCCATCGTATAAGCCTGTCGCGGAACCTCCTCCACAGACGCAAAAAAGCGCTGATTCGCTTTGATCGTCGTTTCGGTCAGATCGACACAATGCGTCTCCGCCTTGAACGCATCGCCCGGCTCATTAAAGCCGATATGCCCGTTATGTCCGAGGCCAAGTAGCTGCAGATCAACGCCGCCGGTTTCAGCAATGATACGGTTATAATCATTGCATGACTTTTCACTGTCCGGTTCCATACCGTCCGGCAGAAACGTTCTCGCCGGGTCAATATTGACCTTGGAAAAAAGATGTTTTCGCATAAAATAGTAATAACTCTGTTCATGCTCCTTTGGCAGCCCCTTGTATTCATCCAGATTGACTGTCGTTACCGCAGAAAAATCAAGATCTCCTTTTCGATACCATTCGACTAACTGTTCATATGCGCCGATCGGCGTTGAACCCGTCGCAAGCCCCAGCACGCAGTCCGGTTTCATAATGATCTGTGCCGAAATGATATTTGCCGCTTTTCGGCTCATGTCCTTATAATCCTTTGCCCTGATGATTCTCATACCTGACCTCCACTCTCCTGACATTCATGGAACACCTGCGAAAATCTTTCCCACATTCCGCTCCACAAACATCCTCTGCTATGCTGCATTCTGTCTCCATGCTTCTTAAAGTATATCATACTCTTTCCTTTATCAGAAGCAGAAACGATCATACTATCTGTATATGCCTGTTCAATAGTTCCCGTCCTTGTCTGCATAAACCATCAAAATACGCTTTTTGATAATCGGGAATCACCTGAAACCGCGGCAGCACCGACTCCGGCAGATATGCCCGGCACCCTTCAAAAATCTCCTCTGCCGCTTCTGTCGTCACTTCTCCTCCAAACAAAATCTCCTCAGGATTCAACACACAGATCAGGTTCACGGCCGCCGCCGTCAAAATTGCGTTCCTCTGACTGTGATCCGCGGCATTTCTCATATACCCTTCCACGCTGATTTTGCGATACGCTGTTTCTGCATCTCGGGGATGACTGAGTACTTCTTCTCCGCTCTTTTTCCCTCTTCCGCTGCCTGTCAAATGATCCGCCGTTCCAAGTATCATGCTTCCAATTTCGCCCGCAAAACTGCGAAAGCCGGAATATACCTTCCCGTCAATGACGATACCTGCACCCGTTCCGGCACCTTCCGCATGCAGATACACAAAGTTTTTTGTATATTTATTGTTGCGTTTCCCGTTTCCCGGCAAATACCCCGCCGCGATCGCATTCATATCATTCATGACGCAGACCAACGCCGGAAACCGGCTTTCCAATTCCTTTTTCAATGCAAAATGCTCCCATTCCGGTATCATCGGAATGGAAAACACTTCGCCATCCTCCGAAACAGAGCCGGGTACGCCGACGCAGATCGCCCGGATCTTGGGTCTTTTTTCAAAAAGCATCTGAAGCAGGGAAATCAATTCCTCCGTACAGGACGCGCCTTCTGTCCGCTCTCTCTGTTCATGCAGCTCCACAGAAAAATCAAGATCCGTCACCACTGCCTCGATCCGGTCATGCCTGATCACAACAGCGGCAAGCGCGGCACGCTTTGCATTCAGCGCAAACACCTCCGCCCGTCTGCCCCCCGTTGACTCCGCAATTCCAAGGCTCAAAACAATCCGATCCTTTACAAGCTCTCCGATCAGCAAGTTCACAGTCGGCTGACTTAATTCTGTAAGCGCCGCCAGCTCCACGCGCGTCGCCTCTCCCTTTTTCTGAAGCACGTCCATGATCAAACCAATATTTAATTCTTTTAATAATGCCGGCTTTCCGGTCCGCTCCTTACTCTGCGCCATCCGCGCATTCCTCCTGCTGGCTAATGTGATCGAGTGCAAGCCGTACCGCGCCCACGACCGGCTGTTCCTTGAGAATGACCGGATATGCGAGCGGCGCCGCTGCCCGGACCTGTTCCATATATGCGTCGATCAACAGCGTTTCCCCTGTCTGAAACAGACTGCCGATCAGCACCGCGGGAACACGCTCCTTTGTCATGCCAAGCTTCCTGATGACTGCAGCTGCATAAAATCCCTCTTCCCTTCCCATATCGGACAGCAGCGCCGCCGCAACCTGATCCCCGCGCCGCGCCGCCTCAAAAACGACGATCGGAAGCTGATAGCGCGCCTTTTCATCCGGTCCGTCATTCTTGATCATGACGCAGACCTCCTCCATCGTCTTGACACCGAACACAGACGGCACCATTTCTTCTAACAGTGACTTCTCATAGGTCCCCTCCTCGGAGCGGAACGCATAATGAAGCGCCTGCTTGTATAAATCTCCTCCGCCCCCATAGTTTCCTGTTAAATAGTAGAGATTTCGGAGCGTCACTTTTTCTCCCTTGCTGTTCATGCCCGCATGTCCCGCTCCTGTCCCGCAGATGGACACCACACCCGCCATTGCGGTCTTCTCGCCGCCACATCCTGCCGCATTGCCGTCTTCGGGCGCATTGCAGTCTCCCGCCGCAGTTCCATCGTCCGCCGCATTGCCGTCTTCCGACGCACTCCCTAGCGCCGCACGCATCCCGATCCATGAGTCATGCAGCACTTCATGGGGCACACCGCACAATACTTCCTTCACCGCCGGAATGAGCAGCGCAAAATCATCCTCCTCATCGGCGCCTGACATACCCAAAACCGCATAGGAAATATCCGAAAGAGACAGCCCCGCTTCGTCCAGTGCACGCGTGACGGCAAGACGCAGGTTGTCTTTTGTCTGTTGTATCCCGTAAACCTGATGCTGGGAAGCGCCCGCTTCCCCGATTCCTGCAACACGCTCCTGTTCATCACAAATCATGCAGCGCGTCTTTGTTCCTCCTGCATCCACTCCCATTACATACATATGAACCCTCTCCTCTCCTGTCCCCGCTTCTTTATAAATACTCTTTGTTCCATCAGCATCCCAACCCTTGTCTCCACGAATCGTTTTACCTCCTAAAGCTTCCTCCGGCATCGCTGCCCGCTTATATGTCTTTCCTGAAAAAAGCAGGCAGATACGCTTTATGTGCTTCCATCATCTCTTCCATCATCGCACGCGCCTCCGGCATATCATGCACGAGCGGATGATGCACGAGCGCCAGCAGCGCCTTGTTCCTGTCACCCTCAACAGCCGCCTGCACGGTCAGGCTTTCATAAGCCTTGACCTGCTCCATCAATCCTAAGAAAATAGAAGGAAGTTTCCCATCCGTAAGCGGAAGCGGCTGTGCCCCGTTCCTGCCGATCACGCAGTTCGTCTCGATCACGGCATCATCCGCGAGCTGAGGAATGATACCTCTGTTTAAGGTATCGACGACCTGCACGTCCTTTCTGTCATGATAAATACTGTCGATCAGGTTAATCGCTGCCTCTGAATACCGCGCGCCTCCGCGCTTTGCAAGCGCTTCCGGTTTCTCATTTAACTGTTCATCCCGATAGCACTCAAACAGATTTTTCTCTACTGCTTTCACCTGAACGGCGCGGGGACCCTCCATCCCAAGCGCCTCCTGCTTCTCATGCGCTAAAGATGCTTTTTCAAAATAAAAATACTGCATATACGGGGAGAGCATACAGCCAAGCTCTCTCGCCATATCATCCATGCCGTCATTTTTTTTGATGTTCTTTACAACACTCTCATTGTTATCCGACATGAGCGCCTCGCGGATCTTATCTTCCCCGTGGTATAACGCCTGCGTCATGACACTTAAATGATTCAGACCGATAAACCGGCAGTCCAGCTCATCGGCGGATACCGAAAGCCGCTCTGCGGCGTCATGCCGCATATTGATCGGCACATTACAAAGTCCGATGCAACGCACCTTCGTATTCTTCAAAACAGCCTCGGTCACGATGCCTGCCGGATTCGTAAAATTGATCAGCCATGCGTCCGGGCAGACCGCCTCCATATCCCTGCAGATGTCAAGAATCACCGGAATCGTGCGCAGCGCCTTGAAAAAGCCGCCCGCACCCGTCGTCTCCTGCCCGATCATATCATATTTGAGCGGGATTCGCTCATCCTTTTCACGCGCATCAAGCCCGCCGACGCGAAGCTGCGTAATGACAAACGCCGCTCCCGCAAGCCCTTCCCTGCGGTCAAACGTATAACGGACCGTCGCCGCATGTCCTGCTTTTTGTAACATGCGCCCCGCAAACGCCGTATTGATACGCACTTTTTCCTCCCCCTGCGGCACATCGATCAATACGATCTCCGTCACAGGCAGAGAAGCGCTGTGCGTGATCACACCCTCCACCAGTTCCGGTGTATAACTGCTGCCCCCGCCAATCACAACAAGTTTCATCCCGATTCTCCTTTCCTCTGCTTCATCTTTTCAGCGCAATTGCCTTGCTTAATCTTTTCCGTGTTTTTGAAACGCTAATTTATTCCTTTACCCTTTTGCGTATTCCATACTGTTTCTTACTTATTTAATATTGTTAAATAAGTTATCTTCAGCATATCATACCGGATAAAAAAAAGCAAGAGGTGAATTTTCGAATTCTTCAAAGAGCATAATGGAAAAGGCACGCCTATTTATAAAGGCGTACCTTTTCTATATGACTATAATCAACGTCCATATCATCATATCCAAATAATCACTAATAGAACAAGTCTCACATATAGTGCTCTGCAAGCATAATACATCTATCCTTATTTTAATGTATATTTTGCAATACAACGTTTATGGACACACTGATATTGCGTAATATACTCCAATATCTCCGGTTAGTACTGTTACGCTTCCATTCTCAAAATTAAAATCTAATTTTGAAGCTACCGCTCCGTTCGCATTATATATTGTTTGAATTACATGCTTCCCGGCATACTCCATAATCTGATAGGTACCATCGTCATGGTATTCAATTTCTCTCAAACACGTCCCGTCTTCGTTATACTCGCGAACCCAATGGATATCTAATGTCCCGTCCTCATTATACGATATTTCACTTACACACCTTCCTTTTGCATCAAATTCCTGAACATGATGTAAATTCCCGTTACCCCTACATTCAATTTTCTTCACAAGATTTCCGTTTCCGCCATATTCGTAAAATGTATAATACGTTATGATTCCATCGCCATTACAATTTAATTCCTTTACACGATTCCCATTTTCATCATATTCATTCATGACAAACCGCTTCAATGTACCATCAGCATTGTAAAGACTCGTCCTTAACCAATAACCAGTCACACTGTCATGTTCTATGATCCGATACCCTCCGTCCACGTCATATATAACATTTTGTTTTATCCCACTATAATCCTTCGTACATTCTGGCAATCCATCATGATTCCATGACATTCCAAACCGGCGCGCGTAAGAATCTCCCGAAATCAGAAAAACCGAAGGATAGTCGGAAGAATCGTTACACTGTACATCTATGATATACCATGCTCCATCCACACACACCTCATTCCACTGATGACTTGGATTAGATGCATTTTCATCTGCGTGAACATAATAACAGCCAAGTCCTATTGCATCGCATAATGCCTTAAATGCTCTCGCATATCCGGAACACTGCGCTTCGCCATATACCAGCGCCCCCCAAGCCGTGTTCGCCCTGTTTTGAGACCAGTCTGGCGCATAATTGCAGACATTACAGAGATACTCATTTGCATAGCATACCTTTGTATAATCATCCACCTGTTCCCAGTCATAGCTTTCCACAAATGTACGGACCGCTTCTGCTACCTGACTCAGTTCCGTCTGATTTAATTGCGGTCCATATATGGAACCAGCATTATAATCGCCTGCTACATAAATGTTCTCCAATGTCATCATTTCTTCTGCAAAAGCATTGATAGAAACAGCAGATAAAGCCATTACTGAAATCAGTACACATCCAAACATTTTCCGCGCTTTCTTCATATTAATCCCCATTTCTACGCACGTTTTTATGCATTACAGAGTTGTGCCAAGTGCGCACAAGCACAAATCCCGTGTATGAAACTTTCACACTACCACTCATGATCCGCTTTGCAGAATCTCAAACCGCTTTTGAACATTATGCCATCTCATTTGTTATGGCTTTACAAAACCCATTTTTTGCAGTGTAATAAAAATATCACTTCCATATATATTTTCTATTAACTGATGCTCACTTATGTCAAGCAAATATGGAACAGAATGATCAAATAGCCACATTTTTACTAAAAATGTACACACCGCACAGCACATTAGTCTAATCAAAATATTGTAAATGTAATTATCCTTTTTACGTGATACAATTTCTTCAACAAAGATAATGGGTAACCACATTACCAATTGGATGGTCAAATGAAGCCCCGGCATGATAAGACTCCCTAAAAGATTAAATACCTGCCCAATTATTCCCATCGTGCTGCTGCCTGCCAAAGCCGGAACGCACATAAATGTTCCCCAAAGAAAACCATAGATACCAACTATCAGAACTTTGTAGGCTACAGATAATATATTTACCACTGCAATTTTCCGACTTTTGCCTTTATTCACTGCATAAGCCTTATAAATTATTGCTGATGCGATTAACAAATTGAGTACAAGAAAAGCGATAAAAATCCCTTGCACATTTTTACTTGCTACACTCGCAACAGCCGTACCTCCGTCAATCTGCGTTGCTATGCCAATCAGCGCTAAAAATATAATCATTTCTATAACAGCAGACAATGGAACTATTAGAATCATATTGTTTCTCCTTTTAATTATCATATCGACGCCACAGAGATGGTCTATTGACCCGCATCTTACTACTGTTCAAACACATCCTCACTTAGGAAAATCCCATCTCTTCCATAACGGGCTATTTTTATCATTTGCCCATTTTCATTATATTCATAAACGCTTCGCTCAGTAATCGTTCCGTCAACATCATATTCAACTCTTTCCAACAAATTTCCGTTCATGTCATATTCATTAGTTGAATAATTCCTTAATGCCCCGTCAGTTTCATAAGTTGTAGTCTTTATCACATTTCCTTGCATATCATATTCGGAAACATCATACCAAAGCTTCTGTTGATCCATATCGCAATAAGTTAATTTCACACAATTCCCATTTTTATCATACTCAGAAATTATATAGTATACGATGCCCATACTAAGCCAGCTATTTTCATAGTATCTTGTTGATTTCTGTAATTTCCCTTCCTCATCATATTCATCAATCCAATAGCCCCCTCCATTTGGATCATCTACCCTCTCTTCCCTCGCAAGATTTTCACCAGTGTTTTCCTGTGATTCTATCGAATATCCATCGGCATCACAAACACCTAAAAGCTCCTCATTGGCATCATACATTATCTCTTTGATCCGATTCCCGTTTTCATCATATTCATAGATGTTATATCCCAGTAACTCCCCATCGTTTCCATAATAAACGAGTTTTACCTCATTTCCACTATCATCATATTCAGACTCATACACACTATCCAACGTTCCATCCGCATTGTACCAACTCTTTTTTACATAATTCCCATTGGCATCACACTCATTAGCACAATATCTCTCTAATACATCATCTGCATTATAAAAACTTTGTTTTATATTATTACCATTTCTGTCATATTCGTTTATACAATAACTTTCCAAAGTCCAATCAGCATTATAAATGCTTGTTTTTACACAATTCCCATCTTCATTATATTCAGCGAGCCAATATGAAAACACGATTCCGTCAGCACTATAATATGTAGAGCGCACCCGATTTCCATCCCCATCATATTCACAAATATAGTATTCCCCATCTGCACCCTCTACCCTTTCTTCTCTCGCAAGACTTTCATCGGCGGTCTCCTGTGAATCCTTTCCTTCTTCCTGTCTCTGTTCCATCTCTGCCTGCTCAGACTCTTCTGCTATCCCTTTCTGCTTCTCATATACATTCTGTACTTCTTCCAAATATTCCAACAGTTCACCCGACTCTGTCCGCTCAATCCCCCTGTTCAAAATCTCCGTCGCAGACTCATAATCTCCCGCCTGCACATAAAGTTCTGCCAGTGCCTGATAAGACTTTATATTATTCGGGTCTATCTCAATTGCAGACTCATATTCAGCGATAGCCCGTTCATACTCAAGCCCTTCCACATACCGTACTGCCATCTCCATATGCCTATCAAATTTGTTCTTGCTATTGCTCGATACCGCAAAAAATGCTACTGCGATACCTGCGACAAATACTACTCCTGCTATCACGCAAATAACAATCCACAATTTCTTTTTCATTAGTGTATTCTCCTTTTCCGTCGTTACGATATAAGTACCTCTACCCATGACGATTGAATTTATCTTTTATGCTTCATTCGCATCCGTCTCATGACATAAAAAATATTCTGTTTTTAACTTCTATCTCATGGTAATAATAGAATAATGAATAATTCCCTTTTACATAAAGCTGTCAACTTTGCGTAAAAAGGAAACCTTTTCTTTGAACTATGAAGTATTCTCCCTTTCAGCGACCCTGTTTTTGACCCCTATACAACTGAAAAAAGATCCATACTGCGGCGTTTCAGCTCCATAGAAGAATGAACATACCGATTCAATGTAATGCTGACATTCGCATGACCAAGAATCTCACTTAGCGTTTTAGGATCAAATCCCAGTTCAATCGCTCTGGTAGCAAACGTATGTCGAAGCGTATGAAAGTGAAAGTCACCGGACAATCCGCTGTTTTGGAGATACCCCTTGAATCGATATTGATAAGTTCTTGGCTGTGTGAATTCTCCTCTTCCTGTTAAAACATAAGCAGAAGGGTTACAACACCAAAATTTCCGTAACTCTCTCATCAAAAATCCCGAAATTGGAATATCCCGTATGGACTTCTGGGTTTTCGGTGTATCGATCAGAAACCTTGTGCTTCCACCTTCTGTTCCAATCCTTTGGACAGTTCTACGCACTTTAATTACACAATCTGTAAAGTCAATATCTTTCCATTGCAGTCCGCATATCTCACCCAATCTCATTCCAGTGTAAAGGCAGATCAAAACACCTAATTTCTGTAAATCAGGCTCTTGACGCAAATAATTTACCAACTTTTGCTGTTCTGTCACAGAAAATATTTTTACCATACCCGCATCATCTTTCGGTAGCTTTACCTTCATGGGTACTTCTCCACACAACGCCTGTTCCTGCGCATAGCATAAAATCTGTCTAAATATTGCCAAAACATCCCGAACTGTCTTTGGTTTTAATAATTGTACCAGTTCATTCGTAAAACGTTGAATCGCAACCTGGTCTAACTCATCAACCCGCGTATCCCTAAAATAAGAATTGATATGTTTTCGTATCACCGTTTGATAGCGATAATAAGTTGACTGTTTAATATAAGGCTTTTTATTTTGCATCCACATATCAGACACCTGTGATACTAGTAATCTTTTTTGAAAAAGATTGCTATTGTAATGTTGTTGGTTGACGGCTTGATATAGTTTCTTTTTTACTTCAGCATACGTTTTCGCATAGATTGATCGGTATCTTACCGTACCATTCTGCTTGTAGCCAGCCGCATACCGTCCTTCATATCTTCCGTCCTTCCTTTTACGAATATTTTCTCCTCTTTTTGACATACATCCATCTCCTTTATTTTGACCATTTCATGACCCCACAAAACTATAGCATACATCTTCATAGAAGCTTTTTAAGCCTTCCGACAATAAAAAGCGATTGCATATAATGGCATTTTGTGTTATACTTCGCGTATAAGGCACAATGTATATGCACTTTTGACTTACACAAAGTTGACAGCTTTATGTAAGTTTTTTCATCTAAATTATAGATCAATATGAAATTTCCTTATATTTCATACAAATGCAAAACCGGCAAATTGTGATTTCCACAAATCTGCCGGTTTTGTACTTGTTACACTTAATCTATTCAAACTGTAATAGCCTGCTGCTTATTGTCACTCACTATTACGCCTATGATGAAAACCTCTACTAATACTCACTCCTCCCCGTAAATCTACATTCATCGTAAAGAAATAAAATCCTCCTCAAACGCATGAGAATCAAACAGCCTCTTCGGTCTGATCCGTTTTACAGCCTCAAGAACCGTTTCCCTTATCTGTTCCACCTTCCCGAAGCAATCTGCCTGACTGTATTTCATAAAATCCATTCGGATCACAATGCTCACAACACTCTGCTCACACCGGAATTTTACGCTTTCTTTCCACTCCCCCTCGTCATAAATTTCCTGCGGAGCCGCTACCGGCATGATTCCGATCGTATGCAGCGTATCGCTGTATTCCTTGTCTTTGAAAAATAAATATGCCTTTTGGCAGAAGCGATATACCTCATCATCCACACCGACATGTTCCTTGAACCAGGCAGGAGAATTGATATTGAGTTCCATGATGCACCTTCCGTTCCCTTTTTCTACCGATCCCTGATCTGCACTTATAAAAGCAGGACCCCGTTCGCAAAACCAAATCAGCGCAGGGATCACGAACGATGAAATATAAATCCGTCGATCTTTTTTTCCGGACAGGAAAAGGGTTTATATTGCCCGTTTGTATACTCGCTGACAACACGTTCCCAAAATTTTTTTGCCACATGATTATTGGACCATGCGGCAATTTCCCAGTCCCCCGCAAATTGATCAAAAATCCTCTTTGCGACTGTTTTTCCTACGCCTTTTTTCCGATATTTTTTCATCACAAAAAATTCTGCGATATTGTGCGGGTCACGCAAATCATTGTATTCACTGCAAGACCTGACCAATACGAATCCTGCCAGTTTTCCGTCTACACGGATAAAAAACGGATATCTCCCCTCATCATTCCAATAGTCATCGATCCGGGAATATCCAAAATAACCATATTCATTGATATCATCATCGGAAAACTCCGAGAAGTCGTATAGATATAATTCCATCATTTGAACAAACACCGATTTCTGTTCAATCAGGATCGGTTCGATCATTATGTCCAACTGTTTTTCCTCCTGCTCCCATTCTTTTTTCTCCGCCGCACGACATGCCTCATCCGATTTGATTTCCAAGTCTGCATTCCGGGTATCCCCTGAATTGAGACACGGCATTCATTGTGACTTGCCGCTCATCCTCACTCATCCATATCCGAAAAATACTCATCGCAAAAGCGGTTCCATTTTTCTTCATACTCGCTGTGACTTATAAGTTCCATATCCTTTGGAGAATGAATGTTTCGCCGCTGCGCTTCCCTTGCAAATCCCAGAACAGCTCCGTCCGTTTCTGCTTCTACCGCGCGGACCGTATCCCAGCCGTTCAATACCGCATAATAAAGACGCGTATGCCCGTCCAAAGAAAGCCAGCGCCCCTGATAGGGAGTCACCTGAATGATGATATCCTGCGGATCATGAATAAAGCTGCGGATCGCAGCGATTTTTTCTTCGTCAACAAAAAACTGCGACGGCTGGATCTGCCCGACCTCCATTTTATTTTCCCCTTTCGAAGCCGCCGCTTCATTTCGGAAAAGTGTTCAACTTAACAGTTCTATAACCGGAAGCTAACGCACCCTCTCGATATTTGTAATATCAAATCCCACTTTTTCATATAGCCTTATAGCTTTTTCATTCCATTTAGCAACATGCAGCAAAACAGGCTCGTTACTAATTTGGCGAATACGGTTCATTCCCCATAATAAAATTTGTTTTCCATATCCTTTATTTTGAAATTTCTGATTGACTATCAAATCATCTATTTCACTTCCGTAACATGCGACAGAACCAATCATTTCTTCTCCGCTTACAAGCAAAAAAATATCCTTACTTTTTTCACCGATCTGTTTATAATCACTCAAAAAATCATATGGCTCAATATCAAGAGACTTTCGCATTTCATAAAAGCAGGCATTGTATATTTTCATATATTGTTGAAAATACTTTTGCTCAAAAGGAATACACGAAATGCTGGTTTTTTCAATATCATCTTTTACATATTTCATTTCATATACCAATATATCCATGCTGCAATCTTCCCCCGCAAAGCCCGATTTATATATTTGAAAATAATGTCCGAAAGGTTGAAAAATCTTTAATTTTTCAATCTGGCGCTTTCACCAAAAACAGCTCCATCGGCTGTTCATACCCCGGCACATCCACGGTCATCCCTCCGCAGTCCTTATAACCGAGTTTTCTGTAAAAATGCTGCGCTTCTTCATCAACCTGTGTAGAAGTCAGGAGCATACCGTACCCTTTCACCTTCATATCCTGCTCCCAATGTTCCATCAGTTTTTTGCCAAGCCCTTTTCCCCGATGGTTTTCATCAACAAAAAGCATCGTACAAAACGGCGTATTGTCCCAAAAAAGGTTGTATCGCAACAAACCGGCAGGCTCGCCGTTTTCCAAAAGAACATACCCTCTCTGATCGCGCACTTTTTTTGCAAATTCCTCTTCCGGCAAATGCTGATCAAGCCCCTGCCAAAACTTTCGGTCTCCCGGCTCAACATATCTGATTTGTGTCATTTCCGTCCCTCACCTCTATATCTGTCTTTTCGTTCCCGTTCCTAACGCTCATATCTGATTTCCGGCGCTCCCATGCTCCTCATCCATACCTGTTTCCGGCGTTCCCTCGCCTCTCATTCTTACTTTTTTTGAAATGCAGGAAGGATAAAATACCGACCGGCGTAAAATACGCGCACCAAAACTCAAGCGCGATCACGCCGCCCATGTTTGTTTCTCCGTCTGACATCGCGCCGAACATTCCCGTCATCGGCATGAGAAAGCAGGAAAAAAAGAAGATTCCATGCACCAGCATCAGATATTTTAACCATTTATCGACTTTTGTTTTTGTATGAATGGTCAACCCGACAAAGAAAGTTGACAGCGCCATTATGCCGTATCCAAGCAGATCATAATTAAAAATCAAGCCGCCCCTTGAAAAGTCAAGGATCTGCAGCGCCTGTCCGTTAAGCCGGTCTAACCGGACCGACGTCGTCTGCGCAAAATACACAAGAAATACCAAGACCGCATAAACCGCCGCAAACACCATGCCTACATAAGCCGCCGCTTTATGGTCGTCATCGCTTTCATGACAAAATCCGGCTGTCATCATAATATATCCGATCGGCAGTATCATGCATACAAAATAGCTTCCAAAGTCAAACGGGATCAGCATACAGACTGCAAACAGCAACACCGTTACCGTTACGATCAAAGCCCCCGCACCCGCAATCCGACGGTTCATTGTAGAATTATTCATTGAATGGCTCCCCTTTCTTCCCCGTCACGCCTCAAACCGAAAGCTCACAAAGTCAAAATCACAGCCGGGCAGGAAATCAAACTTCACGTCCGCCATTCCCGTCGGTATCTGCACCGGGAACGTCGTCTCCGCGTCCTCCCCGGTTTCGGTAAATTCCAAAATCTCTTTGACCTCTCCCCATTCTCCAATGACCCTCAGATGCACCGAATCCTGCGCATGATGCGTTTTACCTTTGACGGTAATGCTCTTTGCACCTTTGGAAAAATAAAAATCATCAAACTCCATAAAGACATTATTTCCGATCTGGCGTACGGCGTCCCCCTCTGCTAAATAAGAATCCCCGCGAATGCCGGAGTACCCGCCCGCCGCGATCTCCGCATACGCTTCCTCCTGCCCTTCAAACGAAAATCCGCCAAAATACACGCGCTGATCCGTTTCCTGAAATTCAAAACAAAGATCCTGCATGCCTTTTAACTTGCGGTTCAGGCGGTAACTGTTCGGTCTGTACGTCTGCCATACAAAATCCGCCTGATAGGTAAAATCACCAAGCTTTTCAGAGCCCTCCTCATAAGGCATACCACGCCACAACGAAAAAGTAAGCGGCGTATCGCGAAACCAGTGAATGATCGAAACCTGAAAACGGTCCGCACCCGCTCTTCCAAACGAAACATTACGGAATCCTGCAACGCATTGATTCTTCCCGCCGACTCTGACGCCTCCCTCGGATACCTCATCTAACGGGCTTGTGCTCATATTGTAAAGGCTGCCTTTTACAAGCGCGCCGTACGGATGGATAACTGCGCTTCCAAGACCCGTTACTTCCATTTCCAATTCAGAGATCACATCGGGCATAGGCTTGCCGTTCCTGCTGTAACACCGGAGGCGGAAGACTCCGTCCCCGCTCACGCGCACGACTGCCTGCGCACTGTTCTGCGGGTGCCTCTCCGCCGTTTTATATCTCTCAATTTGAAGCACCTCTGCAATATTTGTCTCCACGCCGGTCGGCGTGACCGCCTTCCATTCAATTTCATATACCGCCTCCGCAGGGAAAACAGCTGCGGTCACTTCCGTTTCCGTATGTTCTGCATCAAACGACTGTCTTACTGCCGTCAATTCGATCTTGCGCACCGGAATGTCCTGTACCGCTCCGGCTCCGTACGCCTGCGCATATGGCGTATTTTCCGTAAATGCATCGCTCATGCCCGCCGGACGCTCCGCTTCCTCCGCATACAGCGCATGCTTCGAATCAGGCAGGCCCGGTGAAGTCACATGCACCGTGATCTCCCCACCGTGACCTTTTCCTGCGATCATTGCCAGTAATTTCCCGCCAAACAGCCGTTTCGAAATGCTCTTATACTCGTCGTAATCCGTACTGTCGCCGCTGTCCAGACCCACTAAGCGCCCCGCGCCGCCGACTGTCACATTGACGCGATTTTTCGCATTTGCAACAAACACCCCGTCCGCATCCTGTGCCGAGATCGTGAGAAAAATTAAATCCTCCCCATCCGCTTTCAATCGCTCTTTATCCGGCGAAAGGACAAGACGAGCGGGCTCCCCAAACGACGTCGTCTCATCTTCCAATATCAGCGTCCCGCTTTCATCATACGCCGCCGCACGGAGCGTGCCTTTCTGATACGGGACCTGCCAGTCGGCGCTGTAGCCCGTTCCGGTTTCCTTTTTCCCCAAGGATTCCCCGTTCAAAAACAATTCCACACAGGACTGGTTCGTATACGCCATCACATCGATCAGCTGCCCGTCGTTAAAATCCCAATACGGCAAAAGATGCAGCACGGGCTTGTCCGTCCACGCCGCCTGATACAGATAGTAGCTGTCCTTGCGAAAACCCGCCGTATCGATCTGCCCGTAGTAGGCATTCTTGGTCGCATAGGGACTTGGCTCTCCAATATAATCGCTGCCCGTCCAAATGAACTGTCCCGCGCAAAACGGCGTGTCCCGGTCGGCAATGATCGACGTCTGCGCCGTGCGCTCCGAGCTTCCCGCACGGCAGTTCTCCAGCGACGAACACTGTAAGTCGTCATGCGTGATATACGCCGCCGATTTCGGAAAATGATAAATCCCCCTGCTCTGCACACGCGCTGCCGTCTCGCTGCCGTAAATGCACCAGTCCGGATAACGCTCATGATGCCGCTGATAAAGCGCCTCGCCGTAATTATAGCCGACAAGCTCGATATGCTGCGCACACTTCTGCGCGCCCTCCCACTCAATATAATTCGATCCAATGGTCGTATAAGCATTGCCCCACGGGTCATGCTTTTTTACCTCAGCGCAGAGCGCTTTCGTCACTTCTTCGCCGCGCTCAGATACATGTGTATCATAAATCTCATTTCCGATACTCCACATGATGACGGAAGGGTGGTTCCTGTCCCTTCTGACCCAGCTAGCCACGTCTTTTTGATACCACTCCGAAAAAAAGCGCGCATAGTCGTACCCAGTCTTGGACAGCTCCCACATATCAAACGCCTCGCTGTCCACAAGGATTCCCATTTCGTCGCAGAGCTCCATCAGCTCAACTGCCGGCATATTGTGGGACGTCCTGACCGCATTCGCGCCCATCTCCTTCATTGCCGCAAGCTGCCGCCTGAGCGCAGTCCTGTTCACAGCCGCGCCGAGCGCCCCCAGGTCATGATGCAGGCATACGCCATGAATCTTTGTGTTTTTTCCGTTCAGCCAGAATCCGCTGTCCGGTAAAAAGGTGATCGTGCGGAAACCAATGCGGCAGCACTGGCGGTCCGCTTCCTCACCGCCGCAAAACAGAACCGTTTCAAGCGTATAGAACTTTGGGTCATCGATATCCCAAAGCTTCGGATGTTCCACAGTAAGGCACACTTCGCTGTCCGGCGCACCCTCTGCTGTAAAAAGAACATTTCCCTCATCATCAACCGCCGTATACCGCACAAGATATGTGCGCTGTCCGGTGCGCATACGCGGCACGCCCGCTGTCGTGCCGCAGGATTCCTGCGCATTTTCTTCCACACCGCTTCCACAAGCAGCCTCACAAGACAACCTCACTTCCCACTCTCCGCCGTTCTTCAAATCATACTGTGCATCATTTTTATGATTTGAAGCCTGTGTATCATTTGCATTCTGTGAATGATTCGTATCATTTGCATGCCTTATATTCTTTGCATGGAAATAAACGCTGTCCGATTTTATGTACGCGCCCGCGTGTTCCAACAGATAACAGTTTCTATAAATTCCCGCCCCGGAATACCAGCGCGAGTTCGGCGCACGGTGATCGACACGCACGACGATTTCATTGTCACCTTTCCGAAGCAGACTGCCGATCTCAATCTCAAATGTCGAGTAGCCATACTTCCACTCTCCGGCAGTCTGTCCGTTCACATAGACCGTCGTGTCCATATAGACGCCCTCAAAACGCAGGATCCTCGTTTTCATTGTATCTGCCGCAAAAAAACGCTTCCGATACCAGCCCGTACTTGTCTCATACAGATCATTCACCTGATGTATGAGCCAGTCATGCGGAATGTCAACACGTTTCCATCCGCTGCCCTCCAGCGCTTCCTGATAAGAACAATCCGTACCCGTTTTCCGAAAGCTCCACCCGTCGTTAAATAGCCTCTGCATTGTTTGCTCCTCCCCATTCACGCTATATCCAAATCCGGTTGACGTGCGCATTTGGACTTCTATTCACACTAACCTTTCAGACTCCCACCGGTTCATCACCAAATTGATTTCTGCTTATAGCAGATAATATCCTGCATGGCGGGGCGGTACCGTCACGGCGCCGCCTGAAAACCGCGCTTCACCGCCGATTGCATAAATCGTCTTCTTCGGTTGAAACTCCCCGGATAACGTCTGCCCCTTTCCTGACGGATTGAGGATAACAAGAATTTTTTCCTGCTCACAGCTGCGCAGATACACAAGCGGATATGAAGTCTCATTCTCTTGCGTACACGCCCCGCCGGCATTCACAAATGAAATCTCTCCGTCCGCCAAAAGCGCCTGATGTGCACGGCGCAGTGTAATGAGTCTTCTGACCTCATGATAGAGAGAACCGTCATCCGTCATCTGCGCTTTGACGGTCGGGCGGTCCGCACTTTCATCTAATGGAATATACAGCTTTTCTGACGGGGCCGCGCTGAATCCCGCATTCGCGGTATCATCCCACTGCATCGGCGAGCGCGCGCCGGTTCTGTTGTATCCGCCCTCCACGGAGGGAAGTCCCTCCACATACCGCATACCGATCTCATCCCCGTAATAGATGAACGGCGCGCCCGGCATCGAAAGCAGGAATGCAAACGCGATCCGCATCTCATCCGGCGTCAGCGTACGCGCAAGACGGTCCATATCGTGATTTCCCGACGGAATACAGATCAAGCCCTTGCCTCCGGTTTTTTCATAATTCTCACAGTATTTTGCCACAAACGCGGACGCATCGCCTTTTCCTCTGGAGGAAAAATATGGCTCCTCGCACCGGAACAGATCGTTATAATGAGACGGCCCGAAATGAAGCAGGAAATCCATATGGAATCCGCCAAGAAGCGACTTATCCGGCTCACCCCATTCCGAGACGATCGCCGCCTCCGGAAACTCCCGGTCAAGAAACGCGCGCACGTCCTGCCATAGCCGGATTGTACCCTTGCCGTCCTCGTCTCCTTTTATGAGCGAGCCTGCCATATCGACGCGGAATCCGTCACAGCCCATCTGCAGCCAAAAGCGCATAACATTCTTCATCTCCGCGATCGTTGCCTGCGGTCCCGGCGCATCGACCGCCTGCTGCCACGGCTTCTGCGGTCGATAATATCCATAATTTAAGGCGGGCTGATGGGAAAAGAAATTGACGGCACAGGCGCCTTCCCTTTCCGAAATTCCGCGCAGGCTGCCCATTCCCTCCGGCGCTTCCCAGACGTCATTCGTCCAAATGTAGCGGTCGGTAAATTCATTTTTTGCCGCCTTCATCGACTCACGGAACCACGGGTGCTCCACCGAAGTATGTCCCGGAACAAGGTCAAGGATCACATGCATCCCAAGCTCATGCGCTTTTACAAAAATCTGCTTTAAGTCCTCGTTTGTCCCGTAACGCGGCGCCGCCGTATAGTAATCCGACACATCGTATCCGGCGTCCAAAAACGGGGATGCAAAGCAGGGATTCATCCAGACCGCATTGCACCCAAGCTCCTTAATGTAATCGAGTTTTTCCAAAATCCCCTTAAAATCACCGATCCCGTCGGCATTCGTGTCCTTGAAGGACTGAGGGTAAATCTCATAAAATACAGCGTCGTTCAACCAATTTGGCATCATGATCCTCCTTTTTCCGCTCTGAACTTTTCCACTTTGAGCTTTTCTGTTTTGTGCTTTTCTGTTTTGTGCTTTTTTACTTTGCTAAAGTTTTATAATTATTTTTACTACCTTTCCCAAAACCAAAAATGTTCCCGGCACATAATCGTCAAATCTTTATGTGAAGTAAAACGAGTTTGGAATATTGACGCCAAATGTTCTGACCGCCATTCGGTACATCGCCTTTGCATGGATGCGGTCATGCCAGATAAACCGCCTCAGGACCTTCCTCAGCGACCACTCTTCACCATAGCTGCCCGTGCAGACAATATGATTCAAAAAATCATGCTGCCCCTCAAGCGCCGCAAAACCCCGTTCTCGGCATTCTACAATTGTGCCTTTGTTATCTGCCTCCACGCCGATTTCCCCAAAATAATACTCATTAACGTTTCTGGTATGCTCATACATTTCAGATGCCGTTCGGGGAATCTGTCCATAAAAAGTTTTCCGGACAGGCAGACAGCTTTTATTCCTGTCGGGAACCGCCTCATACAAATCTAAAAAATCCTGTGCGGATTTCAGTGCAAGCGCTTTTAACTCTTCGTATTCTGCCCGGATCAGAGGCTTTTTTTCTTCCTCAAAAAGAACATCCGAATCCGCATCCGAAATCATGAGCGCAGAAGCTTTTTCCTGGATGATCATTGCTTCCAAAGAGTCAGGGACGTTTTCGCCTTTCCATTTCAAATAGGATGCAACCTCCTGCACCATTTTCTGAAGAGCAATATCCTTTGTTTCACCGCGCGCATATGCTCCGACAAAATTGTCGGCATACAAAATGCTGTCATTTCCGTTGTGTTCCCATACACACCGTATTTTCATACTCTCTCTCCAAACAAATCAGGATTTCAGCCTTTCAAGCCTCGTGACTGTCTATCCATATCTTCAATGACGATATCATAGATTTCCGTTCTTTTCTGAAAATTACATAATTCTGAAAAAGGAGTATTATATCTCAGCCTGAATCAAGCGATTAAAATTTCTCTCATCCTGAAAGATGCCATAAACATAAGCAGAGCTTTCAAGATACAGACCAGTCTCAATATCTGTAAGCTTTTCAAAGGTCTTAGAATGATAAAAAATATACATTGCCTGATCATACTCCATCTGATAATCCCTAACCATATACTCAATTATATCCTGAATATGATATTCAATTAACTGCTTCTGCTTCGTCATGTCAAAACGCCTACTTTCCTTAAAAGCCCGACTGCCTTTTCCGTATGAAACGAATATTGACTTGTCATTTCCCTGAATGTCATTCCACTAACCAATGTTTCCAGCGAGATCATATGATTCTGATATTGGCGAAATAGTACCGTCATGTCATCATCCGCGATCGGTCCACATACAACATCGTACTTACAATCAAAATTACAGCATTCGCTCTTAAAATCGGTAAAATACTTATTACGATTATTCATAACAAATAAGGCCCAAGCCTCCGACGGAATATTTCCAAAATCCCGCATGTTTAATCTGTTACATTCCCAAAATCGATCCTGTATTTCTTAAACATTTACAATAGGTGTTCCGCCATAAATCAAAGCTACACGCCTTGCCATTTCTGCGCCTGTTCGATCAATTCCGTAGTATAAAACCCTCTGCCAAAATCTTTATAAGTTCGGCATAGTGCCAAGTCAATAGCCTGTATATCAAGATTACTTCCGTGATACAGCCTCATGCAATCATTCCCCCGTTTTTCTTACAAATCGCCATCATATCGTCAAGCGCATCATCAAACGACAAGGTGTGCTCTATGTCATAATTCTCTTTCAAAAATTTTATCGCCTTATATTCAAAAAGAAAATTGAACGCCTCTTTCTGTCCCAAACCGTATCGTTCGGCAAACTCGCTGACACAGACGACCGTATAATTGATTCGTTTTCTTTCTTCACTCATCAGCATTTTCTCCTGTATACCTGTCATACTAAAAACTCTTTTTCGAAAGAACACTTCCCCTACATAGCGATACATAGTTACATATTAGAGCATGACATACAATACTGATATTTATTTGACAGTTCTGAAAATAAAGTTCGTAAATAATCAGCCTTTTAATCCTCGTGACTGTCTATCCATATCTTCAATGACGATATCATGGATTTCACCTAAAGAAGCGCAATACTCAAGCACCTTCCAAGGTTCATTCGTATGAAAATGAATTTTGATCAAATCCTCGTCGCCGACCGCCAATAAACAATCTCCTTCAAAATGATCTGTAAAATAATCGTTAATCACATCCTCGTCAAGACTTTTTCCTTCAATCAACAGTTGTGTGTCATATTTGAATTCCAGCATGATCTTCTCCCTCCATGAAGCCCTGATTTCATTTATATCTTTGATTATAAAATACTTATCAACCATTTACAATGAATATTTAAGAGTCGCTTCCCACGAAAAAATACCGCACAAAAAGAGAGGTCCACCGTCTGCTTTGGTAAACCTCTCTTCTTCGCATTCTCATCAGTACGGGAATGTTCTCTTATTTCGCCGCGATCGCTGCCTTTAAGCTCCCGGTAAGCTGCGGAACGAATTTAAGTATCTCGCAATTACCTGTGTCTGTTTATTAAAATGATATTTGAAATTAGCCGTGCTGCAAAGTAAACTATTGTAATATAGCGTTTATATTATTTTCAGATAGGTCATACCACTCCACATCTGCCTTTTGTTCCTGCCCGTCTAAAACATCATAAAATTCACCTTCTGAACAAGATTCATCATTTATAAAAAATTGTACGATCAATTCATTATTTGTATCATATCCGGATTGACTATAAGCCTGAGTATTTACACTATATCCGGTTTCGGAAAAAGTCATTTTCCCTATTCCGGTATCAGCCGCACCACCCGAAAACAAAAATGTACCGTCTGTTTTTAAGTTCATAAATGCCCTATATTGCAATGTATATCCGTAGATTTCTCCATTTTGATCATGCAATATCTCAAAACCATAGTCAGAGATATTATTTATTTGAAGCCAAAGAACAGCTTCATCTTCTCCGTCACCATCAATATCTATCATTGTAAATTTTGTAGCACTTACTGTAACACTATCATCATCTGTAACAGCCCGGCCTATCTCACTGATACTTAAACGCTCATTTGCCAAATCCGTACATACAAAATTACCTTTCCCCAAAAGTATAGATTTGTAATTATTTTCCTCTAATTCTAATGACTGCTCTGGCGGGTTCCCGATATTCCCATTTTGTATATCAACGTTTATATCTGTACCACTATCATCCATCGGTGCATCACCGGATAAACCTGCACGGTTACTATCTGCCGAATCTGTTGGGGTATTGGTATGATCTTCTACACCCGGACTGATCGTTCCTGTCTGTACCGTTTCTTCCGGTAACTCATTTTTTATGGAACATCCAATCAGCATTCCTGAAATTAAGGTCATACAAATAGCACATATACAAAGCAATAAACCATTTTTCTTCGGTGATTTGGTTAGTATATTTTTGAACCGTTTTTTCATAATTTCTTTTCCTCCATAAAATTGTGTTGTCAAAAAAGCCCCTTTTTTATGTTGTTTATGAAAAGTGGAAAGCAGAGTTTCCGTATATGCTTTTCGAACAGCAAAAGCGGTTTTTTGAATCACCTTTTCGTCACATGACAATTCCATATCAACAACCGCTTCTTTTTGCATGATATAAATCAACGGATTAAACCAATGCAAGGCATTTGCACTCACCAAAAGCAGCTTAAAGTAAATATCATGGCGTTTTATATGAATCAATTCATGTTTCAAAACAAAAAACAATTCTTCCTCGCTATAATCGCAATTCGGTAAAACCAACATTTGTTTTAGAAAACCGATAACCATAGGGCTTTCCGCGTCCTCGTATCGCAAGATCCTAATCTTGAACTTCATACGCAATTCCCTTGACAACTTATAAGCTTGCAGTAAAATATCTCTTTCTTTCACAATCATACCTTTTTTGGTAATCCGCCTTTTATAATGCACGAAGCTGAATATATGTACTGACAGAAACAACAGACAGCCCGTTAGCCATACATATGCAATAATGTCTAACAAAGTAATTTTTACAGTTTTTTGATTTCCTTGAGTCGGTGCTATAAGGGCATTTACATGATTGGTTTCTATCTGTTTTTGTTCCGTCGGCAATATTGTTTGCGTGTCATTTTCATTATTTGTGTCAATAGGAACTGTAATCTCTGTCGGAACATCAAATGTTATCCGCGGAAAGGGAATGTCCATATGAAACGGTATCATCAGGCGGACAGCAATAACCACCCAAATGAGATATTTCCACTTCATTGCATATCTTTTATTCAAAAACGGTGCGAAGATGAGCAGAAAAATGATGATTAGACTTGTTGATATGGAAATCGTTATTACACTTAAAAATAAATTTGTTATCATTTTCCCTCCAACTCATCTAAATATTTTCTCAATTCGTTCATATCGGAATCACTTATCGCTTTATTGCTATAAAGGGCAGCAACCATATTTTGTATGGAATTATGATATAGTTTCTCTAAAAAGCTTTTACTTTCTTTTGCCTTAAAATCATTCTCCGAAATAATGGATGAATACAGATTATTTCCGGTAGCACGGTCACAACTGATGAATCCTTTGTCAACTAAGCGTGACAATGACGTCATAAGAGTGGAAAGACGCCACTTTCTCCGTTCCTGCAATTCTTTTAGGATAAAACTGGAAGTAACAGGAGCATTCGCTTCCCAAATTACCTGCATAATCTCTAATTCGGCTTCCCCTAACTTTTTCACAATCTTGTTCATTTACCATAGCCTCCTTTTATACGATCGTATAATCTATTATACAATTGTATAACTCGTTCGTCAATCGTTATAAAAAGAAACCATATGATGAGCATTTCATCATTCATGTCACATCAGCAAACATAGAAAGAAGCCTGTACCATGACGGTAAAGGCTTCTTTCTATATTCATCTTTCGCTGAAATCAGAACAATTCCCATACAAAAAAGTAAATATATCATTCAAAAAATAGCTCATAAAAAAGAGAGGTCCACCGTCTGCTTTGGTAAACCTCTCTTCTTCGCATTCTCATCAGTGCGGGAATGTTTTCTTATTTCGCCGCGATCGCTGCCTTTAAGCTCTCGGTAAGCTGCGGAACGATCTTGTTTAAGTCACCGACGATACCGTAGTCAGCCACGTCAAAGATCGGTGCGTCCTCATCCTTGTTGATCGCAACAATAATGTCGGACTCTTCCATACCCGCTACGTGCTGGATCGCGCCGGAAATACCGATTGCAAAATACACGTGGGGACGAACGGTCTTGCCGGTCTGTCCTACCTGTAAGTCCTTCGGCTTCCAGCCTGCATCGACAACCGCACGCGAGCAGGATACCGTACCGCCAAGCACTGCCGCAAGATCCTCTAAGATCTTGAAGTTCTCAGGCGTACCGACGCCTCGTCCGCCGGATACAAGAATCTTCGCATCCATAATGTCAACCGTATCGGTAACTGCCTTTACCACGTCTTTGATCGTCACATATCTGTTGTTCGGCGTAAAGCCCGGATTAAACTCCTCAACGACTGCCTTCGCACCCTTTACCGGCTCGATCTTCTGCATAACGCCGGGACGAACCGTCGCCATCTGCGGACGGTTGTTCGGACATGCGATCGTAGCAATTGTATTACCGCCGAATGCCGGACGCGTCATGAGAAGCTGATTATGTTTCTGCTCCGCTTCCTTACCGGGAACCGCCACAAGGGGAAAATCACCGATATCAAGCTGTGTACAGTCTGCCGTTAAGCCGGTCGCCACTCTTGCGGATACGGTCGGTCCTAAGTCACGGCCGATTGCCGTTGCGCCCACAAGCATGATCTCCGGTTTATATTTGTTGATGACTTCTGCAAGCGCATGTGCATACGGCTCTGTTCTGTAATCCTTTAACTCCGGATCATCCACAACAATGACCTTGTCCGCACCGTACTCCGCAAGCTGATCTGCCAGATCCTTGATGCCGGAACCAAGCAGAACAGCCGTTACTTCTTCTTTCAAATCGCCTGCAAGCTGTTTTGCCTTACCGAGAAGCTCAAATGCAATGCTGCTGATCTCGTTGTCAACCTGCTGCGCGAACACATATACTCCCTTATATTCTTCTAAATTCATGGTTATTACCCTGCTCCTTTCTCGCTGTTAAACATTTCTTAACGTAACAGTTCTCCGCGCCGTTTGCAAAGGCGCTCCGCCATGTATTTACCTGCTGCCGCAATCCTCATGACCGAACTGTCTGCTTAGATCACATGCTTCTCCTGCAGCTTGCCTACGATATAGCTGACTGCATCTTCCGGTGAATCGGGAACAACCTTCTCGCCCGCGCCCTTGCGCACCTTGTCGGAAGCTTTCGCGATCTTGGTCGGGGAACCTGCAAGACCGAGGTTGGAATCATCCACATCCTTTAAGTCCGCTCTGCCCCATGTCGTGATCTCTGCCGCGCATGCGTCAAAGATTCCGCCCGGAGTCATGTAACGCGGCTCGTTTAACTCGGATAATGCCGTGATCAGGCAGGGCATCTGTGCCTCTAAAATATGATATCTGTCATCATACTGACGCTGTACCGTCACTTTATTTCCGTCTACCGTGATCGCCTGTGCATAGGAGATTACGGGAATGCCGAGGTGTTCTGCAATCTGCGGTCCAACCTGTGCGGTATCGCCGTCGATCGCCTGACGTCCCGTGATGATCAGGTCATACTCAAGATTTCTGATCGCACCTGCGATCGTTGTAGAGGTAGCCCATGTATCGGCACCGCCCAATACTCTGTCCGTTACAAGGATACCCTTGTCCGCGCCCATCGCGATCGCCTCGCGGAGCACGTCTGCCGCCTTGGGAAGTCCCATCGTAAGAACCGTTACCTCAGCACCATACTGATCTTTTAAGCGGAGCGCTGCTTCTAATCCTGCCTTGTCATCGGGATTCATAATGGCAAGCATTGCACCTCTGTCAAGTGTTCCGTCCGGATTGAACTTTACGCCGCCCTTGGTATCCGGAACCTGTTTAATACAAACGATGATTTTCACGATAATTTACCTCCTATTTTAATAAGTCAGAAGAAATAACCATACGCTGAACTTCAGAAGTTCCCTCGTAGATTTCCGTAATCTTAGCGTCACGCATCATTCTCTCTACATCGTATTCTCTGATGTAGCCGTAACCGCCGTGAAGCTGTACGCACTTCGTCGTCACTTCCATTGCAACTTCCGCCGCATAGAGTTTCGCCATTGCCGCTTCCACGGAATAGGAAATCTTCGGATTCTTTGCGTACTCTGCCTTCTTCATGGCTGCCTTATAAACCAAAAGCTGCGCTGCCTGCACCTTGGTTGCCATATCCGCGAGCTGGAACTGCGTATTCTGGAACGCGCCGATGCTTCTGCCGAACTGCTTTCTTTCTTTTACATAGTTTACGGTCGTCTCCAGCGCGCCTTCCGCGATGCCGAGCGCCTGTGCCGCGATACCGATACGTCCACCGTCAAGCGTATGCATTGCGATATTGAAGCCCTTGCCCTGCTGTCCTAAAAGATTTGCCTTCGGAATACGGCAGTCCGTGAAGATCAGCTCGTAGGTGGAAGATCCGCGGATACCCATCTTGTTCTCCTTCGTACCGAAGGTAAAGCCGGGTGTTCCTTTTTCTACGATAAACGCGGAGATCTCCTTGAGCATCTTGCCGCGCTTTTCAATCTTTCCGGTTACGGCAAAGATGACATAGACGTCCGCTTCTTTTCCGTTTGTAATAAAGCACTTGGAACCGTTTAAGATCCACTCGTCGCCGTCAAGGACCGCTTTGGTCTGCTGTCCCTGCGCATCGGTTCCTGCTCCCGGCTCCGTTAAGCCGAATGCGCCTAACTTCTCACCTTTAGCAAGCGGGATCAGATATTTTTCCTTCTGCTCCGGCGTTCCGTATGTCTGAATCGGATCGCAACAAAGGGAGGTATGTGCGGAAACGATAACGCCGGTCGTTCCGCAGACTTTGGAAAGTTCCTCAACACACATCGCATAGGTCAGCGGATCACAGCCCTGTCCGCCGAACTCCTTCGGAACGGGAATGCCCAAAAATCCGTATTTTGCCATCTTGTCCACGGTGACTCTCGGGAACTGCTCGTTCTCATCGACCTCCTGTGCAAGAGGCTTTACTTCTTTTTCAGCGAAATCTTTGAATAACTGTCTCGCCATTTCATGTTCTTTGCTTAACGTGAAATCCATGATTTTATTCCTCCATATAAATTTAATGACATGCTCTTGTGATCAACTTCGGCAGTCTTACTTTTTGCTGTAATCAAAGAATCCTTCGCCGGTCTTCTTGCCAAGCTTGCCTTCTGCAACCATCTTCTTTAACAGCGGCTGCGGCGCATACTTCTCATCCTTCGTCTCATTGTAAAGCACTTCCATGATTGCAAGGCAGATGTCTAAGCCGATCAGATCGCCCAAGTGTAACGGTCCCATCGGATGGGATGCACCGAGCTGCATCGCGATATCAATATCCTCTGCGGAAGCGGTTCCGGCATCAAGCACGCCAATTGCTTCATTGACCATCGGGATCAAAATTCTGTTGACGACAAAGCCCGGAGCCTCTTTCACTTCAACCGGAGTCTTGCCGATCTCTGTCGCGATCGCCTTAATCTTATCTACCATCTCCTGCGGCGTATTCTCTCCCTTAATGACTTCCACGAGCTTCATTCTGTCTGCCGGGTTAAAGAAATGCATACCGATCATCGGTCTGTCTAAGCCTTCTCCGATCTTCGTGATGGAAAGGGATGAGGTATTGCTTGCAAACATGCAGTCCTTCTTTACGATTCCCATCAGCTCTTTGAATATGTTCTGCTTGATCTCAAGCTTCTCAAGCGCAACCTCCACGATCAGATCACACTCTCCGCAGATATTGTTCAGACCGGTCGTGATCTTGCTCATGATCTCGTCCGCTTTTTCCTGCGTGATCTTCTCTTTTCCCACAAGGAAATTCATGTTCTTTAAGATCTTCGCTTTGCCGCCCTCAGCATACTCCTCCTTGATGTCGCAGAGGCATACCTCGTAACCGTCCGTCATTGCAAATGCCTGCGCAATACCGGAACCCATCGTTCCTGCGCCGATAATACCTACCTTCATGTTGTTTCCTCCTTTAATTTTCCTTACGGCTGATACGCCGTTATATACTCTTTTGGCTTAATTCGTGATTAGTTATTCGTGAAGTTCTTCTCTTTTCTCTTTTCGAGGAAAGCGGTCATGCCTTCGACCTGATCATGCGTCTCAAAGCAGTCGCCGAACAATTTCTCCTCGATCACGATCGCCTCGTCCATGCATACATCCAGTCCGTCATTAATCGCCTTCTTGCAGTTGCGGACAGCGATCGGTGCGTTTTTCGCAATGCCTGCCGCCATCTTCTCCGCCTGTGCCATCAGCTCTTCCTGCGGATAAACGGCATTCACAAGACCGATCCGGTATGCCTCGTCCGCCTTGATATTCCTTGCCGTATAAATGAGCTGTTTTGCCATGCCTGCGCCGACTAATCTTGCCAGTCTCTGTGTTCCGCCGAATCCCGGTGTAATACCCAAACCTACTTCCGGCTGTCCGAAGACCGCGTTATCGGAGCAGATCCTGATATCGCAGCTCATGGAGAGCTCGCAGCCGCCGCCAAGCGCAAAACCGTTGACTGCCGCGATGACCGGAACCGGAAGCGTCTCCAGCTTGCGGAATACATCATTGCCCTTCTTGCCAAACGCTTCACCCTCTGCCTTGGTAAGGGAACTCATCTCGCCGATATCCGCTCCCGCAACGAATGACTTCTCACCTGCGCCGGTCAGTACGAGACATCTGACTGTGGCAAGATCCACGCCGTCGATCACCGCGTTCAGCTCGTCGAGTACTGCGGAATTTAATGCGTTTAACGCTTCGGGCCGGTTGATCGTGATCACGCCGACCGCTTCTTTTTGTTCATACAATACAAATGCCATGATATCTGATTCCTTTCTTGATTTGAATATTTCACAGATGTTTGTGGAAAATAATTCTATACGCACAGTTAGGAGAACACCCGGACAGGTATTCTCCTAATGGTTTCCTGATACAAATTACTTAGTCACGCTCCACGATGGTTGCGCAACCCATGCCGCCGCCGATGCAGAGTGTCGCAAGACCTTTCTTCGCATCCCTCTTTTCCATCTCATGAAGCAGCGTCACAAGGATACGGCATCCGGATGCACCGACAGGATGTCCGAGTGCAATAGCTCCGCCGTTGACATTCAATACATCGTTGCTGAAGCCTAAATCCTTCTGTACTGCAAGAGACTGTGCTGCAAATGCCTCGTTTGCTTCGATCAGATCGAAATCGTCGATCTTCATGCCGGCTTTCTCCATTGCCTTTCTCGTAGCAGGCACGGGTCCGACACCCATGATGGACGGATCGACACCGCCGAGTGCGCCCGCAACAAATGTCGCCATCGGCTTTACGCCAAGCTCCTTTGCCTTTTCCTCACTCATCACAACGATCGCTGCCGCACCATCGTTGATACCGGACGCGTTTGCCGCCGTTACGATGCCGTCCGGCTTAAATGCGCCGCGCAGTTTGGAAATGCTTTCCTTCGTCACGCCCGCACGCGGTCCCTCGTCGGTATCCACGATCACGGTTTCTTTCTTTTTCTTTACTTCGACCGGAACAATCTCATCCTTGAACTTGCCTTCCGCCATCGCCTTCTCGCATTTCTGCTGGGACCATGCCGCAAACTCGTCAAGCTGCTCGCGGGTCAGTCCGTACTGCTCCGCAACGTTCTCCGCCGTAATACCCATATGATAATCGTTAAACGCATCCCACAATGCGTCATTTACCATGGTATCCACTAATTTTCCGTTGTTCATTCTGTAACCGTAGCGTCCCTGCATTACTGCATAAGGAGCCATGGACATGTTCTCCATACCGCCCGCAACAACAATATCCGCATCGCCTGCCGCAATCATCTGTGCCGCCATGTTCACGCAGTTTAATCCCGAACCGCATACCACATTGACCGTGACAGCAGGGGTCGTAACCGGCAGACCTGCCTTAATGGATGCCTGACGCGCTACGTTCTGTCCGAGTCCTGCCTGAATCACGCAGCCCATATATACATGATCGACAGCATCTGCAGGAACACCCGCTCTGCTTAAAGCTTCCTTGATAACGATGGAACCAAGAACCGGTGCCGGCGTTGTGCTGAGCGCCCCGCCCATTGTGCCGATCGCCGTACGGCATGCACCTGCCAAAACAATTTTCTTTGCCATTGCTAATCCCTCCTGATTTGATAATAAGCCCTTTTCGGGCATGTCAATGATTGTTATTTTTTTATCATTGCACCCTGCTGATATTCTAACATAGCGTCCGGAGTTTTGCAACGAAAAGTGGCAGGGATAACGAGGGAAAATTCCCTTGAATTTTCCCCTGAAAAAACAGCTTCACGCATTTTACCCTGCAAAATTTGCATGTACATCATTTACCCTTGTTATTTTATGCTGCTGCTTTTCCTTCTGCCCTTCCCCGGCAGATGCCCTCCTCCAAGGTCCGCAATTCCTCCGTTGCGGCATTCTCCTTTGTGGTATGCTCCATATACTGTAACAACTGCCTTAAGCTCTCCGGCGGATCCCCTGTAAAGTTGCTGTTTCACGCCGCCCCTTATGTTTCTGTAGAACAGCGCGCCGTCTTATCCACAAAAACGACCGTCAGTCCTGCTCTCTTTCAAAGCTCAGGACCTCCCCCGTTAACGCGTCCACATCGCAGGCATATTCGATCCGTCCGACAAGCCACTCCACTTCATATTCAGCGCGCCCATCGTCATAGTCTAATTTTGTTTTCAGATACTGCGCCTCCGTCTCTGTAATATCCGCATAGGCAAGTGCAATCTGCTCCGCCTCCTCCGCGCTGATCATATCCCCCGCAGGCTCAGCTCCCCCGTGTCCGCCGTGAATTGCTTCATGATCATAAGAGAGGACTTCTCCTGTCTGCGCATCAATATCGTAATCATACTCTGTGCTGCCGCTGTGAAACTCCACCTCATATTTCCAGTACCCGTCGTCATAATCCAAACGTGCATGTTTGAAACGCACATCGTCCTCCTGCAGTCCCGCATGAGCAAGCGCCGCCTGTTTAGCCGCATCTGCGCCAATATACTGCTGTTCCGCCTGCTGCGTACCCTGTCCTGCCTGTCCGTTGTGCTGCGTACCCTGTCCTGTGCCGTTTTGAACGGCATCCTCCGGGGACTGCGCGCCGCTCTGCGTCCCGGCACCCGATCCGTCCTGTCCCTCCGCCGCCTCAGACGTCGGAGTCACACCGCTCTCCGCCGTCCCTTGTCCCAATTCCGGGGGCAGAATCTCTTCGGGCACCGCCGCAAGATCATATTCCCCCGTCTCGCAGTTCATGGAAAGGATCTCCCCCGTCTCCGCGTCAACCGTATAATCATACTCCGCCGTACTGCATAAAAACTCTATCTCATAGCAGGAGGTACCACCATCCGAATTTAACCGAATCCTCACAAATCTCGCATCCTGCTCAGAAACACCCGCATTCTCAAGGACAATCGATCTGACTTCCCCAACGCCAAGAGCGTCTCCTTTCTTTGCACCGCATCCCGCGGACATCACAAGTACACAGGAAAGTGCCGCAAAAAAAGGGAATTGCTTCCGCCGTTTCCTGTTTTTGCCTGTTACGTTCCACATGATTCATCTTCCTTTCCGGCGGATTTCACCGCCGCCTCTCCATCAGATTAGGCTGTCTGCCAAAAGGCTGTCTGCTCCATTTCATTATTCCAGTTATCTCATTATATGTCAAGATTCCACGCGCTTCTATGACTGATATTTCTTCGAGACACATCTCTGCAGCCGCTGACCCTTTCAAATCCATCACTGCGACCGCTGTCTCTTCCAATTTCATCACTGTGGCTGTCGTCCCTTCCAATCTCATCACCGAGACCGGTATTCCTCCACTGCCGGATCGCTCATAGGCACGCTGCGGATCCATTCCCTTGTATCGCCGACCTTTTCCACCGCGCTGCGGTAGC